>QFZU02000048.1 GCA_003260025.2 Microbispora triticiradicis | reverse complement strand
GGCCCGCCCGGCCGTCGCGAGGGCGGCCGGCCGCCGCGCCGCGCGGGGGGCGTGCCGTCCGCCTCGGCCTCCCGCTTCTCAGCGGTCTCCCATCTCTCCACGTACAGTCATTCGAACGGACCCCGGCGACCGGATGCCCCGGGCGGACACAACCTCACCTCACCGCCTCGATCGCCGACGACCCGAAAGACTGCGCCGCCTCGGCGGCCGCCTCCGGCCCGCCGCCGGTCAGGCCGGTGGGGCCGTGCTCCCGCGTACGACGAGGTGGGTGGCGAGCTCGATGCGGTGGTGTTCGGACGTGTCGCCCGCGCTGACCGCCATGACGAGTTCCGCGGCGGCGGCGCCCATCTTGGCCAGCGGCTGATGGACGGTGGTCATCGGCGGGTCCGTCCAGTGGGCGAGCGGCAGGTCGTCGAAACCGACGACGCTGAGGTCGTCGGGCACGCGCAGCCCGGCCCGCAGGGCCGCCTGGTAGACCCCGAGTGCCTGCAGATCGTTGCCGGCGAAGACGGCGGTGGGCCGGTCGGGGAGGGCGAACAATGCTCGCGCCTCGGTACGGCCGGTCTCCACGTAGAGCGGACCGGTCCGCAGGTAGCGGGGGTCGACGGGCACGCCCGCGGTCTCCATGGCCGCGCGGTAGCCGTCGAGCCGGGCGCGGCAGCACATCAGTGCCGCCGGGCCGTTGATCATCGCGATCCTGCGGTGCCCGAGCTCCAGCAGGTGGCGGGTGGCCGACAGGCCGCCGTTCCAGTTCGTCGCGCCGACCGAGGGGACGCGATGGCTCGGCTCGCCGTGCGGGTCGAGCGCGACGAGCGGGATGGACCTGCTGGCGAGCTGCGCGTACTCGTGGTCGCTCAGCTCGGCGGAGACGGCGATCACACCGGTGGGGCGCCGGGCCAGGACCTCCTCGATCCACTCGCGGTGCGGGGAGTTGTGCCCGTGCATGTCGGTGACGGCCACGGTCAGGCCGTAGGACTGGGCGACCTCGTTGACGCCGCGGATGAGCTCCAGCGCCCACAGGCTGTCGAGGGCCTGGAAGAGGACCTCGATGATGGCCGCGGGCTCGGTCCTCTCCGGGCGGCGCTGCCAGCCGTGCTCGCGGATCAGTTCCTCGATCCGGCGCCGGGTGGCGACCGACACGCCGGGGCGTCCGTTGATCACTTTGGACACGGTCGGCGGGGACACCCCGGCCAGCCTGGCGATCTGCGCGACCGTGATCTCCTGGCGGCGCCGCGGTCCTAGCTCGGTGGGAAGGCTTGTGCCGGTCACACGCGAGAGTTTAGAGAGTCCGCGAAAGCATTCGTGAAATATTCAGAATCGTTCGTCGGCCCGATCCGATGACCTGCGGGTGTGAAACGCATGCGGCTGAGGAATGTCCCCCGGCCACGCCTCCCCCTCATGATGCGGTCACGAAACATAAAGGCCGGAGGTGTTAATCATGAAGAAGCCAGGATGGACGCGTCGCCCCCGAGCGGCGCTGTCCCTGGCACTTGCCGTCGGCGCGGCGTCGTTCGCCGTGGTGACCGCGACAAGCCCGGTGCACGCCGTCACGCGGCCGCCGCTCGGGCAGAACATCAAGGTCAACCAGGTCGCCTACGCGCCGGGCGCGGCCAAGCAGGCGACCGTCGTCAACTCCTCCACATCGCCGCTGACGTGGAGCCTGCTCAACGGCTCCGACCAGGTGGTGGCGACCGGGACCACGACCGTCTTCGGGCAGGACGCGCCGTCGGGCGACACCGTTCACAAGATCGATTTCTCTTCGTACACCGGGACGGGCACGAACTTCGTGCTCACCGTGGGCAACGAGTCCAGCCGGCCCTTCGACATCGGCGCGGACGCCTGGAAGAAGCTGCCGTACGACGCGCTCGCGTTCTTCTACCACCAGCGCAGCGGCATCGCGATCAACGGTCAGTACGTGGGCGGCCAGTACGCCCGGCCCGCCGGGCACCTGAACGTCTCCCCCAACCAGGGCGACAACAACGTGCCCTGCCGCACGAGCTGCGGGTACACGCTTGACGTCCGCGGCGGCTGGTACGACGCCGGTGACCACGGCAAGTACGTGGTGAACGGCGGCATGTCGGCGTGGCAGCTCGTCAACGTCTACGAGCGGGCCAAGTATGTCTCCGGCGCCGACCCCGCGGCCTTTGGCGACGGCACCATGGCCATCCCGGAGCGGGGCAACGGCGTGCCCGACATCCTGGACGAGGCCCGCTGGGAGATCGACTTCATGCTGAAGATGCAGGTCCCGGACGGGAGGTCGCTGGCGGGCATGGCACACGCCAAGATCCACGACCAGGCGTGGACCGGCCTGCCGCTGCGGCCCGACCAGGACCCCCAGCCCCGGCTGTTGTCGGCGCCCACCACCGCCGCGACACTGAACCTCGCCGCGTCGGCCGCGCAGTGCGCCCGCGTGTGGGCCTCCATCGACTCGGCCTTCTCCAGCCGCTGCCTCACCGCCGCCGAGAAGGCGTACGCGGCGGCCAAGGCGAACCCGTCCATCATCGCCCCGAGCAACGACGACCAGGGCGGCGGCTCGTACGTCGACACCAAGGTGACCGACGAGTTCTACTGGGCGGCCGCCGAGCTGTACGTCACCACGGGCAAGCAGACCTACCGCGACGCCCTCACCGGCTCGTCCCTCTACTACGGCAGGAGCTTCACCAACGAGGGCGCCCAGTGGTCGGAGGTCGGCTCGCTCGGCGACATCACGCTCGCGCTCGTCCCGAACGGCCTGACCTCCACGATCGGGACGCAACTGCGCAACCGCTTCGTGAGCAACGGTGACACCCTGCTCACCGCGATGCGCAACCAGGGCTACCCCGTGCCGTTCGCACCGACCGGCGGCGGCTACATCTGGGGCTCGAACAACCTCATCCTCAACAACGCCGCGCTGCTCGCGCTCGCCTACGACTTCAGCGGGCAGGAACGCTTCCGCAACGGGGTGTTCGAGACGATGGCCTACGAGTTCGGCCGCAACCCGCTGGGCCAGTCGTACGTGACCGGGTACGGCGACCAGCCCTCGCGCAACGTTCACCACCGGTTCTGGGCCCACCAGCTCGACTCGTCGCTGCCGATCGCGCCACCCGGCGCGCTGGCCGGCGGCCCCAACAGCGGGCTGCAGGACCCGGTCGCCCAGGAGAGGCTCGGCGGGTGCAGGCCGCAGAGGTGCTACCTGGACGACATCAACGCCTGGTCGGTCAACGAGGTCGCGATCAACTGGAACGCGGTGCTGGCCTGGGTGAGCGCCTGGACCGCGGAGAAGGCCGGCGCCTCCGCGAGCCCGTCGCCGTCGGCTTCGCCCTCGGAATCGCCCAGCCCCAGCCCCAGCCCGTCGCCGTCCCCCTCACAGAGCCCGTCTCCCTCTCCGAGCCCCTCGCCGTCGCCCTCACCTTCGGCGAGTCCCTCCCCGTCGCCCTCACCCTCGGCGAGCACGGGTAAGGCGTGCACCGCGACGTACGCCGTCACCAGCCAGTGGCCCGGCGGCTTCGGGGCGACCGTCACCGTGAAGAACACCGGCACCATCGCCACCAGCGGATGGACGGTCGCCTGGACCTTCCCCAACGGCCAGGCGATCACCCAGCTCTGGAACGCCTCGCACACGGTGAACGGATCGGACGTGAAGGCCGTGAACCTGTCCTGGAACGGCGCGCTCGGCGCCGGCGCCTCCACCTCGTTCGGCTTCAACGGCTCCTGGAACGGCACCAACTCGAATCCGTCCCAGGTGACCTGCACCCCCGTCTGACGAGCACAGGCGTCTGACGAGCACGGGCCCCGCGCGGCAACCCCGCGCGGGGCCATCCGGGTGGTCGCCAGGGCCATGGTCACCAGCGGTGGCCCGGACGACACGGCCGGCGTCCTCGGCCGGCCGGTCCGTGACAGCGCTGGTTCTTCAGGCGGCGTGCTGGTAGGCGGAGTAGGTGAGGTAACCGGTGTCGCCGCCCTGGTACCAGGTGGACTCGTCGTGCGGTGCGATCGGCAGCCCCTGGCGCAGCCGCTCCACGAGGTCGGGGTTGGCGATGAAGGCGCGGCCGAAGCTGATCAGGTCGGCGCCGCACCCCAGCCAGTGGTCGGCCGCCGCCCTGTCCGTCTGCCGGGGGCCCATCGGGAAGACCGGGTTGACGATGAGCGTGCCGGGCCAGGCCTTGCGCAGCCCGAGGAGCACCTCCTCGTCGGCCGTGGCCTCGAGGTGGACATACGCCAGGCCCAAGGGGGCCAGCTCGGCGAGCAGCGCGCCGTACAGGCCGGGAACCTCCGTGTCCTCCGCGCCCCAGAAGCCGGCGCCGGGTGAGAGGCGGATCCCGGTCCGGTGGCCGCCCACCGCCTCGACGGTCGCGGACACCGCCTCGACGGCGAACCGGATGCGGTTGGCGATCGAGCCGCCGTAGGCGTCGGTGCGCAGGTTGGCGGTGCTGGAGAGAAACTGCGCGATGAGATAGCCGTTCGCGCCGTGCAGCTCCACGCCGTCGAAGCCGGCGTCGACGGCCCGGCGGGCGGCTTCGGCGTAGGACCGGGCGTGCTCGGGCACCTCGGCGGTGGGCAGCGCCCGCGGCACGGGCGCCGGCTTGGGCCCTGCCGGGGTGAACACCTCCCCCGGCGCGGGGACGGCCGACGGGGCCACCGGCCGCATGCCCGTGGTGTCGGGGTGGGAGACGCGGCCCCCGTGCATGATCTGGGCGAAAACACGACCGCCGTTGGCGTGGACCGCGCCGGTCACCGGCCGCCAGGATTCGGTCTGCTCGTCGGTGTACAGCCCGGGGGTGCCCGGATTGGACTGCCCGACGAGGCTCGGCTGCACTCCTTCGGTCACGATGAGCCCGGCGGTGGCTCGCTGGGCGTAGTAGGTCGCCATGGACGGTGTCGCCAGGCCGCCCGCCGCCGCGCGTACGCGGGTCATCGGGGCCATCACCACACGGTTGGGCAGGGTCAGCGCGCCGAGACGGTAGTGATCGAACAGGGACGTCATTACTGCGTGCCTCTCAGGTGCTTCGCGGATGGTCGCGTCCGCCGGCTGGACAATGACCACGCTAGAACCTGACACTGACGTTAGATGCAAGTGTTTCGAGTGGCGATTTCCCAGGAGAGGTTCGATGCGGATCGGGGAACTGGCGTCACGGGCCGGGGTGAGCGTCCGGTCCCTGCGCTACTACGAGGAGCAGGGCCTTATCACCAGCACCCGCAGCGCCGGCGGCCAGCGTCACTACACCGACGGCGAGGTCGAACGGGTGGAGTTCATCCAACGCCTGTACGCCGCCGGGCTCTCCAGCCGTACGATCGCCGAGCTGTTGCCGTGCGTGGAATCGCCGAGCGAGCAGAACTCCACCGAGGCGTTCGAGCGGCTGGTGCGGGAGCGGGACCGGATCAGCCGGCACGTCGAGGAACTCGTGACAGCCCGCGACGCCCTCGATCGGCTCATCGACGCCAACCGCGCGCACCACGGGCGGCTCGCCGCCCGCTGACCCTCGGGGACGCGCCGCCGTCGTGCGGGTGGGTGAGCCCGTGCGAACGGCGGCGGACCCCAGGGCGCTCTGCAGCCGTGGTCACCAGCGGTGGTGGACCTGGGGGCGGATGAGGTCGTCGTAGACGTTGCGGACCTCGTCCTGCGCCTCCGCGGTGAGGGGCGGGAACTGCGCCGCCGCGGCGTTGGCCTGGGCCTGCTGGGGGTTGCGGGCGCCGGGGATCACGACGCTCACCCCCGGCTGGTCGATGATCCAGCGCAGGGCGAACTGCGCCAGTGTCATGCCCTCGGGCACGAGTCCGCGCAGCCGGTCGACCGCCTGGAGGCCGACGCCGTACTCCACGCCGGAGAAGGTCTCGCCGACGTCGAACGCCGCGCCCTGGCGGTTGAAGTTGCGGTGGTCGTTCTCGGCGAAGACCGTCTGCGGGCCGTACTTGCCCGACAGGAGGCCGCTGGCCAGCGGGACCCGGGCGATGATGCCGACCCCGGCCTTCTCCGCGGCGGGCAGGACCTCTTCGAGCGGCTTGAGCCGGAAGGCGTTGAGGATGATCTGCACGGTGGCCACCCCCGGCCGCGCGATCGCGGTCAGCGCCTCGGCGACCGTCTCCACGCTGACGCCGTACGCGGCGATCCGGCCCTCGGCCACCAGCGTGTCGAGCCCGTCGAAGACCTCGTCGGTGTCGAAGACCGTGCTCGGCGGGCAGTGCAACTGCACCAGGTCGAGCGTGTCGACGCCCAGGTTCTCCCGGGAACGGTCGGTCCAGGCGCGGAAGTTGTCCAGAGTGTAGGCGTCGGGCGTCTGCTGCACCCTGCGGCCCATCTTGGTGGCGACCGTCAGACCGGGCCGCTCCTTGATCAGCTTGCCGATGATCTTCTCACTTCGGCCGTCGCCGTACACGTCGGCCGTGTCGATGAAGGTGGTCCCGGCCTCGACCGCGGCTCCGAGCGTGGCCAGCGCATCGGCCTCGCTCACCTCGCCCCAGTCGGCTCCGAGCTGCCAGGCGCCCAGCCCGACCACGCCCACCCGCCTGCCTGTCCTGCCCAAAACGCGCTGCTCCATGATGTCAGATCGTAGCGGGGCAGCTCAGGGAGCAGGCGGCGTGGACTGGAGGTGGCGTACGAACCAGTCGCGGGCGAGCCGCGCGACCGTCTCCAGGGCGCCGGGCTCCTCGAACAGGTGCGTGGCGTGGGGCACGACCTCCATGCGGACGTGCGCGGTGAGCGACTCCATCGCCTCCCGGTTGAGGCCGATCACGATGGGGTCGCGCTCCCCCACGATCAGCAGCGTCGGCTGGCGCACCGCACGCAGCGCGTTCCCCGCGAGGTCCGGCCGGCCGCCGCGGGAGACCACCGCCTGTACGACGCCCGGCCGGGTGGCGGCGGCGACGAGCGCGGCCGCGGCTCCCGTGCTGGCCCCGAACAGCCCGACGGGCAGGCCCCGGGTGAGGTCGTCGCCGGGCAGCCGGTCGGCCAGCGCCCCCACCCGGGCGGCGAGCAGGCCGATGTCGAACCGCAGGTGCCCAGTGAGGGCGTCGGCCCGCTCCTCCTCGGCGGTGAGCAGGTCGGCGAGGACCGTGGCCAGGCCGGCCCGCTGCAGCTCCCCCGCCACGTAGCGGTTGCGCGGGCTGTGCCGGCCGCTGCCGCTGCCGTGGGCGAACAGCACCGCTCCGCGCGCGTCCCGGGGCACGGCCACGTCCGCGTCGAGGACGACCTCGCCCACCGGGATCCGCACGCTGAGCTCGACCTCGCTCATCGCAGCCTCCTTCGGAACGCCGCGCCTCCGCGACCTGGGGGTATACCCCCGGCGAATTACGACAAACCGGACGTCAGGCGCGGCGCGAGCGGAGCGCCTTCAGCACCCGCACTCCGCCGTCGCCGCCCGCCGCGCCGTCACCGCCCGCCGCGCCGTCTCCCGCGCCGGCCCCCTCGCCCCCGACGATGTGCCGGTACTCCTCCGACTCCATCGGGCACAGCGCGATCCGGCCGTCGGCGTCGAACAGCAGCCCCCAGCCGTACTTCTTGGGCAGCGGCGATCCCCGCAGGCACGCCTGCGGGCGGGAGAAGAAGTCCTTCCGCAGCGCCGCGCGCCGCTCCTCCGTCAGGTCCGGAAGGTCCTGCCGGCGCAGCCAGCTCTCGAACAGCACGTCCTCCTGGGTCAGGCCGTACGGCGCGCCGGAGATCATCTCGTACTGCAGGACGGCGACGGTCGGCCTGCCGCCTCGGGGCTCGGGCACCTTCGCGGTGGTCACCGGGCAGTCGTCGGCGACCGCGATGAGCGTCGAGTAGTAGTTCAGGTCGTCGGCCACGCTTTCACTATGCCCGAGACGACGCGCACGGCCGCCCGGCGGTCAGGCGCCGGTACGGGAGGGGGTCGGCGGGCGGGGCTCCGGGATGAGGAGCACGTCGCCGGGCAGGCCGGTCACGTGCGGCACGCCGCTGCCCTCCCGGGCGTCCAGGTCGACCCGGGTCCCCGCGAGGTGCATGCCGGAGATGCGCAGGTCGCCGAACCCCGCCGGCAGTGCGGGCGCGATCCACACCTTGCCGTGCGGCACCCAGGGGTCGATGCGCAGCAGGAGGCGCACGAGCTGGATCGGCGCGGCCGACGACCACGCCTGCGGGGAGCACGAGGTCGGGTAGGGCACCGGGAGGTTGAACTCGCCGCGGTCGAAGCCGCAGAACAGCTCGGGCAGCCGGTCGCCGAAGGCCCGGGCGGCGTCGAGCAGGCCGCAGGCCACCCGCTGAGCCTCCTCCACGAAGCCGTACCGCATGAGCCCGGCCGCGGCCAGCGCGCTGTCGTGCGGCCACACCGAGCCGTTGTGGTAGCTCATCGGGTTGTAGGCGCCCATGTCGGAGGCGAGCGTGCGGATGCCGAAACCGGTGAACATCCGGGGCGAGAGCAGGTGACCGGCCACCGAAGCCGCCTTGTCCCGGTCGACGATGCCCGACCACAGGCAGTGGCCCATGTTGGAGGCGAGGGCGTCGATCGGCCGTCCCTCGTGGTCGAGCCCCACAGCGAAGTAGCCGCGGTCGGGCAGCCAGAACCGCTCGTTGAACCGGGCCCGCAGCTCCGCGGCCCGCCCGCGGTAGTGCCGCTCGGCCTCGGCGTCCCCCGCCTCGCGGGCGAAGTAGTGGCGGGCGAGGTAGGCGGCGTAGACGTATCCCTGCACCTCGGCCAGCGCGATGGGCGGCCGGGCGAGGGCGCCGTCGGCGAAGTTGATCCCGTCGAAGGAGTCCTTCCACCCCTGGTTGACCAGGCCCTGGTCGGTCTTGCGCCGATACCACAGGAACCCGTCGCGCATGCCGTACCGCTCGATCCACTCCAGCGCGGCGTCGGCCTTCGGGAGCAGCCGCCATGCCGCCTCGGTGTCGAGACCCCAGCGGCGCAGCTCGCCGAGGAGGACGACGAACAGGGGGCTGGAGTCCACCGAGCCGTAGTAGGCGTGCCCGCCCACGCCAGCGCTGTCCGGCCGGGCGCCGTACCGCAGCTCGTGCAGGATCTTGCCCGGCTCCTCCTCGGTCATCGGGTCGGCCTTCGTGCCCTGCAGGTCGGCCAGCCGGCACAGCGTGCCGTACGCAATGCCGGGGTCGAGCGGCAGGACCAGCAGCGAGGTGAGCAGCGAGTCGCGGCCGAACAGCGTCATGAACCAGGGCGCCCCGGCCGCCACGCTGGGCGGCAGGTCCGGGTTCCCGGGATCGAACAGCCGCAGCGCGCCGATGTCCTGGTGGGACTGCCGCAGGATCGCGCCGAGCGCGGCGTTGGAGGTGGTGACCTCCGGCAGGCTCCGGTCCCACTCGAACAGCCGCCCCGCGTGCTCGGCGAGCGCGGGCGTCAGCCGCTTGTGGCAGTACCACGCCTCGGTCTCGACCCCGTTGATGATCGGGTTGACCTTCAGTGCGGCCCTCCACTCGCCCCGCGGCGGCACCACCGCCCGGAACAGGAGCATGCGCGGAGCCGGCACCGCCAGCACCGGCGTGTCGCCGGCCTCGGCCGTCACCCGCGCTCCCCGGGCCTTGCTGACGGAGAACATGCGCAGCGAGCGGTCCTCCGCCGCTGTCGTCACGTCGGCCACCCAATGCACCCTGTGGGTCTTCACCTCGAACAGGTCGCACACGTCGGAGCCGACGAGCAGGGTCACGACGAGGCCGGCCGGCTCGTGGGACATGTTCCGTATGACGAGGTCCTCCGACAGTCCGCCGCCGACGTACCGGTCGCGCGTCACCAGCAGGGTGCTCTCCACCTGGCCCGGCCTGGGCGCGGCCCGGCCGAGGAACATCGCGTGGTACGGCTCGCCGGTGACGACCTGCAGTTCCTCGATCGGGCCGTCGTCGACGCGCAGCTCCCACTGCGACAGCAGCCGGGTGTCGGCGTAGTAGATCCCCTGGGCCGCTCCCGGCAGGATGTCGCCGTTGCGGGACGACACACAGAACGAGCCCCCGGCCACCAGCGTCATGGTGCCCGCGCCGATGGGGCTGGGCTGCCCCTCGAACGTCCACCCGCCCGTCATGCCGATCCCCCCGGCCCGCACACCCGTCGACGCTGCCGTCATACCCCTCGGCCTCGCCGCTTCTCACCCCTTATCCCCAGTTATGTCGGGATGTTCTGTCCGGCCGCCGCCGGCGCCGCGCGGTCCCGGCACGGCGGGGTCCTGCCGCGGTTTACCCCTTCATGACCTGGGGTTTCCTACTCTGCCGTCATGCGCAGGTGGGTGAGTGCGGAGGGGCACGAGGTGGACTCCGTCGTCATCGAGGGCCGGCGGCTCCTGCGAGTGCGCCATCTGGGGTATCACGTCGGCTTCTGCGCCACCGTCGAGGAGGTGGCCGTCCACGTGGACCTGGCCGACCTGGTGGAGGTCGTCGACCTGCGACGGGCCGGACGCCCGCACGCACGGCGATGAGGGGTGAGCCGGTCCCGGCCGGCTCACCCCTCGGTCGTCCCACTGCCGCCCACGCGGCGGTGGGGGTCAGTCCCAGCCCGGCATCGAGAAGGGGTCGGCGCTCCTCGGCCTGGCCTGGCCCTTGGCCTTGATCACCTTCTTGGCCCCGGTGGCCGGCTTCGCCGGCCGGAGCCATGCGTCCGCCGCCTCGTCGTCCTCCTTCTTCTGCCGGCCGGTGGGCGCGCCGGTCAGGTCGTCGCCCGACAGCTTCGCGTAGGTGGGCTTCTGCGTGGAGGGGTTGAGGAAGATGTCCCGCGGCGCGTTCTGGCCGTTGGCGCCACCGTTGGCGCCACTGTTGGCGTCGCCGCTGTTGTTCCTCGCCGGCATGGTGAACATGCCGCCGTTGCCCAGCGGCATGAAGCCGTTCGTGCCGCCGGGCTCCTGGCCGGCGGCCCCCTGCTTGCCGCCCGCCTGGCCCGCGCCCTGCGGAGCCCCGGCCGCCTGGCCGGTGTTCGCCTGGCCCGCGTTCCGCGGGCCTCCGGCCGCCGGGCCGCCCATGCCCTGGGCGCCGGCCTCGTCGTCCGGCTTGGTGAACGGGGTGACCTTCGCGCCCTTGTCCAGGATCTCCAGCGCCTTGGACGCGACGAAGTCGGGCTCCTCCGGGTGGTTCATCGCCATCGCGGCGATCTTCTTGCCGGGCGACAGCTGCTCCTTGGCGGCCATCGGGCTCTGGTCGGCTGGCGCCGGCCCCGACAGGAGAGCCGCGGCGAGTACGGCAGTAGCTATAGGCATGAGTATTTCCCCCGAATATTGGTGGACGGTACAAGAACGAAGGTAAGCGGCTGATGCCGGGCGTTCACGGACCTGACACTCAGTGTCCGGTCAAATAAGAGAATCGGCCGCTTCAGGACATAGGCCGCACCCCGCGCGGAGAATCGGGAGCGAAAAAGGGGTGGAAACGAATCCGGGGGCGCGCCGCATGCGGCACACCCCCGGAGGACACCGTCCTGGACGGCGGCCGGTCACCTCGGCATGAGGACCTTGTCGACCAGGTAGACGGTCGCGTTGGAGGTGGCGAGGTTCCCGCAGGTCACGGCGGCGTCGTTGACCTTGAGGTTGGGCGCCGCGCCCGAGACGGTGAGCTTGCGGCCTTCCAGGCTGGTCAGCTCGCCCTTCAGGTCCGCGGGCGCCTTCCGTCCCTTGACCACGTGGTAGGCCAGCAGCCCCCGGAGCGACTTGCGCTTGGTCAGCAGCTGGTCGAGCTGGTTCTTCGGGATCTTGCCGAACGCCTCGTTGGTGGGCGCGAACACGGTGATGTCCTGGGCGGAGTTGAGCGTCTCCTCGAGCCCGGCCTTCTTCACCACACGGGCCAGCGTGGAGAGCGACGGAATGTCGGAGAGCGCGGCGCCCACCGGCACCTTGGCCAGTTCGGCGGGACTGCCCTTGCCCGAGGCCGGGAGCGAGGCGCAGGCGGGCCCGACCGGCGACGCGGCCACCGAGGCCGAGGGCGTCGCGGAGGCGCCCTCGCTCGGCTCGGCGCTGGTGGTGGGGGTCTCGGTGGTCATGTCGGTGGCGGTCTCGTTGACCGCGACCGGGGCCGCGGAGTCGCCGCCCTGGCTACCGCACGCCGCGGACATCGACAGCGCCGCGGTCAGCGCGGCAAAGGCGAGCAGACGGGTTTTCATGATGGTGCTTCCTTAGTCGTGGAAAGGTCGTTGCTGGGTGGCGGGCCGGGCGCGGGCCTGTCCGTCAGGCCGTCTCGGGCGCGTTGTTCACCAGCCGCGCGGCCGCTGCTGCTGCCGGGGGCGCTGGATAACCTTCTTCCGCACGTGGGCCGGCGGGAACGACCTGGTCTTCTGCACTCCCTGCGCGGAGTGGAAGGTGAACGGCTTCGGCGCCTCGCCCGGCTTGCCGGGCGCCGACGCCGGCTGGAACACGACGTCGCGCGTCTTGGGATCGATCAGCGGGATGATCGAGGTGTTCGATCCCGACGGGCTGACGTTCTCCGCGCCGCCGGCCTTCTCCCCCGGCCTGACGACGTCGCCGTCCGCGACCGGCCCGGCGTCCGCGCCGGGATCACGCGGCACGTCCGGGGCGCTCCCGGGAGCGGAGTCCGCGCCGGCGTCGCCCCGCTCGCCCGCCGTCCCGCCGGGCGCCATCCACGGCGGCGCCTGCGGAAGCATGAGCGGAGACTCCCCGTCCTGCGGCGCCCCGCCGGGCGTGAGAGCGAATGGTCCCGCCGGCCGCCACGACGGCGCGGCGTCGTTCGTGTCCGCGGTGGCCGTCGTCCCGGTCGGAGCCGGGTCCGGCGGCACGACGGCCGGCCCGGAGAGGAGGGCGGCGGCCAGTACGGCAGTGCAGAGAGGCATGAGACTCCCCCGAGGTCATGGATGGTACGAGACGACGGTAAGCGCCGCACCAGGGAGTGATCACGCATCCCACGACCAATGTCCGGTCAAGCATGATGATCGGGCGCTTCACCCGCAAAGGTCCCATCACGCCCGCAAGCGGCCCGCCTGACGCGCGCCACGGCGGCGTGGAACGTACGGTTTCGGCGCCCCGGGGAAACGCCGGGGAAACGGAACGGAGATCAGGCGCCCAAGGGATCGCCCTTTTCCTGGATTCTCATCCCGAGTGCCGGCGGGACGAGGGGGTATGCGCGGGCCCATGAGTGACAAGCGCGAATCCGAGGAACAACCGAAGATCGGCGACGAGGTGACCTGGAAGAGCCACGGCGGGACCGCCGAAGGCAAGGTCGAGAAGAAGATCACCGAACGGACCGAGGAGGCCGGCCGCACCGTAGCCGCGTCTCCGGAGGACCCGCAGTACAAGGTGCGCAGTGAGAAGAGCGGCGGCTCGGCGGTGCACAAGCCCTCGGCTCTGCACCCGAAGAAGTGACGCCCGGAGAAATGAGCCCGGAGAAGTGACGCCCGGAGAAGTGACGCCGCCGGGGGTCCTGCGCCGGGCGGGCCGGAGGCGCGCCCGGCGCGTCACGCACCCGCCCTAACTGAGCGTCTTCTTCCAGTGGAAGCCGCCGGGCAGGTTCACCGTCAGGGTGCGACGCCCGTCCGCCGTCTTGGTCACGCGGAAGGCGCGGCCGCCGTAGCTGTGGCCCACACCGCCGCGCGACAGGTTGAGTCTGAAAGGCCCCATCTTGATTGACTTACGGTAGCTCCAGCCCATCGTTTCCCTCCGTGTTTTCCGTGCCCCCGCGACTACCCACAGAAGCGATCAGCACACGCGCTCGCACAGAGGTGCATGTCGGGACGCATCGCCGCCGTCCTCGCCGTACAACTCCTGGTCACAGGGTGGGAACCTTTGTCCGGTGCAATGACGAGACGGCGGCTGGGACCGTGTAAAAACGATGCCTATGGCTAAGGATGGGGACGAGGAGCCGATCGCGGACGACCTGGAGGCCGTCACGTCCGCCGTGCTCACCGCGTCGCGGGTGCTCGTCGCGATCTCCGCACGCTCCCTCGCCTCCGCGGAGGACAGAGTCACGCTGCCGCAGTTCCGGATGCTGCTGGTGGTCGGGCAGGGAGAGACCAAACTGGTCACGCTGGCCGAGAGACTCGGCGTGAATCCCTCGACCGCGATGCGGATGGCGGACCGCCTCGCCGCCGCCGGGCTGCTGAAGCGCGAGGTGAACCCGCAGAACCGGCGGGAGACGCTGCTGCGGCTGACCGACGTAGGCTCGCGCATCGTGGACGAGGTCACCGCCCGGCGCAAGGCGGAGATCGCGGCGATCCTCGCCCGGATGCCCGCTCCCCGGCGTCAGGCTCTGATCACCGCCATGCGCGAGTTCACCGACGCGGCCGGCGAACCGCCCACGACCGTCTCGTTCCCGCTCGGCTGGCCCGATCCGTCCTCCTGACCCGTCGCCTTCACGCACTTGGTGATCCGGTACGCCCGCCGGAAGCCGGCCGGGCTCGCGGGGGCGGCGCACTCGCCGGGCACGCGGTCGTCACGCGGACTCAGCATCCGGAGGCGGCGCATTCCCCCGGGATGAGGCCGCCGGAGCCGCCGGCCGTCGAGGGCGTGTCGTCGCCTCCGCCGGAGCCGGTGCCCGCGCCGCCCTTCGTGCCGCCGCCCGCCTTTCCGGCCGGCCCGGTCTTCGCCTGGCCCGTGCCTCCGGGCGCCTGACCGGTGGACCCACCGGCGCCGGTGCCCGTGCCGT
This sequence comes from Microbispora triticiradicis, assembly GCA_003260025.2. Taxonomy (GTDB): domain Bacteria; phylum Actinomycetota; class Actinomycetes; order Streptosporangiales; family Streptosporangiaceae; genus Microbispora; species Microbispora triticiradicis. Next base: position 34,299 of record QFZU02000048.1, on the reverse strand, counting down.
CTCCGGCTGGCGCCTGCGCGGAGCCGCCGTCCGCGCCTCCGTCCGCGCCGCCGCCCTCGGCGTCGCCCGCCAAGCCGTCATCCGCGCCGTCATCCGCGCCGCCCTCGGCGTCGGTTCCGGAGTCCGGTCCCGCCTCGGCGGGATCATCGGCGCCGTTCTCCTGCGCCGGCGCCGTCTGCTGCCCGGCACCGCCCGCGGAGGGGCCCGGGTCCGTGGCGCCGCGCAACGCGAAGCCCGCGCCCGCCGCCGCGAGTACGGCGACCAGGATCACGGCGACGATGACGAGGGGCTTCCTGCTCTTCGTGCCGGACGGCTCGTCGCTGGAGAGGATCTCCTGACGAAACTGATCATCCTGGCTCGTCTGTGAGGGGACGCGCCCGTACATGTGAGACAACTCCCAGCGGTCGTATCGGGGAAAGCTCCACGGCTTCCGCGGGTGGCTGCCCACCCTAGCCGCGCGAGTCGCCGAATTTCACAGACACCCGCAAACGATCTCGAACTCCCAGAGTGTTCCCAGGCGCCTCTCCGGCCGGTCAGCCGAGGAGGTGGAACGGCTCCTGCGCCGCGGCGGGGCCGGACACCCCGGCTCCCACGACCTCCTGGCCGCGCCGCTCGCCGCCGTACCCCTCCCGCCGCGGGCCACCCCTTCGGTGCCGTCCGCCGGACGTCGCCGCCGCGGCGGCCCTGAAGCGCAGACCGGTCACCGCGGTCGACACGAGCGCGAACAGCAGACCGGCCGGCAGGACGGCGTCGCTCGGCGAGAAGGCCGTGCCCGGCGGCTGCCCGTGACCCGCGGCCATGCTCCGCGTGGCCGACGCCGCCGCCCCCTGGACCACCGCCCCCTGGACCACCGCCCCCTGAACCGCGGCGTCCGCCGCCACGGGCTGGACGGTGACGGTCACCTTCGGGATCACCTTGACCTTGCGTGGCAGGCCGTACCCGACGATCTTGCTGGAGTCGCGCACCTTGCGCTTGAGCCAGACGCCGTCGACGTTGCCCTCGATCGTGTGGACCTTGCCGCCGACGACCTTCTCGACGATGCCGACGTGGTCGATGTCCTTGATGCGCTTCGACCCCGACCAGTCGAAGAAGACCACGGCCCCGGGTTCCGGCTCGCGACTCCAGGCGCCCTGCTGCTCGAACCACTTGGCGTGCCGGGTGGTCAGCGCGAACTCGCCGACGTGGTCCTGCACGCCGGCCCGGTCGGCCGCCCACGAGACGAACATGTCGCACCAGGGAGCCGCCTTGAAGTCGGAGTCCATGGCGATGTTGTCGGCGTACCACTCGCCGAACTTGGTCGGCTTCCCGGGCCGTTCCCGGTAGCCGAGCTCCGGGCGTACGGCGTCGAGCAACTGCTGTGCTATCGGATCGGTAGAAATCGAAGGCTCCTATGGCGCGCGTCAGAACATGACGAACCCGCCGCCGGGCACGACGGCATGCGGGCATGACCGTCACACCGACCGTCACGCCGGCGGACGCACCGGCGGACACGGCCGCGGCGGTCCCCGGGCGGGCGGGGTCGGACGGGATTCAGAAACGGGAGATGTGGCAGCCCGTCACGGGCGCGCCGTCACCCCGGAAGCCTGGAGACGTTCCAGGGCGGGCATGTGGTCCGGCGACGGAGGCCGGACCGGGTGGGCAGGTGGAGCGGACACTCCACGCGCTCTCCTCTCCTTGGCCGCCTACCGGGTTAGCTGACGGGTTCGGGCCAGGAGTAGCCCTACCGGATGGTCCGGATTCACCCCAGAGAGACGTGGGTCCCCGGTTCCCGGGTTCGATGACATCCGGGATTCGGCGGTCGCCGGTCGTCCTCGGGTTGAGGACCACGCACCGGCGCACTGACCGGAAGCATAGTAGATCACGAGTAGGACACGACCGAAAAACCGGCAAACTGGTCCATTTCTGCACCTTCTGCACCACGCTTCCGCAGGTCCTCGCCCCGACGGCACCTAACCGTGATATGCGCCACATCCCCGGGTACGGGCCCGCCTGGCACTCGGGCTCCCGTATGACGCGGGGTGATCACGATGGCGGGGCGTGAGCGGGCTCGGACCCTCTCACGCCCCGTCGATCCGGCCGGCCCCGCCGCGTCGGACCGCTGGCGTCGGACCGCAGGCGGCGGGCTGCCGCGCCGGCTACCACTCACCGCCGGGTGCGCCGACTCCTCTCCGCCGGCCGTGCTCGTGCTGCCGGTAGTTGGCCGCGAACGCGAGCGCGCCGAGGCCGAACAGGAAGATGATCGCTCCGGTGACCACGTTGTTCCAGATGGTCGCGGTGGTCGCCGGCTGGCCTCTGATCACCCACGGTGCGATGATCGCCCAGACGCCGAGCACCGGTGTCACCCAGCTCACGCCGTACGTCCGGCCGAACGCGGAGGCGCAGCTCAGCGCGAGCGCCGTGACGACCAGCCCGACGATCAGGTTGTTGACCGTCAGGCCGCCGAACCCGGTGAATCCCACGATCCACGGCGAGATGGCGAGGTAGAGGCCGGCGAGGAGCGTCACCGCGTCCATGACCTGCGCCGGGGCGGTCGATCCCGCCCGGTCGTACGTCTGGCGCAGCTCCGTGACGTCCGGGCGTCGAGCCAGACCTGGTTGCACCATGATGTGTCACCTCTTCTCCCAGGTGGCCGGGGGCCCGAGACCCCTCTCTTGCATCATGCAACCGGGGACGGCACGGAGGGGAGACCGCGAGACGCGCGGATTGCAGATGAAGTACATCTGTCATGCAGATGGCGCCGCCGCCGTCAGGGCCTCCGCCGTGTTGACGATCGAGACGTGGCTGTAGGCCTGGGGGAAGTTGCCCACCTGGCGGCGGTGGCCGGGGTCGTACTCCTCCGCCAGCAGGCCGACGTCGTTGCGCAGGGACAGCAGCCGCTCGAACAGCGCCCGCGCCCGACTGCGCCGGCCCAGCAGGGCGAGCGCGTGCGCGAGCCAGAAGGAGCAGGGGACGAAGACCCCCTCCCCGCCCGGCAGCCGGTCCACCCCGTCGGCCTCCGGCCGGTAGCGCAGCACGAATCCGTCCTCCGTGAGCTCGCGGCACACGGCGTCGACGGTTCCCGCCAGGCGGGGGTCGTCCAGCGGCAGGAAGCCGAGCCGGGGGATCAGCAGCAGCGCGGCGTCCAGCCCCCTGGAGCCGTAGAACTGGGTGAAGGTGTTGCGGCCGGGGTCGTACCCGTGGGCGCACACGTCCTGGTGGATCTCCTCCCGCAGGGCGCGCCAGCGGCCCACCGGACCGTCGAGCCCCTGCCGCTCCACCGAGGCGACCATCCGGTCCGCGGCCACCCACGCGAGGACCTTCGCGTGCACGAACGGGCGGCGCGGCCCGCGCACCTCCCAGAGCCCGTTGCCCGGCTCGCGCCACGCGCCCTCCAGATAGTCCATGAACGCGCGCTGCAGGTCCCAGGCGTCCTCCTCCGGCCCCAGCCCCGCCTGTCTGGCCTGGTAGAGGCAGTCGATCACCTCGCCGTACACGTCGAGCTGGAACTGCCGGGCGGCGGCGTTGCCGACCCGCACCGGCCGGGACCCCTCGTATCCCGGCAGCCGGTCGAGGGTCCGCTCGGGCATCCGGCGGCCGCCGTCGATCGTGTACATGATCTGCAGGTCGGCCGGGTCTCCGGCGACGGCCCGCAGCAGCCAGTCACGCCAGGCGGTCGCCTCCTCTGAGTACCCCGCCCCGATGAGCGCCTGGAGGGTGAACGCGGCGTCCCGCAGCCAGCTGTAGCGGTAGTCCCAGTTGCGGGAGCCTCCGATCAGCTCCGGCAGGGACGTGGTGGGCGCCGCGACGATGCCGCCGGTCGGGGCGTAGGTGAGGGCCTTGAGCGTGACGAGGCTGCCGGACACCGCCTCGGCGTACTCACCCCGGTAACGGCACCGGCCGAGCCACTCCCGCCACATGCGCTCGGTGTTCGCCAGCTCCTCGGCGGCCTCCAGCCGGTGCGGGCGGCTCCGCCACGACTCCTGCCAGGTGAGCACGAACGGCACCCGCTCCCCCGCCGCGACGGTGAACGAGGCGGTCGCGGCGCGCGGGCGCGACTCCTGCGTCAGCGGCACGGGAGACTGCAGCCACGCGGCGTTCGGACCGGCGATCACGGCCAGTTCGCCGCCGCGCTCGCGCGTCCAGGGCACCACCTCGCCGTAGTCAAAGCGCAGCAGCAGTTCCGTACGCATCTCCACCCGGCCGCGCACGCCCTCCACGATCCGGACGACGTCGGGCGCCTCCTGGCGCGGCGGCATGAAGTCGAGGACACGGGCGCACCCGCCGGGCACGTCCCAGGTCGTCTCCAGCACCAGCGTGCCGTCGCGGTAGCGGCGCCCGGCGCAGGTGCCTCCCGCGGCGGGCGCCAGCAGCCAGTGCCCGGCCCGGTGCCCGCCCAGCAGGGCCGCGAAGCAGGCGCCGGAGTCGAAGCGGGGCAGGCACAGCCAGTCGACCGAGCCGTTCCGGCCCACCAGGGCGGCGGTGTGCATGTCGCCGACGAGCGCGTAGTCCTCGATCCGCATGGCGCCTCCCCTCACCCGTACGGCCGGGGCCGTACGCCGGGGACGCGGCGCGGCCGCGGCACACACGTACCCCGGCCCATCCCCGCGAATCGCGGCTTATCGCCGCCCGAAGACGTACCGCTCGACGTACTCGTTGGCGAAGACGCCCCGGGGGTCGTAGTGCCGTGCCAGGGCGGCGAAGTCGTCCATGCGCTCATAGCGGGTGCGCAGGACGTCCGGCGGGAGGGTGAAGAGCTTCCCCCAGTGGGGTCGCGCCCCGAACGGCGCCAGGCGCTCCTCGATCGCGGTCAGCACCGGCGTCACGGCGGCCGGGTCCTTGACCCAGGTGAAGTGGAAGGCCACGGTGTCGCGCCCCTGGCTCGGGCTCAGCCAGAGGTCGTCGGCGGCGATGCTGCGGATCTCGGAGATCTGGAGGACCGGGGCGATGCGGTCGCCGATCGCGCCGAGCGCCCGGAACGCCTCGGCCGCGTGCCGCCTGGGCACCATGTACTCCGCCTGGAGCTCCTCGCCGCTGCTCGGGGTGAAATCGGGCCGGAAGTGCGGCAGGCGCTCGAACCAGGGGCCGGGCGTCCCCATCTGGGTCGTGCAGTGCACCGGGGACACGCCGGGTACGGGGTGGCGCGGGCCGTCGGCAGGGGCCGCCCCGAAGAAGCCGTCCGGCTCCGCGTCGTCGATGCCGCCGAAGGTGGGGGCGAGGCGTTCCTTGACCCAGACCTGGTTGACGCGCGAGGTCCGCCAGTCGGTGAACAGGCTCACGCTGTAGGCGGCGGACATGACGGCGTCGAACCGGTCGTCGAGCACCTCCGCCGGAAGCCCCTCGTACACGCGCTGCCGGACGTCGAACGCCGGCAGGAGATCGAGCGTCAGGGCGACGACGGCGCCGAGCGCGCCGAGCGACACGACGGCGCCCCCGAACCGGTCGCCGTCCGCGTCCCGGCTCAGCGTGACGAGGTCGCCCTCGGCGGTCACCATCTCGACCGCGCGCACCGACGTCGCGAGCCCGCCGTTGCCGTCGCCCGAGCCGTGGGTGCCGGTCGCGCAGGAGCCCGCGACCGAGATGTGCGGCAGGGACGCGAGGTTGGGCAGGGCGTAGCCCTTCTCGTGCAGGCGCCGCCCGAGTTCGCCGTACCGCACGCTCGCGGCGACCCGGACGGCCGCCGACGCGGAGTCGATGTCGATCTCGGGGGGCAGGCCGTCCAGCGAGACGAGCGCGCCCGGTGAGTCGGCGATGTGGTTGAAGGAGTGGCCGCTGCCGAGGACGCGGACCTTCCCGCTTTGGGCAACCAGCCCGCGCAGTTCCTCCAGCGAGGACGGCCGGTCGGCCCGCCCGGCCCGGAAGGTGATGTTGCCCGCCCAGTTCGTCACGTCTTGAGTCACCAGATGAGTTTTACCGGAACATCACCCGCGTGCCGGGCCCGGCGTGGCGCCGTACGGCTCGGACGGACGGATCAGACGGGACGGCCGGGGACTCCTGCGAGGTACCAGTCGACGAGCTTGACTCTCTCGTCGGCCTGCCTGGCCTCCACCTCGGCCTGGGTTCGCGGCGCGCCCAGCAGCACGTCGTCGCCGGGCCGCCAGTTGGCCGGGCAGGAGACGCCGTCGCGGTCGGCCGTCTGCAGCGCCTCGACGAGCCGGAGGATCTCGGGGACCATGCGCCCCGCGTTCATCGGGTAGTAGAGGATCGCGCGGACGACCGACTCGGGGTCGATGACGAACACCGCCCGGACCGCCGCCGTGGCCGACGCGTTCGGGTGGAGCATGCCGTACGCGCGGGAGACGTGGGTGCCGACGTCGGCGATGACCGGGAACGGCACCCGCACGCCGAGCCTCTCCTCGATCGCCCGGGTCCAGGCGAGGTGGCTGTGCACGGAGTCGACCGAGATGCCGAGCAGGGCGACGCCGCGGGCCGCGAACTCCTCGGCGAGTTCGGTGAAGGCGACGAACTCGGTGGTGCACACCGGGGTGAAGTCGGCGGGATGGCTGAACAGCACCAGCCACCGCCCCGCGTAGTCGGCGAGCCGAACCGGCCCGTGCGTGCTCTCGGCCTCGAAGCCGGGGGCCCTGTCGCCGATGAGCGGCAGCCGGGTGGCCGGCTCCGCGGCAGCGGTCATGACGTGCTCCTCTCCGTCCGCTCACTGCGCCCGTACCCGCGATGACCGGTCACGACGACGCGCCGTTCGCCCCGGTTCGGTAATCGCCCGCGGCAGCGTCGCGACAGGCCGCCGCGCCCGGGGAATGAACCTCGCGAGGGGGCGCCATGCGGACGACCATGCCGGTGACCGAGATCAGCCATCCGCTGTTCGCACGCTTCTACACCTGGTTCAGCCAGGTGCTCGACCGGCGGGGCCTCGCCGGGCAGCGGGAGGCGCTGCTGGCCGGGCTGTCGGGCCGGGTGATCGAGGTCGGCGCCGGCAACGGGCTGAACTTCGGCCACTATCCGCCGTCAGTGACCGGTGTGCTGGCCGTCGAGCCGGAGCCGCTGCTGCGGGCGGCGGCCCACCGCGCCGCCCGGGCGGCCCCCGCGCGGATCGAGGTCGCGGGCGGCCTGGCCGAACGGCTCCCGGCCGCCGACGAGGGCTTCGACGCGGCGGTGGTCACCTTCGTGCTGTGCTCGCTGCCCGATCCCGGCGCCGGGCTGCGGGAGATACGCCGGGTGCTCGCGCCCGGCGGGCGGCTGCGCTTCCTCGAACACGTCCGTGCCGGGAGCCCCGGCTGGGCCCGCGCCCAGGACCTGCTGGACGCGACGGTGTGGCCGCGCCTGACCGGCGGCTGCCACACGGGCCGGGACAGCGTGGCGGCGATCGAGGCGGCGGGTTTCACCGTCGAGACCCTGGACCGGTTCGTCTTCGCCTGCGGCGCGCGCAACCCGATCTCCTTCTGCGTACGCGGCGTGGCCCGCCGCTGAGCAGCGCCCGTTGAACCGCGCCCGTTGAACCGCGCCCGTTGAACCGCGCCCGTCCCGGCGGACCGGCGCGGTCCGGCAGAGGTGTGGTCAGTCCGCGCTCGGCTGTGGTTGCCGGGCCGCCGTCTCGGGCAGCGCGGTCCCGGCCTCGTAGCGGCGGAAGGCCGGGACGGCGAACCCGGCGACCAGCACGAGGAGGGCGCACACGAGACCGCCGCCCGCCCAGGAGGGCACCAGCCCGAAGGCGTCCGCGGTGGCGCCCGCCCGCAGGTCGCCGAGGCGCGGGCCGCCCGCCACCACGACCATGAACACGCCCTGCAGCCGCCCGCGCATCTCGTCCGGCGCGTACGTCTGCAGGATCGTCTGCCGCCACACGGCGGAGGCGAGGTCGATCGCGCCGCCCACGGCCAGCAGCGCGACGACCAGCCACAGCGGCTGCGCCAGCGCCGCCGCGGAGACCGTGACCCCCCACAGGGCGATCACGAGCGTGAGCGCCACCCCCTGCCGGCGTACGCGGCCGATCCAGCCCGACAGCAGCCCGGCGACGACCGCCCCGATGGCGATGCTCGCCGACAGCCAGCCGAACGCCACGGCCGACCCGCCGAAGCGCTCCGCCGTCATCTCGGGGAACAGCGCCCGCGGCATCGCGAAGGCCATCGCGATGATGTCCACCACGAACGACATCAGCACGACCGGCCGGCTCACGACATAGGCGAGCCCGTCGGCGACCGACCGCAGGCCCGGACGGGAGATCTCGCCGAGGGGCGCGAGCGACGGCAGCCGTACGGCGGCGTAGAAGCCCGCGCCGAACAGGACGGCGTCGATGAGGTACGCCAGCGCGTAGCCGCCCCGGGCGAGCACCACCCCGGCCAGCAGCGGCCCCACCACCGTGCCGATGCTGCTGACCAGGAAGTTGAGGGTGTTGGCCGCGGCGACCCGCTCAGTGGGGACGATCCGGGGGATGATCGCGCCGCGCGTCGCCGAGGTGACGGCGAAGCCGATCGACTGCAGGGCGATCACCGCGAGGATGAGGTGCACGCTGCCCAGCCCCGACCAGGCGTGCAGCAGCAGGGCGAGGGTCGACACCCAGGCCACGACCGACCCGGCGAGCAGCAGCCGCCGGCGGTCCATCGCGTCGGCCACCGCGCCGCCCCACAGGCCGAAGACGACCAGCGGGACGAGGCTCACCGGGCCGAGCATGCCCACCCAGAGCGACGACCGGGTGATGCTGTAGACCTGGCCGCTCACGGCCACCGCGGTGAGCTGGAAGCCGACGAACGACACGCCCTGGCCCACCAGCAGCCGCCGGTACGCCGGGATGGCCAGGGGCCGGGTGTCGAGTGCGACGCGCTTCAGAACTGCCTGAACCCCCGACACCCTTTACCTCACCGATCTGGGCAAATCAGCCAATTCGCGTACTTTACCCTGATCGTGTTACCGCGCCCCTCCGGGGTGGGCCCGGCGGTGGCGAGGTCGGTCGTGGCCGACACCTCAGTCGTAGCCGAAACCACGGGGCAGCGGCTCGTCGCGGAACAACCGGGCGGGGACGACGTCGGCGAGCGCCCGGTAACCGGCCGGGTTCAGGTGCAGGCCGTCGCCCACGTCGTACGCCGGGAGCAGCCGCCGGGGAGCGGCCGGGTCGCGGGCGGCGCGGTCGAAGTCGATCACGGCGTCGAAGCGGCCGCTCGCCCGGATCCACTCGTTGACCGCCTGCCGGGACCGCTCCCGCAATCCGCCCGGGTCGTCGTAGGCGTCGTTGCCGCCGAACGGCGTCAGCGTCGCGCCGTACACCCGGACGCCCCGGGCGTGCGCGCGGCGGACGACCTGGTCGTAGGCGGCGACGAGGTCCTCGGCCACCTGCTTCTGGGCCGCCTCCGTCGCCTCGGCCGTGCCGACGTCGTTGACCCCCTCGAAGAGGACCAGCCAGCGCACCCCGCTCTGCGCGAGCACGTCGCGGTCGAGCCTGGCCAGGACGTTCGGGCCCAGGCCGTCGTCGAGCACCCGGTTGCCACCGGCCCCCTGGTTGACGATCGCCACCCCCGAGGTCGCGCGCCGGGCGTGCAGGCGGTCGGCCAGCCGGTCCGGCCAGCGGTCGTTCATGTTGGTGGTCGAGCCCCTGCCGTCGGTCAGCGAGTCGCCCACAACGACGGCCGCGGCGACCGAGGGCCCGGCCCACACCTCCACGCCACCGAGGAGGTACCAGTGATCGACGGCCGCCGCTCCGGGCAGATCGGCGGCCTCGGTGTGGTCCCCGGCCAGCAGGTACGACGTGGTCCTGGAGCCCGGGTGCGAGGTGACGGCGGCGGAGCGCTGCCCGTCGGCCAGATGGACCGTCACCGAGAGGACGGACCGGGGCGCCAGGTCGAAGCTCAGCGGGTCGGAGACCGCCTGCGCCCCGGCCGGGACCACGACGGACGGACGGCCGTGGAAGGTCACCTGCCGCGAGGTCTCCGGCCGGATCTCCCCCGTCCCCGCCCGCCCGCCGCCGGGAAGCGCCACGGCGACCCTGGTGAGAGGCAGCGCGGCGCCGCCGAAGGCGTTGGAGAACCGCAGCCGCATCCGCCGCCCGCCCACGGAGACCCGCAGGGTCTGGCGCAGCGTGCTGCCCGCGAAGACGAGGCCTTCCCCGGCGAACGGCGCGGGCGGCATGTTCTCCGGCTCCGTGAGCTGCGGCATCGACGCCCAGGTGACGACCCAGTGACCGTCCGGCCCGCGCGCCGCCAGAGCTGTGCGCCGCCGGGTGGATCTTGACGCGTTGCGGATCATCTGCCTATCGTCCCGTCCAGCCAGGCCTTCGATCCACCCCGGCATACTCCCTGCACACTCCCGGCACAACGGAGCACGGAAGGGCGAACCCTGCCTATGCGGACGTACCGGAATCCTGTGATCGGCGGGTTCCACCCCGACCCGAGCGTCTGCCGGGTGGGTGAGGACTACTACCTGGTCTGCTCCAGCTTCGAGTACTTCCCGGGTGTGCCGATCTTCCACAGCCGTGACCTGGTCCACTGGCGGCAGATCGGCAACGTGCTCGACCGGCCGTCCCAGCTTCACCTGCCGCCCGGGACCCTCGCCTCCGGCGGGATCTTCGCCCCGACCATCCGGCACCACGACGGCCTGTTCTACATGATCACGACGAACGTGAGCGACGACCGCGGCCACTTCCTGGTGACCGCGGAGCGCCCCGAGGGCCCGTGGTCGGACCCGGTCTGGATCGACCTGCCCCGGGTCGATCCCAGCCTGGCCTGGGACGAGGAGGGCCACTGCTGGCTCACGACCTCCGGCCCCCGGCTGGCGCGGATCGACCCGGCGTCCGGCGAGGTCCTGGAGGGCCCGTTCGACATCTGGGCGGGCACCGGCGGCAAGTACCCCGAGGCGCCCCACCTGTTCCAGACCGGCGGGTGGTGGTACCTGCTGCTGTCGGAGGGCGGCACCGAACGCGGCCACGCCGTCTCCATCGCCCGCGCCCGCTCCCCTCGCGGGCCGTTCGAGCCCGGCCCGGTCAACCCGATCCTGACCCACCGCGGCACGTCCCGCCCGATCCAGAGCACCGGCCACGCGGACCTGGTGTGCGCCCCGGACGGCACCTGGTGGATGATCCTGCTCGGCGCCCGCCCCCGCGGCTACTCCCCGGAGTTCCAGGTGCTCGGCCGGGAGACCTTCCTCGTCCCGGTGGAGTGGGTGGACGGCTGGCCGGTCGTGGGGCCGGTCGAGGAGCGTCACCCCGCTCCCGCCGCCTGGCATCCACTCCCCCCGCCCCCGGTCCGCGACGACTTCGACGCCCCCGTTCCGGCGCCCTGCTGGATCTCGGTGCGTTGCCGCCCCGACGACTCCTGGTCGCTGACCGAGCGCCCCGGCCGGCTGACGCTGCACGCCACCGGTCCCACCCTCGACCGTCCCGGCCACACGTTCTTCGGGCGGCGCCAGCAGCACCACGACTGCCGCGTCAGCGCCCGTCTCGACCCCGATCCCGGCCGGGCCGGGCTGTCCGTACGGCTGGACGAGGCCCATCACTACGACATCGAGGTGTCCGGCGGAGAGGTGTCCGTGATCGCCAGGATCGGCCCGCTGCGCCAGGTCGTGGCGCGGCGCCCGGTGGGTCCGGGACCGCTCACCCTCACGGTCCACTGCCGTACGGCCGATCCGCTGCCGCCGTCCGTGACCAGCGCCGCCGAGGCCGGCGCCGGGCCGGTCGGCGTGGGCGCCCGCGGGCCGGACACGATCGCCTTTTCGGCGGACGGCGTCCTCCTCGCCGAACTGGACGGCCGCTACCTGTCCACGGAGGTGGCGACCGGCTTCACCGGACGGGTCATCGGCATGTACGTGACCGAGGGCAGCGCGGCCTTCGACTGGTTCGACTACGAGGGCACCGACGACGAACCGGTCGTCCCGGTTGCCTGACGAACCGGTCGAACGCGCCGCGGAGAACGCCGGCTCTCCGCCTCGCCTGCCTTCGCCGGTGGAGGAACTGATCGATCCCCGCCTCGGAGCGCGAGGCGTTCGCCTGCTGCTGAAGCGCGACGATCTCATCGACCCCGAGATCCCCGGCAACAAATGGCGGAAGCTGAAGTACAACATCCAGGCCGCCCGGCGGTCCGGGCACGGAAAGATTCTGACGTTCGGGGGCGCCTATTCCAACCACATCAGGGCGACGGCCGCGGCCGGCGCCCTTTTCGGTCTGCGGACCGTGGGCGTCATCCGCGGCGAAGAACATCTCCCCCTCAACCCCACGCTCTCCTACGCGGTGGAACAGGGAATGACCCTGGCCTACCTGGACCGCGGGACATATCGCAGAAAAATGGAAAGCGATGTGATAGGGGCTCTCCACCGCCGCTTCGGCGACTTCTACCTTATTCCCGAGGGCGGAAGCAACGGACTCGCGGTGCGGGGATGCGCCGAGATCCCGGACGAGATCACGCAGGACTTCGACTTCATCTGCTGCCCCTGCGGAACGGGCGGCACGCTCGCGGGCATCGCCGCCGGTCTGCACGGCGACCAGGAGGCGATCGGCTTCTCGGTGCTCAAGGGAGCCGGCTGGCTGAACGACGAGATCCGGCGCCTCCAGGAGGACGCTCACGCCGCCCCACGCGGCAGATGGCACGTGAACCTGGATTATCACTTCGGCGGATACGCGAAGACGAAGCCGGAACTGCTGTCCTTCGTGGAGGACTTCGAGAAGCGGCACGGCTTGCGCCTGGACCGGCTCTACACCGGCAAGATGATGTACGGCATCTTCGATCTGGCCGGGAAGCGCACGTTCCCTCCCGGAACCACGATCGTCGCGGTCATCACCGGCCCCATCTGATACTCGAACTCCCCCACTTGCCGCTTCCGTCACCGTGTGCGTTTTGCCGACCGGGTGGCGCGGAGGCAAAACGTGGCGCACAGTGAAGGGGTCCCAGGCAGGATTGATCAAAAGGGGGAAGAAGCGTGGGCAATGACGAGGACAAGAAGCCGCCGAAGCATGCGGGGCCGCAGAAGCAGGACAAGCCGTTCATTCCGGAGAAGCCAACGAAGGAAAGCGGGGACGGTCAGAGGAAAGGCGGAGGGACACGGGGCAAGTGAATCTCCGCGGACGTATCGACGCGCTCGCTGACGCTCTGGCGGCCAATGGCGAGCTCACCGATGAGGGATGGCGCGCGGCGCTGCACGCCGTGCCGCGTCATCTGTTCGTCCCGGCGGTGGCCTGGGCGGAGCCCTATGCGGGGCCGGGCTACCGTATCGATCGGGACACCGATCCGGATGCCTGGTGGGATGCGGTGTACGCCGACCACCCGATCATCACCCAGCTCGACGACGGAGCGACCGAGGTGAGCGGCGGGGAGGGCGTGTACTCGTCCTCACTGTCGGCTCCCGGGGTTGTCGTGGACTTCCTCGAACTGCTGAGCCCCTACGCCGGTGACCGCGTCCTGGAGATCGGCACGGGAACCGGGTGGACGGCCGGGCTGCTGTCTCATCGCCTGGGTGAAGTGAACGTGGTCAGCGTCGAGATCGATCCGGCGGTGCATGAGGCGGCGGCGGCGAGCCTCAAGCAGGCCGGTTTCTGCCCGCGCCTGGTACTCGGTGACGGCGCGGACGGCTGGGCGGAGCAGGCTCCGTACGACCGGGTTCATGTCACCTGCGGCGTGCGGGAGGTGCCGTATGCGTGGGTGGAGCAGACCCGCCCTGGCGGAGCGATCGTGCTGCCCTGGATGCCGGGGTTCGAGCCGGGCCACAAGCTGTGGCTGACAGCCGGACGGGACGGCACGGCGACCGGCCGGTTCGCAGGTGGCGCGCACTACATGATGATGCGGGCTCAGCGCGTTCCCGCTCCGCCGGAGCATGAGGGCGGGTATGGCAGGCGCGCGGCGACGGTGGATCCCCGCCGAGTACTGCGGGCGGGATTGGGGGCCGATGTCGCGATTGCGGGATTTCTGCCCGATGTCTCGGTGAGTCTCGGCACGGGCGAGGAGTTCGAGATCTGGTTGTGGGCCGGGCGGTCCGGGGCCTGGATCACGGGATCGGAGGTCCGGCAGTTCGGTGAGCGCAATCTGTGGGACGAGGTCGAAGAGGCGTTCTTCCGCTGGGTGGAGTGGGGAAGCCCCGGCCGGGACCGGTTCGGGCTGACCGTCGCCCCGGATGGCCAGCACATCTGGCTGGACCGGCCGGACAACGTGATCCGCTGACCGGTGGCGGTGCCGGTATTCCGGATTATCTGACGGACTGGTCAAATTCCCCGTGAGCGTCCCTATGATGGTCGAAGATCGAGACGCTTGGGGGCAGAGCGTGCACGACGAGCAGGCACCGGACTGGGTGATCGACCCCTCCACGCCGAGCGTGGCCCGGATGTACGACTACTACCTCGGCGGCAAGGACAACTTCGCCGCCGACCGCGAGGCGGCCGAGAAGATCATCGAGATCCTGCCGAACGCCCGCGACGTGGCCCGGGCCAACCGCGCCTTCCTCGTACGGGCCGTACGGCACCTCGCGGGGGCGGGCATCCGGCAGTTCCTCGACGTCGGCACCGGTCTCCCGACGCAGGAGAACGTCCACCAGGTGGCGCAGGCCGTCGCACCGGACTCCCGGGTCGTCTACGTCGACAACGATCCGATCGTGCTCGTCCACGCCCGTGCCCTGCTCGCCGACAACCCCCGGTCCATCGTGGTCGCCGGTGACATGCGCGAGCCCAAGGCAGTGCTCACCCATCCGGCGGTCCTCCGCCACCTCGACTTCAGCCGGCCGGTCGCGTTGATCATGCTCGCCGTCCTCCACTTCGTCGTCGACGACGCGGAGGCGGCGCGCATCGTCGGCACGTTCCGCGACGCGCTCGCCCCGGGGAGCCACGTGGTGATCTCCCACGGCACGCCCGGCGACCTCGACGAGGACGCGGTCAGGCGAAGCCGGGACGTCTACGCCACCACCACCAGCGGAGGCGCCGTGCCGCGCACCACGGCTCAGGTGCGGGACCTGTTCGACGGCCTGCGCCTGCTGGAGCCCGGCGTCGTGCCGCTGGAGGAGTGGCGCCCCGAGCCGCCGGAGACGCTCCTGGAGCGCAGGCACGGAGCCGGCATCGTGGGCGGCGTCGCCGTGATCCCCTGACCGGGGACCCGCGGTCCGCCCCGGCCGCGCGGTCGCCTCGTGGTCACTCCGCGGTGAGGACGAGGATCAGGCCGTGGACGGAGGCGTCGTCCTCGTGCAGCGGCGTCACCGTGATCGACAGCCTGGCGGCGCGGCCCCGGCGGTTGACCGCGTCGACGCTCATCGTGGCGGGCTGCGGCCCGCCGGGCGGGTCGCCGTCCAGCACCCGCCGCAGGCCGGGCAGCAACGTCTCGACCGGCAGCCCTATGTCGAGTGTGTGCGGGGCGCGGCCGGCCGCCTCCTCGGGGGCAGCCCCCACAGCTCCTGCGCTCCGGAGCTCCACAGCAGCACCCGCAGGTCCCGGCCGAGCACGATCACGGCGTCCCCAGTGAGCGCACCACCGAGTCGACGAAGCTGTTGGCCCGGTCGAGCTGCACCGTCCGGGTGCCGAGCGTGTCGTTGATCTGCTTCTCCCGGAGGTGAGCGCTCCTCAGAGCTGTCTGGTCATGAACACGCTGAGCGGATCGGGGCGGTAGTCGCCGAAAGGCTCGCAGTAGGTGAACCCGAACTTCTCGTACAGCTTCCTGGCGGGCAGGAAGTGCTCCTCCGCGCCGGTCTCCAGGCTCAGCCGGGTGAAGCCCATCCGCCTGGCCTCGGCGAGGATGTGCCGCAGCAGCAGGGACGCGATGCCCGCGCGCTTGCGCGCCGCCGCCGTCCGCATCGACTTCAGCTCGGCGTGGGAGTCGTCCAGCCTCTTGATCGCCCCGCAGCCCACCACGGTGCCGCCGTCCATCACCGACCAGAACGTGACCTCCGGACGGCGCAGGCCGTCGAGGTCCAGGGCGTGCTTGCTCTCCGGGGGCGTGATGGACCGCATCTCCCGAAGGTGCTCCTCGAGGAACTCGGCGATCTCCGGCCCGGACAGGTCGTCCTCGACGATTCTCATCGCGCTCGCTCACCTAGATCGTGTCTGACGGGTCGTGTCTGACGGATCATGCCCGACGGGACACCAGGATGCCATGGCGCCCGCCCGGTTCAGCCCAGCGGTGCGACGGCGAACTCCCGCATGCCCTCGGCGAACCCGACGCGGGCGCGGAAGCCCAGCTCCGCCCTCGCCCGGCCGGGCGAGGCGACGATGTGCCGCACGTCGCCGAGGCGGTACTCCCCCGTCACGACCGGGCGCGGCCCGCCCCGCCGCGCGGCCAGTTCCGCGGCCATCTCCCCCACCGTGCGCGGCTGTCCGCTCGCCACGTTGTACGCGGACAGGGCGCCCTCCCGCCCCGCGGCGAGCGCCGCCAGGTTGGCCCGCGCGACGTCCCGGACGTGGACGAAGTCGCGCCGTTGCCCGCCGTCCTCGAAGACGCGCGGGGCCCGCCCCGCCTCCAGCGCCGACCGGAAGATCGCCGCGACCCCCGAGTACGGCGTGTCCCTGGGCATCCGGGGGCCGTACACGTTGTGGTACCGCAGGGCGACGGCGACGCCGCCGGTCTCCCTGGCCCAGTTGGCGGCGAGATGCTCCTGCGCCAGCTTCGTGGTGGCGTAGGCGTTGCGGGGATCGGCGGGCGCGTCCTCGCCGATGACCGCCGGCGTGAGCGGCGAGGCGCAGCCGGGGCAGCGCGGCTCGAAGATCCCCCGGTCGAGGTCCTCGGCGGCCCGGGGGCGGGGCCGGACCGGCCCGTGCTCGCCGCACTCGTAGGCGCCCTCCCCGTAGACCACCATGGACGACGCCAGCACCAGGCGGCCGACGCCGTGCCGCGCCATCGCCGCCAGCAGCACGGCCGTGCCGTGCACGTTCACCGAGGCGTAGTCCGGCAGGTCCGCCACGTCGACGCCGAGGCCGACCTTGGCCGCCTGGTGGACCACCGCGTCCACACCCGGCAGCAGGCGGTCGGCGGTCGTCCCGTCGCGCACGTCTCCGCGCTCGACGCCGCCCGCCCGCACGTCGAGGCCGGCCACCTCGTGCCCGGCCGCCGTCAGCGCCTCGGCGACGTGACTTCCGATGAACCCGGCCGAGCCGGTCAGCAGCACCTTCACGGGCCGAGGGTAGACCGCCGCCGCCTCGCGGAGACCGCTCCGGGCACGACCGTTCGCGACCCGTAAGATCTCCCGCCCGGTCCTGCCGTCAGGAGAAGTAGTGGCCCTTGCCGAGGTCGTCGAGGAGTCCGGGCTGCACCGGCCGCCAGCCGAGCAGGTCGCGGGTCAGCGCGCTCGACGCCGGGCTGTCGGCCCCGACGACACCGCCCAGCCAGCCGAAGTGCGCGCTCGCCTCCTCCGCGGCGACCGAGACCACCGGCAGGTCCAGATGGTGGCCGATCACCTCGGCGACGGCCCGGATCGGCACGCCCTCCTCGGCGACGGCGTGCAGCACCGACCCCGCCGGGGCCTTCTCCAGCGCCAGGCGGAACAGGTGCGCGGCGTCGAGCCGGTGCGTGGCGGGCCAGCGGTTGGACCCGTCGCCGACGTGGCCGGAGACGCCCTTCTGACGGGCGATGCCGACCAGGACCGCCATGAAGCCGGGGTCCCCCTCACCGTGCACCGTCGGAGGAAGGCGCACGACCGACGACCGTACGCCGTGGGAGGCCAGGGAGAGCGTCAGCAGCGCCGTCCCCATCCGCCCCCGGAGGCCGCCGCCCGGAAGCGCGGCGGTGCCCGGCTCGTTCCCCCGCCCTCCGGCTCCGTCCCGTTCGGTCGCGACGCCTCCCGGCGCGACGCCGAGCGTCCCCGACGCGATCACCAGCGGCCGTCCGGAGCCCTTGAGCGCGTCTCCGAGCGCCTCCACGGCCCGCCGGTCCGCGTCGGCGGCCTCCTCGAAGCCGCCCGAGAAGGCGATGTCGTGCTTGAACGCGAGGTGGATCACGCCGTCCGACTCGGCGGCCCCGGCCCGCAGGATGTCGAGATCGTCGAGCGTGCCGCGACGCACCTGCGCCCCGGCCCGGGCGAGGGCGCCGGCCGAGGCGTCCGACCGGGCCAGCCCGGTGACCTGGTGACCCGCGCCGACGAGCTCGGGCACGACGGCGGAGCCGATCCAGCCCGACGCCCCGGTGACGAAAACGCGCATGAGAGAACCTCCCGACGAGTGACCGCCTCGGCGCACGGACGCACACGAGAATCGATGTCAGTCACTGTCGTCAGCATACGTCACGATGTCAGTGACTGTCATCGCGCTACGATCAGGGCATGGGTCGATGGGAGCCGGACGCGCGTGGCCGGCTGGCGCGGTCGGCGCTGGAGCTCTACGCGGAGCGCGGGTTCGACCAGACCACGGTCGCGGAGATCGCCAGGCGGGCGGGGCTCACGGAGCGGACGTTCTTCCGGCACTTCGCCGACAAGCGCGAGGTGCTGTTCCACGGCTCACGCGCGCTGGAGGAGCTCCTCGTGAACGCCGTCACCGGCGCGCCCGAGGCGACGGCGCCGATGGACGCGATCGCCGCGGCCCTCGACGTCGCGGGCGGCATGTTCGAGGAACGCCGCGAGTACGCGCGGCGGCGTCAGGCCGTCGTCGCCGCGCACGCGGAGCTGCGGGAACGCGAACTGATCAAACTCGCGTCGCTCGCCGCGTCCCTCGCCGGGGCGTTGCGCGGGCGTGGCGTGGCCGAGCCGGCCGCGAGCCTGGCGGCGGAGGCGGGCATCGCCGTCTTCAAGATCGCGTTCGAGCGGTGGGCCGGCGACGCCGGCGGCCCGGACCTGCCGCGGCTCATGCGGGAGTCGTTCGACGAGCTGAGGGCCGTCACCGCGGGCGCGTGAGCGCCGGCGGAAGCGGGAGACGCCGCAGGGCACCGGAAAGGCGGCTCACCGGAGGCGCGGGCTCACCGGAAGACGCCGGTGTGGCCGAGCGAGTAGCGGCCGGGCTGGGGATACACGCACAGCCCGTGCGGCCCGGCGCCGACGGGGATGGTGCGGACGACCCTGCCGGTCCGGGTGTCGAAGACGTAGACGACCCCGTGGTAGCGGCCGCTCAGCCACAGCTTGGTGCCGTCGGCCGAGACGCCGCCCATGTCCGGCGAGCCGCCGCCGGGGATCCGCCAGACGTCGACCACCTTCCGCTTCGCGAACGACACGACGGACACCGATCCCTCGCCGCGGTTCGACACGTACAGGTGGCGCGAGTCGCGGCTGGCGTAGAGGCCGTGCGCGCCCCGGCCGGTCGGCATGAACCGGACGACCTGGTACGTCGCCGCGTCCACCAGCCACACGCCGTGCCGTTCCATGTCGGCGACGTAGAAGACGCGGCCGTCGGGCGACAGCTTCACGTCCTGCGGCATGCTCATGTGGCCGAGGTGGACACGGCGGATCAGCCTGGGCGCGCGCCAGTCGACGACGACGAGGTCGCCGCTGAACTCGCAGCTGGCCAGGAACACCGAGCCGTCGGCGGTGAAGTCGCCGTGGTTGACGCCGCGGCAGGGCAGCGGCAGCGAGCGAAGCCGTTTCATGCTGTGCGGGTCGCGCAGGTCGAGCTGGTTGTTCCGCTCCGCCATGACCAGCGCGTAGGCGCCGTCCGGCGAGAAGTACAGGTTGTACGGGTCCTCCACCGGCACCGGGCGGCCCGGTCTGCCGGTGCGGGGGTCGATGGGGGTGAGGGTGTTGCCCCGGTTGTTGTTCACCCACAGGGTCTTCAGGTCCCAGGACGGCACCACGTGCTGCGGAAGCGCCCCGACGGCGAAGTGCCGCACGATCCGGTACGTCTCCGGGTCGATGACGTCGACCGTGCCGCTCTCGCTGTTGGGCACGTACACCAGGGAGCGGAAGCCCCTCACGACCGGGCTCAGCATCCCGGGCCGGTCGGCCGCGTAGACGTCGGCCCGCCCCTGGCCCTCCGGCTCCTGTCTCTCCCGCTCCGGCGGCGCCGCCCCCTGTGTCCACGACGGGGACATCGGCGGGGACATCGGCGGAGGGGACGGCACGGCTCGGGGCGCGGGCGGCACGGCCGCGCAACCGGCGAGGACGAGCCCCCAGAGGATCGCGTACACCCCGGTCACCGCGACGGTCCTGCGGGCTCCTGTCACCCCTGCTCCCGGGACGCCCGCACGCGTCACCCCCGCACCGGTCACCCCTGCACCAGTCACGCATGCCCCCCGACATGGCGGGGCGGCGCCCGGCCCCCCGTACGGTCACGGCGACCGGCCGCGTGCGGCGGCCGCACGGCGACTGAGAGACGGCGGCGAAGCTGCTGCGCGGCTGGTCGGCGCGACGCTAACGCCCGCGCGGAGTGGCCCGGAGGGGCTTTACCCGGTCTTGAACGGCGCCTTGCCGGCCCGCGACGCGCCTGGTCACCTGCGCGCGGCCGCCCCTACGACGAGATGGGGACCTCGTGCTCGGCGGTGTGCACGGGAGCGAGACCGGCGAGCCCGGAGATGTCCAGGACGGGGGTGAGCAGCGGGTTGGCGATGAGGGTGATGCGGTCGGCGTGGGCGAACAGGACGCTCAGGCCGGCGCTGTCGAGGTATTCGACGGCGGTCAGGTCCAGCACGAGAGGGCCCGGGATCTTGCCGAGGGCCTCGGCGAGGGCGTCGGTGTTGCTCATGTCGATCTCGCCGGTGGCCGTCAGCAGCGCGGCGCCGTCGGCGCGGCGGCCGGAGGTGAGGGTGAGGGGCGTGGTCATCAGGCGATCCTCGTGTGCATGTCGACGATGGTGCCCGACGGGCCGGGCGTGATGGTGACCTGCTGCATCATGGCGCGCATGAGGGCGACACCGCGCCCGCGGTGGGTGTTCTCCTCGGCCTTGGGGGACTTCCAGCGGCCGGTGTCGGCGACGACGAGGCGCAGGTTGTCCACGAAGGCCTCGGCCCGCAGGCGGACGACGTCGCCGGGGGCGTCGCGGTGACCGTGCTCGATGGCGTTGGCGCACGCCTCACCGGCGGCGACGAGGACGTTCTGGACGGTCTGGGCCGGCAGGTCGCACTGGGCGAGCCAGCTCCGCAACGCCCTGCGGACGGGCGCCAGCTGGGACGACTCGGCGGGGAAGGCCATCTCCAGCGGCGCGGGGTGGCGGTAGAGCAACAGGGCGACGTCGTCGTCGTAGCCGTCGGCGGGAGCAAGCCGCACCATCACCTGCGTGGCGAGGTCGTCGACGGCGGCGTCCCGGCCGTCCTGCACGGCCCGGCTGGCCTGGTCGATGCCCGCGTTCAGCGGGCTGCGGCGGCGCTCGACCAGGCCGTCGGTGTAGAGCATGAGCGTGGCGCGCGCGGGGATGACCGCCTGTCCCTCCGGGCGTGCCGCGCCGGGGCGCACGGCCAGGGGGATCGACCGGCCGTCTTCGAGCAGGCGGGTGGTGCCGTCGGGGTGGGCGAGGATGCCCGGCGGGTGCCCGGCGCTGGAGTAGGTCAGCACCCCCGTCTCCGGGTCGAGCACGCCGCAGAACACGGTGGTGCACTTCGCGCCGGGGACGCCGGCGGCGAAGTGGTCCAGGGCCATGAGCGTGCGCGCCGGGCTGGCGTCCTGCAGGAGCAGCGCGCGGCACGCGCTGCGCAGTTGTCCCATGACGGCGGCGGCCTCCACGCCGCGCCCGACGCAGTCGCCCACGACGATGCCGATGTTCCCGCCGGGCAGGGCGATGGTGTCGTACCAGTCACCGCCGACCTCCAGGGGACGGGTGGCGGGCTCGTAGCGGACGGCGAACCCTTCGGGAAGGTCGGCGGGGCCGAGGATGGCGCGCTGCAGCGCGATCGCGGTCTCGCGTTGCTGGTCGATCTGGTGCGCGCGGACGAGCCCCTGGGCGAGGTGCCCGGCGAGCAGCGACAGGAGCAGCTCGTCCTCCCGGGAGAAGGGCCGCTGGCCGCCCAGCTCGACCCACAACGCCATCGGGCCGTCCGGGTGCTCCAGCAGCACGCCGACTCCGCCTCCGTCGGCGACCGGCGTCAGCAGGGGCCGGCGGCGCAGGCCGGTGAGCGCCTCGCGGCGTCCGGCGGGCAGCGCGCGCCAGTGCAGCGAGGTGTCGGTGGCGGTCAGGGTGGGGTCGCCCTCGTGCTCGAAGACGGCGGCCAGCACGTGCCGGGCGCGCCACAGGGTCCGCAGCTCCCCGAGGGCCCCGGACAGCGCCTCGGACAGGTTCCCGGCCTGGGACAGGGACGTGCTGAGGGAGGCGAGGGCGCTCTCCCGCTGGATGGCGTAGTGCTCGGCGGTGACGTCGCGGAAGGTGCCGACGACGACCTGGCGGCCGGTGTCGGGGTCCTGCGCCTGGTTGAAGGTGACGCTGATCCACAGCCGGTGCCCGTCCCGGTGGGTGACGGGGATGGCGTAGCTGCCCTGGCCGGGGCCGACGAGGCCCGCGAAGGCGTCGGCGACCTGCCGGTGGGCGGCGGGGTCGACCTCGCGGTCCGGCCACCAGGGGTGGATCGGCCGGTACGGCAGTCCCTCGGGGCCGTACCCGAGCATCTCCGCGAACGCGTTGTTGATCTCGACGACGGTGCCGTCCTCGTCGCAGACGAAGAACGCCTCCTGCAGCGAGTCGACCAGCGCGGTGCGCCAGCGGGCCTGGTGGTGGCGCAGCCGCGCCATCTCCATGTTGGCCCGCACCCGCGCGAGCAGCTCCGCGGCGGCGAACGGCTTGACGAGGTAGTCGTCGGCACCGGCCTGCAGGCCCTCGATCGACGCCTCCTGACCGGCCCGCGCCGACAGCAGCAGCACGGGGACGGCCGCGGTGCGCGGATCGGCCCGCAGCGCCGCGACCAGGGCCAGGCCGTCCAGGCGGGGCATCATCACGTCGCTCACCACGAGGTCGGGAACCTCGGCGCGGACGGCGTCCAGCGCCTCCTGCCCGTCACCGACGGTGTCGACGTGGTATCCGGCGCCCGTGAGGAGACGGACGAGGTATCCGCGCATGTCGGCGTTGTCGTCGGCCACCAGCACCCGCGCCGGGGCGCCCGCGGGGCGGGCGGCGGAGGGGTCCTGGGCGGTCAGCTCCATGGTGTCCCCGCCGGACGCCGCGGCGGCGTCGTCCGCGGGCAGCCAGCGCAGGGCCTCCTGGACGTAGGGGTCCGCGGTGGCGGACGCCATGCTGCCGCCGGCGGTCGTCGTGATCGCCTCGGCGGGCAGGTGCGCGGCGCCGAACGGCAGGCGGATGGTGAAGCGGGTGCCCTCGCCCTCGGCGCTCTCGGCCGCGATGGTGCCGCCGTGCAGGCCGACGAGCTCCTGCACGAGCGCCAGGCCGATGCCGCTGCCCTCGTTCGAGCGCGAGCGGGCGTTCTCGATGCGGTGGAACCGCTCGAACAGCCGCGGCACCTCGTCGGCCGGGACCCCGATGCCCGTGTCGGTGACGGTCACCACCGCGTGGCCGTCCTCCCCGCGCACCGACACGCCGACCGAGCCCTCGAAGGTGAACTTCAGCGCGTTGCTGAGCAGGTTCAGGACCACCTTCTCCCACATGCCGCGGTCGATGTAGACCGGCTCGTCCAGGGGACGGCAGTCGACCTCGAAGTCCAGGCCCGCCTTGTCGATGGCGGAGCGGAAGAGGCTGGCCAGCTCGGCGGTGACCGCGGCCAGGTCGACGGGCTCGTAGCTGGCCTGCATCCGGCCGGCCTCGATGCGGGAGAAGTCGAGCAGGGTGTTGACGAGCTTGCCCAGCCGCAACCCGTTGCGGCGGATGGCCTCGAGCTCCTCGCGCACCTGCGGGTCGGCTCCCTGCAGGCGGTTACGCAGCTCCTCCACCGGGCCCATGATCAGGGTCAGCGGGGTGCGGAACTCGTGGCTGATGTTGGAGAAGAAGACGGTCTTCGCCCGGTCGAGCTCGGCCAGCTCCTCGGCCCGCCGCTGCTGCGCCTGGTAGCTGCGGGCGCTCGCGATGCCCGCGGCGACGTGCCCGGCGGCCAGTTCCAGGAACCCCCGGTAGCCCTCGTCGAGGAGCCGGTACCGGTTGAGCGCGGCCACCAGGAACCCGTACGGCGCGCTGCCCTGCTGGAGCAGCGGCACCAGCAGCGCCTGGGTGGGCGGCTCCGGCCAGCCACCGGACGGCAGGCCGGCGAACCCGGCGGCGTCGAGCTCCACGAGCACCGACTCCCCCCGAGCCGGCGCCGCCATCGGCCACACCGTCCCGTCCGGGTCGCGGGCCGGCAGGGTCAGGGGGGCGGCCGGGTGCCCGGCGGAGATGCCGGTCACTCCGGCCAGCCGCGCGCCGCCGTCCTCCTGGAAGAGATAGGTCAGCGTGAACGGGAGGTCGTGCCGGTTGTGGCCGAGCTGCCGGCAGGTGAAGGCCAGCATCTCCTGCTCGGTGCGGACCACTCTGGGGTCGGAGCCGAGGTCGCGCAGGGTGGCCATGCGGCGCTCGCCGACGACCCGCTCGGTCTCCTCGCTGACGACGCACAACATGCCGACCACGGCGCCGGAGTCGTCGCGCAGCGGGCTGTAGGAGAACGTGTGGTAGCTCTCCTCCGGATATCCGGACCGCTCGAGGAACAGCAGCAGCGCCTCGTCCCAGGTGGCCTGCCCCGTGGCGAGCACGGTGCCGATCCGGGGACCGATGTCGTCCCAGATCTCCGCCCACACCTCGCCGGCCGGCCGGCCCAGCGCCCACGGGTACTTGCGCCCCAGGGTGTCGCGGCGGTAGGCGGCGTTGCAGAAGAAGGTGAGCTCCGGCCCCCACGCCATCCACATGGAGAACCGGGACGACAGCAGGATGCTCACCGCGGTCCGCAGGCTCTGCGGCCACTCGTCCGGCGGCCCGAGGGGGGTCGCCCGCCAGTCCACCTTCGCGAGGTCCCGGCCGATCTCCTCGTCGGCGGTGAACACGTCGGCGTCGGCCGCCGTCACCGGCTCCGGCTCGGCGTCGTCACTGAGCGCCACTACGCCACCCCTTCGTTAGCGCCGGCCCGGCCACTGCTCGCCCGGTCGCGGTCGCCGCCTCCGTCACCGCGTCTCATGGCCGCCCAACCCTGGAGCAGTTCGATGACGTGACGGAGAGGATAGGTCAACCGCCCGTCAAGAGGTCAACCGGGGTCGCTTTCCGGACGGCCGGGACGCCGTTGGCGGCCGGCGAGGGCCGGCTCCCCCATCAGTTCGACGGTGACGATTGACGCAAAAACCCTTAATCCCTACTGTGTTACTAGGTTTCCGTCACCTGGAGCGCCCGATGACCAAGCAGATCCATCTCGCCGCGCACTTCCCGGGCGTGAACAACACGACCGTCTGGTCCGATCCCGCGTCGGGCAGCCAGATCGACTTCGAGTCGTTCCGCCACCTGGCCCGGACCGCCGAACGGGGCAAGTTCGACTTCTTCTTCCTGGCGGAGGGACTGCGGCTGCGCGAGGCGAAGGGCCGCATCCACGACCTCGACGTCGTGGGCCGTCCGGAGTCCCTGACCGTCCTCGCCGCGCTGGCCGCCGTCACCACCCACCTGGGACTGGCCGCGACGGTGAACTCCACCTTCAACGAACCGTACGAGGTGGCCAGGAGGCTGGCGTCGCTCGACCATCTGAGCGGCGGCCGGGCCGCGTGGAACGTGGTGACCAGCTTCGACGCCTTCACCGGCGAGAACTTCCGCCGCGGCGGCTTCCTGGACGAGTCCGACCGGTACAGCCGGGCGAAGGAGTTCCTGGAGACCGCCAGGGAGTTGTGGGACTCCTGGGCCCCCGACGCGGTGGCCGCGGACCCGGAGGCGGGGCGGTTCCTGCGGCCCGGCGGCGTCACCGCCTTCCGGCACCAGGGCCGGCACTTCGACATCTCGGGCCTGTTCAACGTGCCCAGGGGCCCGCAGGGCCACCCGGTGATCATCCAGGCCGGAGACTCCGACGAGGGCCGCGAGTTCGCCGCGTCCTCGGCCGACGTGATCTTCAGCAGGCACAGCAGGCTGGAGGAGGGCCGCGCCTTCTACCGGGACGTCAAGCGCCGGCTCGCCGCGTACGGCCGGCGGCCGGAGGACCTGAAGATCCTCCCCGCGGTGACGTACGTGCTCGGCGACACCGACGCGGAGGCGGCGGAACGGGCCGCCGAGATCCGCCGCGCGCAGGTCGGCCCGCAGACCGCGATCTACTTCCTGGAGGCCGTCTGGGGGCGCGACCTGTCGGCGTACGACCCGGACGGCCCGCTGCCCGACATCGAGCCCGACCTGGAGGAGGGCGTGACCAGGGGGCACGCGGCCTTCCGCCGCGACCGCGGCGAGGTGGTGGCCAAGTGGCGCGCCCTCGCCGAGGAGAAGAACCTGTCGATCCGGGAGCTCGCCATCGAGGTCTCCTCGCCCCAGACCTTCATCGGCACGCCGCGCGCGGTCGCCGACGAGATCGACCACTTCGTGCAGACCGACGCCGCCGACGGCTTCATCTTCGTGCCCCACCTGACCCCGGGCGGGCTGGACGACCTGGTCGACAAGGTCGTCCCGCTGCTGCAGGAGAAGGGCGTCTTCCGGACCGAATACACCGGGCCCACCCTCCGCGACCACCTCGGCCTCGCCCCGCGCGACCCGGCCTCCGGTGACTCCGCCCCCCGTGACCTGGGCACCCGTGACTCCGCCCTCCGCGACCTGCCCCTCCGCGACCCGGCCGCCCCCGTGCCGGCCCCCCGTACGAAGGAGAACCGATGACCCTGCACCTCGCCGTCGCACTGGACGGGGCCGGCTGGCACCCGGCCGCCTGGCGGGCCGAGGGCGCGCGACCGGACCGGCTGTTCACCCTCGCCTACTGGGCGGACCTCGCCGCGGAGGCCGAGCGCGGCCTGCTCGACTTCGTCACCTTCGAAGACGCGCTCGGCCTGCAGTCGACCCGCCTGAACGAACCCGACGAGCGGCTCGACCAGGTGCGCGGACGGCTCGACGCCGTGCTGATCGCCTCCGCCGTCGCACCGCTGACCTCGCGGATCGGCCTCGTGCCGACCACCGGCACGACCCACACCGAGCCGTTCCACGTCGCGATCGGCATCGCCTCCCTCGATCACATCAGCGGCGGCCGGGCCGGCTGGCGGCCCCAGGTCTCGGGCCGCCCCGACCACGCCGCGCACTTCGGCCGCCGGGTCCTGCCTCCGCTGGACTTCTCCGACCGCGCCGATCCCGCTTTCACCCGGCACGTGGCGGACCTGCTCGGCGAGGCCGCCGACGCGGTGGAGGTGGTCCGCCGCCTGTGGGACAGCTGGGAGGACGACGCCGAGATCAGGGACGTCGCGACCGGCCGATTCGTCGACCGCGACAAGCTGCACTACATCGACTTCCGCGGCGCCTGGTTCAGCGTGAAGGGTCCCTCGATCACGCCGCGCCCGCCGCAGGGGCAGCCGCTGGTCACCTCCCTCGCCCACGACAGGCAGCCGTACGAGTTCGCCGCCCGGGCCTCCGACGTCGTGTACGTCACGCCGCGGGACCGGGAGGACGCCTCCGCGATCGTCGAGCAGGTGCGCGCCGCGGAGGCCGCGACCGGCCGGGCCGGGCCGCCGTTGAAGATCTTCGCGGACCTGGTGGTCTTCCTGGAGACCGGCGGCGCGGCCGACCGGAAGGCGCGGCTCGACGACCTCGACGGGGGCGAGTTCGCCTCGGACGCCCACATCTTCACCGGCACCCCGGAGGCGCTCGCCCGCCTGCTGCTGAGCTGGCGGGAGGCGGGGCTGGACGGATTCCGCCTCCGGCCGGGCGAGCTGCCCCGCGACCTGGTGGCGATCACCAGGGGCCTGGTGCCCGAACTGCGGGCGGCGGGCGCGTTCCGCACCGCGTACGACACCGGGGACCTGCGCGGGCGGCTCGGCCTGCCGCGCCCCGCCAACCGCTACGCGACGGCGTCGTGAGCGGCGTCACCGCTCCGGGCGGCCCTGCGCGGCTCGCGGGCGGGGAGGTGGTCCGGGCGTGAAGTTCCTGGCCATGACGCTCGGGTTCCACCTGCCGCATCCGCTGACCGGCGAGCTCAGGTCTCCGACGGAGCGCTTCCGCGAGATCGTGGCGAGCGCGGTGCTCGCCGAGGAACTGGGCTTCGACGGCTTCGCCTTCGGGGAACGGCACGAGCGGCCGTTCCTGTCCTCGTCCCCGCCCGTGGTGCTGAGCCACGTCGCGGCGCTGACCCGCCGGATCAGGTTGTTCACCGCGGTGACCACGCTCAGCCTCCTCGACCCCGTGCGGGCGTTCGAGGACTACTCGACCCTCGACCACCTGTCCGGCGGGCGCCTGGAGCTGATGATCGGCAAGGGCAACGGCACCGCCCAGGCGGAGCTGTTCCACGTCACCGGCGAGGACCAGTGGGACCGCAACCGCGAGGGCTACGAGCTCTTCCGGCGGCTCTGGCGGGAGGACCGGGTGACCTGGTCGGGCCGTTTCCGGCCGCCCCTGGCCGAGGCCGAGGTGCTCCCCCGGCCGCTCCAGCGGCCGGTGCGGGTCTGGCACGGCAGCGCCACCAGCAGGGAGTCGGTGGACCTCGCCGCCCGATACGGCGACCCCCTCTTCTCCGCCAACGTCACCAATCCCGTCGAGCCGTACGCGGAACTGGTGCGGTACTACCGGGAGCGGTGGGAGCACTACGGCCACGACCCGGCCGGCGCGCTGGTGGGAGCGGGCAGCGCTGGCTACTACGCCACGCCGAGATCGCAGGACGCCGTCGAGACCTACCGGCCGATCTTCGACGCCCGGGTGGCGTTCCTGGAGAAGCGAGGGCTCGACCCGGTGTTCCACACGCTGGAGGACGCCGTCGAACGCAGCTCCATCCTCGTCGGCAGCCCCCAGCAGATCATCGACAAGGTGCACCGCTACCACGAGCGGCTCGGCCACGAGGTGTTGCACGTGCAGGCGGAGGCCGACGGGCTGACCGGCGCGCAGCACCGGGCGTCGCTCGAACTGTTCCAGAGCGAGATCGCTCCCGTCCTGCGCGCGGAGATCCCCAGCAGGCCGTTCCCCACCGGAGGACCCGCATGACCCGCCTGTCCATCCTCGACCTCGCTCCGATCTCCTCCGGAGCCACCGCGCGGGACGCCCTGCGCAACACCGTCGACCTCGCCCGCCGGGCGGAGGACGCCGGATACCACCGCTACTGGCTGGCCGAGCACCACCTCACCCCCGGCGTGGCGAGCTCCGCGCCCGCCGTCCTCATCGGCGCGGTGGCCGCGGCCACCCGCCGCATCCGGGTCGGCTCCGGCGCGGTCCAGCTCGGCCACCAGACCCCGCTCACCGTGGTGGAGCAGTTCGGCACCCTGGACGCGCTGCATCCCGGCCGCATCGACCTGGGCCTCGGCCGCTCCGGCCAGCGCGCCCGGGAGCTGCTCACCACCCCGCCGGCCGCGCCCCAGCCCGCCGATCCTCGGCCCACCGACCCGCCCGCCCCGGGGGCGCGGACGGTCCGGGGACTGCTGATCCCGCCGCCGTTCTCGTTCGCCGCACTCGCCAAGCACCCGCTGTTCGCCCTGGCCGGCGCGCTGCTGCAGCAGCCCGGCGCGCAGACGCCCGACTTCGCCGTCCAGGTCGACGAGATCATCGCGCTGCTCGCCGGCCGCTACCGGTCCGACGAGGGGCACGAGGCGCACGCCCAGCCCGGGGAGGGCGCCGAGGTGGAGCTGTGGGTCCTGGGCAGCAGCGGCGGCCAGAGCGCGCAGGTCGCGGCCGAGCGCGGGCTGCCCTTCGCCGCGAACTACCACGTGAGCCCGGCCACCGTGCTGGAGGCGGTCGAGGCCTACCGCGACGCCTTCAAGCCGTCCCGGGACTATCCCGAGCCGCACGTCATGGTGTCCGCCGACGTCCTGGTCGCGCCCACCGAGGAGGAGGCCCGCCGCGCGGGCGAGCCGTACGGGCTGTGGGTGCGCAGCATCCGGTCCGGCGGGGGCGCCGTCCGGTACCCCTCTCCCGAGGAGGCGTATGCCCACGAGTGGAGCGAGGAGGACCGGGCACTCGTCGCGGACCGGGTGGACACCCGGTTCGCGGGCACCCCCGAGAAGGTGGTGGAGGGGCTGCGCGTGCTGAAGGAGGCGACCGGCGCGGACGAGCTCCTGGTGACCACGATCACGCACGACCACGCCGACCGCGTCCGCTCCCAGGACCTGCTCGCCGAGGCGTGGGCGGACGCCGGCGTCTGAGCACCGGGGTCGCCGGCCGCGGCCATCGGTGACGTCGAGCCCGGCCGGCGCCTCCTACGCCACGTCGGGCCGCGTCATCAGCGGCGACCGCAGATGCGTCACCAGATCGGGGCTGGTCAGGGGCACGATGTTCCACGTCGCCACCGCCGTCCCCGCGCCGGCGTCGACCACCAGCCGGACCCGGTGCGGGGTGGTGATGACGTAGAGGTCGGCGACGAACGTGTCGCCCTGCCAGGCGCCGGTCGCGACGACGGGGCGGCCGAGCGGCGAGCTCTCCCGCCATTCGCCGTGGCCGGCCTCGACGTCGAGGAACGACCCGAATCGCAGGAGCCATCCTCCGTCCACCGGATCGACGATCACCGTGGTTCCGCCGGGCAGAGCCGAACCCTCGGTGGAGGCGTCGATTCTCGCCTCGGCGGAGCGCTCCGGGGCGGCCGCACCCGGCACCGGCGCGAGTGACAGCCGCCGCAGCCGGTCGGCGAGGATCTCGTCGTCCCCGGCGCTTCCCGCGTGGCCGGTGCCGGGGAGCAGGCACTCCCATATCGCGTCGAGCACCGCCTGCGCCTGCGTATGGGCCCCGGTCACGGCGACTACGAGATCGTGCGACGGCACGACCACGCACTGCTGGCCGAAGGAGCCGTCACCGTGGTAACCGTGACGCGACATCCAGAACTGGTAACCGTAACCGCAGAGGTAGTCGGCGTCCCCCGATCCGTCCTCGAACGGCAGGGTGTCGACGTGCCGTCCGGTCGCGAGCTCCACCCATTCGCGCGGGACGAGCCGCCGGTCGCCCCAGAGGCCTCCGCGCAGCAGCAGTTCACCGAAGGCGGCGACGGCCTCGGTCGTGAGGTGCAGTCCGTGGAACCCGAAGGCGGCACCGCTCACCACCCGGTCCCATTCGGCGTGGTCCACGCCCATCGGCCCGAAGAGGCGCTCGTCGAGCAGTTCCGGGAGGCCGCGGCCCGTGACCCGTTCCACCATCCGGGCCAGGACGAAGGTGGTCGTGTTGTCGTAGGTGTGCCGGGTTCCCTCGGCTTCGGTGAACGGCACGCGCAGGAAGCCCTTCACCAGGTCGCCCGGCTCCAGTTCCCAGGCCTGGGCGAGGCTGTCCGTGCGGTGTCCGGCCGTCATGGACAGCAGGTGGTGAACGGTGAGGCGGCGTGCCTGCTCGCTGATGCCGGCCGGAACGTGGCCGGGCAGCACGTCCACCACCCGGTCGTCCGGCGAGAGCAGCCCGTCGGCGATCGCGAGCCCCACGGCGATCGAGGTGAACGACTTGGTCAGCGAGTAGAGAAGGTGCGGGCGTCCGGCCGAGTACGGCGCCCACCAGCCTTCGGCGACGACGTGACCGTGGTGCACGACCATGACGGAGTGGCACTCGGCGGATCGCGCTTCCAGCCGGTCCAGCAGCGCGGCGACCGCGCGGGACGACATCCCCGAGGCGGCCGGGGTCGAGCGCGGCAGGAGGGTGCGCTGGGAGGGCATCCGCGCACCCTAACAAACCCGCCGATCAGCTCCGTCCCGGAGACACGGCGTGGTCGTCCGGGACCCGCAGGGCGGCCAGCACCTCCGGCAGCGCGCCGGGGGCCGCGTCCAGCTCCGGGGACGGGGTGACGTGGAGCTCGACCGCGGTGACGCCCGGATGCAGATACCGCGCGATGTGGGCGCGGCACTCCTCCGGCGAGCCGTGCACCCACAGCTCGTCCACGACCGAGTCCGGGAGCGCCTCGGCCGCGCCCCGCCGGTCCCCCGCGTCCCAGGCGGCCCGCGACGCGGCCAGCGCGTCGCCCCGGCCGAGCCAGTCGTGGAACGCGCGGTAGGGCGGCTGGTTGAGGATCCAGCCGAGGAAGGCGCGTCCGGCCGCCCTGGCGTACGCCGCGTCGTCCGTCGGCGTCACGAAGATCTTGACGACCAGTTCCTGCCCGTCGGCGGGCGGCCCGGCGGCCTCGACGATCCTTGGCACCTCGTGGGCGGCCAGCACGTTGGTGATCGCGCCGTCCCCCTCGGTGAAGGCCAGCTTCAGCATGCCGGGCCGCAGCGCGCCCACGATGACCTTCGGCCGCACCGGGGGACGCCGCCGGAGCTCGAAGTCGATCGAGAAGGTCTCGTACGTCTCCACGACGTGCTCCCCGTCGAAGGCCCGGCGCAGGAACCGCAGCAGGTCCCGCACGTGCGCGTACGGCCGTCCGTGCGGGCGGCCGTTCAGCGCCGTGACGTGGGCGGGGACGGACGAGCCGATGCCGAGCAGCACCTCGGCCTGGCCCAGCTCGGCCATGGAGGCGGCCGTCTGGGCGAGCACGCCAGGGCCCCGGGTCTGGGCCGGCAGGACCCCCGTGCCCGCCCGCAGGCCCGGCGACCAGGCCAGTGCCGCGGTCAGCGCGGTGAGGCCGTCGTAACCGCCGCCCTCCCCGGTCCACACGTCGCCGTAGCCCAGGGAGGGCAGCGCCTCGACGATCTCCCGATGCCGGTGCAGCCCGAGCCCCGCCAGCGGCAGCGTGACTCCCCAGCGCACCGCGCCCGCAGGCGGCCCGGCCCCCGCGCCTCCGGAGACCCCGGCGTCGTCGTCTCCGGACGTCGCCGCGCGCGGGGTGCTCACACGTGCTCCCCGGCGAGCGCCTCGCGGCCGTGCGGCTCGGCCCAGTCCGCCTCGTGCGGCGCGACCTCGATCCGCACCGGCCCATCGCCGGAGCCGGCGGGCCGTCCGGGCAGCCGGAACGCGGCGAAGTCGGTGGTCTCGCGGAACGCCGGGATGCCGTACAGGTCCCTGGCGTACGCCCAGAGGTTGGGGTAGCCGGTCAGCGGCCGCTCGCCGATCCCGGCCAGCGGGTTGTGCAGCAGGTCGAACCGGACCAGCACCACCCACAGCTGCACGTCGGACTCGGTGAGGCGGTCGCCGAACAGGTACCGCCGGTCGGCCAGGCGGGCGTCGAGCCGGTCCAGCGCGCCGGTGACCTGCTCTCGCCGCCACTCGTACTCCTCCTGCGTGGAGGCTCTTGCGACCAGGTTCACGCCCTGGCTGAGGTCACGGGCGATCTCCTCGTCCAGCGCCTCGATCTCGTCCCGCAGGTCCGCCGGGTAGAGGTCCACGCCCGAGCCGGCCCACTCGGCGAACGCGGTGCCGAGGTCGGCGGGGATCACGGCGTAGTCGTTGCTGACGATCCGGTTCGTCCGCCGGTCCCACACCACCGGCACCGAGATGTGGCCCGGATATCCGGGCTCCGTGGCGTCGTAGGCCTCGGACAGGAGCGTGAAGCCGTTGACCGGGTCGGGGCCGCGCCGCTCGCGGAACGCCCAGCCGCGCGCGTCCCGGTCGTCGTCCACGTACGACAGCGACACGACGTCCCGCAGCCCGGCGAGGTCGCGCACGATGGCGACGCGCTGCGCCCACGGGCAGGTGTAGGAGACGTACAGGTGGTAGCGGCCGGGCTCGGCGGGGTACTCGCCGGACCCGCCGGCGGTGATCCGGCCCTGGAACGGATAGAGGGGTCCCGGCCGGTCGGTCCGGCCCGGTCCGTACGGCCCGTGGGCGGCGACGTCGGCAGGGCTCGCGTACGCGGGCGCGTGGGTGGTCATGGGGGTTGGCTCCTTGTCGTGGATGTCAGCCGAGGATCCTGGCCGTCCCGAACCCGGCGGCCAGCTTCGCGCCGGTGGCGAAGCGGCCGGGGCCGAAGGCGGCGAGGCGGGGATCGGGGTCGCCGAGCAGCAGCCGGGCGACGTGGTCGCCCCAGGCGGGCGCGAGCTTGAAACCGTGACCGCTGGTGCCGGCGTCGACGTAGACGTGCTCGCCGACCTGGCCCGTGACCGGCTGCCAGTCGGGGCTCACGTCGTACAGCGAGGCCCAGCCGCCGGTCACCCGGGCGCGGCGGCGGGCCGCGGAGCGTACGGCGGAGGCCGCGGCGAGCGCCTCCAGCTCGTCGGGGCGCGGGCCCGGGACGTCGTCCGGATCGGCCGCGGAGGCCGGGACGACCCCGCCGGTGAGGTACTGCGTGCGGGGCTGCGGGGTCGTGTAGTAGCCGCCGGGCAGGTCGATCAGGACGTGCGGCACGAGCCCGCCGGCGTCGGCGGGCTCGTGCTCGGAGACCGCCACGACGTGCCGCTCCACGGTCAGCGGCAGGTCCACGCCGAGCGGTCGCAGCAGGGCGGCGGTCCACGGCCCGGCGGCCACGAGCAGCCGCCCGGCCCGGTGGACCACGCCGTCGGAGGTGGTCACCGCCGCTCCGCGGCTCTCCTCGGCGAGCGCGACGACCGGGCGGTGCGGGTGGAACACCGCGCCGTGCCGCCGCGCCGCGGCGGCCAGCCCGACCGTCGCCGCGTACGGGTCGGCGTACCCGGCGTCCGCCTCCCAGACGGCGACGGCGACGCCGTCGAGGTCCAGGCCGGGCAGCCGGG
>QFZU02000047.1 GCA_003260025.2 Microbispora triticiradicis | reverse complement strand
GGTCCCGGTGGCGGCGGTGGCGGTGGCGGCTTCGCCGGTCGTCCCGGCGGTGGCGGCGGCCGTGGCCGCGGCGGTGGCACGGCGGGCGCGTTCGGGCGTCCGGGAGGCCGTCCGACCCGTGGCCGCAAGTCCAAGCGCCAGAGGCGCCAGGAGTTCGACAACATGCAGGCCCCGGCGATCGGCGGCGTGCAGGTCACCCGTGGCGGCGGGCAGACGATCCGCCTGCCGCGGGGTGCGTCCCTGGCGGACTTCGCCGACCGGATCGGTGCGAACCCGGCCTCGCTCGTGCAGATCATGCTGCACCTCGGCGAGATG
The DNA here is from genome assembly GCA_003260025.2 of Microbispora triticiradicis. GTDB lineage: Bacteria > Actinomycetota > Actinomycetes > Streptosporangiales > Streptosporangiaceae > Microbispora > Microbispora triticiradicis. The sequence continues at coordinate 88,795 of QFZU02000047.1, read as the reverse complement.
GTGACCGCAACCCAGTCGGTCAGCGAGGAGACGCTCCAGCTTCTGGGCGCCGAGCTGGACTACGACGTCCAGGTCGTCAGCCCGGAGGAGGAGGACCGCGAGCTCCTCGAGTCCTTCAAGATCGAGTTCGGTGAGGACGAGGGTGACGAGGGCGACCTCGCGCCGCGCCCGCCGGTCGTGACCGTCATGGGTCACGTCGACCACGGTAAGACGAAGCTGCTCGACGCGATCCGCCACACCAACGTGGTGGCCCGCGAGGCCGGTGGCATCACGCAGCACATCGGCGCCTACCAGGTGGGTACCACCCACGAGGGCGAGCCGCGGAAGATCACCTTCATCGACACCCCGGGTCACGAGGCGTTCACCGCCATGCGTGCCCGTGGTGCGCAGGCCACCGACATCGCGGTGCTGGTGGTCGCGGCCGACGACGGTGTGAAGCCGCAGACGATCGAGGCGCTGAACCACGCCCAGGCGGCGGACGTGCCGATCGTGGTGGCGGTCAACAAGATCGACAAGGAGGGCGCGGACCCGACCAAGGTGCGGGCCCAGCTCACCGAGTACGGCCTGGTGGCCGAGGAGTTCGGTGGTTCCACGCTCTTCGTGGACATCTCCGCCAAGCAGGGCATCGGCATCGACGGCCTGCTGGAGGCCATCCTGCTGACCGCGGACGCCGAGCTCGACCTGCGGGCGAACCCGGACATGGACGCCCAGGGCCTGGCCATCGAGGCGCACCTCGACAAGGGCCGCGGCCCCGTGGCGACCGTGCTCGTGCAGCGCGGCACGCTGCGGGTGGGCGACTCGATCGTCTGTGGCGAGGCGTTCGGCCGCGTCCGGGCGATGCTGGACGACAACGGGGAGACGGTCGATGAGGCCGACCCCTCGCGTCCGGTCCTGGTCCTCGGTCTGACCGCCGTCCCGCGCGCGGGCGACAACTTCATCGTCGTCGGCGACGACCGGATGGCCCGTCAGATCGCCCAGCAGCGGGCGGCCCGGCAGCGCATCGCCGACATGGCCAGGTCCGGCCGCCGGCGTACTCTCGAGGAACTGTTCAAGGACCTCGAGAAGGGCCAGGTCGACGAGCTCAAGCTCATCATCAAGGGTGACGTCTCCGGTTCCGTCGAGGCCCTGGAGGACGCGCTGCTCAAGATCGACGTGGGCGAGGAGGTCAAGCTCCGCGTGCTGCACCGCGCCGTCGGTGCCATCACGGAGTACGACGTCAACCTCGCGATCGCCGACGACAACGCGGTCATCATCGGCTTCAACGTGCGGCCCGAGGTCCGGGCGCGCGACCTCGCCGAGCGCGAGGGCGTCGACATCCGGTACTACTCGGTCATCTACCAGGCGATCGAGGAGATCGAGGCGGCCCTCAAGGGCATGCTCAAGCCGGAGTTCGAAGAGGTCAGGACCGGCACGGCCGAGGTCCGCGAGGTCTTCAAGGTTCCGAAGATCGGCAACGTCGCCGGTTCGATCGTCCGTACGGGCGTGATCACCCGCAACAGCAAGGCACGGCTCATCCGCGACGGCGTCGTGGTGGCCGACAACCTCACCGTCTCGTCGCTGCGCCGCTTCAAGGACGACGCGACCGAGGTCCGCGAGGGCTTCGAGTGCGGTATCGGTGTCGGTTACAACGACATCAAGGTGGAGGACGTCATCGAGACGTTCGAGATGCAGGAGAAGCCGCGCGTCTGACGCATCGAGCCGCCGCCCCCGCACGTGTGCGGGGGCGGCGGTCGGTCGTCTTCACCGTGGTGAGACACACATGTTCATCGGTGCACTTACTCTTGACGTCCTGCTCGGCGACGTCCGCTCGCTGAAGCAGAAGCGCTCCGTGGTCCGGCCGATCATCGCCGAGATCCGGCGGCGTTACCCCGCCGTCGCCGTGGCCGAGGCGGGGCATCTCGACCTGCACCGGCGCGCCGAGATCGGCGTGGCCGTGGTGTCGGAGTCGGCGGCCAACTGCGACGAGGTGCTGGACGCCTGTGAGCGGGTAGTCGCCTACCACCCCGAGATCGAGCTGCTGTCCGCGCGGCGGCGGCTCTTCAACGACCACGAGGAATAGACGGCCGGGCCCCCGCGTCAGCCGTACAGATACGAGGGAGCGTGAGCATGGACGCAGCGCGTGCCAGAAAGCTGGCCGACCGCATCCAGCAGGTGGTGGCGGAGATGCTGGAGCGGCGGATCAAGGATCCGCGGCTGGGGTTCGTCACGGTGACCGACACCCGGGTCACCGCGGACCTGAGCGACGCGACCGTCTTCTACACGGTCTTCGGTTCTGAGGCGGAGCGGGCCGACTCGGCCGCCGCGCTGGAGAGCGCCAAGGGCATCATCCGCTCCGAGGTCGGCCGCCAGACCGGCCTGCGGCACACCCCCACCCTTTCGTTCGTGCACGACCCGCTCCCCGACAACGCCCGCCACATGGACGACCTGTTCGCGCTGGCCAGGGCCAAGGACGCCGAGGTCGCCAAGCAGGCCGAGAGCGCGCAGTTCGCCGGGGAGGCCGACCCCTACCGCTTCGAGGACGACCTCGACGCCGAGCCGGACGAGGCGGTCGAGGAGGGCGAGGAGGAGCCCAGCGACCGCGCGGGACGCCTCGCCCGGTGACCGCGACCGAGACCGCGATCGGCGAGCCGGACTGGCGGCGGGCGGCCGACCTCGTCGAAGGCGCCGGCACACTGGCGCTGGCCTGCCACGTCTCCCCGGACGGGGACGCCCTGGGCTCGATGCTGGGCCTCGGGCTGGCGCTGGCGCGGTCGGGGAAGAAGGTCGTGGCGTCCTTCGGCGACCGGATGTTCGAGGTGCCCCGGCTGCTGCGGTTCCTGCCCGGCCAGGACCTGCTCGTGGAGCCCGCGGCCTACCCCGCCGAGCCGGAGCTGATGATCACTTTCGACGCGTCCACGATGGAGCGGCTGGGCCTGCTCGCGCCGCACGCGGGCAAGGCCGGGGAGCTGCTCGTGATCGACCACCACGTGTCGAACACCAGGTTCGGGACGGTCCACCTGGTGGATCCTTCGGCCGCCTCCACCACGATGGTGGCCGAGGAACTGATCCACCGGCTCGGGCTGCCGGTGGACCGATCCGTCGCCACCTGCCTGTACACGGGACTGGTGACCGACACCGGCTCGTTCCGGCACTCCGTCACCACGCCGGCCGCCCACGCCATGGCGGGGCGGCTGCTGGAGACCGGGCTCCGCCCGGAGGAGCTCGCCAGGGAGCTGTGGGACCGGTCGCCGTACGCGTACCTGCCGGTGCTGGGCGCGGCGCTCGGACGGGCCACGCTGGAGCCGGACGCCGCGGGCGGCCACGGGCTGGTGTGGACCTACGTGACCCGCGCCGACCGCGCCGCCCAGGGCCTGCCGTACGACGAGGTGGAGGGCGTGATCGACGTCGTGCGCCGGGTCGACGAGGCGGAGGTCGCGGTCGTGCTCAAGGAGGACGACGCCGGCGGCTGGAACGTCTCGACGCGGTCCAAGGGCGTGGTCGACGTGGCCCGTGCCTGTGCCGCCCTCGGCGGCGGCGGGCACGCGCGGGCCGCGGGGTTCTCCTCGGCGCTGGCCGTGGCGGACACGATGGCCGCGCTGCGCCCCCTTCTCACCCCGCCCCCTTCTCACCTGCCCCCTCCTCACCCGCACAGGACCGAGCCGTGACAAGAAGGACCCCGCCGCCGAGCGGTCTGATCATCGTGGACAAGCCCGCGGACTGGACGTCCCACGACGTCGTGGGCAAGATGCGCGGCATCGCCGGCACCCGCAAGGTCGGCCACGCCGGCACGCTCGACCCGATGGCGACCGGCGTGCTGGTCATCGGCGTGGAGAAGGCGACCCGCCTCCTCGGGCACCTCGCGCTGACCGAGAAGGTGTACGAGGCGACGATCCGCCTCGGGGCCTCGACCAACACCGACGACGCCGAGGGCGAGGTGACCGCCACCACTCCCGCCGGCCATGTCACCGACGAGGACATCCGGGCGGGCGTAGCCGCGCTCACCGGCGAGATCATGCAGGTGCCGCCGCAGGTGAGCGCCATCAAGGTGGACGGGGAGCGGGCCTACAAGCGGGCCCGGGCGGGGGAGGAGGTCGCCCTGGCCGCCCGGCCGGTCACGGTGCGCGCCTTCGAGATCGGGGAGATCAGGCGGACCCCGGAGACGGTGGACCTGGACGCGGTCGTCACGTGTTCCAGCGGCACCTACATCCGGGCGCTGGCCCGCGACCTCGGCGCGTCGCTCGGCGTCGGCGGCCACCTCACCCGGCTGCGCCGCACCCGGGTCGGCCCGTACGGCATCGAGTCGGCCCGCACGATCGAGGACCTGGCCCGCGAGTGTGTGATCATGCCGATGGCCGACGCGGTGGCGGCGGCCTTCCCCCGGCGGGACGTGGCGGAGGAGGAGGCGCGGCTGGTCGCGCACGGCGGGCGGCTGCGCGCGGCGGGTCTCGGGCCGGGCCCGGTCGGCGTGTTCGGGCCGGACGGCGCGCTGCTGGCGCTGGCCGAGGAGCGTGACGGGGCGGCCCGGCCCCTGGTGGTCTTCGTCTCCTGAGACCGGGGCTGGTTCCCGCGCGGCCGCCCGGGCATGGCAGGCTGTCTACTGCGCGCGAGGGCGTCCGGGAGGGCGATCCGGGCCGCCTCGCCGGAGGCGGGGCACATGGATGCGAAGCGAGGTCGAGGTGCAGAGCTGGCACGGGCTGGACGAGGTCCCGCAGGACTGGGGCAGGTCCGTCGTCACCATCGGCGTGTTCGACGGTGTCCATCTCGGTCACCAGCGCATGGTGACGCGAACGGTCGGCATGGCCGGTGAGCTCGGGCTGCCGGCCGTGGCCGTGACCTTCGACCCGCATCCGGAGGAGGTCGTCCGGCCGGGTCACCAGCCGCCGCGCCTCACCACCACCCCCCGCCGGGTCGACCTGCTCTTCTCGCTCGGCGTCGACGCGGTGTGCGTGCTGCCGTTCACGCTGGAGTTCTCCCGCATGACGCCGGACGAGTTCGTGCAGACCGCCCTGGTCGACCGCCTGCACGCGGCCGGTGTCGTGGTGGGGGAGAACTTCCGCTTCGGCCACAAGGCGGCGGGCGACCTGGAGACGCTGCGCACGCTGGGGGAGAAGTACGACTTCACGGCCGAGGGGGTGCCGCTCGTCAGCGACGGCGAGGCCATCTCCTCCACCCGGATCCGCGAGCGGCTCTCCATCGGTGACGTCGCTGGCGCGGCGGCCCTGCTCGGCCGCCCCCACCGGGTGGAGGGCGTGGTGGTCCGCGGCCACCAGCGGGGCCGCGCGCTCGGCTTCCCGACCGCCAACGTCGAGTCGCCGCAGCAGACCGCCATCCCCGCCGAGGGCGTCTACGCCGGGTGGCTGGAGTGCTTCCAGTCCCCCTCGCCGTACGAGGGGGAGCGCTGGCCCGCCGCGATCTCGATCGGGACCAATCCCACCTTCGACGGGGTGGAGCGCACGGTCGAGGCGTACGCGCTGGACCGCGACGACCTCGACCTGTACGGCGCGCACGTGGCGGTGGACTTCGGCGAGCGGCTGCGCGACACGCTCAGGTTCGACTCGATCGAGGCGCTGATCGAGCAGATGCACCAGGACACGGCACGGGCCCGCGCGTTCACGTCGTGACGCACCGCGACGGAGTGCCCCCGGCACCTGGTAGGGTTGTATGTCAGCCATGTTCGGGTGGTGTTCTCCACCCCGGCTGTCTGTCACGGCGACTGTAGGCACGCACGGTCGTTCGCGGGCTCGAAGTGTCGCGCGTGCCATCTCACCAGAACGGAGAAGCAGTGTCGCTCGACGCCGCTACCACCAAGACCATCATCAGCGAGTACGGCACCACCGAGGGTGACACCGGGTCCCCGGAGGTTCAGATCGCGCTTCTCAGCAGGCGGATCAGCGACCTGACCGAGCACCTGAAGACCCACAAGCACGACCACCACAGCCGTCGTGGTCTGCTCCTGCTGGTCGGCCGGCGCCGCCGGCTGCTGAAGTACCTGCAGGCCAAGGACATCACCCGCTACCGCTCCCTGATTGAGCGGCTGGGCCTTCGCCGATAAGGTGAGGAAGGAGCGGCGATTCCTCGCCGCTCCTTTTCCATAACCAGGCCACAATGGCCTGACAAGACAACTGAAGAGCCGAGACACAGTGCCCCGCGTCCGCAAGCAAGCCGCAGCGCGATCCCGCGGCGTGAGAGGGCCGGTCCTCGGTAGTGGCCCCCGGTCGGCACGGCGACAGCCGTGCGGACGGACCGGGCGCTTCGATCGAAGACCGGCACTGCACCTGAACGGGGAGCCCGGCAACCGAGACGCGGGAGACCGATCCGAGAAGGAGGTCCCCCGTGGAGGGTGTCCACAGCACGGAGGCCGTTATCGACAACGGCCCCTTCGGCACGCGTACGATCAGGTTCGAGACCGGCCGGCTCGCCCGGCAGGCCGCGGGCAGCGCGGTCGCGTACCTGGACGACGAGACCATGATCCTGTCCGCGACCACCGCGTCCAAGCATCCCAAGGAGAACCTGGACTTCTTCCCGCTCACCGTCGACGTCGAGGAGCGGATGTACGCGGCGGGCCGCATCCCCGGCTCGTTCTTCCGCCGGGAGGGCAGGCCGTCGGAGGACGCGATCCTCACCTGCCGCCTCATCGACCGGCCGCTGCGCCCGTCGTTCGTCAAGGGTCTGCGCAACGAGATCCAGGTCGTCGCGACGATCATGGCTCTGCACCCCGACCACCTGTACGACGTGGTCGCGATCAACGCGGCGAGCATGTCCACGCAGCTCGCCGGGCTGCCGTTCTCGGGCCCGATCGGCGGCGTGCGGGTCGCGCTCATCGACGGCCAGTGGGTGGCGTTCCCGACCCACGTCGAGCTTGAGCGCGCCACGTTCGACATGGTCGTCGCCGGCCGCACGCTCGCCGACGGCGACGTGGCGATCATGATGGTCGAGGCCGAGTCGACCCGCGACACGCTGAAGCTGGTCGCCGAGGGCGCGGTCGCCCCGACCGAGGAGGTCGTGGCCCAGGGCCTGGAGGCCGCCAAGCCGTTCATCAAGGTGCTCTGCGACGCGCAGTCCAAGCTGGCCGAGGTCGCCGCCAAGGAGACCGCCGAGTATCCGATCTTCCTCGACTACCAGGACGACGCCCTGGAGGCCGTGACCGCCGCCGTGAAGAGCGAGCTGGCCTCGGCTCTGACGATCGCCGGCAAGCAGGAGCGCGAGCTGGAGATCGACCGCGTCAAGCAGCTCGCGGCCGAGAAGCTGCTGCCCGACTTCGAGGGCCGCGAGAAGGAGATCGGCGCGGCGTTCCGGTCGCTGACCAAGAAGCTCATGCGCGAGCGGGTCATCAGCGAGGGCGTCCGCATCGACGGCCGCGGGCCCAAGGACATCCGGCAGCTCAACGCCGAGGTCCACGTCGTGCCGCGGGTGCACGGCTCGGCCCTGTTCGAGCGCGGCGAGACCCAGATCCTGGGCATCACCACGCTGAACATGCTGCGCATGGAGCAGATGATCGACACGCTCAATCCCGAGCGGACCAAGCGCTACATGCACAACTACAACTTCCCGCCGTACTCCACGGGTGAGACGGGCCGCGTCGGCTCGCCGAAGCGCCGGGAGATCGGTCACGGCGCGCTGGCCGAGCGGGCGCTGATCCCCGTGCTGCCCACGCGCGAGGAGTTCCCGTACGCGATCCGGCAGGTGTCGGAGGCCGTCGGGTCGAACGGCTCGACCTCGATGGGGTCGGTCTGCGCCTCCACGATGGCGCTGCTCGACGCGGGCGTCCCGCTCAAGGAGATGGTCGCGGGCATCGCGATGGGTCTCATCGGCGAGGGCGAGAACTTCGTCACGCTGACCGACATCCTCGGCGCCGAGGACGCGATGGGCGACATGGACTTCAAGGTCGCCGGCACCAAGGACCTGATCACCGCGCTCCAGCTCGACACGAAGCTGGACGGCATCCCGGCCCACGTGCTCGCCGCCGCGCTGAAGCAGGCGAGGGGCGCCCGGCTGGCGATCCTCGACGTGATGCAGGAGGCCATCGACGCGCCGGCGGAGATGAACCCGACCGCGCCGCGGATCATCACGATCAAGGTCCCGGTCGACAAGATCGGCGAGGTCATCGGCCCCAAGGGCAAGATGATCAACCAGATCCAGGACGACACGGGCGCCGAGATCACCATCGAGGACGACGGCACGATCTACATCGGCGCCACCGACGGCCCGTCCGCCGAGGCCGCCCGCACACTGATCAACGGCATCGCGAACCCGCACATGCCGGAGGTCGGCGAGCGCTACCTGGGCACGGTCGTCAAGATCGCCGCGTTCGGCGCGTTCGTCTCGCTGCTCCCGGGCAAGGACGGCCTGCTGCACGTCTCGCAGATCCGCAAGCTGCACGGCGGCCGGCGGATCGAGAACGTCGAGGACGTCATGAACGTCGGCGAGAAGATCCAGGTCGAGATCGCCGAGATCGACTCGCGCGGCAAGCTCTCGCTGGTCCCGATCGAGGTGGTCGAGAAGGAGGCGGCCGAGAAGGCCGCCCGTGCCGAGAACGGCGCCGCGGAGGACGGCGGCGGGAGACCGGCGCCCCGGCCGCCGAGGCCGCCGCCGCGCCGCAGGAGGAGGAGCAGCCGCGGACGCCGCGCCGCAGCCGCAGCCGCACCCGCGGCGGGCGGGACGAGCGCAACTCGTGACGACCGAGACGCTGTTTCCGGGCAAGGAGGGTGCGGGGGTCGTCCGCCGCACCGTCCTGCCCGGCGGCCTGCGGGTCGTGACGGAGACGATGCCGACCGTGCGCAGTGTCGCGGTCGGCATGTGGGTGGGCATCGGCTCGCGTGACGAGGCTCCCGAGCACATGGGGGCCACCCACTTCCTGGAGCACCTGCTCTTCAAGGGCACGCCCACCAGGGACGCCATGGAGATCTCGGCGTCCATCGAGGGCATCGGCGGTGAGATCAACGCGTTCACCGCCAAGGAGTACACCTGCTACTACGCCCGGGTGCTCGACGAGGACCTGCCGCTGGCGATCGACGTGCTCGCCGACGTGGTGACCTCCTCGCTGGTCACCGAGGAGGACGTGGAGTCGGAGCGCGGCGTGATCCTGGAGGAGATCGCCATGCACGACGACGATCCCTCCGACGTGGTGCACGAGCAGTTCTCCACCGAGTTGTACGGTGACACGCCGATCGGCCGTCCGATCCTCGGCAACGAGGACTCGATCAACGCGCTCACCCGTGACCGCATCCGCGAGTACTACCAGCGGTTCTACGTCCCGCCCCGCACCGTGGTGTCGGTGGCGGGCAACGTCGACCACGAGCGGGTGGTCGCGCTGGTCGCGGCGGCCTACGAGCGGGCGGGCGCGCTGGGCGGCTCCGCCGCGCCGGCGCAGCCGCGCATCGGCGGGCCCGGCGTGGACGTCCGGAGCGGCGTCCGGGTGCTCGACCGGCCCACCGAGCAGGCCAACCTGGTCCTCGGCATGACCGCCGTCTCCCGCAACGACGACCGGCGCTTCGCCCTCGGCGTCCTGAACGCGGCGCTCGGCGGCGGCATGTCGTCGCGCCTGTTCCAGGAGATCCGGGAGAAGCGCGGCCTGGCCTACAGCGCCTACAGCTACACCTCCCAGTACGCCGACACCGGCCAGTTCGGGATCTACGTGGGCTGCCTGCCCTCGAAGATCGACGATGTGCTGAAGATCTGCCGCGACGAGCTGGGCCGGGTCCTGACCGAGGGCATCTCGCCCGAGGAGATCGCCCGCGGCAAGGGCCAGATGCGCGGCGGGCTGGTGCTCGGCCTCGAGGACACCGGATCGCGCATGTCCAGGATCGGCAAGAGCGAGCTCGTCTACGAGCGGCTCATGACGGTGGACGAGGTGCTGGGGCACATCGAGGCGGTCACCCCCGAGGAGATCGCCGCGGTCGCCCAGGACGTCCTCAACCGGCCGCTGACGCTCGCCGTCATCGGGCCGTACGCCGACAAGGACTTCGGCTCCGCCATCGCCTGAGCGCGTCGTGAGGCCGTCGTAAGCCTGTCGCGAGCCCGCGTCGCGGGCTGTGGAGGCCGCGTGTGGTGCAGCTCGCACCGCACGCGGCCTCTTGCGTTTCCCGTGCGCACTTCCCCTGGCCGCACTTCCCCATCCACGCTCCCCGCCCGTGCCTCCCGTCTGTGCCTCCCCTCCGCCGTCACGGCCGCCGGGCGCTATAGCCTTGGCGCGTGATTAAGGTCGGTGTTCTGGGCGCCCGAGGGCGCGTGGGTGTGGAAGTGTGCAAGGCCGTGACCGCGGCCGACGACCTGGAGCTCGTGGCGGAGGTCGACAAGGACGACAAGCTCGACGCGCTGAGCGGCGCGGAGGTGGTGGTGGACTTCACCCACCCCGGCGTCGTCATGGACAACCTCGAATGGTGCATCTCCCACGGCATCCACACGGTCGTCGGCACGACCGGGTTCGACGAGGGGCGGCTGGAGACCGTGCGCGGCTGGCTGGCCGCCAATCCGGGGACCAACTCGCTCATCGCCCCGAACTTCGGCATCGCCGCCGTGCTGATGATGCACTTCGCCGCGCAGGCGGCCAAGCACTTCGAGTCGGTCGAGATCGTCGAGCTGCACCACCCGCACAAGGCCGACGCGCCCTCCGGCACCGCCCGCCGTACGGCCGAACTGGTGGCGCGGGCGCGGCGTGAGGCGGGTCTCGCTCCGTCTCCCGACGCGACCTCCACCGCGCTGGAGGGCGCCCGGGGCGCGACCGTGGACGACGTCCACGTGCACGCGGTGCGGCTCGCGGGGCTCATCGCGCACCAGGAGATCATCTTCGGCGGCGAGGGGGAGACCCTCACGATCCGTCACGACTCGATGAGCCGCGCCTCGTTCACGCCCGGCGTCCTGCTGGGCGTACGGCGGGTGGGAGGCCTCGACGGCCTCACCGTGGGCCTGGAGCACCTCCTCGACCTGTAGCTGCGCCGTACCCGGCGGGCAGGGTGGTCCCCTGCCCGCCGCGGGCGGTCAGAACAGGGCCAGGCCGAGGGCGAACAGCGCGCCGAAGACGAGTTGCAGGCGGCCGGTCTGCTGCAGGGTCGCGATGAGGGCGGGGCCCGTCGCGCCCGAGCGGACCGCCCTGACGGGGGTCACCACGAGGGGGAGCGCGAGCACGGTCAGCGCGGCGAAGGGCCGCACCGGCACCAGGGCGAGCGCGCACACGAACGGCAGCACCAGGGCCGCCGCGTAGGCCAGCCGGGTCCGGGTGTCGCCCAGCACCACCGCCAGCGTGCGCTTGCCGGACGGCCCGTCGGTCACGATGTCGCGCAGGTTGTTGACCACGAGGAGCGCGCAGGCGAGCAGCCCCACGGGCACCGCCGCGGCCAGCGACAGCCAGGTCAGGTGTTCCACCTGCACGTACGTCGTGCCGGCCACGGCCACGAGGCCGAAGAACACGAAGACCGAGAGCTCGCCGAGCGCGCGGTAGCCGTACGGGCGGGATCCACCCGTGTAGAACCAGGCGGCCAGGATGGACGCGAGGCCGACCAGCAGCAGCCACCAGGCGCGGGTGACGACCACCAGCACCAGCCCCGCGACGGCGGCGGCGAGGAAACAGGCCAGGGCGGCGGCGAGCACCCGCTTCGGCGCCGCGACGCCCGAGCCGACCAGCCGCAGCGGTCCCACCCGGTCCTTGTCGGTGCCCTTGACGCCGTCGCTGTAGTCGTTCGCGTAGTTGACGCCGACCTGCAGCGCCAGCGCGACGAACAGGGCGAGCAGGGCCCGCCACCAGACCGCGCCGTCGTGCGCGACCGCGACGCCGGTGCCGACGGCGACCGGGACGACGGCGGCGGGCAGCGTGCGGGGGCGTGCGCCCGCTAACCATTGAGCTGGGGTGGCCACGTGACTCCCTTTTCCTACCTCTGCGTAGCCGGTGAAGGCGTCACCAGTCTGGCCAATCCCCTGCGGAGCGCCGACAGCGGGGTTGGCGGACGGGACGGGCGGCGGCGGGAGGCGGGCGAAGTTGACGCGAGTGGTCAGCTGATGTCGGTGGTCAGGCGGATCATCCGGATCGGGCGGCCCATGTCGAGCACGCGCTCGGCCTCGTCCTCGCCCCAGCCGGCCGACTCCAGGAAGCCGAGCATCTGGTGGTTGTCGGCGAAGACCCAGGTCACGACCGTGCTGTAGCCGTCCTCGCGGAGGTGGTCCACGGTGGCGTTGAGGAGTCTGCTGCCGTGCCCGCGCCTGATGTGGTTGGGGTCGACGAGCAGCGTCATCAACTCGGCCGTCGTGGCCGGATGGAGGTCGGGATCCTCGGCGGGTCCGTGCGAAGCCAGCCCCACGACCCGGTCGGAGGCGCGCTGCGCCGCGGTCGCCAGAATCCCGCCGGGCCCGAGCGCGGTGAACGCGTCGGTGTCGGGCACCACCCGCTCGACGGCGACGAGCAGGCGGTGACGCGGCGTGGGCGGCGAGAGGATCGCCTCCTCCCACTGGCGGCGCCACATCTTCTCCGCCGCCGGACCCGTCATGTGCTCCAGCGGGACCGGTGGCAGGAAGTCGCGGTAGACCGCTCTCCACGCCCGGATCTGGGTGCTGGTCACCGCGTCGACGTCCTCGAGGCGGGCAGCTCTCACACCCATTCGGCGGGCTCCTTTCTTAGCGTGTAACACCGTACTGGTCAGGAGGGCCTCGCCGTGCCGTCCGCCTGGCGTCGTGCCCGATATGCCCGGGTTTTTGTGCGGTTTCCGCAGACGCGCATGGAGCACCAGGAGCGAGACCGGTTTTTCGAGGAGTCGATGAACGCCCACTGGCACGTGCTCTCGGCGCAGACCTTGAGCCGTGACCAGGTGCCGTCGGCGTGGGCCGCCGGGATCTGCGCGGCGAGCCGCGCCAGGCCGCCCGCGACTCCGGACGCCACCGGCTCCAGCGTGGGTGCGCCCCCCGAGAGCGTCACGCGCACCGGAAGACCGGCCAGCGCCGCCTCCAGGCCCTCCGGCCCGTCGTACGGACCTCCGTCGTGGTTGCGGCGCAACGCGGCGCGCAGTCCTTCGCGCAGGTGGGCGGCGACCGCGAGATCCTCGTCGGAGGCCCGGTCGCCGTCGCCGGTCAGCCCGCGTTCGCGCAGCCAGACGGACAGGTCGGCCGGCGATGCCAGCTCGTCGGCGTCTCCCTCGACGTCGTAGGTGTTAACGAAGTCGCGGAGCAGCTCCGCCGGGCCCGTCATGATCGATCACCCCTCGTGACCACTGTACGACAGTCGGAGGTCGCGAAATACCAACACCCCCATAAGCGTTACACTGGTGTCTGCATTCCGGTCGAGGAGGATCCCATGCGCATCAGCTACCTGGCCTACCTGGCGCTGCGGAACAAGGAGCGCCGCGAGCGCCTGTCGCGTGACGCCCGCGAGCCCCGGCCGGACCGCCGGGGCCGGTGACGTCGGTGTCGCCCGTGTCACCCGTGTCACCCGTGTCACTGCGGGAGGACGGCGGCGAGGCGGCGCACGCCCTCGTCGAGTTCGGCCGGGCTGGCGGGGGCGGTGTGGGTCAGCCGCAGCCGCGGGCCGGGAGGCTCGGCGGGGTAGTAGATCCGTCCCGGGCTCACCAGCACGCCGTTCGCCTGCGCCGCCTCGGTCGTCGCGGCCTCGTCCGTGCCGGGCGGGAGCCGTACCCACACGTGCAGGCCGCCGGGGGGCACCAGATGCACCTCGGCGGCGGGCGCGTGCCGGGCGAGCCCGGCGAGCAGCGCGGCCTGCCGTACGCCGATCTCCTGGTGGACCGTGCCGAGGTGGCGGCGCCAGGCGGGGGAGGCGAGGAACTCCAGCGCCGTCTCCTGCAGCGGCCGGGCGACGAAGAACGACTCCACCACCTGCGAGGCCCGCAGCCGGTGCGCGGCGGGTCCCCGCGCGACCAGCGCCGCCACCCGCAGGCTCGGTGAGGTGATCTTGCTCAGCGACAGGACGTGCACCACCGTCCCGTGCGCGTCCATGGCCGCCATGGGCGGCGGGACGGGACCGGTCGCCAGATAACGCGCGTAGTCGTCCTCGACGACGAAGGCGCCCGCGGCCCGGGCCACGGCCAGGACCTGTTCCCTGCGCTCGTGGCCGAGGGTCGCGCCGGTGGGGTTGTGCAGCGACGGCTGGCAGTAGAACACTCGCGCCCCGGTCATGGCGAAGGCCTCCGCCAGCAGGTCGGGCCGTACTCCCTCGCCGTCGAGCGGCACGGCCGTGGCCCGCAGCCCGGCCGCCCGCGCCGCCGCGAGCGCGCCCGGGTAGGTGGGGGTCTCCACCAGGACCGGCGAGCCCGGCGCGGCGAGCGCCCGGAACGCGTGCGTGAGCGCCGACTGGCCGCCGCTGACGACGAGCACGTCGTTCGGGGTGACCGTGCCGCCGACCTCCGCGGCGAACCACCGGCGCAGCTCCGGCAGGCCGTTCACGGGCGGCATCGCCCACGTCTCCGGACGGCGTACGGCTCTCGCCGCGGCGGCGGCCAGGGCCCGCGCCGGGCGCAGCCCGGGGTTCAGGTAGCCGCCGGTGAGCGGCACGACGCCCTCGGCCGGCTGGGCCAGCAGGCCGGCCACCGCCGAGTCGTCGACGACCCGGTCGCCGAGCGCCACCGTCTGCCAGGACGAATCGGGCGCCTCCGCGACGGGGTGCCGGGCCGGGGCGACGAACACCCCCGCACCGGGCCGGGTGACCACCCGTCCCTCCGCCGCGAGCTGGGCGATGGCCCGGGAGACGGTCACCGGGCCGACGCCGTGGCGGCGCATGATCTCCCTGCTCGGCGGCAGCCGCTCGCCCGGCCGCGACCGTTCCGTCTCCGTACGGAGAATCGCGGCGAGACGGACGATACTGCTATCGTCATTCATGAAATATAACGATAGCGCTATCGTTGTCCGGCCGATAGCGGCCAGCCGGCAGGGAGCTCGGCAGGGGGACTGGCGGGGCAGTCTGCTCGCGGGGTTGGGTGTCCTGTCGTTCTCGGGGTCGTTGCCGGCGACCGTGTTCGCGATGCGGGGGTTCGACCCGTACCTCGTCGCGGTCGGGCGGGCCGTGGTCGCGGCGGTCGCCGCGGTGATCTGCCTCAAGGCAGCCGGTGCGCCTCTTCTGCCACCCCGCGCGCACCTTCGGCCGTACGCGCTGATCGTGCTGGGCGTCGTGCTGGGCTTCCCGCTGTTCAGCGGCCTGGCGCTGAACAGCGGGGCGAGCACGGCCCACTCGGCGGTGGTCATCGGCCTGCTCCCGGCCGCCACGGCCGTGTTCGCGGTGCTGCGGGCCGGGGAGCGGCCGAGGCCGCTCTTCTGGGCCGCCTGCGCGGCCGGCGCGCTGTCGATCACCGTGTTCACCCTGACGCGGGGGACCGGCCGCCTCGCCGGGGCCGACGTGCTGCTCGTGCTCGCCCTGCTGTCGGCCGCCGTCGGCTACACCGAGGGCGGCAGGCTGGCGCGGGAGACGCCCGGCTGGCGGGTCATCTCGTACGCCCTCGTGCTCGCGGCCCCGGTCACCGTCCCCGTGACGGTCGTGCTGGCGGTGACCACGCCGGCGGCGCCCTCGGCCGATTCGCTGGCCGGGTTCGCGTACGTCGCGCTGGTGTCGATGTTCCTCGGGTTCATCCCCTGGTACGCCGGGCTCGCGAGGGGAGGGATCGCCCGCGCCGGGCAGATCCAGCTCGCGCAGCCGCTGCTCAACCTGGTGTGGGCCTGGCTGCTGCTGAACGAGGAGATCGGTCCCGCGACCGTCGCGGCGGCCCTGGCCGTGCTCGTGTGCGTCGCCGCCACACAGGCCGGCCGCCGCGCCTCGTGAGCCGGGCTCACGGTGCTGTGTTCACGGTGCTGTGTTCACGGTGCTGTGTTCACGGTGCTGTGTTCACGGTGCTGTGTTCACGGTGCTGTTTTCACGGTGCTGTGTTCACGGTGCTGTGTTCACGGCACGAGGACGACCTTGCCCACGGCGGTCCTCGCCTCGATGCGCCGGTGGGCCTCGGCGGCGTCGGCCAGCGGCAGCACCGAGTCGACCTGGGGGCGCAACCCGCCCCGGGCCGCCAGGTCCAGCACCTCCGCGCGGGCGGCCAGCACGCGGGGGAGCCACGCCTCCGGTCCGCCGCAGCCGACGAGGGTCAGGCCGCGCTGCAGCAGGTCCATCGGTGTGAAGGCCGGCGGGCCGCCGAGGAGGCCGTACAGCAGCATGCGCCCGGTGCCCGGGGTCATCGCGTCGAGTACCCGCCCGGCGGACGCGCCGCCGAGCGACTCGAAGACGACGTCGACCGTGCCGCCCGCCTCCCGCAGCCGCTCGGTCCAGCCGGAGTCGGTGTGGTCGAAGACGTCGTCGGCGCCGAGCTCCCTGGCACGCTCACCTTTGGCCGGGCCGCCCGCGGTGGCCAGGACGCGGGCGGCGCCCATGGGCCGGGCAAGCTGCGCGAGGTAGCCGCCGACGCCCCCGCCCGCCACCTCAGCCAGGACCGTTTCCGTTCCGGTGAGGCCGGCCGTACGCAGGAGGGTCGTCGCCAGGGCGCCCTGGACGGCGACCGCCACCGCGTCCGCCGAGGTCAGGGAGTCCGGCACGGGAACGAGGGCGTCGGCGGCGGCAGTGACGTACTCCGCGTACGTGCCTTCGCCGGTCGCATTCATGATCGCGACCCGGCGGCCGACGAGGCCGCCGTCCACCTCTGCGCCGGACTCGACGACGACGCCCGCCGCTTCGAAGCCGAAGGTCGAGGGGAGCGGCCGGGGCATGGGGAAGAGCCCCGAACGCATGGCGGTCTCGTAGTAGGTCACGCCCACGGCCTCCGTGCGGACGAGCACCTGTCCCGGACCCGGCGCCGGAGTGGGCACCTCCTCCAGCGTGAGGACCTCGGGGCCCCCGGTCTTGTGCATCACGATCGCGCGCATGAGCGCTCCTAACTGGACCAGCGGTCAAGTTCTGTCGCCGCTACTATACGGACCACAGGTCCAATTGTCACCAGGGGGTCCCGGATGGGCGAGCAGCGCGCGGAACGCGCCGACGCGGCGCGGAACCGGCGTGCGATCCTCAGGGCCGCGGAGGAACTGCTGCGCCGTCATGCTCCGGACGAGGTGTCGATCGAGCGGATCGCCGCCGCGGCGGGTGTCGGCAAGGGCACCGTCTTCCACCGCTTCGGCAGCAGGGTCGGCCTTATGCGCGCGTTGATGGAGGAGCGGGTGCGAACCTTCGGGGAGGCCGTCGCCGGAGGTCCTCCTCCACTGGGTCCCGGTGCGCCGTCCCGCGACCGTCTGGTCGCCTTCCTCGACGCGGTGGTCGTGCTCGCCGCCCGCAACGGGAGGCTGATCACGGCGCACGACCACGCGCTGGCGACCCGGCGGCACGCCGAGGGGCGCCTCACGGAGAACCCCGTCTACCTGTCCTGGCACGCGCACGTCATGTCGCTGGTCGCCGAGGCCCGGCCCGATCTCGACGCCGACCTCGTCGCCCACGTCCTCGTCGGCTCGCTGCACAACGAGGGGGTCGCGCGACTGCTCCTGGCCGGGGAGGCCGAGCGGGTCGCCGCCGGGATGCGGGCGATGGCGGAGTCCCTCCTGCGGTGACGCCGCCCTCCTGGATCGCTTGGAGATAATCCCGAACCGGACGAATTGGTAGCCTGGGTGCATGACCGCACTGGCGCCCTCCCGGACCGAACCCGATCTGTCCTTCCTGCTCGACCACACGGGCCACGTGCTGAGGACGCGGATGGCGGCGGCGCTGGCGGAGATCGGGCTGACCGCGCGCATGCACTGCGTGCTCGTCCACGCGTTGCAGGAGGAGCGCACGCAGATCCAGCTCGCCGAGATCGGCGACATGGACAAGACCACGATGGTGGTCACCATCGACGCCCTGGAGAAGGCCGGCCTCGCCGAACGCCGCCCTTCGAGCGCGGACCGGCGGGCCAGGATCGTCGCGGTCACGGACAAGGGCGCGCAGGTGGCGAAGCGGAGTCAGGAGATCGTCGACGAAGTGCACCGGGCCGCCATCGAGTCGTTGCCGAAGGAGGAGGCGGAGGTGCTCGTCCGGGCGTTGAACCACCTGGCCACGGGGCACCTGGCCACTCCGGCGGAGGCACCCCAGGCCGTGCGCCGGGCGCGCCAGCGAGGATGATCGGTCGTCGGTAGATAGTCTGCAACAAAACTATCTGCTACGGTCCTTCCTGTTCCCTCATTAACAGGAGGCGACCGATGTCGCGCATATCCCCCTCCCGCCGGCTGGCGCTCGGTGTGCTGTCCACCGCGATGCTGATGACGATCCTCGACGGCAGCATCGTCACCGTGGCCCTGCCCGCGATCCAGCGCGATCTCGGTTTCGCGCCCGCCGAGCTGAGCTGGACGGTCAACGCCTACCTCATCGCGTACGGCGGGCTGCTCCTGCTGGCCGGACGCCTGGGCGACCTCCTCGGCCGCAGGGCCGTGTTCCTGGCCGGCAACGTGGTCTTCACCGTCGCGTCCCTGCTCGCCGGAGTGGCGGGAAGCCCGGCGACGCTGATCGGCGCCCGGTTCCTGCAGGGCGTCGGCAGCGCCATGGCCACCGCGGTCGTGCTCGGCATTCTGGTGACGACCTTCACGGACCCGGGGGAGCGGGCCAAGGCCTTCGGGGTGTTCGGCTTCACCGGCGCCGTCGGAGCGTCACTGGGCGCGGTGCTCGGCGGCGTCCTCACGGACGCCCTCGGCTGGCATTACATCTTCTTGATCAATATTCCGATCGGCGTGGTCACCGTCGTGCTGGCCGTCCGGGCGCTGCCGGCGGAACGGGGGTCCGGCCTGTCGGGCGGAGCCGACGCCCTCGGCGCCCTGCTGGTCACGGCCGGGCTCATGCTGGGCATCTACGCCGTGGTCCAGATCGAGCGGTACGGCGTGCGCGTCCTGTGGTTCGGCGTGGCGTCCCTCGTGTCGCTGGCCTCCTTCCTCGTCCGTCAGGCGACCGCCCGCACTCCGCTCATGCCGCTGCGGGTCCTCCGCTCTCGTGCCGTCGCCGGGGCGAACCTGGTGCAGGTCCTGGCGCTGGGCGCCATGTTCGCCTTCCAGGTCGTGGTCGCGCTGTTCATGCAGCAGGTGCTGCGGTACGGCGCGCTCGGCACCGGCCTGGCCATGCTTCCCGCGGCGGTGTCCATCGCGGTGGTGTCCCTGTTCGTCTACCCCCGGCTGACCATGCGCTTCGGCGCGCGTAGCGTCCTGCTGGCCGGTCTGGTGCTGCTGATCGGCGCGATGGGCTGGCTCACCCGCGTCCCTCTCGACGCCCACTACGTGACGGACCTGCTCCCGGTGATGGTGCTCATCATGGGCGGCGGCCTCGTGCTCCCGGCGCTGACCGCGCTCGGCATGTCCGGGGCCCGCGCCGACGACGCGGGTCTGGTCTCGGGACTGTTCAACACGACTCAGCAGATCGGGATGGCGACCGGCGTCGCGGTGCTTTCCACGCTGGCCGCGTCGCGGACGGAGAGCCTGCTCGCCGACGGGGCGAGCGGGGCGGTGGCGCTGACCGGGGGTTACCGGCTGGCCTTCACCGTGTCCTTCGGCCTGCTGATCGCCGCCTTCGCGGTCGGGCTCCTCGTTCTGCGGCGGCCTCGGGCGGACGTCGGGCACGAGGCGGCGCTCCAGCCCGAGCGGGCGTAAACGCCGTTTCGACCGGCTGATCCAGGAACGTCTTGTCAGGAGACTCCTGACGGCATAGTCTCACGATCACTCGTCAGGGACTGCCTGACAACGAATGCTGGGAGGACGACGTGCCGGCACCTTCTCCGTCGGAACAGGACATTCGCTGCTCGTTCTGCTCGAAGTCGAAGACCGAGGTGAACAAGATGGTCGCCGGTCCCGGCGTGTACATCTGCGACGAGTGCGTGGGGCTCTGCGGCGAGATCATCGCGGCCGAGTTCGCCAAGTCAGCCCAGTCCGCCGAGGCGGCCCCGGAGATCCCGTACGCCGAGAGCATGACCGACGAGCAGATCCTGGAGTTCCTCCCGCGCATCGCGGCCGTGGGCGCGCAGGTGGAGGACAACCTGCGGGTCTGGGTCCAGCGACTGCGCGACCGGGGCGTCACCTGGGCCAGGATCGGCGCCGCCCTCGGCATCACCCGCCAGTCCGCCTGGGAGAGGTTCTCCGGGGAGGAGTGACACGCCGCCGGACCGAATGTCGCCCTCGTGCCGGTTGTGTTCACAAGGAATCGCGCCAAATAATGCGCTTTGCTTCGTAAAGGGGCCTGACCCGCAATTGTCGCGTTTCGTCATGTCGAACCCTGGTTTGATCGCATTACCGGCAGTCGAGGTATTCGCCGGATTTGAGGGGCACGCCTGGCATGCCGAAGTTGGTCTATGACAGTCGGTAGGTGCGCGGCAGGGGAAGCCGCAGCGGTGGTCCCGCCAGAACGGCAGGGCCGCCGCCAGAACGGCAGGGCCGCAGTTCCTCGGCCGAGAGGCATGCGGGTCGCGCCCCCTTTGGGGGGCGGTATTTCTGCGTGCCTGTGACTCCAGCAAATCGCTGTGCGGAGGTGCTCACGGTGTAGTGATGTGAAACAATTCATACAGGCTTTCGAATCGGTGGGGGGGTGCCATGGACTTGTTTGATGATGATCCTGCACACCTCCCTCGTTCGAACGATACTGGCGATGGCGACTGGTGGGAGCGGCTCATTTCCGGCTCGTCCCTCTGGTCCACCGAGGATTCACTGGCCCGCGAATATGTGCCGATTGTCGATCTCGATGCGCGAAAGCACGATGCTCCTCCGGGTGGTGCGTCGGACAGTGCCTCTGGCGCTGACCAGGGTGATGCGGACCGCGATCGGGATGCCGACGGTGCGCCTGGTGGCGCGTCGGACGATGCCTTCGGCGGTGTCTTTGGTGGTGCTTGTGGCGGTGGGTCGTCGTCGTGGGTGGCGGTGGCGGCGGTTGGTGAGGCGGCGCGGGCGGTGGCGTTGGTGCCGGTGCCTGAGTCGGCGCAGGTGTGTCTGGCCGAGGCCGAGGAGTTGCTGGCGGCACGGGACCGGATCTCTTCGGCGTTCGCCGCCCGGGTGGGCCGGGTGCATCGGGCTGGGGAGGCGAAGAACCACGGGCATGCCTCCACCCGATTGTGGCTGCGATCCGCTGGCGGAATGACCATCCCCGGCGCGGGCCGGTTGGTGACGATGGGCATGGAGCTGGGTCGTCTGTCGCGGGTGCGTGAGCGGTTCGCCGAGGGCAGCCTGGCGGAGGGGATCGTGGAGGCGATCTGCACGGCCACTGCGGGTTGACCGATGAGCAGGCGATCACCGCCGAGGGGATTTTGCTGGAGTTGGCAGGTTCGGCGGGGGCTGCGGAGGTGGCCAAGGCGGGGCGGTATCTGCGGGCGGTGCTGGACCCCGACGGCCACGAAAGCGATGACTTCGACCGCCGGTTCTTCCGGGTGCGGCGGCGCCGGAACGGCGGGCTGGAGGGAGAGTTCTACCTCCCGGTCGAGGCCGCCGCCCGGTTGCAGCACCTGCTGGACGTCTACGCCAAGCCCAAGGCCGAGGGACCGGACGCTGAGTGTGCGGAACGCGGATGCGTTCATCGCGTTCTTGGAGAACAAGATCGCGACCGAGCTTCTGGTGCTGGTCAACGCCGAATCCCTCCCCGACACCCCCCAGCCGACAACCCCGGAGCCGACAACCCCTCAGCTGACCACCCCACCAACGGCCCTTCAGGCACCGGCCCCTCAGCTGGCCACCCCACCACCGACTCGGTAGACACCGACCCAGGCCCTGGTCCCGACCCTTCGGGCACCGGCCCCTCAGACCCAGACCTCTCAGACCCAGACCCGAGCGATGACCCAGGCCCCGAGCCTGACGCCTGGACCGCTGAGGACTTCGACATCGACTCCTGCGCGACCTGCGCCGACGCCACCGACGCCGACGCAACGGACGCCGACGCAACGGACGCCGACGCAGCGGACGCCGACAGCGAGCGCTCCGCCGCCGACCCCGATGAGCAGTGGAGTGATTGCCCGGCCCGTGACTGCCCGGCGGAGGGCTACCGGCACGCCTCCTGGACAGGCGAGGCGCAGCATGGAATGCCGAGGGCGGCTTGCAACGGCGCGCAGGAGGCAGAGGCCGATGCCCCACCGTGGGCGGAAGGCAGCGCCCGGCTGGGAGGAGGCGCCCGGGCGGGACGCGAGTCCTGGCCAGGGGGCGCGGCCTGGGCGGGGGTGGGGGTCAACAGTCCGCCGCCGGGGGTGTGGTTGCGGGGGTTGCCGGGGCTGATCCTGGCGACCGGGCATCTGCTGCCTGTCGCCAGCGTGCACCGGCTGGCCCGTACCAGCACTTTGGTGCGGATCGTGATGGACGCCGGTGGGCAGGTACTGGACATGGGCCGCAAGGTCCGTCTGGCGACTCCGGCCCAGCGGCGGGCGGTCTTCGCCCGGTATGCGACCTGCTGGGTGGACGGCTGCCCGCTGCCCGCCACGATGTGCCAGATCGACCACGCCGAGGACTGGTGCAGCGGCGGGCTGACCGACCTCAAGCTGCTGGGACCGGCGTGCCAGTTCCACAACCGCGACCGCTACCGCCACCCGAGTCGCTACACCCGCCGCAAGATCGGAGCCGACCGCTGGGCCTTCACCTACCGCAACCCCCGCACCACCCGGAGACGCCTATGACGTCGGACCTCATCAACGCTGACATGCGGCAACGGGAGAGCCGCTCGCCGACCGCGCCTGCGGTCGCGCGCAGTTCCGGGTGCGTGAACCTCCAGACCGTCGGCGGCATCAAATGACCGAGGGATGGGGGATGCGCGTATGGCGTTGGCGGCGCCGCTGCTGCCGGAGGATCCGGAGCGGCTGGGCGGATACTGGCTGGCGGGCCGGCTCGGGGCGGGCGGCCAGGGGGTGGTGTACGAGGCGTACGACTCCGGGGGAAGCCGCGTCGCGGTGAAGGTGCTGCACGGCGAGGCAGCCCGCGACCAGGAGTTACGCGGCCGGTTCGGGCGGGAGGCGACGGCGGCCCGGAGGGTGGCGTCCTTCTGCACCGCCCGGGTGCTCGACGCACAGCTGGACGGTGGTCAGCCGTACATCGTGAGCGAGTACGTGGAGGGGCCGAGCCTGCGCCGGGCCGTGCGTCAGGAGGGCCGCCGGTTCGCCGGGGACGACCTGCACCGGTTGGCCACCGGAGTGGCCACCGCCCTGGCCGCGATCCACGACGCGGGTGTGATCCACCGCGATCTGAAACCCGACAACGTGCTCCTAGGGCCGGACGGGCCGCGAGTGATCGACTTCGGCGTGGCCCGGACGCTGGAGATGTCGCTGACAGCGAGCGGCCTGGTGGCCGGAACGCCTACTTACATGGCGCCGGAGGTGTTTACGGGACGGCGGGCCGGCACTCCCGCCGACGTGTTCGCCTGGGGCGGCGTCGTCGTGTTCGCCGCCACCGGGGCCGACCCGTTCGAGGCGGAGAGCCTCGGTGGTGTCATGCACCGCGTCCTGTCCGTCGACCCCGATCTGACCCTGCTCCCCGAGCCGCTGCGCCCGCTGGTGGCCGCCGCGCTGCGCAAGGACCCGGCAGAGCGCCCGACGGCCCGCGACCTGCTGATCGCCCTGGTCAGCGGGTTCCGCGGCTTCCAGGGTGACCTGCTGGCCCTGGGCAGCGCCGAGGCGGGGCTGCTGGGCCGGGACGGCGATCGCGAGCCCGGCCTGGGCGTGCTCGCCGAGGAGGTGTACGCCGGGCTGGGGCCGGCCGCACAGGCCATCGTCCCGGACATGCTGCTGCGGATGATCGCCGTGGACGAGCACGGAGACGAGAGCACGCGCCGGGTGAACCGTGCGGAACTGCTGGAGGGCCGTCCGGCGGAGGAGAGGGCCGCCGTCGAACAGGTGCTCGCGGCCCTGGCCCAGGCCGGGCTGCTGGCCGGGGCGGGCGGCTTGGTCACGCTGGCCAGCCCGGCACTGCCGAAGGCCTGGCCCCGCCTGCGCGCGTGGGTCGACGAGGAACGCGACGGCCTGCGCGGCCACGTGGAACTCGCCGCGGCGGCCCATCGCTGGCGCGGGGACGGCCGGAAGGACGCCGACCTGCTCCAGGGCGCCCGGCTCGACGCGGCCCTCGCCTGGGCGGCGGGCGGGCGCCGCCTCCTCGTCCTGAACGCTCTGGAGCGCGAGTATCTCGCCGCCGGGTCGGCCCTGGTCAGGAGGCGTGCCAACCAGCGCAGGCTGCTCACGCTGGTCCTGGCCGTGCTGCTCGTGCTGTCGGTCGCGGGCGGCGGGCTGTCGGTGTACCAGGGCCGCCGGATCGCCGGGCAGCGCGATCAGGCCACCGGTCGGCAGGTCGCCTCCCTGGCGGGGACGCTGCGCACGACCGATCCGGGCATCGCGATGCTGCTGACGGTCGCCGGCTGGCGCCTGGCCCCCGGCGCCGACACCCGCTCGGCCCTGACGACGTCCCTCTACCAGCCCGAGACCGCCGTCTTCCAGGACCCTCAGGCGACCGGCACCACGCTCCGCGCACTCAGCGGCGACGGCCGCGTCCTGGCGAGTGTCAGCGCCGACGGCGTGCGTCTCTACGACGTACGCACCGGCCGGAGGACCGGCGGCTTGGCTGACACCGGCATAGGCGCCGGTGAGCTGTTGCAGAGTGTCGCGCTGAGCCCGACCGGCCGTTATCTCGCAGCGGCGCTCGGCGCGAAGGTGGTCGTGTGGGACGCCCGCACCGGAAAGCGGATACGCGAGTACGACCCGCAGGCCGGCGATCCCGCCAAGCCTGAGGACCGCCGGTCGATCGTGGACTTCCTTCTGGAGTTCGGCGACGACGACGCGACCCTCGTCGTGCATGAGGGCCAGGGCCTGTTCCTCTGGAACATCGGCAGCGGCCGCGTCCTTCCCCACTGGGAACTCGGCCACGCGGCCGTCGCGTCCTCGGGGCGGCTCGCGGCGTACGCCGTGGAGGGGGGCGAGCCCGGCATCCACCTCCGGCGGCTGCCCGCCGGGACCGAGGACGCCCGGTTCCGCGCGGCCTGCCCCGGCGCCCCGGTCTCCCTGGCCTTCAGCCCGGACGGCCGCATGCTGGCCTGCCAGAGCGGCAGGACGATCACCCTCGTCGACACGGCGACGGCGCGGCGCCTGCCCGGGGAGCTGACGGCGGCCAGACCGGTGAACCTGGACCTCGTGAGCATGCCCGTGCTGCGGTACGGCCCCGACGGCCGGCTGCTGGCCTCGTTCGCCGACAACCGGATCCAGGTGTGGCGGGTCGCCGACCGCCACCTGCTGCTGGACTACCGGCTCGACGGAGCGGCCTTGGACGTCCGGTTCGACTCCGACGGGCGTTCGCTCAGGTATCTGGTCGACCAGTCGGTCGTCACCGTGGACCTAGGGCAGCGCCTGGCGGGCGGCGCGCTTCCCGGGAAGCCGGACGCCGCGACGCTCAGCCCGGACGGGCGCCTGCTGGCCGTCCGGATGAGCGAGACCGGTCCGGTGCGACTGTGGGACGTCCGCGGGCGGCGTTTTCTCGGGGAACCCTTCCGGGAGCCGGAGCCCGGCCTCGACCCCGCCGGCTCCGATCCGCCGCGGTTCAGCCGCGACGCCCGTCTCCTACTCACCGGCGACGGCACGCGGGCGTACACGGTGTGGGACGTCGCCGCCCGTAGGGTGCTGCGCACCATCACGGCGACGAAGGACCTGCGACTGGAGTCGGCGGCGCTGAGCCCGGACGGCCGCACGCTCGTGGCCGAGATGACCCCCCGGGTGATCCGGTCGGCGAGTCAGGAGGACGAGCGCTGGATGCGGTTGTGGGACGTTCTCACCGGCGCGGTGCGCACTACCGTGCGCCTCGCCGCGCCCGCCGGGCCGTACGTCTTCTCCCCGGACGGGCGCTACATGGCGCCTACGGGCGCCGGGCTCGGCCGGTTCGTCGACGCCGCCTCGGCCAGGCCGTTCGGCGGGAACTACGATCTGTCCTCCCAGGGCGGCTCCACCTTCGGCGAGCTCGCGTTCGCGCCCGATGGGCGGCTGATGGCGCTGGGCGACGGTATGGGCAGGATCGCGCTGTGGAGCACCCGGGGCCCGGCGCCGCGGCCGCCGGTGCTGCACGGCGTTCTGGAGCCGGTCGGCGCGATGGCCTTCGCGCCGGACGGGCGGGTCCTCGCCACCGGCGGCGAGGAGGGCACCGTGCAGCTCTGGGATGTCGCCGCCGGGCGCCGTCTCGGCCCCGCGGTCGATCTGTACGGGAGCGAGATTCTGAGCCTCGCGTTCAGCCCCGACGGCACCACCCTGTACGCCGCCGACCGATCCGGGGGCGTGCACGACTATCCGGTGGCCCCGGAGCGGATCGCTGCTCGGGTGTGCGCCCGGGTGGGGCACACCCTCCCGGAGCGGGACTGGCGGACGTATCTTCCCGACGTGCCCTACCGCGACGTCTGCCGAGCAGCCTCACAGTTCGAGGACGAGGCGGGGTGAGCGGGCCCGCGACACGCAGATGAACATGACGTCACCGGCCGCGCGCTCCTCCTCGGTGAGGAGGCTGTCGCGGTGGTCGGGCACGCCGTCCAGCACCACCGTCTCGCAGGTGCCGCAGGTCCCCTCGCGGCAGGAGGACAGCACGGCGACGCCCGCCTCCTCGACCACCTCCAGGACCGAGCGGTCCTCCGGCACGGTCAGCGTCGTGCCGGACAGGGCCAGTTCGACCTCGAACGCCGTGGCTTCGCCGCCGTCCGTGGTCGCGGGAGTGAACCGCTCGACGCGCAACGCGCCCTTCGGCCAGGACGCGCAGCGCTCCTCGGCCGCCCTCAGCAGTGGTTCCGGCCCGCAGCAGTAGACCAGGGCATCGGGAAGGGGGACGCCGAGCAGCCCGTCCAGGTCGAGCAGGCCCGTCTCGTCCTGCGGGCACAGTTCGACCCGGTCCGGATGGTCCCGTACGAGCCGGTCGGCGAAGGCCATCGAGGCCCGGGTGCGCCCGCCGTACACCAGCCGCCAGTCCGTACGGCGACGCGTGGCCTCGGCGATCATCGGGAGGAGCGGGGTGATGCCGATCCCGCCGGCCACGAACAGGTAGCGGGGTGACTCGGCGAGGCCGAAGTGGTTGCGCGGGCCGCGCACCCGGACCGTGTCGCCCTCGGCGAGCCGGTCGTGCACATGGGCGGAGCCGCCGCGCCCGACCGGCTCCCGCAGCACCGCCACCTCGAAGGCGCGGTCGTCGCCGGGGTCGCCGCACAGCGAGTACTGCCTGACCAGGCCCGGAGCGAGCAGCAGGTCGACGTGCGCACCCGGCGTCCAGGAGGGCAGCGGGCCGCCGTCGGGCCGGGCGAGGCGCAGGAGGACGACCCCCTCGGCAACGGGCGTCTTGCCCGTCACCTTCAGGTCGAGCTCCGGTTCCGTCAGGGGCATGGCGCGCGGGTCCTCCTGTGGGTGAACGCGGTGTGTGAATGAACGCGGTGTGTGAATGAACGCGGTCTGTGAATGAACGCGGTGGGTGAATGGGCGTGAGGTGGACGCACGCGGAGGGCGGCCCCCGAAGGCGCCCCCCGCGGTGAGCCCGGGCACACGCTCAGACGAGCGCGGCGGCCGGGGCGGGGGAGTTCTCCGCTCCGGCCGGCCGGGCCCGGTGTCCTTCCGGATGGCCGAGCAGCCAGTCCCACAGGACCACGGGATCGTCGAACTCCCGTTCCGCGCCGCAGAAGCAGGTGGCCTGCAGCCGGTCGGTCCCCGGCACCCAGCGGATGCGGTGGACGGTGCGGCCGGTACTGCCGGTGCGGCCCGTCCGCGCGCCGGGTTCGCCCGGGCTCATCGGGCGGCGGCCCGCGAGGAGGCGGAGCCGGCCATCCGCGCGAGCAGGCGCCGGGCGGCCAGGCCGCCGGTGTCGATGTTCACGGAAAGCTCCTGGTAGCGGTCCGGCTCGGCGGCGATGACCTGTTCCAGCGTGTTCAGCGCGGTCACGTCCTGCAGGACCACCGTCCGGTTGCTCTCCCGGAGGAAGTCCGAGACCTTCTCGTCGTCGAGGGCGAAGTCCCGCGCGACGGCCCAGAAGTCGTAGGTGCTGCCGTCCGTCGACGGGGTGATCGCGTAGACGACCTCGACGTGGAAGGCGTGCGGGTCCGTGCCGTCGGCGGCGGGCGGCGGCGACCCGACGGGGGCGACCCGGCTGTGCAGGAGGTAGAGGCACGGCGGGTGATACTCGATGTCCTGCCACCGGGTGATCCGGCCCTTGATGCCGGTCGACTCGGCGTAGAACGGCGGGCAGGCCGCGTCGTCCATGTGCCGGCTGACGTAGACGACGCCCTCGTCCTCGTCGACCTCGGTCGTGATCGGGGTCTCGGCCACCTCGGGCGTGCCGATGTACCCGCCGTGCAGGTAGGTCTCGTGGGACAGGTCCAGGAGGTTGTCCACGAGCAGGCCGTACCGCGCGTTCAGCGGCTCCATGCCGCACACCGTGGCGTACTCGGGCGAGACCAGCCAGGGCGCCCGCGGCGGCAGGGTGTCGCCCGGCTCGCGGTCGCCGATCCATACCCAGACGAACGAGTCCTGCTCCACCACGGGGTAGGTGCGAAGCCGGGCCGTACGCGGGATGCGCTGCTGCGCGGGCACGGCGACGCAGACGCCGTCAGGGCCGTAGGTGAATCCGTGGTAGCCGCAGACCACCCGGTCGCCGACGAGGTGACTGGGCGCCTCGGACAGGGGGAACCTGCGGTGCACGCAGCGGTCGGCCATCGCCACCGCCCGCCCGTCCTCGGTGCGCCAGAGCAGGATCGGCTCGTTCAGGATGGTACGGCCGAGCTGCCGCCTGCCCACCTCGTGGCCGTAGGCGGCGACGTACCACTGGTCGCGCGCGAATTCCGTGACGATCACTGGTCACTCCTCTGTGCCTGCCTCGGTGCCGGCGGCGAGGGGCCGCCCGCGCAGGTCGGGTTTGCGGATCTTTCCGGAGCCGGTCTTCGGCAGGGCGCCGACGATGTCGAAGTAGACGGGGATCTTGTACTTGGCGAGCCGGGAGAGGAGGAACTCCCGCAGGTCGCCGGGGGTGACGGCGGCCCCGGCGCGGGGGACGACGAAGGCCCGGCCGACCTCCCCCCACCGCTGGTCGGGCACGCCGACCACGGCGGCCTCCGCCACGGCGGGATGCTCGAACAGCACGTTCTCGACCTCGGCCGGGTAGACGTTCTCCCCGCCGGAGATGTACATGTCCTTCACGCGGTCGACGATGTGGAGATGGCCCTCGTCGTCCAGGACGCCGATGTCGCCCGAGTGGAACCAGCCGCCCTCGGTGAGCGCGGCGGCGGTCGCCTCCGGGTTCCGCCAGTAGCCCGGGGTGACGTTCGGCCCCTGGACGAGCACCTCGCCCGGCTCGCCCACCGCCGCGGGCGTCAGGTCGGGCCGCACCACCCGCACGTTGGCGAAGAACACCGGCACTCCGGCGGAGCCCACCTTGCGCTCGCTCTCGCCCGCCTCCAGGAAGGTCGCGCCCGGTGAGGTCTCGGTCAGCCCATAGCCCTGGCAGAAGGTCAGGCCCCGCTCCTGGTACGCGCGGATCAGCGCGACCGGGATCGCCGCTCCGCCCGACATCAGCGTACGCAGCGAGGACAGGTCGGCGTGGGCCCACCGTGGCGACCTGGCGAACGCGGCGAACATCGCGGTGACGCCGAACATCCAGGTGACGCGGTGCTTCTCGATGAGGTCGTAGCACTGGTCGACGTCCCACGACGGCATGATCACGGAGGTGCCGCCCTTGAGGAAGGTCGGCAGCAGCGTCTGGTTCAGCGCCGCCACGTGGAAGAGCGGCGCACTGACCAGGGTCACCTCGGTGCTCGCCACGTCGACGCCGATCAGCATGTGGAAGCAGTTCCACACGAGGTTGGCGTGGCTGAGCATGGCGCCCTTGGGCCGTCCCGTGGTGCCGGAGGTGTAGAGGATCAGGGCGACGTCGTCCAGCGCCACCGGGATGTCGATCGGGGTGGGGTCGCCCTGCGACAGCCAGCTTTCGAACTCCGTCTCGCCGGGTGCGGGCGACCCCAGCGCCACGACCGTACGGAGGCCCGGCAGGGCGGGCAGGGCGCGGACGACCGCCGAGCACTCCGGGGCGTAGACGAGGAGGGAGGCGCCCGAGTCGGTCAGCATGTAGGCGATCTCGGGCGCCGTCAGGCGGAAGTTCAGCGGGACGAAGATCCCGCCGAGCAGGTGCGTCGCGAACAGGGTCTCGGCGAAGGCGACGTGGTTGTGGCCGAGGTAGGCGACCCGGTCCCCGGCCCGCACCCCGGCGTCGCGCAGCCGGGACGCGAGCCGCGTCGTCCGTTCGTGCACCTCCGAGTAGCTGACCGACCGGTCCGCGAAGACGAACGCGGTGCGGTTCGGGCTCATCTGGGCCCGGCGGGCGGGCCAGCCTCCCAGTCCGGCGTTCCGCATCGGTGACAACCCCTTCGCGTCTCGGGGACGGTGTAGGAGGGACGGCGTCAGGCCGAGGACGGCTTGGCCGCGCCGGGCACGTCGCCGGAGGCGGGCGCGACCACCGCGACCGAGGTCAGGTCCTGACCTCTGGTCTCGCGCAGGGCCAGTACGCAGAGCACGGTCAGGAGGCAGGACGCGGCGATGATCATGGAGGTCGTCGTGGTCCCGCCGCCACCGGACGACGCGTCGAGCTGGGCGAACAGCAACGGAGCCAGACCGGCGCCGAGCCCGGCGATCTGGTAGCCGAGGGAGGCTCCGGTGTAGCGGCTCCTGGTGGCGAACAGCTCCGTGTACAGGGCCGCGAGCGGGCCGAACATCAGCGGGTGCAGGATCGACTGGCCCAGCACGAGCGCGAGGGTGAGCACGGCCGTGCTGCCGCTGTTCACCATCGGGAAGAGGACGAAGCCGAACACCGCCATCAGCAGCGCTCCCGTCAGCACGACCGGACGGCGCCCGACGCGGTCCGACAACGCCGCGCATCCCACGATACCCACGACGGCCAGCGCGGACGAGAGCGTGAGCCCGTTGAGCACCGCCTGCCGGGGGAAGCCGGCCCGCACGCCGTACGCGATGAGATAGGTGGTGAGCGTGCCCTGGGCCACGAAGGCGGACAGCCCGACGCCCACCGCGAGCAGCAGCGTCTTCGGATGGTTGCGGAGCACGTCGAACAGTGGTGCCTTCCGGCGCCGTGCGGCCGGGGTCCAGGCGGCCTCGTTCCTGGCGGCCGCGTCTCTTGCGGCCTCGAAGACCGGGGTCTCGGTGACCCGCAGCCGGACGAACAGGCCGACCGCCAGCAGGACGATGCTGAGCAGGAACGGCACCCGCCAGCCCCAGCTCAGGAACGCCTGCTCGCTCATGACCGCGCCGGTGCCGGTGAGCACGGCGGTGGACAGCACCATGCCGGACGGGGCGCCGGCGTTGGTGAAACTCGCCCACAGGCCGCGGCGGCTGGTCGCGTGCTCGGCGGACATGAGCACCGCGCCACCCCATTCGCCGCCGACGGCGATGCCCTGCAGGATCCGCAGCAGGACGAGCGTGATGGGCGCGAGGGAGCCGATCTGGTCGTAGGTCGGCAGCAGGCCGATCAGGAAGCTGGCGACACCCATGAGCGTCATGGTCAGCACCAGCATGCGCTTGCGGCCGAGGCGGTCGCCGAAGTGGCCGAAGAGCACGCCGCCGAGCGGCCTGGCGAGGTAGCCGGTGGCGAACGTGCCGAAGCTGGCGACCGTCGCGGCGAGCGGGTCGAGGGAGGAGAAGAAGACCTTGTTGAAGATCACTGCCGAGGCCGTGGCGTACAGCAGGAAGTCGTAGTACTCGATGACGCTCCCGATGAAGCTGGAGCTCACCGCGCGTCGGAGTTGGGTCTGGCTGGGCTGGGTCTGGCTGGGGGGTGTCTCTGGCATGACCGAGCTCCTCGTCCGGGGAGCGAGCTGTGTCGCTTTCTTGTCCGGAGGTTAGGCAGATCGATAACGGAGGTCAATACTTTGCCAAATATTGGCCAGGGGGCCGGGGAGGGGTGTCTCTCCGGCCTGCCGGAACGCTCGCGGCGCCCTCCCGCGGCTGTCTTTCGGCACGCCGAAACACGCCGTACGGGTATCAAGGGCCGCGGGCAGCGTGATCAGGCGTAGTGCCGGTAGACGGCGCGGGCGACGCAGGCGGGCTTGGCCGATCCCTCCACCTCCACGGTGAAGTCGAGCAGCATCTGGACGCCGTTGCCGGGAACCTCATCCACCGACACCACGGTGGCGGCGAGGCGGATCCTGGCGCCCACCCTGACCGGGCTGGGGAATCGGACCTTCTCCAGGCCGTAGTTGACGCTCATCGTCACGCCACGGATGTCGAGCAGTTCGTTGAACAGCGGGATGACCAGCGACAGGGTCAGATACCCGTGCGCGATCGGGGCGCCGAACGGGCCCTTCGCCGCCCGCTCGGGATCGACGTGGATCCACTGGTGGTCGCCCGTGGCGTCGGCGAAGGTGTTCACCCGGTCCTGGGTGATCTCCATCCACCCGCTGTGGCCGAGATCCTTGCCGGCGAGCGCGGTGATCTCGTCGAGCCCGTGGGCCGTTGTCGTCATGGCTGTCGCGTCCCTTTCTGCCCGCCGAGCCCGAGCAGGCGTGCGGCGTTGTCCTTGAGGATCTTCGGGCGGACCTCCGGCTTGATCTCCAGCTTGTCGAAGTCGGCGAGCCAGCGGTCCGGGGTGATCACCGGGTAGTCGGACCCGAACAGCACCTTGTCCTTCAGCAGCGTGTTCGCGTACCGCACGAGCTGCGGCGGGAAGTACTTGGGCGACCATCCGGACAGGTCGATGTGGACGTACGGCTTGTGCGTGGCGACCGCGAGCGCCTCGTCCTGCCACGGGAACGACGGGTGGGCGAGGATGATCCGCAGCTCGGGGAAGTCCACGGCGACGTCGTCCACCAGCATGGGGTTGGAGTGCTTCAGCCGGATGCCGCCCCCGCCCGGGACGCCCGCGCCGATGCCGGTCTGCCCGGTGTGGAACAGCGCGATCGCGCCGAGCTCCTCGATCACCTCGTAGAGGGGATAGGCCATGCGGTCGTCGGGGGAGAAGCCCTGGATGCTGGGATGGAACTTGAACCCGCGCACGCCGTACTCCTCCACGAGGCGGCGCGCCTCGCGGACGCCGGCCCGGCCCTTCCACGGATCCACGCTGGCGAAGGGGATCAGCACGTCGGGGTGCGCGGCGCAGCTCTCGGCGACCTCCTCGTTGGAGATGCGGGGGTGCCCGGTCGCGTGCTCGGCGTCGACGGTGAACACCACCGCCGCCATCTTCCGCTCGCGGTAGTAGGCGGCCATCTCCGGGATCGTCGGCCGCGGATGTTCCTTGAAGTATTTCTCGGACGCGCCGAACAGCTCCGCGCTCAGCGAGGCGTGCCCGCCGGCCGACACCTCGGCGTGCGTGTGCACGTCGATCGCGACCAGTTCCTCGACGTTCACGAGCCTCCCTTCGGCGCGGGCGGCGCGTCCGGCACGTTCGGCGCGGGAATGCCGTACGTCTCGGGTTCGGCGCCGACGCCCTCCGGCCACGCGGCGGCGATGGCGTCGGCCGACCAGCCGCCGTAGGTGTACGCCACGGACTTCTCGCCCGGGTGGGACCAGAGCGCGAGCCGGTCGCCGCCGATGCCGATGGCCTGGCCCGTCACGTCCGCGGAGGCGTCCGAGGCGAGGAAGACGACCAGCGGGGCGACGTCCTCGACCGTGCCCATGCCCTCGCCCTGGCGCAGCCATGCGGGGAACGGCCGGCCGGTCCGCTCCGCCTCCTCGATGATCGGGGCGAACGCCGGGATCGTCCGGGTCATCTCGGTGGCCGCGACCGGCACGATCGCGTTGACGGTGATGTTCGCCCTGGCCAGCTCCATCGCCCAGGTGCGGGCCATGGCGACGATGCCGGCCTTGGCCGCGGCGTAGTTCGTCTGGCCGAAGTTGCCCCGCTGGCCCGCGGGGGAGGAGACGAGGATGAGGCGGCCGCCGGTCCCCTGCTCCCGCATCCGGACCGCCGCCGCACGGGCGCAGGTGAACGTGCCGCGCAGGTGCACGCCGATCACCGCGTCGAAGTCGTCGTCCGACATCTTCCACAGCACCCGGTCGCGCAGGATGCCGGCGTTGGTGACCATCACGTCGAGCCGGCCGAACTCCTTGACGGCCGTGTCGACCAGCCGGTCGGCGACCTCCGCGGAGCCGACCGGGGCGGCGACCAGGGCCGCCCTGCCTCCCTTCGCGGTGATCCCGTCCACGACGCGTGCCGCGGAGTCGCCGTCCACGTCGTTCACGACGACCGCCGCGCCGGCCGCCGCCAGCGCCTCGGCGTACGCGCGCCCGAGGCCCCGGCCCGCGCCGGTGACGACGGCCACCTTGCCCGACAGATCCATGTGCTCCACCTCTCGATTGGGGGCAGCGTGACGCCGTCTCGAATCTATGGCAGTTATGTGACCATCGTCAAAGATTTGCCTTCTATGGGGAACCGTCTACGCTTTCTGCTGTGAGCACCGGCGACCACGACCAGACGGCGGGTTCCATGCGCCCCCAGTCGTTGATGTTCAGCTTTCTCGGGATCTACGCGCTCGACCGCCGCACCGCCATCTACTCGGGCAGCGTCATCGACGTGTTCGCCCGTCTCGGCGTCTCCGAGGAGGCCGTACGGTCGACACTCGCGCGCATGGTGAAGCGGAACCTGCTGGAACGGCACCGGCGGGGACGCAAGATGTACTTCGCGCTCACCCCGCACGCCGCGGAGGTGCTGGAGGACGGGCGCAGGCGGGTGTGGGAGACCGGGGCGGTGAACCGCGACTGGGACGGCACCTGGACCGTGGTCGGGTTCTCGCTGCCGGACAGCCGGCGCAGCACCCGGCACGACCTGCGGTCCCGGCTCGTCTGGGGTGGGTTCGGCCTGCTGCAGAGCGGGCTGTGGATCGCGCCGGGCACCAAGGACGTCACCGAGCTCCTCGCCTCCCTGGACCACGCCTCCCCTGACAACGCCTCCCTCGACCTGGCCGACCACGTCACCGTGCTGACCGCCCGGGCCTTCAAGCCGACCGAGGCGGCCGACCTCGTCCGGAAGGCCTTCGACATCGAGCAGATCGCCGCCCGCTACCGGGCGTTCCTCACCCGGTGGGACGCCTCCCCGCCCCTGCCGGAGGAGCCGGACGACCTCGCCCGGCAGTTGCTGCTGCACACCGACTGGCTGCAGCTCGTCCGGCAGGATCCGCACCTGCCGGCCGAGCACCTGCCCGGGGACTGGCCCGCGATCCGGGCCGAGCAGGTCTTCCAGACGCTCGCCCGCGACTACCAGCAGCGGGCCGCCGAGACGGCCGCCGCCGTGCTGGACACCCTCGCCCTCTGACATACGGGTGGTGCGTGCCCGGGGCGGGCACGCACCAGGAGTCCGATCGTCATCCGTTGGCGCAGGCCGTGCCGTTGAGTGTGAAGCGGGCCGGCGCGGTGTTGGTCCCGCTGTAGGTGCCCTGGAAGCCGAAGCTGGTGCTGCCTCCGGCGGGGATCGCGGCGTTGTAGGAGACGTTGCGCGCGGTCACCTGTGTGCCGGACTGGGTCACCGTGGCGTTCCAGGCGTTGGTGACCTGCTGGTTGCCCGGCCAGCTCCAGGTGACCGTCCAGCCGTTGATCGCGGCGCCCGTGTTGGTGACCGTGACGTCCGCGGTGAACCCGTTGTTCCAGGTGTTGGGCCGGTAGCTGACCCGGCACGCGCCGGTCTGCGGGTCCGACGGCGTCACGGAGGGGGTGACAGACGGCGTTACGGACGGGGTCGAGCTCGGGGTCGAGCTGGGCGTCCTGCTGGGGCTCTGACTGGGACTCTGGCTCGGGCTCTGACTGGGGCTCTGGCTGGTGCCCGTGAGGCCGAAGAACTGGATGGCGACGGCGGCCATCCCGCCCGCAGGAAGGCTGTGACCCGCGCCCTGGATGGTGTAGGCCTCGACCCGCACCGTGCCGGAGGAGTCGGCGTAGCGGCGGCGGCTCCAGCCCGACTGCGGGGTGTCCGTGCTGGTCGGCGTCTGGCTAAGGCCGTTGACGTTGGTCCACTGCTTGATCTCCTCCTCCAGCTCCGAGTAGGCGACCACGGTGTCGTTGGTGCCGTGCCAGAGCTGCATCCGCGGCCACGGCCCCCGGTAGGTCGGGTTCGCGTTGCGCACGGCGTCGCCCCACTGCTGCGCGGTCTTGCCGACGCACGGTGCGGAGTTGCCGCCCGGGCTGTACGCCGCCTCGTTCGGGAAGCAGGTGAACGGCACGCCCATGAACGCCGCGCCCGCCTTGAAGACCTCCGGGTAGAGGCCGAGCATGGCGTTGGTCATCATGGCGCCCGAGGAGCTGCCGGTCGCGAACACCCGGTTCGGGTCGCCGTGGTACTGCTGCTCGACGTAGGTGATCATCGACATGAGCGACACCGGGTCGGTCTGGCCGCCGCGCACCTTCGACGCGTCGGACCAGTTGTCGAAGCAGTTGCTCTTCTTCGAGGCCGACGGGTAGATGACGATGTAGCCGTACCGGTCGGCCAGCGACGCGAACTCGCTCGACGAGTAGAAGCCCGGCCCGGAGCCGCCGCACGGATGCATGGCCAGCACGATCGCCGGGTTCGACTGCACCGTGTTCGGCACGTACACGTGCATCCGCAGGTTGCCGGGGTTGGCGCCGAAGTTGGTCACCTCGGTCAGCGTGGCCGCGGCGGCCGACTGCGCGGACACCAGGGTCACGGCGGCGTACAGCACCGCGGCACAGACACCGGCGAGTACCGCGAGTAATCGCTTCATTCGCTCCTCCTCTGCTGGACGTGCGGAGGTCCCGCTTTCCGGCGCGCCTTTTCCGGAAGCGCCGTGCGTCGGCAAGAACATGACGTCAGCCGGTATATGAGGAGGTCCGGCCGATGGTCAAGACGTGGCCGGAACGGCCATGATCGC
Organism: Microbispora triticiradicis; assembly: GCA_003260025.2. Taxonomy (GTDB): domain Bacteria; phylum Actinomycetota; class Actinomycetes; order Streptosporangiales; family Streptosporangiaceae; genus Microbispora; species Microbispora triticiradicis. Next base: position 52,083 of record QFZU02000047.1, on the reverse strand, counting down.
CCTTTCCCGGGGAAAGCCGGTTTGCGCTGCATGTCAAGCACTTTGCTATCAAGTCACTTGATATGGGGACGCGAAACTTACATCCGGAAGGCCGCGAGGTATCGTCGTCCGGTGATCGCCTCCCGCATCCCTCCGGCCGCCCCGCAGAGCGCTCCGGCGCCCCGTCTGAGCTACCTGGTGTTCCGACTGGAGCGTCGCATCCGGGCCCACCTGGACGACTCGCTCGCCCGGCACGGCGTCACCACGACGGAGTACATGGCGCTCAGCGAGCTTCGTACGCGTGACGGACTGTCGTCGGCGGAGCTGGCCCGCATCGCCTTCGTCACGCCGCAGGCGATGAACCTGGTCATCCGCGACCTCGAACGGCGCGGGCTGATCCGCCGCGACCCGCACCCGGCCGGCGGACGGGTGCTGTGCGCCCGCCTCACCTCCGAGGGCGTGTCGGTGCTGCAGCGGTGCGACGGATCGCTCGACGAGATCGAGACGGTCATGCTCGCCAAGGTCGACGCCGCGATGCGCGGCACTCTCAGGGAGGGCCTGACCCTGTGCGCCCGGGCGCTGCGCCCCGACGCCCACCTGGACGCCCACCTGGACGCCCACCTGGACGCTCACCTCGACAATCACTGAGGCCTACCGGCTTCCGCCCGGTGCCGGGAGCGGGCCGGCCCGATGGCGTAATGTGCAATATCCGTGTCGTTGACGCCATGACGCCCTGCCCGGAAGCATCGAGGGCATGCAGCGACAAGCGGTCCGACGTGTGGTCCGACGTGTGGTCACAGTGGTCTTCGACGGCTTCCAGATGTTCGATCTGGCCGGGCCGGCGGACGTCTTCGCGACCGCGAACCTGCTCGCCCGCGAGGGGGGTTACCGCGTCGAGGTGACGGCCGTGCGCGCCGGGGCCGTACCGGCCCAGAACGGGATCGCGACGCTCGCGGAGACCGCGATCAGCGAGGTCGCGGGCCCGATCGACACGCTGCTCGTCGTCGGCGGGCTGTCGGTGCCGGAGCACCTGGACGACCGGGAGCTGATCGGCGGCGTCGCCCGGCTGGCCGCCGGGGCGCGCCGGGTCGCCTCCGTCTGCAACGGGAGCTTCCTCCTCGCGGAGGCCGGGCTGCTGGGCGGCAGGCGCGCGACCACCCACTGGCTGGTGGCCGGCGAGCTGGCCGACCGCTATCCGGACGTCGAGGTGGACGCCGACCCGATCTACATCCGCGACGGGAACGTGTGGACCTCGGCCGGGGTCAGCTCGGGCGTCGACCTTGCCCTCGCGCTCGTCGCCGACGACCACGGCCACATGCTCGCCCGGAACGTGGCCCGGGGGCTCGTCGTCTACCTGCACCGGCCGGGCGGGCAGAGCCAGTTCAGCGCCCCCATGCGGGCCGCCGTCCCACGCGCCGAGCCGCTGCGCGAGATCCAGGCGTTCATCGACGCCCACCCCGCCGAGGACCTCAGTGTGCCCGCGCTCGCCCGGCGGGCGGGGATGAGCGAACGTCACTTCTCCCGCGTCTTCACCGAGCAGACCGGGGTCTCACCCGGCAGATACGTCGAACGCAGCAGGGCCGACGCGGCCCGGCGGCTGCTGGAGACGACCGCCCACCCCCTGGACAGGGTCGCCAGGGAGACGGGACTCGGCGCTCCGGAGACCCTCTACCGCGTCTTCCGCCGCCACTGGCGCGTCTCACCCGGCGACTACCGCCGCCGGTTCCGATCGAAGGAGACCAGCAGATCATGAACATCGCGATCCCCCTCTACCCGAGGTTCACCGCGCTCGACGCCGTCGGGCCGTACACGGTGCTGGCCTTCGCGCCCGGCTGCACGGTCACGTTCGTCGCGGCCGAGCCGGGGCCGGTGCTCGACGACCGGGGGAGCCTGAGCCTCGCGGCCACCGCGTCGTACGCCGGCCTGCCCGCGCCGGACGTGATCGTCGTGCCGGGAGGACCCGGGACGATCGAGGCGCTGTCCGACTCCGCGTTGCTGGGCTGGATCGCGCGGGCGCACGAGCGGACGCGGTGGACCACCTCGGTGTGCAGCGGCTCGTTTCTGCTGGGCGCGGCCGGACTGCTGACGGGCCGGAAGGCCACCTCCCACTGGGGGTGGCTCGACCAGCTCGCCGGGTTCGGCGCCGAGCCGGTAAGCGAGCGCGTGGTGATCGACGGGAAGATCGTGACGGCGGCCGGCGTCTCGTCGGGCATCGACATGGCCCTCACCCTGCTGGCCGCGATGAGCGACGAGGAGACGGCGCAGTCCGTGCAGCTCGCCATCGAGTACGACCCGCGGCCCCCGTTCGCCGCGGGCAGCCCGAAGACCGCCCCGGCCGGCCTGGCCGAGAAGGCCATGGCCCTCATCTGACGTCATCCGCCGGTTCGACGGGGAAGTTGGCGCGGAACACGTTGTCCGGGTCGTAGGCGCGTTTGACCTGCCGCAGCCGGGCGAGGCCGGCCTCGCCGAACGCGTCGAGCAGCCGTTCGGGCCGGGTGTCGGTGTCGAAGGACAGGTAGAGGCCGTCGGTGTACGGCGCGACCTCGGCGTCCCACGCCGCGTCAAGGGCCGGCTGCGCGGCGCCCATGGCGGTGAGCAGGAAGTTCTGATGCCGGTGCGGGTAGGCGGTCGCGTCGGGGGCCAGGTCGTGCGCGGCCCCACCGGTGGCGCGTATCTGCAGGAAGTAGGACGACCGGGAGCTCGCGACCCGCTCGAAGGCGCGGCTCACGCCACCGTCGAGGTGGGTGACCAGGCCGGAGCGTACGGCGGGGTCCCCGCCGCCCGTGTGGTGCCTGCCGGCCGGCCGCACCACCCCGGAGTAGGGCAGCAGGTAACCCTGGTGCCCCAGCAGCGGGCCGGCCTCGGCGAGCCGCTCGAGTTCGCTCACCGCGGCCGTGGTGTCCGCGCCGGCGTAGACGGTCATGAGCTGGGCGACGGCGTCCTGGCCGCGGCGCGCCGGTGAGAGGACGAGGAAGCTCGTCAGCTCACGCGGCGCCTTCTCCATGGCCGCGCCCCAGCGCTCGAGGAGCCCAACCGTGTCGCGGGCGTCCAGGGTCATCTGGGAGAAGACGACGTCGCCGAGCTCCATCGCCTCGATCTCGACCCAGGTGACCACGCCGAGGTTGCCCCCGGCGCCGCGCAGGCCCCAGAACAGGTCGGGGTTCTCCTCCCGCGAGGCGTGCAGCACCCGCCCGTCGGCGGTCACGACCTCCGCGGCGACGACGTGGTCGATCGTCAGGCCGAAGCGGCGCCCCAGTAGGCCGATGCCGCCCGTGGTGGCGAGGCCGCCCACGCCGACGCCGCCGAAGTCGCCCGAGCTGATCGCCCATCCGTGCGGCACCAGGGCCTCGGCCACCTCGCCCCAGGTGGCGCCCGCGCCCAGCCGCACCCGGCGCGTGGCCGGGTCGACGACCTCGACGGTGTCGAGCGCGCCGAGGTCGAGGACGATGCCGCCGTCGTTCGTGGAACGGCCGCTGATCCCGTGTCCGCCCGAGCGTACGCCGAGCGGCACGTCCTGGGACCTGGCGTACGCGAGCCCCTCGACGACCTGGCCGGCCGTCCGGGGACGCAGCACCAGGCCGGGTGACCCCGCGCGCAGGTAGTTGTGCCGCACCGACTCGTAGGCGCGGTCGCCGGGCTCCACGGCGTCGGCCGCGAGGCTCGACGGGACCTTGTCGTAGTCGATCCCGTCGCGGCGCAGTGCGATCGCGGCGGCTCCGCGGCGGGCGGCCGCGGGGACCGTGCCGGTGGCGGCTCGCTCGCGAGCCACCGCGTCCCGTACGGCGGGGGCGATCTCCTGGCCGTAGACCTGGATGAGCCGAGGGTCGTCGGAGCCGAGGACGAACGTGCCGATGCCATCCTCAAGCGCCAGAGCGGTCAGCTCCTCCACCCACTGCTCGACCGGCCCCTGCAGGAAGCCCTGCCGGGTCTCGGTGACCTCGCCGCCGATGTTCAGCAGGCGGCGCACCCGCGCCGGGTCGCGCCCGGCCTCTTCGGCGGCCGCGTCGATGATCTCGTTGCCGCGCCGCAGGTCGCCGTCCTTGAGGTAGGCGAGCGAGGGCAGCCAGCCGTCGGCGACGCGCGCCACCAGGCGCAGCATCCGCGGCTTGTAGGCGCCGACCCAGATCGGGATGTCGTGTGCGGGCGCCGGGCCGCGCTTGGCCCCCGCGATACGGTGGTGTTCGCCGTCGACGCGCAGGATGCGGCGCTCGCGTACGTCCCAGATGCCGCGAATGATCTCGATGCCCTCCTCCAGCGCGGTCACGGACTCGGCCGGCGTCAGGCGGGTGCCGCCCATCGACTCGATCGCGTCCCAGAAGCCGCCCGCGCCGATGCCGAGTGCGAACCGGCCGCCGGAGAGCAGGTCGAGCGACGCCGCGGCGCGGGCCAGCACCGCCGGCGGCCGCAGCGGCAGGTTGAGCACGTTGCCCGAGACCGTGATCCGCTCGGTCCGCGCGGCCACCCAGGACAGCAACGTCCAGGTGTCCAGGAACCCCGGCTGGTACGGGTGGTCCTGGAACGTCACGAGATCCAGCCCGGCGGCCTCGGAGATCTGTGCCAGCCGGACCGGCCCCTGCGGGTCGTGGTTCTGCGGGGTGAGAAACGTGCCGAAGGCCGGCTCGTGGCCGTAGTCCGTCATCGCCGGGACCTCTCTGTGTCACAAATAATCTGTAGAACAGACGATATGCGACGCAACTTGTCGAGGCGGCGGCGTATTCCAGGTCGGGGTGGACCTCACCGTGCTACAGGATCCAGGCGGGCTTCGGGTACGCGAGTACGCCGCCGGATGACGGCTTCGACCACGACGAGGTTGACGATCCAGCCCAGCGTCTGCCCGATGGGGATCATCGAGGTCGCGAGTTCTCCCACCGCCCCGGCCCCGCGGAAGGGGATCTGGGTCACCAGGAACAGGGGAACGAGGACGCGCGACGTCACCGCGAGGAACGTCAGCGCGTAGTTGCGCATCATCCAGTTCCGATGGCTCACGAAGTCGCGCCGGCGGGCCGCCCGGTACGCGAGGCCGCCGGTGACCAGCCACAGGACGGCCGCGGTGGTGAGGCCGATCTGCGTCACGACGCGGCCCGACCACAGCGCGACCGGGATCGTGACCGCCGCGGACGGCAGCACCCCGGCGAGGAGATAGGCCCGGCCGATCGTCCGGTGGATCCGCCGGCGGGCCCGCACCTGCGGCATGAACTGCAGGGGGCCGAGCACCAGCGCGACGGCGGCGGTCGCGATGTGCCCCACCAGGACGTGGTAGTGCAGGCTGTCGCCCACGTCGAGGCGGCTGTCGTCGATGTCGAGACCCAGGTACGGGTAGACGAGCACCGAGGCGGCGACAACCGCGACGATCAACATCAGCCATGCCGTTCGTCTGCGCATGGCCGCAGCCTCGCAGGCGCGTCCCTGCCCCGGCATCCGCCCGCGGATGGTCTCGCGCGTACGCAAATCAGCGTACGGGAACTGGGGTCAGGCGGCTTTCCATGCCCGAGGAAGCGCGGAGGGGTTCGGAGAGCCGCCCGACGTTCGCGGTTACGCTTCCACGCCCTCGCTCTTGGCGATCACACGAGCGAGCTTGTCGGAGAACTCCTCCCGCCACGCCTTCTGGAGCCGGATCTCGTCCATGACGAAGGCGAACAGGCCGCGGAAATCCTCCAGCGTCTCGCGGATCGCGGCAGTGTCGGCACGCAGTTCCTTCTGTCCCTTGCGGAGCTCGTCCTGACCGGTCCGGAGATCGTCCGTGATGGCACGCAACTCCTCCTGCCCGGCGCGTAGCTCGGCCGTGGTGGCACGGAGCTCTTCCTGCCCCTTCTGTAGCTCATGCTGACCCATGCGCAGGTCGCTCAACTGCTCACCGCACTTGGTCAGCATGGCGTTCTGCAGCCGGACGTGGTTCTTGAAATCGGCGACGTCGCGTTCTATGACGTCGATGCGCTCCTCAACTTGTGGCATGCGCGACAGGATAGGGATGCCAGGGCGATCACGCACCGTGAAATCGCGATCTCGTAGCGTCGTGTCCTCGTCGCCCGGCCCTGCATCTCGGCGCGGCGCGCCGGAAGTGAAGCGGTGCGCGTGACGCGCGGTCAGTCCTGCGGCCAGTCCTCCTGTGGAGACACGTACGTCCCGCGATGCGGGACGGTGAACACCCATCCCTGCTTCCGGAGGTGGTTCACGGCGTTGCGGGCGGTGGCCTTGGCGACGCCGTACTGCTTCATCAGTGCCTTCTCGGTCGGGATGCGCCGGTTGGGGAGGAGATCTCCGCTGCGGATCTGCTCGACGACGTCCATGGCCATGCGCTGATAGACCGGCGTCCGTTCGGCCGACCTCGGAGTGCCCGGCCGGCCGACGAAGGACCCCTCGCCCTGCACCGTGTAGACGAGCCCCTGCTCGCGGAGCTCCCGTGTGACGCGCCGTGCCGTGAGGCGGGCGATGCCGTATTCGGCTTCCATCTCCGTCTCGCTCGGGACGGCGTCACCGGGCTCAAGCGCGCCCTGATCGATCTGCTCCCGGATGATCTCGGCGATCTGTTTGTAGATCGGCACCGGTCCATCGCGATCAATCATGAAGCGATGATAGACGAAATCGGACGTCTACCTACAATCTACACAGATGCTATTCCGCTGTATATGAGTAGTAGACCGCTGTGGTTAATATGAACTACGGATGGTGGTCGTACGGGATCCGGCGCCAGGCGGTGTCGGTGACGATCACGTGGTCGAGGAAGCGGAGGCCGACGGTGTCGGCGGCCTCGTGGAGGCGGGCGGTGACCTCGACGTCGGCAGGACTGGGATCGAGCGATCCGCTCGGGTGGTTGTGGGCGAGGCCGAAGGCGGCCCCGCCGGAGAGGAGGACGGTGGTGACGATGTCCCGGACCGGTGCCGGTGTGTGGTCGCTGCCGCCCTCGCTGAGCACCGCGCGCCGCAGCACCGCGCCGCGGCCGTCGCAGACGATCACGACCAGTCGCTCGCGCGGGTGCCCCTGCAGCAGGGGAGCGGCGGCCGAGGCGATGTCGGCCGAGCAGGTGATCCTGCTCCGCTCCGGCTCCGCCTGGGCCCGCCGTACGAGGTGGAAGGCGGCGGCCACCCGGGCCGCCTTGGCCGGGCCCACTCCCGGCACGGCGAGCAGCCGGTGGGCCTCGGAGCGGGCCAGCTCGCCGAGGTCGCCACAGTGGGCGATGACCTGGGAGGCGAGTTCCACGGCGCTCACGCCCCTGCTGCCCGAGCCGAGCAGCAGGGCGAGCAGCTCCCTGTCGGCGAGCGCCGCCGCTCCGGACGCCAGCAACCTCTCACGGGGCTGGTCGGCCAGGGGCAGGTCCTTGACACGCATCGGCACCTCCGGACGGGGGATCCGGATCGGTTGTACCAGCGGGCACCGACAGTCAGAGGGGGCTGGGAATGCCGTAGACCAGGCGGAAGCGATCACCGGGCACCACGGCGTCGCTGGTCTCGACCGGCCGGTCTCCCGACCAGTACGTGCGCTCGATCTGGAGCACCTGCACGCCGGCGGGCAGCTCCAGCAGATCGCTCTCGGTCGGCTGGGGCACGCGGACGTGCACGGCCTCGCTGATCTCGGTGATCGGCGTACCGCTCGCCGCGAGGCGGAAGGCCGCGCTCCTGCGTTCGTAGGTGCCCTCCTCCGCGCCCTGGCCCTGCCCCGGCTCGATCGGCTCGTACGTGGTGAGCAGCTGGAGGGGCCTGCCGTCGCCGCGGAAGATGTGGCGGGTCCGCATCACCGGGCCGGATTCGCCCAGGCGCAGCCGGTGGACGATGTCGGGCGGGGCGTCCGCGAGCTCGCTGCGCCAGCTCCAGCTCGGATGCCGCCCGCCCGCGTGCATGTCGCTGGCGAAGGCGGCGTGGGGTTCGGGGGAACGGCCGCGGTGCAGCGGGAGCAGGATCGGTTTCTCCCGCACCCGGTGCCCGGAGCCCACCCGGCTGATGATGAGGCCCTCCTGGGCGAGCACGCGCAGCGCGTGGCGCGCGGCCGTCTCTCCGACGCTGTACTTCCGGGTTATCTGGTGCCGCGACGGGATCGGTGCGCCCGGAGGGAGCGTGCCGTCGATGATCTGGCGGCGGATGTCTTCGACTACTCGCAGGTAGACCGGATCAGAGTTTGCCATCAATCCATCCCTGAGGGGGTGACGGGTCCTCCAAATCTTGACGTATCCGCCGGGCGACACAGAGTGACGGAAGTGTCCTGTGACCCCAACTTTGCCTGGTGAAAGGTCCGCCAATGGGCGATTGTGCCGCTAAGGGGTCGGGTGTTGATATTCCGCTCCCGCCCCCTTATCACGGCATCCATGTGGGTCCCGCCTGGGACGGGCACGAGTGCATCACATGGCTGGTACCGACTCCCCGCAGCGACCGTGTCCGGGTGCGGCGTCACACCTGCGAGTGCAGGCCCACGATCTACGAGCTGTGCCAGGCGGGCGGGCTGCTGTTCGTCCGCCGCACCGAACGGGAGGGCGAGGTGAAGGTCCACGAGACCGAGCGTCTCGTCTCCGCCAGGATCGAGCCCCTGTGGACCAAGCTGCTGACGGGGGAGGCCCGCTGAGCACGCTCGGAGGCTGAACTCCCTGAACCACGACGTTCCTGGTCGTAGGGGGTATGGCACGCCGTTCGCGGCCTCCGGGAAAAAATTCGCGCGATGGTGTGTAACGTCCGCGTAAGGAACGCCGATTCTCCGGTAGAGGTCGCCGATGTGTGTACCCCCGAGCACATATCGGCGGCCTCTTTCTCCGTCCCCGGCTCTGTCCCCGGCAGGCGTCACGGGACGGGACATATCGGGGTGGCGACGTCCATGACCCGCGCGGATCCGGGTACCGTTCGGTCTATGGCATCGCCAACTGGAACCTCCGACGCTCCCTTCGGCCGCGCTTTGACCGCGATGGTGACACCGTTCACCTCTGACGGCGCCGTCGACTACGAGGGCGTCCAGCGGATCGCCGCCTATCTCGTCGACGATCAGCGCAACGACGGCCTGATCGTGAGCGGCACCACCGGTGAGTCCCCCACCACCTCGGACGAGGAGAAAGACCGGATCCTGCGGGCGGTGGTCGAGGCCGTGGGCGACCGGGCCACGATCGTCGCGGGCGCGGGCACCAACGACACCCGGCACAGCGTCGAACTGGCCCGGGCCGCCGAGCGCGCGGGGGCGCACGGACTGCTGGTGGTGACTCCGTACTACAGCAGGCCGCCGCAGGAGGGCCTCGTCCGCCACTTCACCGCCGTCGCCGACGCGACCGGCCTTCCAGTGATGCTCTATGACATTCCCGGGCGTGCGGCCACGCCCATCACGACGGAGAGCCTGTTCCGGCTCGCGGAGCACCCGCGCATCACGGCGGTGAAGGACGCCAAGGGCGACCTGTTCGCCGGCTCGCAGGTGATGGCGGGCACCGACCTCGTCTTCTACTCCGGTGACGACCTGCTGAACCTGCCCTGGCTGTCGGTGGGGGCGGTCGGCTACGTCAGCGTGGTGGGCCACGTCGCGGGCCCCGACCTCGCCGCCATGTGCGACATGTACCGCACCGGTGACGTGGCGGGTGCCCTGGAGACCCATCGGCGGCTCCTGCCGGTGGTCTCGGCGATCATGACGCGGACCCAGGGCGCGATCATGGTGAAGGCGGCGCTGACGCTGCTGGGCCAGGACGGCGGTCACGTCCGGCCTCCGCTGGTGGACGCCACCCGGGAGCAGATCGCGGCGCTGCGGGAGGACCTCATCACGGGAGGTCTCAAGCTTGTGGATTAGATCAACAGATGGAGCCGAATGAGCGACTTGACCAGGAAAAGAGAGAACGGAAGAACCGGGGGTGGCGGCGTGACCGAACGGCGCCGTGCTGAGGGGGTGTCATGAGTCATCCGCATCCCGAACTCGGGCCGCCGCCCCCGCCGCCGGAGAACGGCCTGCGCATCGTCGCGCTGGGCGGTCTCGGCGAGATCGGCCGGAACATGGCGGTGTTCGAGTACGACGGCCGTCTGCTCGTGGTGGACTGCGGGGTGCTGTTCCCCGAGCCGGACCAGCCGGGCGTCGACCTCATCCTTCCGGACTTCGACTACATCAGGGGGCGTCTCGACGACATCGAGGCGCTCGTGCTGACGCACGCCCACGAGGACCACATCGGGGCGGTGCCGTACCTGCTGCGGGAGCGGCGCGACATCCCGCTCGTCGGCTCGCGGCTGACGCTCGGGCTCATCGAGAGCAAGCTGGCCGAGCACCGCATCCAGCCGGTGAAGGTCGAGGTGATCGAGGGCGAGCGGCGCTCGTTCGGGCCGTTCGAGTGCGAGTTCGTCGCGGTCAACCACTCGATCCCCGACGCGCTCGCGGTGGCGGTCAGGACCCCCGCGGGTCTCGTCCTGCACACGGGCGACTTCAAGATGGACCAGCTTCCGCTGGACGGACGGCTGACCGACCTCGGGGCGTTCGCGCGGCTCGGGGCCGAGGGTGTCGACCTGCTGATGTCCGACTCCACCAACTCGGAGGTGCCGGGCTTCGTCACCAGCGAGCGGGACATCGCGCCGGTCATCGACGACGTCTTCCGCACCGCCGCGAAGCGGATCATCGTGGCCAGCTTCGCCTCGCACATCCACCGCGTGCAGCAGATCATGGACGCGGCCGAGAAGCACGGCCGCAAGGTCGCGCTCATCGGCAGGTCGATGGTCCGCAACATGGGCGTGGCGCGCGAGCTCGGCTACCTGAAGGTGCCGGCGGGCCTGCTCGTCGACTCACGGGAGATCGAGGAGTGGCCGCCGGAGGACGTGGTGCTGATCTGCACCGGCTCCCAGGGCGAGCCGATGGCGGCGCTGTCGCGCATGGCCAACCGCGACCACCCGATCAGGATCGCCGAGGGCGACACGGTCCTGCTGGCCTCGTCGCTGGTGCCCGGCAACGAGACGGCGGTCAGCAAGGTCATCAACGGCCTCAACCGCTGGGGCGCCCGGGTGGTCCACAAGGGCAACGCGCGGGTGCACGTCTCGGGTCACGCGGCGGCGGGTGAGCTGCTGTACGTGCTCAACCTCACCAAGCCGTCGAACTTCATGCCGGTGCACGGGGAGTGGCGGCACCTGCGGGCGCACGCCCGGCTGGCCGAGCTGACCGGCGTGCCCCGCGAGAACATCGTGATTGCCGAGGACGGCGTGGTCGTGGACCTGGTCGACGGCCGGGCGAGGATCGCCGGCGCGGTCCCGTGCGGGTACGTGTTCGTGGACGGCACCTCCGTGGGCGACATCACCGACGTGGCGCTCAAGGACCGGCGCATCCTGGGCGACGAGGGGTTCATCTCCATCGTCGTCGTCGTGGACTCCACCACCGGCAAGCTCACCGGCGGGCCGGAGATCACCGCCCGTGGCTCGGGCATCGACCCCGACGCCTTCGACGCGGTCGTGCCGCAGATCGAGTCCGCGCTGCAGGAGGTCGCCGCGGCGGGCGTCGCCGACGAGATGCAGATCCGGCGCACGATCCGCCGTACGGTGGGGCGCTGGGTGAGCGACACCTACCGCCGCCGGCCGATGATCATCCCGGTGGTCGTCGAGGTGTAATCCCGTTGAACTCGGAGACGGGCGTGGCGTAACGTCCCGCCCGTGTCCGAGGTGAGGATCGTCTACCGCAAGTACGGCGGAGCGCTGCACTGGCACCACTTCGCCCGGCTGCTCGGCGAGGACGAGCACGGCGTCTGGGCGGGCTTCCCCGCCAGGACCGTCGCCCAGCGGGGGCACGAGCCCGAGACGGTCTTCGAGATCCCGTCCGTCATGCTGTTCCCGCGCGACTCGTGGTGGACGGCGTCGTTCAACGCCCCGCCGCACAAGGCGGAGATCTACTGCGACATCACCACGGTGCCGGTGCGGCGTGGCGGCCGGATCACCATGGCCGACCTCGACCTCGACGTCCTGCGGATGCGCGACGGCCGGGTGCTGCTGGACGACGAGGACGAGTTCGCCGAGCACCAGGTGCGGTACGCGTACCCGCAGGAGATCATCCGCCAGGCGGAGCGGTCGGCCGCCTGGCTGATGGAGGCCGTCACCGAACGGACCGGTCCGTTCGACGGCGCCCACGACCGCTGGCTGTCCCTCGTGACCTGAGCGAACCTCTAGTCGCCGAACTCGTTCGGTACGTCGGACGGGGTCACAGCGGAGATGTAGTGCTGCGGCAGATGGTCCTCGAAGGAGTACACCATCGGCAGCGAGCGGGTCAGCGTGAACTTGTTCCCCAAGAAGGCCAAGTTGGCGAGTACAAGCCCCAGGAGGCCGGGCATCTGCGTCGTAGGCAGCGGCGCATACTTCGGGTCGCCGCTACGCGGACGGCAGGCACCGCCGCCGCGGTCGAGTAGCCCGAACAGGCTGCTCGAAACGCGCTGCACCGTAGAGCGGTACTCCTTCCCGAAATGCTGGTAACGACCGGAAGAAGCCGGGGGGAGATGGGGCACCGGATCTTTGTCGTAGACGTACCGGATCACCTTCTCGCGCAGGAAGTCGTCCCGCTCCGCGGCGGCGGCGAACTGCGGTGTGCCGACCATGGGCTGGCCGAAGGTGTAGATCGCCTTCAGCCGGCCGGTCAACTCCCGGAACTTGTCCTCGTGCCGGAGCATGACGCCCATCAACGCGGCCATCGCCCCGCCGAGGCTGTGGCCGGTGATGTACAGCGCATCGAGTGCGCCGTCCACAACGCGGTCACCGCCGTCGGCTTCCGAGCCGTCATGCGGCGACACGCGGACCGGGCCGGGGCGGCAGGCTCGCATCAGCGCCCCCAGCACCTCGTATCGGGTGGCCCGCACGTTCCGGTAGAAGCCGGCGTGGACGGCGGAGCAGGGTTCGCCGTACCAGTAGTTGATCTGTTCCGGCTCCACTTCGAGGTTCAGCAGCCAGTCGATGCCGTTCAACGGCGGGGTACCGCGGTAGGCCAGGATCGCCACCCGCCCGCTCCGGCTCTGCACGAGATGGGCGGTGGAGTCGATGAGCATGCCGTCGACGGACATCGAGATCGTGCGGCAGTGGTTGTCCTCGAGGCCCAACCTGGCCATGATCATCGCAACCGTCTCGGCATCCGAATAGGCGTAGCCGGCGCAGGTGGCCATGACGTGTGCGACGACCGGGTCGGGATGCTCGTGGGTCGTCAGCAGGTGCTCTTCGAGATCTTTGTAGACCGGAAACCTGTCGGCGTCGCCTGCGGAACGACCATAGGGCCGGAGCACCTCGTAGCTGGGTGCCTCGGCGTCGCTCACATGCAGGCCGTCGGCCTTCGGCATGGCCGTCGCGCGTCCAGCCTGCTGCCGCCGCTCCGTGGTCTCCGCCACGCCGTCCACCTTCCGGTCACCCGACACGAGTGATCCCGGTCCGGGGTGGTCGCCGCAGGACCGGAACGTGGGGACGATTTCCGATACGGCCGGAGAGAAAACTCCCGGCTGAGCAAACATCCCGCGCCGTCGAGCAGGCCGCCCTTTCCGCTTCGCGCCGGCCGGCAGCAAGGGCACCACCTCACCGAGGAGCCGGTGCCCTTGCACTGTCGCAGAGGTTGTCGCGTCCTTCGAAGCTACAGATCAGGACGAAGAAGCCTCGGCAGTCGGGCCACTCCCGTCGCGTCGCCGATGCTGTCCGATCGCCTCGGCGATGGCCTCGAGGCGGGCCGTGGAGGCGAGGCCGCCGTGGTACCAGTGGATCTCGGAGGCGCCGGCCGCGGTGTACGCCTCGGCCAGGAACGTCAGCGCCCCGCCGTCGGCCGGGCGCGGCGGCAGGGCCAGCACGTACGCCCCCACCCGCGGCCCGAGCCGGCCGAGGGCCCGCAGCCCGGCCTCGTCCGCCTCGGGGGAGTTCCAGCAGTTGCCGACGAGCAGGTCGGCGTCCACGCCCTCGGGGACGGTCGCGAACGGGCCGGTCGCCCACGGGTCGGCGCTGGCGTGCAGAGCGACCTCCAGGCCGGGCCGTGCCGCCCTGGCCTCCGCCAGCAGCAGCGCGCGCAGTTCGCCCGCGAGCCCGGTGCGCACGCCGCGCAGAGGATCCGCCAGGTCGCCCAGCGCCTCCTCGACCGAGCCCGGCCGGCCGTCCACGCCCGCGCGCACCCGCGCCCGCGCCTCGGCCACGTCCAGCCCCGCCGCCTCGTACCGCAGGACGCAGTTCGCGCAGAAGCACAGGGACAGCAGGGCGACCTGCGCGGGCGACCAGTCGGCGCCGTCGGTCTTCTCGTGGTGTCCGCCGTGCCGGAAGCCGAGCGGGCCGCAGGCCTCCAGGATCAGCGCGTCCGGGTCTCCGGTCTCGACGATCTCGCGGATCAGCGTGCGGCAGTAGTCGCGCACGTCGGCCGCCGCCGGGCACAGCGCGTACGGATAGCTCTCCCCGAACGCGTTGGTGACGACCATGTCGGGGTTGGCCGAGCCGAGCAGCGTGTTGTGGGTCAGCACGGTCCACGCCCGCACCGGCAGGCCCGCCGCGCGCAGGGCGTCCCTGGCCTCCCCGAACGGGTCGGCCGAGTCCATCCACGACGGCGTGCCCGGCACCAGGCGGGCGCCCTTCCACGCCTCCTCGCGTACGGGCACGTAGCAGGCGGAGTGCCGGGCGTCGACCAGCCGGTGGGCCGGGTGGTGGGGGGTCGCGGCGCGGGTGGTGTGGTAGGACGCGGCGAGCGCGACGGCGTCGACGCCGAGGCCCGCCAGGCGGGCGGCGGCCCCGGGGTCGCCGACGATGTCCCAGGGGTAGGCGTAGATGACGTTCACCAGCGTGGCCTCCGGGCCGAGAAGGACGGGTCGACGGACCTCATGTACGTCGTGTCGTCACGGGAGCGGACCCCGCACTTCTCATACTGCTCGTTCATGATTGCGAGGGCGTCGCGGTCGAGTTCCACCCCGAGTCCCGGCCCGTCCGGCACCGGGACCGCGCCGTCCACGAACCGCAGCGCGCCCGGGGCGACCACGTCCTGCCCGTCCTGCCAGGGGGTGTGGGTGTCGCAGGCGTGGGTGACCGCCGGAGTGGCGGCGGCGAGATGCGTCATGGCGGCCAGGCTGATGCCGAGATGCGAGTTGGAGTGCATGGACAGCGCGATGCCGAAGGTCGCGCACAGTGTGGCGATGTGCGCCGAACGCACCAGGCCGCCCCAGTAGTGGTGGTCGGTCAGCAGCACCCCGATGGCACCGGCACGCAGCGCCGGAGGCAGGTGCTCGGGGGTGACGACGCACATGTTGGTCGCGAGCGGCATCGGCACCTCGGCGGCGACCCGCGCCATGCCCTCGATGCCCTCGGTGGGGTCCTCCAGGTATTCCAGCAGGCCGTCGAGTTCGCGCCCCACCCGGATCGAGGTCTCCACGCTCCACACGGCGTTGGGGTCGAGGCGCAGCGGATGCCCGGGGAACGCCTCCCGCAGCGCCCGGATCGCCTCGACCTCCTGCTCTGGCGGGAACACCCCGCCCTTGAGTTTGATCGAGCCGAAGCCGTACCGGCCGATCAGGAGGCGGGCCTGCTCGACCACGCCCTCGGGGTCCAGAGCGGCGCCGAAGCCGTCCTCCGGCGCGCCGGGATGGCCGCCCCACTTGTAGAAGAGGTACGCGCTGTAGGGCACGGCGTCGCGCACCCGGCCGCCGAGCAGGTCCACGACGGGCCGGCCCGCCGCCTTGCCGCGGATGTCCAGGCAGGCGACCTCGAAGGGGGAGAAGATCCGGTCGACGGTCTTGGCCCGGGAGGACGTGCCGGTCAGGCCGTGCAGGTCGGTGACCACGTCGGCGCCGACGAGGCCGGCCACCGTGGCGTACATGGCGTTGTCGCCGTAGACGTCGTGACCGCGCAGCGCCTCGGCCGCGGCCCGCACCCGTACGAGGTGGTCGAGGTCGCCGTAGGTCTCCCCGAGGCCGGTCAGCCCCTCGTCGGTGACGACCTCGACGACTGTGCGCAGCGCCCAGGGTTCGTGGACGCCGGCGGCGTTGAGCAGCGGCGGGTCGCGGAAGGCGACCGGCGTGACGTGGATCTCCCGAATCCTCATCCGGCCGCTCATCCGACGACGTCCAGCCCGGCCGCGATCAGCTTCTCCAGCCGGGCGACGTGCTCGGGGGCCGCGTCCACGAGCGGTGGCCGCACTCCGCCCGCGTCGAGCCCGCGCAGGGCGACGCCCGCCTTGATCAGCGAGACGGCGTAACCGGGCACGAGGTCGCGCAACTCGACCAGCGGCCGGTAGAAACGGCTCAGCAGGCGGTTCACCAGGTGGTCGTCTCCGGCGTTCACGGCCTTGTGGAAGGCCAGGGCGACCTCGGGGAGGAAGCAGAACACGGCGGAGGAGTACAGGTTCACGCCGATCCCCCGGTAGGCCGGCACGGTCATCTCGGCCGTCGGCAGCCCGTTGAAGAACGTGAACTCCCGGCCGGCGGCCTCCCGTACGGCGAGCACGATGCGCTGCATGAGGTCGACGTCGCCGAGGCCGTCCTTGAACCCGACGACGTTCGCGATCTCGGTCAGTGCCACCGCGGCGGCCGGCGTGAAACGGGCGTTGGCCCGCTGGTAGACGATGATCGGCAGATCGGTGGCCGCCGCGACCTCACGGACGTAGCGCACCAGGCCCTCGGCGGGGGCGCTCACCAGGTAGGGCGGCAGCAGCAGCAGGCCGTCCGCGCCGGCCGCCGCGGCCCTGCGCGCGCACTCGCGGGCGTAGGGGAGCGGCCCGCCCGCGCCGGACAGGACGGGGACCCGCCCGCCCGCCGACTCGACGGAGATCCGCACCACCCGCTCGTACTCGTCGATGCCCAGCGCGTTGAACTCGCCGGTGCCGCAGGCCGCGAACACCCCGCCCGCGCCGTCCGCGACTCCGCGCGCGACGTGCCGGGCCAGTACGTCCCCGGCCAGTTCGCCGCCGGAGTCGAACGGTGTCACGGGAAAGAAGAGAACGCCGTCGAGACGCATCCGCCAACCCTCCCGTCCACATACGTGGACAGTGTCCTTGATCCTGTTCTCGACGCTAGTCGGGCTCCATTTGTGAAGTCAACGCAGGATGGAGACGGCATGCGAGAGGAATCGTCGGTCATATATGTGAACAACACCCGTTGTTGTGAACACGCTGGCGTTGCTGCGAAACTGCGAAGCGATATCAGGGCCAGAACCAGGACAGATTCCGACAGGAGGGCACATGCGTATTCTCATCACCGGCGCGGCGGGCGGCGTCGGCACGCTGCTGCGACCCCGGCTGGCCAAGGAGGGGCGCGTTTTGCGTCTGCTCGACGTCGCGCCCCTGAAGGCGGGGCCCGGCGAGGAGGGGGTGGCCGCCAGCATCACCGACGAGGAGGCCGTGGCGGCGGCCATGGACGGCGTGGACGCCGTGCTCCACCTGGGCGGGCACAGCCTCGAACGGCCCTGGGAGCAGATCCTGGACGTCAACGTCAACGGCACCTACGTGGTGCTGGAGGCCGCGCGGCGGGCCGGGGTCCGCCATGTCGTGCTGGCCAGCAGCAACCACGCCGTCGGGTTCGCCCCGCGCGGCGAGGGAGAGGCCCCCGACTACCTGTTCCCGCGCCCGGACACCTTCTACGGCGTCAGCAAGGTCGCCAAGGAGGCGCTCGGCTCCCTCTACCACGACCGTTACGGCCTCGCGGTCACGTGCCTGCGCATCGGCTCCTGCTTCGAGCGGCCGAGGGACGTGCGCATGCTGTCGACGTGGCTGTCGCCCGACGACTGCGCGCGGCTGGTCGAGGCGGCGCTGGCGGCCGACGGCTTCCACGTGGTCTGGGGCGTGTCGGCCAACACGCGCCGCTGGTGGTCGCTGGAGGAGGGCAGGGCCATCGGCTACGAGCCGAAGGACGACGCCGAGGTCTTCGCCGATACGCTCGTCGGCGAGTACGGCGAGCCGGACCTCGGCGAACTGCCGCACTCCGTGGTCGGCGGGGCGTTCTGCGGTCCCCGCTACGACGTCGACAATCTCACGGCGGAGGGATGAGATGACCGGCCCCGCAACTGGAACGACAGACGAAGCGACGAACGAGGCGGTGGACGAGGCGGTCGCGCGGGCCGCGGCGGCGGGCGAGGCCTGGCGTGCGACCCCCGCGGCCGAGCGCGCCGCCGTGCTCGAAGCCGTCGCCGACGCCCTGCTCAAGCACGCCGAGGAGCTGTGGCCGGTCGCCGCGGAGGAGACGCGCCTGCCCGAGGCGCGGCTGCGCGGGGAGGTCGCGCGTACGGCCGCGCAGTTCCGGCTGTTCGCGGACGTCCTGCGCGACGGCGGGTGGGCCGAGGCGGTCATCGACCACCCCGACCCCGGCGCCACGCCGCCGCGTCCCGACGTGCGCCGGATGAACCATCCGCTCGGCGTCGTCGCCGTCTTCGCGGCGAGCAACTTCCCCTTCGCGTTCTCCGTGGCGGGCGGCGACACGGTGTCGGCCCTCGCGGCCGGCTGCCCGGTCGTGGTCAAGGCGCACGAGGGTCACCCGCGCACCTCCGACCTCACCGCGTCCGTCGTACGGCGGGCATTGCCCGATCCGGACCTGCTCGGGCTCGTGCACGGCTTCGAGGCGGGAGCCCCGCTGGTGCGGCATCCGCTCGTCACGGCGGCCGGCTTCACCGGCTCGCTCGCGGGCGGGAAGGCGATCCAGAAGCTGATCGACGAGCGGCCCGACCCCATCCCGTTCTACGGCGAGCTGGGCAGCGTCAACCCAGTCGTCGTGCTGCCCTCGGCCGATCCCGCCGCCGTGGCCTCCGGGTTCGCGGCTTCGCTGACGCTCGGGGTGGGCCAGTTCTGCACCAACCCCGGCCTGGTGTTCGTCCCGGCGGAGGGAGGGTTCGAGCGGGCGATCGCCGAAGCGGTGGCCGGGACCAGCGGCGGGCCCATGCTGACCGCCAAGATCCGTGAGGGCTACCTGAGGGCGTCGGGCAGGCTCGCCGAGCGGCTCACCGTGCTGGCCGGCGGAGGCGAGGTGGACGGCATCACCCCGCGGGTGTTCGCCGCCGGCCTGGAGGCCTTCGCGGATGGGCTGCCCGAGCTGGGGGAGGAGTGCTTCGGCCCTTCGGCGATCGTGGTCCGCTACCGCGACCCCGCCGACCTGCCCGCCGTGCTGCGGCGGCTGCCCGGGTCGCTGACCGCGACCGTGCACGCCGCCGGGCCCGAGGAGGCCCGCGACCTGCTGCCGGTGCTGCGCCGGCTGGCCGGGCGGCTCATCTGGAACGGCTGGCCCACCGGGGTCGCCGTCTCCTGGGCGATGCACCACGGCGGCCCCTGGCCCGCCTCCACCACCCCGGCGCACACCTCCGTCGGCGCGGCCGCCATCAGGCGCTGGACGACCCCGGTGGCGTACCAGGACTGGCCGGAGGACCTGCTCCCGCCGGAGCTGCGCGACGGCAACCCCCTCGGCGTGCCCCAGCGGGTGGACGGCCGCCCGCGCCTCTCCTGACGGCCGTACGCCCGCGTAACCTGGACTCCGGATGTGCGGGAAACGGGGGTCTCGCCGTGCTCCACGTGGTTGAGCGGTATTTCAGCGCCTACAACGCCCACGACCTCGGGGAGGTCATGGCCTGTTACGGCCGGGAGCCCAGGGCGGTGGGGCCCGGCGGGCCCGCGGAGGGCCGCTCGGAGGTCGCGTCGTACCACACGCTGGTCTGGCAGGCGTTCCCCGACGTGCGCGTCACGGTGTGGCAGAAGATCGTCACAGACGCGGCCGTGGCCGCGGCCGCCGTGGGCACCGGTACGCACGCCGGCCCGTTCCCGCTCACCACGGGGGAGGTGGTCGAGGCCACCGGGCGGCGGGTCAGCGTGCGTTCCTGCTGGATGTTCGACATCGACGTCACGTGCGGCCTGATCGGCTGCAGCGAGGTCTTCTACGACCAGCTTGAACTGTGCGTCCAGCTCGGGCTCCGCATGCCCGCCTGAGGCGGGCCAGGGGAGACCGTGCGGACGTCAGCGGATCTTCCCGGCTCCCGCGTGCCGGGAGACCTCCCTGGGCACCGCCCCGGCGGGGTCGATCCCGGTGTGCAGGGCCGGGGTCCAGCCCGCGTCCGCGCCGAGATCGGGGTCGTGCTTCGCGTTGTACGTCGCGACCAGGTCGATCGGCCGTTCGGTGCCGCCGACGCGCAGCAGGTTGCCCCTGGCGGTGAGGGCGGTGCCGCCCCAGTCGTACAGCAGCGCGGCCGGGTCCACGGCGCGGCCGAGCCGGAAGTAGTTGTTCTCCGCGTAGATCTGGGACTCCACGCCCACGCCCAGCGTGTACACGAAGGTCGCGGCGTCGGGCGCCTGGTAGTAGTTGTTGTAGACGTGCACCTTGCCGAACCGCACCCGCGGCAGGCGCTGCAGGTTGTCGTAGAACTCGTTGTGGTGCACGGTGACGCTGAGCCTGCCCCGGTCGTTGGCGGGGTTGTTGGTCGAGCCGATCAGCATCGTCTTGTCGTGGTCGCGGAAGCTGTTCCAGGAGACGGTCACGAGGTCGGACGCGCTGGTGATGTCCGCCTGGCCGTCGTGCACCTGGTACGGCCGGCCGAAGTAGACCGGCTGGTCCGCGTCCGGGTTGTCCCCGTCGGTGAACGTGTTGTGGTCGATCCACACGTGGGTCGAACCGGTCACCGAGATGTTGTCGTAGAGGGAGTTCCAGTTGCCCTCGTCGCCGTCCGTGGGGTCCCACTGGGGGAAGCAGTCGGCCGCGTCCTCGAAGCGGATGTTGCGGATGATGACGTTGTCGGCCTTGTCCACGTGCAGGTTGATGTGCCGGATGGTCGCTCCGGGCAGGCCGACGATCGTGGTGTCCGACGGCACTTTGAGCTTGACGTACTTCGTCTGCGCCGCCGCGGAGGCGGCCCGGGCGTCCTCCAGCGGCCCGGACGGCTCGGTGTCGCGGCCCCACACGGCCGGGTCGTATGCCGCGAGGTAACCGGCGAGGGTGTATCCGCCGGTGGCGAAGTCCGCGCAGGTCCTGTCGACGTCGACGACGCCCTTCACGTAGACGACCCGGGGGCCGGGGGAGGCGAGGGCCGCGACCAGGCCCGCGCGGTCGGTGACCACCCGGACGTTGGCGGCGGGCGCCGCCGCGCCGCCGGTGGTGCCGGCGCCGGCCGAGGCCCAGCCGTCCCCCGCCGGCAGCGTCTGCCGCCCGAGCTCGACTCCGGCGGGATCACTTCCGGCGGCGTTCGCCGCCGAAACCGGGACGGCCGCCGTGAGCGCCGTGAGCGCCAGGACGGCGGGCACGAGCAGGGATCGTGCGGGCATGACTGTCTCCGTTCCTCGGTCGTGCCGTCATCCTTCTGAACTCGATTCATATTCATGAACACCCGGACCGTACGGCCAGTCGTGACGGCGGTCAAGGCGTGCTGGTGTGCCAAGAGTGAATGTCTCGAATAGGACACGAGTCCTTGACAGGACGAGTGCGGAATATCACCGTTGATCCGTCGTCCACGTTTGTGAACGGCGTTCAGGAATATGTCTCGGAGGGACCGGGACGACGTCCGCGGAGGAGATGGGCCGGTGACGACGATGCGCCGCAGGGCCGTGCCGTACCTGCTGATCTCGCCGACGGTCGCGCTGATCGCCGCGTTCCTCGTCTATCCGATCGGCAGCGTCGCGTACTACAGCCTGCAGCACCGCAACCTCACCCGGCCATGGGCGGACGGCTTCGCCGGGCTGGACAATTTCCGGCGCATGCTGACCGAGGACGAGGTTTTCTGGCACAGCCTGGGGTTCACCGCCAAATGGGTGATCGCCGAGATCGGTCTCCAGCTGATCCTCGGACTTGCCCTCGCGTTGATAGTCAATGAAACCTTCATCGGGCGGGGGCTCGCCCGGTCGCTGGTGTTCTCCCCGTGGGCCGTCTCCGGAGTGCTGACGACGGGCATCTGGATCCTGCTCTACACGCCGGGCACCGGCGTCCTGCGTTTCCTCGGGCAGCCCGAGGCGGCGGTCCTCGGCAATCCGGACACGGTCTTCCCCGCCGTGGTCGTGGCGGAACTGTGGCGCGGCGTGCCGTTCTTCGCGATCCTCCTGCTCGCCGGGTTGCAGGGCATCCCGGGCGAGCTGTACGAGGCCGCGGCGGTGGACGGCGCCGGGCGTCTCAGGCGCTTCCGCCACGTCACGCTGCCGCATCTGCGCGACGCGATCGTGCTGGCCACGCTGCTGCGCGGGGTCTGGGAGTTCAACAACGTCGACCTGCTCTACACGCTCACCGGCGGCGGTCCCGCGCAGGTCACGACCACGCTGCCGCTGTACGTCGCGCAGCGCGCCGTCGACTCCAAGGACTTCGGGTACGGCTCGGCGCTGACGATGGCGGGCTTCGTGATCCTGCTGTTCTGCTCCGTCCTCTACCTCCGGCTCAGCCGGTTCGGCGAGGACCGATGAGGAGGGCTCCGGCGATGAGCGCCGACGTCATGACCCGCCCGCATCCGCGAGCGGTGCCCGAGGCCCGCCCCGGGCGGCCGAGACGGGATCCCGGCCGGGTGCTGCGGCTCTACGTCCCTCTCGGGATGTATCTGATCTTCACGCTCGTGCCGTTCTACTGGATGCTGGTCTTCGCCCTGCGGCCCGCGGGATCGGCCGACCCGGTGCCGTGGCCGATCACGTTCGAGCACTTCCAGACCGTCTGGAACGACATCGGCTACGCGGTGTTCTTCCGGAACAGCGTCATCGTCGGGGTGTGGTCGCTGCTGGTCACCACGGTGATCGCGGTCATGGGCGGGTACGCGCTGGCGCGGTACCGGTTCCGCGGCCGGAGCCTGTTCATGGTCGTGCTGCTGTGCACCCAGTTCGTCCCCGGCGCGATGATGCTGATCCCGCTGTTCTCGATCTTCAAGACGCTCGGCCTCATCAACAGCCTCGGCAGCCTGATCGTCGCCGACACCGTCTTCAACCTGCCCCTGTCGATCATCCTCATGAGCGGGTTCGTCTCGGCCGTGCCGTTCACGGTGGAGGAGGCCGCGATGGTCGACGGCTGCGGCCGGCTGCGCGGCTTCCTCGCGATCGTGCTGCCGCAGCTGCGGCCCGGCCTGATCGCGGTCGGGTCGTTCGCGTTCATCCACACGTGGAACAACTTCCTGTTCGCGCTGATGTTCGTCAGCAGGCAGGACAGCTTCACGATCCCCGTCGGGCTCAGCTACACGATCGGGGAGTACAGCGCCGACTTCGGGGCTCTGGCGGCCGGTGGCGTCGTCGCCGCTCTGCCGGTGGTCTGCGTGTTCGCAGTGGTCCAGCGCTATCTCGTGCACGGCATCAGCGCCGGCGCGGTCAAGGGATAGCGATCCCCCCCAGCTCTACACAGCCTCTCCTGACCAGGAGGAACCATGAAGATGAAGGTGACCTGGGCGGCGCTCGCCGTTCTCGCCGTCACCGCCACCGGGTGCGGGTCGGACTCGGGCTCCGGCGAGGGCTCCGGCAAGACGACCATCACGTTCTGGGACAACAACGGCGGCGCCCGCACCCCGGTCTACCAGGAGCTGATCAAGCGGTTCGAGGCGACCAACCCCAAGATCCACGTCGAGTACGTCGGCGTCCCCATCGCCTCCGTCCAGCAGAAGTACGACACGGCCGTCGCGGGCGGCGACACCCCCGACGTCGGCGGCGTCACCACGTCGTACCTGGCCAACCTGACCGGCCAGCAGGCGCTGGAGCCGGCGGACGAGTGGCTGGCCAAAAGTTCGGTGAACGGCAGGCTGGCCACGCCGATGCTCGACTCGGTCCGCAAGACCGTGCCCGACGGCAAGCTCTACCTCGTGCCGAACACCTCCAACATGGACGTGGTCTGGTACCTGAAGGACAGGCTTCAACAGGCCCCGCAGACCTGGGACGAGTTCTTCAAGGACGCCGACGGGCTGACCAGGAAGCCCGACCAGTACGGCTACACCATCCGCGGCGGCGCCGGGTCGATCTTCCAGATCCTGGCCGAGATGTACTCCTACTCGGGGATCGGCCAGTTCTTCGACGCCTCGGGCAGGAGCACGGTCAACGACCCGAAGAACGCCGAGTTCCTCACCAGGATGGCCGGGCTGTACAAGAAGGACACCCCCGAGGCCGACGTCACCAACGACTTCCCGAAGATGGTCGCCGCCTTCGGCACCGGGAAGATCGCGATGATGCACCACAACCTGGGCTCCTACAACGACCACGTCAAGGCGCACGGCAAGGACAAGATCGGCGCGTTCGCGCTGCCGACCGGCCCCGGGGGCAGGCGGACCGTCGTCGCCAACCCCGTGGACGGCTTCGCGGTGTTCAAGAACAGCGAGCACAAGGACGCCGCCTGGAAGTTCGTGGAGTTCCTCGTCTCCCATGACGGCAACAGCTACTGGAACCAGCAGACGGGCCAGATCCCGGCCAACACCGACGCGCAGGGCGACTCCTGGGTGCAGAGCCTGGACCACCTCAAGACGGCCGTCGACACGCTGAACGACCCGAACACGCAGGTCGTGTCGCCGCCGTACTACCTGCCCCAGTTCTCCTCCATCACCAAGGCCGACACCGAGCCCCTCTTCCAGAAGGTGCTGCTCGGCCAGATGAAGCCCCAGGAGTTCCTCGACACCCTGGCGCAGAAGCTGACCGACGCCCAGGCCGAATGGAAGAAGGCCAACGGCGGCTGAGCGGCGGTCACCCCCGGACCGGGCCGGTGCGTCCCTGACCGCGCACCGGCCCTCTCAACCACTGAGGCCAGCCCACTGAGGAGGCGAGGTTCCATGGCGGTCGTCGAACGGGTCGTCGTCACGGTCTTCACCACGGTCACCAGGTCCGTGGTCGACGGGCACGGCCACCGGCACCCCGGCCCGCCCCGCGAGGTGCGGGAGGCGCTGCTCACGATCACCGACAGCGACGGCGCCACCGGACGCTGCCTCGCCGCGCCGGACACCGTACGGGAGGCGGTGATCGCGGGTCACATCGGCCCGGCGCTGATCGGCCAGGACAGCCTCGACCGGGAGCGGCTGTGGCACCGCGTCGCCCGCCGCCAGCGCGGCGCCCAGGGCAACCTCTCCGACCGGGCGCTCAGCGCCGCCGACCAGGCGCTGTGGGACCTCGCCGGGCGCAGGCTCGGCCTGCCCGTCTGGAAGCTCCTCGGCGGCGCCCGCGCCGAGGTGCCGGCGTACGCGAGCACCATGTGCGGCGACGACATCCCCGGCGGCCTCGCCACCCCTGAGGACTACGCCGCCTTCGCCAAGGACCTGGTCTCCCGCGGCTACCGCGGGATCAAGCTGCACACCTGGATGCCGCCCATGCCGTACGGCGTGGACCGCGACATCGAGGCGTGCGCGGCGGTCCGCGACGCGGTCGGCCCGGACGTCGCGCTCATGCTCGACAGCAACCACTGGTACTCCCGCTCCGAGGCCCTCACTCTCGGCCGGGCCCTCGACGAGCTGGACTTCGCCTGGTACGAGGAGCCGATGGAGGAGGCGTCGGTGCAGTCGTACCGGTGGCTCGCCGACCAGCTCAGGACGCCGATCCTCGGGCCGGAGACCTCCTGGGGCAAGCACATGGCCCGGGCCGAGTGGGTGGCCGCCGGAGCGTGCGACATCCTCAGAGTGGGCGTGGTCGGCTCCGGCGGGATCATCCCGGCGGTCAAGGCCGTGCACCTCGCCGAGTCGTTCGGCATGGACTGCGAGATCCACGGCAACGGGTCCGGCGCCCTGGCCGTGATCGGCGCCACGCTGTGCGGGCGGTGGTACGAGCGGGGCCTGCTGCACCCGCACTCGGACTACGACACCCCCGCCCCGCACCTGCGGTCGATCGTCGACCCGCTCATGGACGGGAAGGTGCGGATGCCGGATGCCCCCGGACTGGGGGATGATCTGGATGTGGACTACATCGCCTCCCGTACGGTCGCCTCCTGGGGAACCGGCTCACAATAGGAGGCGGACAGGCGGGTCAGGGAGGTACCAAATGGCGGAACCCGTGCCGCACGTGAAGTCGGCGCTCCGGACGGTCGAGCTGCTCGACTTCTTCGCGCAGTATCCCGGGCTGCACAGCCTCACCGACCTGCAGGGCAAGCTGGGCTACCCCAAGAGCAGCCTGCACGCTCTGCTGCGCACGCTGGTCGACCTCGGCTGGATCGAGACCGACGTCACCGGCACGTTGTACCGGATCGGCATGCGGGCCCTGCTGGTCGGGGCGACGTACATCGACGGCGACCCGGTGGTCCAGCTCGCGCACGACGCCCTGGACTGGCTGGCGGAGGTGACGGGGGAGACCGTGCACCTCGCCCGGCTCGACCACTTCGACGTGGTCTACCTCGCCACCCGCGCCTCACGCCACTACCTGCGGCCGTTCTCCCGGGTCGGGCGCCGGCTGCCCGCGAGCACCACCTCCCTCGGCAAGGCGATCCTGGCGAGCCGGGACGACGAGGAGGTGCGCGCGCTGCTGCCGGCCGAGCTGCCCTCACTGACGGCCCACACCATCGTGGACGCCGAGGAGTTGCTGGTCGACCTGCGCCGGGTGCGCAAGCAGGGATACTCGGTCGACCGTGAGGAGAACACCGAGGGGCTGCGGTGCTTCGGCGTGGCGCTGCGGATCAGCGACCCGCCGAGGGACGCCATCAGCTGCTCGGTGCCGATCCCGCGCCTCACCCCGGAGCGGGAGAAGGAGATCGCCTCCTGCCTGCTGGAGGCGCGCGAGCGCATCGAGCGCTCCGCCCTGCGTCAGCGCCGCGCCTACTGACAGGTGAGGGCCCGTCCGGCGCGTCGTGCCGGTAATCGCCCGCCTCCGGGGTAACTTCGGCATCATGGCCACCCGTACGTCCGGACAGGGGTCCGGCAAGCGCTCCACGCCCCGCTCCGGGCCGCGCTCCGGGTCCCGTACGGCAGCACCGAAACGGTCCCCGGCCGGCTCCCGAGGCAGGGCTGCGCCCCGGCCCGCGCCCAGGAAACGCCCGCCCGCCACCGGACACGACCCGATCAGCTGGGTCTTCCTGGTGATCGGCAAGGTCGTCATCGGCCTGTGGATGGTGGTGGCGAACAGCCTGGGCATGGCCGCGCGGGCGCTCGGGCAGAACGCCCGCGACCTCGACCCCGTGCACCGGCGCGACGGGCAGGGCCTGTCGGTGCTGGCGGGCGCCATCGTGCTCGCCGCGCTGACCTGGCGCGACACCAAGACGGGCTTCGCCGCGTTCGTCGACGCCGTGCTGCGCGGCACGGTCGGCTCGCTCACCTGGGCCGTCCCCGTGCTCCTCGCGCTGCTCGCCTGGCGGCTGCTGCGCCACCCCGACCAGAACTCCGAGACCGGCAGGATGGGCATCGGCTGGACCGCGCTGCTGGCCGGGATCCTCGGGATCGTGCACGTCGCCCACGGCACGCCGTACCCCTCGGGCGGGCCGACCGACGGCATGGACAACGTGTCGGCGGCGGGCGGCATGGTCGGCTTCATCGTCTCGGCGCCGCCGTCGAGCATCCTGCCGGCGTTCATCACGATCCCGCTGCTGGTGATGCTGTCGGGCTTCGGCCTGCTGGTGATCACCGCGACCCCGGTGCACCGCGTCCCCGAGCGCCTCGCCGAGATCCGGCACATGCTCTTCGAGCGGCCGGAGGGCGCCGGGGCGCCGCGCAGGTCGCCGGCCGGGCCGAAGAAGCGCACCCGCAGGTCGCAGGGCGGCGCCGGCGAGCCCGGCGACACGGTCAAGCCGTACGACACGCCCGTGCTGTCGGAGAAGGAGCACTCGCCGGAGATCGTCCCCGGCCTGACGGACGACGTCGCCGACTCTGCCGAGCCCGGCGAGCCCACCGAGCCGGAGATTCAGCTCCCCAAGCCCGTGCCGCAGCCGCCGCTGCCGACCCCGGCGCCGCGGAAGGTCGAGCAGCTCGTCCTGTCCAGCCAGGAGGGGCCCTACACGCTGCCCGATCTCGCGATGCTGCGGCCGGGCAGCGCGCCCAAGCAGGAGACCAAGGCCAACCGGACGGTCGTCAACGCGCTGACCAGCGTGCTGGAGCAGTTCGCCATCGACGCGCAGGTCATCGGGTTCACCCGCGGCCCGACGGTCACGCGGTACGAGATCGAGCTGGGCCCGGCGGTCAAGGTCGAGAAGGTCACCGCGCTCACCAAGAACATCGCGTACGCCGTGAAGTCGGCCGACGTGCGGATCCTGTCCCCGATCCCGGGCAAGTCGGCGATCGGCGTGGAGATCCCCAACGTCGACAAGGACCTCGTGTCGCTCGGTGACGTGCTGCGCTCGCAGGTGGCCCAGGCCGACCACCACCCGATGATCGTCGGCCTCGGCAAGGACGTCGAGGGCCGCACCATCGTGGCCAACCTGGCCAAGATGCCGCACATCCTCATCGCGGGCGCCACCGGCGCGGGCAAGTCGACCTGCATCAACGGGCTGATCTCCTCGATCCTGATGCGGGCCACCCCCGACGAGGTCCGCATGGTGCTGGTCGACCCCAAGCGGGTCGAGCTCAGCGCGTACGAGGGCATCCCCCACCTCATCACGCCGATCATCACCAATCCGAAGAAGGCCGCCGAGGCCCTCGAATGGGTGGTCGGCGAGATGGACCGCCGGTACGACGACCTCGCGGCCAGCGGCTTCCGGCACGTGGACGACTTCAACAAGGCCGTCCGGGCGGGCAAGCTGGTGCCTCCGCCGGGCAGCGAGCGGGTCTACCAGCCGTACCCGTACCTGCTGGTGATCGTGGACGAGCTGGCCGACCTGATGATGGTCGCCCCGCGCGACGTGGAGGACTCGATCGTCCGCATCACCCAGCTCGCCCGCGCCGCCGGCATCCACCTGGTCATCGCCACCCAGCGGCCGTCCGTGGACGTGGTCACCGGTCTGATCAAGGCGAACGTGCCGTCGCGGCTGGCGTTCGCGACCTCGTCCCTCGCCGACTCCCGGGTCATCCTCGACCAGCCGGGCGCCGAGAAGCTGGTCGGGCAGGGCGACGCGCTGTTCCTGCCGATGGGCGCGAGCAAGCCGATGCGGCTGCAGAACGCGTTCATCTCCGAGAAGGAGATCGCGGAGGTCGTCGGCCACTGCAAGGTCCAGATGCAGGCCGAGTACCGGGAGGACGTGGCCGCTCCGGCCGCCGCCAAGCGGGAGATCGACGAGGAGATCGGCGACGACCTCGACCTGCTGGTCCAGGCCGCCGAGCTGATCGTGTCGACCCAGTTCGGCTCCACGTCGATGCTCCAGCGCAAGCTCCGGGTCGGCTTCGCCAAGGCCGGACGGCTGATGGACCTGCTGGAGAGCCGCAACGTGGTCGGCCCGAGCGAGGGATCGAAGGCCCGCGAGGTGCTGGTCAAGCCCGACGACCTGCCCGGCCTGCTCGCCGACCTGCGCGGGGAGACCGGCTGACAGCCGGCTCCGGCGCGGGAGGCTGAGCCGCGCTCCTCTCACCAGGCCCTGAAACCGGTGCGAAGGTGACAGAGCGGTTGCTCTGTGTCCACTCTTGGGTACCGTTCGTAGTCAGTAGCTGATTGAATGTGGCTAACTACGCATTGTGGGCGGTCTGGAAGACAGGGGGCTTAACGATGAGCGTAGGTGCTGCGTTGGCCGAGGCCCGTGAGCGCGCCGGACTGTCCGTGCGTCAGCTCAGCGAGCGCACGCGGATCCGCGAGACCGTCATCGAGCGCTTCGAGGGGGACGACTTCTCGGTGGGCGACTTCTACGCGCGCGGCCACCTCCGTACCATCGCGTCGGATCTCGGCCTGGACCCGGACGAGCTCGTGCGGCAGTACGAGCAGGAGCACCCGGGCGGCGACTCCCCGATCAGGACGTCGGCGCTGTTCGGAGGGGCCGCCGTGCTGCGCGAGCGGGGCCGCCGGGGCTCCGGCTGGACGATGGCCGTCGCGGTCGCCCTGGCCATCGTCGTGATCGTCGTCGTCGCGCGGATGCTCGGAGGCTCCGGAGACAGGACGGGCCCGACGGCCGTCCGGCTCCCGGCGCCCGCTCAGCACGGGCAGGCGCGTCACGAGGGGGACCGGGAGGGCCGGAGCCTGGAGGAGGCCTTCGCGCCCGGCCTCGTGGTGGTCAAGGTCACCACGCGCAAGCCGTCCTGGATCGCCGTGAAGGACGCCAAGGGCAAGGCCATCTTCGAGGGCACGCTGCCGGAGGGGAGGACCACGACGTACTCGGCCAGGGACCGGGTGAAGATGGTCATCGGCGACGCCGGGGCGGTACGGCTCGTGGTCAACGGCAGGGACCTCGGCGCACCCGGCAGGGACGGCCAGATGGTGCGGCGGACCTTCGCCGCGGGCGGCCCGAGTCCCCGTTAATCGCCGACTGCCGATACCGTAGTTCGCATCATGTCTTCTCGCCGAACCGTATCGCTGATCACGCTGGGCTGCGCCCGCAACGAGGTCGACTCAGAGGAGCTCGCCGCGCGGCTCGAGGCCGCCGGGTGGCAGACCGGTGACGACGACCCGGACGTCGTCGTCGTCAACACCTGCGGCTTCATCGACTCGGCGAAGAAGGACTCCATCGACACCCTGCTCGCCGCGGCCGACTCGGGCGCGAAGGTGGTCGCGGCGGGCTGCATGGCCGAGCGGTACGGCGCGCAGCTCGCCGACGCCCTGCCCGAGGCGTCCGTCATCTCCTTCGACGACTATGCGGAGATCGGGGAGCGTCTCGACGACGTCCTCGCGGGCAGGCCGCTGGTCCCGCACACCCCCCGGGACCGCCGCACGCTGCTGCCGATCAGCCCGGTGGAGCGCTCGGCGGCCCGGGCGCACATCCCCGGCCACGCCCAGGAGGACCCGCTGCCGCGGGGCGTCGCCCCCGCGAGCGGCCCGCGCACGCTGCGCAAGCGGCTCGGCTCCGGGCCGGTCGCCTCGCTCAAGCTCGCCTCGGGCTGCGACCGGCGCTGCACCTTCTGCGCCATCCCGGCCTTCCGCGGCTCGTACGTCTCGCGCGGTCCGGAGGACCTGCTCGCAGAGGCCGCGTGGCTGGCCGGCCAGGGCGTCAAGGAGCTGGTGCTGGTCAGTGAGAACTCCACGTCCTACGGCAAGGACCTGGGCGACCTGCGGGCGCTGGAGAAGCTGCTGCCGCGGCTGGCCGAGACCGACGGCGTCGAGCGGGTGCGGGTCAGCTACCTGCAGCCCGCCGAGCTGCGGCCGGGGCTGCTCGACGTGATCGCCTCGTCCGAGGGGATCGCGCCCTACTTCGACCTGTCCTTCCAGCACGCCAGCGGGCCGGTGCTGCGGCGGATGCGGCGCTTCGGCGACCCCCGGCGCTTCCTGGACCTCCTCGACCAGATCCGCGAGCGCGCGCCGGAGGCGGGCGTCAGGTCGAACTTCATCGTGGGCTTCCCCGGGGAGACCCAGGAGCAGTTCGAGGAGCTGGTGGGCTTCCTGGAGGAGGCCAGGCTCGACGTCATCGGCGTCTTCGGCTACTCCGACGAGGAGGGCACCGAGGCGTACGGCTTCGACGGCAAACTCGACCAGGACGTGATCGACGAACGCGTGGCGACGCTCACCGAGCTCGCCGAGGAGCTGACCGCCCAGCGGGCCGAGGAGCGCATCGGCACCGAACTGGAGGTGCTCATCGAGGAGGACCTCGGCGACGGCGGATACGAGGGCCGCGCGGCGCACCAGGGCCCCGAGGTCGACGGAGCGGTCACGGTCCAGGGCATCGGCCTGGTCCCCGGGCAGATCGTGCAGGCGGTCGCGGTCGACTCCGAGGGGGTCGACCTGATCGCCCGGATCAAGGCAGGCACATGACGGAGCGCGGCGAGCCGCCGGTGGAGGTGGCGGGCCCGGTAGAGGCCGCGGTAGAGGCCACCGTGGAGGCGCCGGTGGAGGCGACCGCGGAGATCGGCCCGTCGCCGGCCGCCGCCGTCCCCGTCGCGCCTCCCGCGCCTGTGACACCAGAGCCTCTGACACCCGTGCCCGCCGCCGGCGAGGAGGGGACGGCCCGCCGCGTCAGCACCTGGAACATCGCGAACGCCCTGACCATCGCCCGCCTGGCGATCGTGCCCGTCTTCGTCGTCTTCCTGTTCGCCGAGGGCGAGGCCTGGCGGCTGGCGGCGCTGGGGGTGTTCCTGCTCGCGTCCGTCACGGACCAGCTCGACGGCTGGCTGGCCAGGAAGTACGCGCTGATCACGGACTTCGGGAAGATCGCCGACCCGATCGCGGACAAGGCGCTGATCGGCGCGGCGCTGCTGTGCCTGTCGTACCTCGGCGAGCTCGCCTGGTGGGTCACCCTGGTGATCATCGCTCGTGAGGCGGGAGTGACGCTGCTGCGTTTCCTCGTGATCAGGCACGGGGTTATCCCGGCCAGTTACGGGGGCAAGGTGAAGACCGTGCTGCAGATCGTGGCCATCGCGCTCTACATCGTGCCCGTCGTGCCCGACCTGGCCAGGTGGGCGGCGATGGGTCTCGCCCTGGTGGTCACGGTAGGGACCGGCGCCGACTACGTGGTGCGGGCGGTGCGGCTGCGGCAGGTGGCGAAGAGGGCGCGGACCGTATGACGGGCATGGCGGCGCACGTGCTGTCCCTGCTGGTCCGCCGGGGCGCGACGGCCGCCGTGGCCGAGTCGCTGACGGGCGGTCTGATCGGGGCCGCGATGACCGAGCCCATGGGGGCCTCGGCGGCCTTCCGCGGCGGGGTGGTCGCCTACGCCACCGACCTCAAGGCGAGCATCCTCGGCGTGCCGCCCGGCCTGCTGCAGCGGGAGGGGGCGGTGCACCCGGACGTGGCGGCGGCCATGGCGACCGGGGTGCGTAAGCTGACGGATTCGGACTACGGTCTGGCGGTGACGGGGGTCGCCGGTCCCGAGCCGCAGGACGGCAGACCGGTCGGCACGGTCCACATCGCCCTGGCCGGCCCGGGGGAGCGGCTCTGGCACCGTGACCTGCTCTTGACCGGGACCAGGGACGAGATCAGAAAGGCGACCCTCCGGGAGGCTTTGGACCTGTTGGAAGGTGTGCTACAGGCAAATTCGGGGGAACATCTCGGGTGATTACCGCGTTACGTCCCCAGCGAACATGCTCACCACGGTCTGCCGCGGTGTTGCCCTCTACAGGTACGGTGGAGCTGTGAGTGAGGTCCGTGAGCCATCGGCGAGGAGCAAGACAGGCGCACGCCCGGCAAAGGGGCCGAGCGAACCAATGATGACGGCGAGGCGTATGTACGAAGGGCAGATGAAGAAGGGGCGCCATGAGCCCACCGTGCGAGGCGTCGTGAAGGCGCCCCCCTTGGGGAGGGAGCGACAGATGATCCTGCTGCGTCAGCTGCTCGGTGACGTACTGCGGCGGCTGAGGGTGCGGCAGAATCGCACCCTTCGCGAGGTCTCCACCGTGGCCCGTGTCTCACTCGGCTATCTGTCCGAGGTGGAACGCGGCCAGAAGGAAGCCTCTTCTGAGCTGCTCGCCTCGATTTGCGGCGCACTGGGCGTCCCGCTGTCCCAGGTGCTGCGTGAGGTGTCCGACCAGTTCGCGCTCGCCGAACTGCAGGCCGCCCCCATGCTCGCGGAACTGCCCGAGCACGAGCGGCTGCCGATTCCCGAGACCGTGCCCGCCGGCCCCGAGTTCGACGGCTTCCCCGAGGTCAAGGACATGGTCGCCGCCTAGAGACGGCGCTTCCGCCGCCCCGGGTCTCCGCCCGTGGCGAGGTCGTGCCGCCGTGCCTGACGCCGGACGCCCGGCCCCCGGGTGTGCGACCGGTGTCGCCCTCGCACGCAGGATCGCCGCGGCACAGTGTCCGGGCATGTTGCCGGGCCTGTCGCACGACTGTTCCCCGTGCTCGTTTCCCGTGCTCGATCCCTCGCGCTTGTTCCCCAGTGCCTGGTCCCCTTTGGTTGTTCCCCTCGCGCCGCTATGGGCGCTGGCAGGCGGGACACCAGTAGACGAGCCGTTCGGACGGCTGCGGACCCATCTCCCCCCTGCTGATCGGACTGCCGCACCGCCGGCACGGACGGCGTGCCCTGCCGTACACGAGCAGTGACCGGCCGGGACGCGGATCGCCGCTCGTCACCGGAAACGGCGCGTCCTTGCTCGCGTCCATCAGCCGGTGCGCGATCGAGACCAGCGACTCCAGCTCCTCCGGCGGGATCGACCCGATGACGCGCCACGGCGACAGGCGCGCGGCCCACAGCGTCTCCGCCCGCCAGATCGTGCCGATTCCGGCCAGCACGCGCTGGTCGAGCAGCGCCTCTCCGATGGTCCGCCCGGGCTCCCGCAGCAGATTGCCCACGGCCCGCCCGGGGTCCCAGTCGGGCCCGAGCAGATCCGGGCCGAGATGCCCGACGACCCGGTCCTCCCGGCCGGTGGGGACGAGGTCGACCATCCCCAGCCGGGTCCCGACCGCCTGCCACTCGGCGTTGGCGAGGACCAGCCGCACCACGTCGCCCCGGGGCACCGGCCGGCCCGCCGGGCCGACCCGCCAGCTGCCCTCCATGCGCAGGTGCGTGTGGACGGTGAGCCCGCCCTCCACCCGGGTCAGGAGATGCTTGCCGCGCGAGATCGTGGTGAGCACGGCCCGGCCCCGCAGATCGGCGGTGGCGTGGCGGGGCACCCGGAAGTCGCTGCGGGTCAGCGTCCGGCCGTCGAGGGCCTCCCGCAGGCGCTTCGCGGCCCGGTAGACCGAGTCACCCTCCGGCACGCCATCCTCCCGCGAGGATCAGGGACGGGCGGTTCACACCGGTGTGTGCGAGTCCCAGGCCGCCGGGTCGGCGGCCAGTTCGGTCACCCGGGGAGGCAGCTCGCCCTTGGCGATCTGCTCCAGGTTGACCTCCTCCAGGATGGCCCGCTCGCTCGCCCGCAGCGCGATCCACACCTGCTGCAACGCCTGGGCGGCGCCCTGGTAGCCGACGTGCTCGGGCCGCTCGCCCCTGACGTTGGCCAGGGGGCCGTCCACCGCGCGGATCACGTCGGCGAG
This sequence comes from Microbispora triticiradicis, assembly GCA_003260025.2. Classification (GTDB taxonomy): domain Bacteria; phylum Actinomycetota; class Actinomycetes; order Streptosporangiales; family Streptosporangiaceae; genus Microbispora; species Microbispora triticiradicis. The sequence goes on along the minus strand of QFZU02000047.1, from coordinate 17,412 downwards.
GGAGATCTCGGCGGCCGGGCGGGCCAGCACGTAGCCGCCCTCCGGGCCGCGCTGACCGCGTACGAGGCCGGCGCGGCGCATCTGGAGCAGGATGTTCTCCAGGTATTTGGGGGGCATCTCCTGCCCCTTGGCCAGCTCGCCCACCGTTGTTGGTCCCTCGCCCGCCGCGGCGAGCTCGGCGGCGGCACGGAGGGCGTAGTCGACACGGGCAGAAAGTCGCATGTAGCCGATTATCCCGCCTGGTTGGCCTCGGTACGACGCGCGGTCCCCTCTCACCTCCCGGCCTCACCCCACCCGCAGGCGTACGACGACCGGGAGATGGTCGGAGAACGGCACCCTGGGGACGTCGGCGGCCACCGCCGTGAGCCCTTTCGAGATCAGCACGTGGTCGATGCGCCGGACGGGAGCGTCGGCGGGCGAGGTCGGCGGGTCGCCGAGCGCCCGCAGCGGATCGGTCAGGCCCGCGGCCTCCAGCACCCGCATCTGCGGGTCGGACGGCGTGGTGTTGAGGTCGCCCGCCACGATCACCGGTCGCGGCTCGGCCACGCCGACGCCGGGCGGGAGGGCCGCCGCCGCGAGCCGCCGGGCGATCGCCGCGACCTCGGGCGCCTGCCCCCGCGGCTCCTGCAGGTGGGTGTTGACGATCCCCACCTCGTGGTCGCCGACCTCCAGCACGATCGACTGGGCCTGGGCGCCGGTCGGATAGCCGTGCCGGTTCAGCCGGGTGGAGCCGATCTCGGCGACGGGCAGGTTCGTGAGCAGTGCGTCGCCCCAGAGACGGTCGGCGGCGGGGGCGAAGTGGTAGCGCATCCCCAGGCCCCGGGCGATCCGCGCCAGGTCGTCGTGCCCCCCGTTGAGCAGCCAGCCCCGGTCCACCTCGCTGAGCAGCACGACGTCGGGACGCCGCGCCGCGGCCCAGGCGGCGATCCGGTCGAGGTCGAGCCGGCCGCCGAGCCCGAACCCCATCCGGATGTTGTACGCCACGAGCGTGAACTCGTTCCCCGCGATCGGCCGCTCGGCGGGCAGCCGCTGCCAGGTGACGAGCCCGGTCAGCAGCGCGATCGACAGCGCCGCCGAGCCCCATCGGCGGGGCGCCCGCCGTACGGGGGCGGACCGGTGCCGCCGGCCCCGCCGGAAGGCGACGACGGCGACCAGGGCGGCCACCGCCACGGGGACCACCGCGTTGGGGAACCCGAGGTCGGTGTCGAAGGCCGCGTAGTAGAGGAAGGCCGCCACCAGGAACACCAGCATCCCGCCGAGCACGGCGACGCCCTCGCGCCGGGCCGCGGTCTCCGGGCCGGCGCCCGTGTCCTGCCAGGCGGTGGCGGTGTCCCGTCCGGCGGCGGCACAGGCGCCGAGGGCGATGGTCGCGACGATGGCGGTGAGGCCCGTCACACCCGCCTCCAGCGCCGCCACCGCGGCGACCAGGAAGGGCCCCGCCGCCCAGCCCCACGACGACGTCCAGGCGCACACGACGGCGGCGCACCACGCCCCCGCCTGCAGCGCGACCATCAGGGCGGTGTAGGCCCCGCTGTGCTGCCCGGCCTCCTGCGGCAGCATGCCCGAGCCGCCGCCGTACATGCCCGCGAGCAGGAGCATCGGGCCGAACGCGAACCACACGGCCGCCGGGGCCGGGCCGGGCGACGGGGGCGACAGGCGTACGGACCACAGGAAGGCGGCGCAGAGTGCTGTTACGGCGAGCCAGGGCAGCGGCCCGTCCCGCCAGACGAGGTCCATCCGGTCGAGGGCCAGGTGGAGGATCGAGGCGCCCGCCAGGCCCCCGACGAGCCCGACCGGCACCCACGCGCCCCTGGTCGTGCGCGCGCAGCCGTGGAGGAAGACCAGCCCCGCCGTGACCCCGGCGGAGGCGATCAGGAGCTGGGGCGTGCCCCCGTCGGAGGCCTGCAGGCAGAGCCGCGCCGCGGTGAGCGCCGCCGCGCCCGCCACCAGGACGATCCGGGGTGGGACGAGCCGGGCCGCGGGGATCGCGGCGAACGGCAGGACGAACCACAGCGCCGCGTACAGCCCCATGCGTTCGGGAGAGGTCTCGCCCGCCCTGCCGAACAGGGTGATGAGGGACGGCAGGAACACCCGCACCACGTCGAACAGGAGCGCGACGCCCGTCACGAGCATGACCAGCGGCCACGGGGGAGCGGGCAGCCCGCGCCGCGGCGGTGCGTGCGGCTCCCGGGCCGTCTCGGTCATGGCGCTCCCTCGTCCCGGCCGGCTGGGCGGTCATATGAGCCGTCCTCATAAGCCATCCTCGTGCGGGCTGGGAGCGTTACCGGGAGCGGCGACCGGCGCGTTCTCCGCGCTTCCCGGCTCGCTAAGCTTTGCTGAAAACTTTGTTGCTCGTTCACGGGTGCCGGTCGTTCACGGGCGCGCGTGGGGGGAGCGCCGACGGGGGCCCGGCGAAGTCGGAGGGGTGTGCGGGTGCGCGCCGACGGTGAGCGGGAGACTCAGACGATGGGAAGCGGGAGTATGGAGCGACGTCCTGGCGTGCCCCGGCTGCTCCGGGAGATCAACGACCGGGCCGCCCTGGAACTGCTGCTCGCCTCGGGTCCCCTGACGCGTGGCCAGATCGGCCAGCTCACCGGACTGTCCAAGGTCACGGCCTCGCAGACGCTCGCGCGCCTGGAGGAGCGCGGCCTGGTGGAGGTCGTGGGGGAGCAGGCGGGCAACCGCGGCCCCAACGCCGCGCTGTACGGCGTGATCCCCTCCTGCGCGTACGTCGCGGGGCTCGACGTGGGGCCCGACCGGGTGTCGGCGGCGATCGCCGACATCAACGGGCACATCGTCGCCGAGGTGACGGCGTCTCCCGACGGCGCGGACGACCCGGTGTCGCTGGTGCACTCCGCCGTCGTCAAGGCCTGCCGCGGCGGCAAGGTCGCGCTGTCGCGGCTGCGGGGGGTCGTGATCGGCACGCCCGGCGTCGTGGACCCCCGCACCGGGGACGTGCGTTTCTCCTTCGACCTCCCGCAGTGGCACGAGGGCATCCACGAGGCGCTGGCGAGAGACCTGCGCCGGGACGTCACGATCGAGAACGACGTGAACCTCGCGGCGATCGCCGAACGCGCGCGGGGCGCCGCCCGCGAGGCCGACGACTTCGTGCTCGTCTGGGTCGGCCGGGGCATCGGCCTGGCCGTCGTGCTGGGCGGACGCCTGCACCGCGGCCGATCGGGCAGCGCGGGAGAGATCGGCTATCTCCCGGTGCCCGGGGTGCCCCTCGCCGACGACGTGCGGGCGATCCCCGGACGGCTGCCGTCGCTGCGGGGCGGACTGCAGTCACTGGTCAGCTCGGAGGCGGTCGGCGAACTCGCCCGCGAGCACGGCTTCGCCGGAGCCACCGCGGCCGACTGCGTGACCGCCGCGGTGGCCGCGGGGGCGGCGGGCGAGCCCCTGCTCGACGAGGTCGCCGCGCGACTGGCGCTCGGCGTCGCCTCGGTGTGCGTGGTGCTCGACCCCGGCCTCGTGGTCCTGGCCGGGGAGGTCTGCCGGGCCGGTGGGGAGGGCCTGGCCACCCGGGTGGAGGAGGCCGTGGCGCGCATCTGCCCCATACCGCCTCAGGTGATCCCCAGTCAGGTGGACGGCAACCCCGTGCTGCGCGGCGCCGTCCTCGCCGCGCTCGACCAGGCCCGCGAGGAGATCTTCACGGCATAGGGACTGCGTCCCGGCCGAGCCCGGTCCGGACGTACCGTTACATGCCCTCCATGGAGTGGCCCGGCATGGCGCTCGTCGAAGGGCTCGGCATGTCGTCCATCGAGTGGCCCGGCACGTTCCCGTTCGCGTCGGTCACGGTGAACATACCGGCCATCCCCATGTCGGAGTGGCTCTGTACGTGGCAGTGGTACATCCACATTCCGGGGCCGACGCGTTCGCCGGCGATCACCTGGAAGCCGAAGGACTCGGCGGGTCCGGTGGTCTTGGTGTCGATGACGCGGCTGTGGTCCTGCGGGCCTCTCAGCATGCCGGTGCGGTTGTCGGCCCAGCGGTGTCCGTGGATGTGGAAGGTGTGGAACAGGTTGCCGTGGGCGATGACGATGAACTCCACGCGTTCGCCCAGCTTGGCGGTGAAGTTCGGCGCCTGGGTGAGGTTGTTGGTCTTCATGTCGTTGAAGACGACGGTGAGGGTCTTGTCGGGGAGGATGTCGCCGGTTCGGCGTACCACGAGCGGTCCGTAGAGTCCGCGCAGGATGCCGCCGGTGCCGTGGTCGGTTCCTACGACGTGGTCGTGGTAGTGCCAGTAGCCCGCGCTGCCGGGCTCGATGGTGCCGTCGGTGCGGGTGCCCGGGGTGTGGGTGCGCCAGGTGTAGACGTACCGGCCTCCCGGCTGCACCACGCTGTCGTTCATCCGCGTGCCGTCGCTGGAGGTTTCGTAGTCCACTCCGTGGGCGTGCAGGCTGGCGGTCACGTCGGTGTTGTTGACCAGCTCGATTTCGAGGGTCTCGCCCTCGATCATCTCGATGAGGGGGCCGGGGATCGTGGGCTTGCCGGCCTCCAGGCCGTAGCCCAGCTGACCGTCGGGCAGCTTTTCCGCATAGAGCGTGATGCGGCGGACGCCGCCCGGCGTGCCCGCGGTCCTGGCCGTGGTCCCGGCCGTGGTCTTGTCCGCAGGCGCCGGCTCGCCACGGCGAACGGCGCGACCGCGGCGGCTGTCGCCGCGGTGGTGGCGAAGGCGCGCCGGGAGAACAGGCGTCGCGTCACATCAGTGTTTTTCTCGGTCATGGGTTCCCAATCGGTGACGGCACTCGCCCGGGTACGGCGAGCTGGGGGTGGTCCGAGCTGGAGGATGGTCTGTGCCGGCGCTGCCAGGTCAGCCGCAGCTGATCGCGCTGTAGTCGGTCTCGTAGGTCGAGGTGACCTTCTTGCCGCCGATCGTCGCTGTCCCGGTCACGGTGACCTTGCCCGCGCCGATCTGCCTGGCCCGCGTGTTGAAGGACTGGTACGCCTGCTTGCCCGGAGCCACGTTGGCCACGGTCGTGGAGCCGTACGGGGTGGTCAGCGTCACGGTCGCCGGCACGTCGCCGTGGTTGACGGCCGTGACCGCGACGTACACCGACGTGCCCACGCAGCGGGACGCGGCGGTGACGGTCAGCGGCACCTTCTCGCTCGCGCCGGTCACCGTGAACGTCCCGGACATCCCCGCGTCGGAATAGCCCTGCACGTGGCAGTGGTACATCCACTTCCCGGGGCCGACGCGTTCGCCGGCGATCACCTGGAAGCCGAACGACTCGGCGGGTCCGGTGGTCTTGGTGTCGATGATGCGGCTCTGGTCCTCCAGGTCTTCCAGCATGCCGGTGCGGTTGTCGGCCCAGCGGTGTCCGTGGATGTGGAAGGTGTGGAAGAAGTTGCCGTGGGCGATGACGATGAACTCCACGCGTTCGCCGAGTTCGGCGGTGAAGTCGGGCGCCTGGGCGAGGTTGTTGGTCTTCATGTCGTTGAAGACGACGGTGAAGGTCTTGTCGGGGAGCACGTCGCCCGTGCGGCGTACGACCAGTGGCCCGTAGAGCCCGCGCAGGATGCCGCCGGTGCCGTGGTCGGTTCCCACGACGTGGTCGTGATAGTGCCAGTAGCCCGCGCTGCCGGGTGCGAAGGTGCCGTCGGGGCGGTCGCCCTGGGCGTGGGTGCGCCAGGTGTAGACGTACCGGCCTCCCGGCTCCACCACGCTGTCGTTCATCCGCGTGCCGTCGCTGTTCCATTCGTAGTCCACTCCGTGGACATGCAGGCTGGCGGTCACACCCGTGTTGTTGACCAGCTCGATTTCGAGGGTCTCGCCCTCGATCATCTCGATGAGGGGGCCGGGGATCGTGGGCTTGCCGGCCTCCAGGCCGTAGCCCAGCTGACCGTCGGGCAGCTTCTCTGCATACAGGGTGATGCGGCGGACGTCGCCCGGCGTACCCGCCGTCTTGTCCGCGGCCTTGTCCGTGGGAGCGGGCTCGCCACGGCGAACGGCGCGACCGCGGCGGCTGTCGCCGCGGTGGTGGCGAAGGCGCGCCGGGAGAACAGGCGTCGCGTCGCATCGGTGCTTTTCTCGGTCATGGTTCCCAATCGGGTTTGACGGCGCTCGCCCGGGTGCGGCGAGCCGGGGGGTGGTCCGAGCTGAGGGGGTCGAGGTGCCGGCGGCTAGCCGGCGCATATGACGTGGGGGCTGGGGGTGGGGCTCGGAGGCCGGCCTATGGGGCGCAGGGCATCCCGGTCCGGAGATATTCGCGCAGGTAGAAGGGCAGTTCCATGGGTGCGTAGCAGGTCTTTCGCCGATTCTTCGATAAGAATGGTAACGAACTAGTGAACTTTGTCATCAATGTGGACTAAGTGCTGCCAGACTGTTACGTTTTCCGCCGTAGCGCCTGAGGATTCGGCCATCGGTCTCCGCAGGGATGGAGGACGTCACGGCACCGGTATCGGCGAGGCCGGTGAGCACCGCGGCTGATCAGACAGTCTTCCGAAGGTTGCTGTCGCACCCCCCAACCAAAGGAGTGGACGATGGGCCGAAGAGACCTCTTCGCACACCCCGATCACCCGCCTGGCGCCGCGCCGTGATCATAATGTCAAACGTCCCCCTGACCGTGGGAGCGGCGACGCCGCCCGTCATGGCCGAGTTCCGCAACGCCCGTGTGCGTGAGCTCTCCCGCCCGGCACGCCCTCCGAGCGACGCCGGCCGCAGCGCGATGTCCGCCGGCCGACGCATCGGATCATGAGAGGTACAACGGTATGCGCATCAGATCTTCTTCGGGCTTCCTCAGTGGTTTGCGGAGGGCGCTCAGAACCCCTGCCACGCTCGGACGCATCGTCCTGGTGATGCTGGCGGTGGCACTGCCGACGGTGTGGCTGTCGGGGGTCGGGGCCGCGGCACAGAGCCAGGGCCAGAGCCAGACTCAGCAGGCCGGCCAGGCGGCGGAGCAGACGCTCGTCTGGACCGCCGACAACAGCTACACCGAGTACAAGTCCGTGCCGATCACGGCGACGGCCGGCCCCGCGACGATCGTCTTCGAGACCAACGAGTCGACCGGCAACACCTTCGGGATGACGCACACGCTGACGTTCGACGTCTCCAGCCCCGGCTACAACCACGACGTCAACGTCAACATCCTCGCCAGCCCCTTCGACACGAGCGGGGGCAGGCACGAGGTTCAGGTGAACCTCACCCCCGGAACGTACCGCTACTACTGCATGATCCCCGGTCACGCGGGCATGGTCGGCGAGCTCGTGGTCACCAGCGCGGGCCCCACTGACACGACGCCGCCGCAGGTGTCGGCGTCGGTGTCGGGCGAGAAGGACGCCGATGGCAACTACGTGGGCTCCGCCGCGGTGACCGTCTCGGCCACCGACGACGAGTCCGGGGTGGACACGGTGGAGTACGCCCTGGACGGCGGCGCGTTCCAGGCCTACACGGCCCCGGTGCCGGTGAGCCAGGTCGGCGAGCACACCCTGCGGTACCGGGCCGCCGACAAGGCCGGCAACACCTCCGAGGTGCGGTCGGTGACGTTCACGGTGGTGGCCCCGCAGCCGAAGGACACCACCCCGCCGACGGTGTCGGCGGCCGTGGCCGGCACGAAGAACGCCGACGGCGACTACGTGGACTCCGCCACGGTGACCATCACCGCGACCGACGCCGAGTCCGGTGTGGACACGGTGGAGTACTCGGTCGACGGTCAGCCGTTCGCGTCGTACACGAAGGCGCTCGTGGTCGACCAGCTGGGGGCGCACACGGTGCGCTACCGGGCGACCGACAAGGCCGGCAACACCTCCGCGGTCGCCACGACCACGTTCACCGTCGTCATGGCGCCGCCGCCCGCCAGGACGCCGCTGACCGTCACCGCCTCGGCCCGCTGCGTGGGCACGTCGGCGTACGTCGCGGTCACGGCCGTAAACGACGGCGACGTGCCGGCGACCGTGACGCTCACGACCTCGTACGGCTCCACGACCGTGGCCGACGTGGCCCCGGGCAAGCGGGCGTACCAGTCCTTCAACGCGCGGGCCAAGCAGGTCGCCGCGGGTGAGGTCACCGTCACGGGGACGTCGATCATCGACGGCGAGAAGGTCACCACGCCCTACGAGGCCGCCCACAACGCGATCAGCTGCGGCTGACCGGGCCGGCGTACCGGGGACGCCACCGTGGTGAACAGGGGCCGGCCGGCCGGCCGATCGACCGGCCGGCCCCGCCCTTACAGCCCCGCCACCAAGGGGCCACCGCTCAGCAGCTCCACCGCGGCCTGGGCGTTGGCGCGGGCCGCGCCGTACGTCGCGAGGTAGGCGCCCGCCCCGGGCCGCCAGATCGGCAGGCCCATCTCCATGACGACCGCGTCCGGGCGGGCGGCGAGCAGCGCGGAGATCAGGTCCCGGCTGTGCGGGTGCCGGTGCGCGTCCTTCACGACCACGAGCAGTGAACGGCCCTGTGCCCGGCCGAGCAGCGCGTCGGCGTCGGCGTCCTCGGGCCTGACCCGGACGATCTCCGCGTGCGGCAGCCACGGCCCGACCCCCCATGGCACCTCGCCCACCGCGATCGTCGGCGGGGTGTCCAGTTCGACCACGAACGGGTCGACCAGCGGCGCCGCCGAGCCCGTCAGCGACACGGCGCGGCGGGCCGCGTCCAGCCCCACGACCTGGCTCTCGTCCCCGGCGGACGCATCCGGCCGGGCGAGCCAGTCACGCAGCCGGTCCACCCGACCGGCCGCCTCCTCCAGGCGCCCGGCGGGGAGCCTGCCCTCGGTGACGGCCCCCGCGATGTGCGCCACCATCCGCCGTACGTCCTCCGGCGTGGGCAGCGGCCCGAGGCACAGCAGGTCGGCGCCCGCGGCCAGGGACAGCACGGCGCCCTCGGCGAGCCCCACGCTCTCGCTGATCGCGTGCATGTCGAGGGCGTCGCTGATCACCACGCCGTCGTAGCCCAGCTCGCGGCGCAACAGCCGGGTCAGCGCCTCGCGGCTGAGAGTGGCCGGCAGGTCGCCGGTCAGCTCGGGCACCGCCACGTGCGCCGTCATGATCGACTTCGTGCCCGCCCGGATCGCCGCGAGGAACGGGACCAGCTCACGCTCCCTCAGCAGGTCGAGGGAGGCGTCGACCAGCGGGATCTCCAGGTGGGAGTCCTGGTGCGTGGCGCCGTGGCCGGGGAAGTGCTTGACGCAGGCGGCGATCCCGGCCGACTGCAGGCCGCGTACGGCGGCGACCGTGTGCCGCGCCACGAGGTCCGGCGAGGGGCCGAACGACCGGGTGCCGATGATCGGGTTGTCGTCGGCGGTGTTGACGTCGGCCACGGGCCCCATGTCGAGGTTCACCCCGCACCGGGCGAGGTCGGCGGCCATGGCGTGGTAGACGCGCTCGGTCAGGTCCACGTCGTCCACCCGGCCGAGCGCCGCGTTGCCCGGATAGGCGCTCCCGGTGTGGTAGGCCAGCCGGGTGACGTCCCCGCCCTCCTCGTCCAGGGAGACCACGGGCCGCGCGGCCTCGTTCAGCCGGGCCGTGAGCGCGCCGACCTGCTCGCCGGAGGCCACGTTGAAGCCGAACAGGCACACGCCGCCGAGGCCGTCCTCCAGGCCGCGCAGGACCCAGTCCGGCGCGGTCGTGCCCCGGAACGAGATGAGCAGCGCGCCCGCCGCGAGCCGGTGCAGGCCCGGGTCGCCGGTACGCGTGGACAGGTCTGCGGCCCCCGGCTGGGAGTCGCGGGTGGCGGACATGGTGTCTCGGCTCCTTCGTGGAGAGTTTCGTGAGAGTGAGAGCGGAGGGCGCGCGGGCAGGGCCCGTACGGCCACCGGGTGCGGCGGCCGTACGAAGCGGGGGTGCCCGTAGCGGTGTGGTTAACCCTTGACCGCGCCCGCGACGAGGCCGGAGACCATCCGCCGCTGGACCAGCAGGAAGAAGACGAGGACCGGGATGGTCATCAGGGTCGAGGCGGCCATGATGCCGCCCCAGTCGGTCGACCGCTGGCCGACGAAGAACTGCAATGCGACCGGCATCGTGTACTTGCCCTGGTCGCCGATCAGGGTCAGGGCGTAGACGAACTCGTTCCAGGTGGTGATGAAGGCGAAGATGCTGGTGGCGACGAGGCCGGGCGCGACCAGCGGGAACAGCACCCGCCAGAAGGTGGTGAACCGGCCGGCGCCATCGATCCAGGCCGCCTCCTCCAGTTCCTTGGGCACGGCGGCGACGAACGTGCGCAGCATCCAGACGGAGAACGGCAGCGTCAGGCCGACGTTGATGACGATCAGGCCGAGCAGCTGGTCGTACAGGCCGAGCCGCTTGACCATGGTGAACAGCGGGATCAGCAGCGCCTCGGCCGGCACCATCTGCACGATCAGCAGCAGGATCAGGAACGACGTGCGGAACCGGAACCGGAACCTCGCCACGGCGGTCGCCGCGAGCAGCGCGAACACGGCGCCGAGCACGACGGCGCTGAGCGCAACGAGGGTGCTGTTGACCAGGTACTGCCAGATCGAGTGCCCCGCGACGCCCCTGGTGAAGACGCGTTCGACGTGATCGAGTGAGGGCGGGCTCGGGAACGGGATGAAGCTCGTGGTGAAGATCTGGTCGTTCGGCTTGAACGCCGTGGCGACCATCCAGTAGACGGGGAAGACCGCGAAGAGGAACACCGCGACCCCGGCCGCGTTCAGCGCGGCCCGTCCGAGCCTCCTGCGGGTCAGCGGGCTCATCGGATGTCGTCCTCCGTCTTCACGATCTGCCGGACGTACACGAAGGTGATCAGCAGCAGGATCACGGTCAGCACGACCGCGATGGCGGCGCCGAGGCCCATCTTCGGCGGGCTGCTGAACGCCTCGGCGTAGCTCCACAGCGACAGGTTGAACGCGTCGCGGTTCACCGTGCCGCCGGCCAGCAGGTAGAGCTGGGTGAAGACCTTGAAGTCCCAGATGACAGACAGCACCACCAGCACCGAGAACACCGGTTTGAGCAGTGGAAGCGTGATCCTCCGGAACGTGTGGACCGCGCCCGAGCCGTCCATCTTCGCCGCCTCGTACAGCTCGCCGGGGATGCTCTTGAGCCCGGCCAGCACCGAAACCGCGATGAACGGGAACGACGCCCACACCACGGCCATGACCAGCACGAAGTAGAGCGTGAGCGTGTCGTTGAACCACGGGTGCCCGCTCCAGTCGGCCTGGCCGAACAGCAGGTTCGACAGCCCGTCCGGCAGCAGGTTCAGGGTCCAGTTGACCACCCCGGCGTCGGAGTCGAACAGCCACTTCCAGACGATGGCCTGCGCGGTGGGCGGGGTGGCCCACGCGGCCATGATGCCGACGACGACGAAGGTCGACATCTTCGGGCCCAGCCGGTGGAGCAGCAGGCCGACGAGGGTGCCGAGGGCGAGGGTCAGCGCGACGGTCACGACGGCGAAGAGCACGGTGTTGCGGAGCGACGACCAGAACAGGTCGGAGCCGAAGATCTGCGTGTAGTTGTCCACGCCGACGAACTCGGCGGGCGCGGGGTTGACCGCCTTGATCTGCCGGAGCCCGACCTTGTGGAAGGACATCACGACCATCTGGTACAGCGGGTAGAGCAGGAGCGCGGCGATGACCAGGAGGCCGGGCAGGATCAGGACGTACGGGACGGCTCTGGGGGAGAGGGCCGGGCGGCCGGGCCGTCTGCGCGGGCGCCGCGCCGGGGCGGAGGTGTCGGCTCCGCCCCGGGCGAGGGTTGACGTGTGGGTCATGAGTCCTACTGGTTGAGGATCGTCTCAAGCTCGGAGTTCGCGTCCGTCAGAGCCTGGTCGACGCTCTTCTTGCCCTCGATCACCGAGCGTGCCGCGTTCTGCAGCACGGCCTTGGTGTCGTTGGCCTCGGCCCAGTTGGGGCTGGCCGGGAAGCCCTTGGCGACCTTGAAGGTGTCCGTGAAGGGCTTCTGGGCGGGGTCGCCGCCCATCTCGGCGAGCGCGTCGGGGTAGAGCGGGAGCAGGCCGCCCTCCTTGGCGTACCGGACGCCGAACTCCTTGCCGGCCGCGAGCTTGAGATACTCGGCGGCGAGCTCGGGGTTCTTGGCGTCCTTCCAGATGGCGATGTCGTTGCCGCCCTGGAAGGCGGGCGCCGGGCCGGAGCCGTCCTTGGCCGGGAGCGAGAAGAAGCCCATCTTCGACTCGTCGACCTTGCCCTTGCTCTGCTCCTTGATGGCGGCGATGTCCCAGCCGCCGGTGACGTACATGCCGACCTTGCCGGCGGCGAAACGCTGGGCGATGTCCACCGAGTTCTGCGTCAGACGGCCCTTGCCGGACACGCCGTCCTTGGCGACCAGGTCCGTGTAGAACTGGAAGCCCTCCTTGAAGCCCGGCTGGGTGAGCTGGCCCACCCACTTGCCGCCCTCGAACTTGGCGAAGTCGCCCCCGGCGGACCAGACGAACGGCGACAGCGACATGTTCGCGTCCGAGCCGCCGTTGAAGGCGAAGCCGTCGACGTCCTTGCCCTGCTTGTCGACGATCTTCTTGCCCGCGGCGATCAGCTCGTCCCAGGTCTTCGGGACCTCGATGCCGAGCTTGTCGAACCAGTCCTTGCGGTAGAGCACGGCCCGGGTGCCGCCGCCCCACGGAACGGCGTAGATCTTGTCGTCGATCGTCTCGTAGCTCCACAGGTTCTGCGGGATCTCCTGGAGCTCGGTGTCGCCCTTGACGATGCCGGTGATGTCGGCCAGGGCGTCCTGCGCCACCCAGGCGGCGACCTGGTCGTTGCCGAACTCGGTGACGTCCGGGCCCTCGCCGCCGGCGAGCGCGGCGGTCCACTTCTTCTGCGCGTCGGGCCAGGGGATCCACTGGACCTTCGCCTCGGCGCCCGTCTGCTCCTTGAACTTGGCGCCCAGGTCGTCCATGTATTTGGTGAAGACGTCGGTGGGGGCACCGAGTCGCCACACGGTAAGAGTCTGGCCCGCGAACTTGGGACCGCCGGCTGCCGCGGAGGCCGCCGGCGCGGCCGCGTCCTTGGAGTCGTCGCTTCCGCAAGCGGCGAGTCCCAGGGCCAGGACGGCGGTCGCGGTGGTCGCGACCGCGATCTTCACAATCTTCACGATGGTTCTCTCCCTTCCCGGCTTCGCGTCGGGGGTGCGCCTCGTGGGGGTGTCGGCGGGCCGCTCACCTGCTGGAAGGCGCTCTCCTTTCGGTCGGCGCTCATGGCGTCCCGAGGCTGATCGGTTGCCTCCGGGCTGGCTGGCGCTAAACTAACAAGAAACTTTCTTATAAAAAAGCCGCGTTAGCGGATCGTGACGAGAGGGGAACCAGCCGGTGGCACAACGACCGGGTACGCCTCGGCTGCTACGGCAGATCAACGACCGCGCGGCACTGGAACTCCTCATCACCAGAGGCCCTCTGACCAGGGCCGAGTTGGGTGAGCTTACCGGGCTGTCGAAGGTGACCTCGGGGCAGCTCCTCGCCCGCCTGGAGACGCGCGGGCTGGTCACGGCCGCCGGCGAGCGCCCCGGGGGCCGCGGCCCGAACGCCGCGTTGTACGGCGTCAACCCCTCCAGCGCGTACGTCGCGGGCCTGGAGGTGCTGCCGGACAGCGTCACGGCCGCCGTCGCCGACATCACCGGAACGGTCATCGCCCAGGTCACGGTGGACCCGAGCGAGGCGGGCGATCCCGTACGGGTGGTCCACGAGGCCGTCCAGCGGGCCTGCGGGACGGCCGGGATCGAGCTCGCCCGGCTGCGCTGCTTCGTCATCGGCACCCGCGGCGTGGTCGACCCCGCCACTGGCGACGTGCGGTACTCCGTCGACCTGCCCTCCTGGCACGTCGGCATCCTCGCCGGGCTGCGTACGCTGCTGGGCGAGTGCGTGATCATCGAGAACGACGTGAACCTCGCGGCGCTGGCCGAGCAGGCGTACGGCGCGGCGCGGGGCGCCGACGACTTCGCGATCCTGTGGACCGGCGTCGGCCAGGGCCTCGGCGTCATGCTGGGCGGCAGGCTGCACCGCGGGATCACCGGCGGCGCGGGGGAGATCGGCTGGCTCCCGGTCCCCGGCGAACCGCTCCCGAGCCAGGTCACCGCGCCCCAGACCGGGTCCTTCCAGCGCCTCGTCGGAGGAGAGGCGCTGTGGAACCTGGCCCGCGCGCACGGTGTGACCACCGTCGACCTGGGGGCGCGCGACGTGGCCGGGCTGGTCCGCGCGGCCGTCGCCGCGGGGAACGAGGGGTTCGTCGACAGCCTGGCCGGGCGGCTCGCGGTCGGCGTCGCGGCGGTCTCGGTGGTGCTCGACCCGGGGCTGGTCGTGCTCAGCGGAGACGTCGGCAGGGCCGGGGGACACCTGCTCGCCCGGCGGGTGGAGGAGGCGGTGGCCCGCGTGTGCCCGAGCCGCCCCACGGTGGCGGCGACCGGCGTGGATGGCAATCCCGTACTTATGGGGGCTATCGTCGCAGCACTGGACCGAGCGCGTGAAGAGGTCTTCTCGGACACCGTGTGACGGTAGGTTGATCCTCATGTCCGTTTCCTCTCGTGATCGCTCCGCGCTGCCCGACCCCGCCGCCGGTCTGGTCCTGATCTCGGATCTCCGGGTGACCTCGATCGGCGTGGAGGAGTGCGGCGAGAAGCTGAGCGACGTCCGGGGACGGCTGCGGGTCGACGAACGGCTCGCCGATCCGGCCGGGGCCTACGCCCACCTGCGGGAGGGCCTGCTGGCCCGCCTGGAGGAGGCCCAGGATCGCCTGCCGGCGGGGTGCAACCTCGTGGTCGTCGAGGGCTACCGCCCGCCCGCGCTGCAGCGGCGCTACTTCGAGGAGTACAAGGCCGAACTGCGCGCCGCCTTCCCGGACATGCCGGCCGGCGACCTGCACGTCGCCGCGAGCCGGTATGTCTCCCCGATAGAGGTCGCCCCGCACACGGCGGGCGCGGCCGTCGACCTGACGCTCTGCGACGACTACGGGGTGGAGCTCGACATGGGGACGGCGGTCAACGCCACTCCTGAGCAGAGCCGCGGCGCCTGCTACACGGCCGCCGAGGTGGGCGCCGGGGCACGGCGCAACCGCGACGTCCTGAGCGCGGCCCTGGAGGCCTGCGGCCTGGTCAACTACCCGACCGAGTGGTGGCACTGGTCGTACGGCGACCGCTACTGGGCCATGACCCGCCGCGCCCCCGCCGCCCTCTACGGCCCCGTGGAGTTGTAGGGCGATGCGTCGTGAGTGAGGCCACCCACCAGGGCCGGATGACCTTCGGCCACGGCACGGCGATGTACGTGGGAGCCGTCCTCGGCACCGGGGTCATCGCGCTGCCCGCCCTGGCGGCGGAGGCGGCGGGACCGGCCTCGCTGCTCGCCTGGCTGGCGCTCGTCCTGCTGTCGGCGCCGCTGGCCGGGACCTTCGCCGCGCTCGGCGCGCGCTATCCCGACGCGGGCGGGGTGTCCACCTACGCCCGGCTGGCCTTCGGCGAACACGCGGCGGCGGTGGTCGGCTGGTGGTTCTACCTGGCGGTGCCCCTGGGCGCCGTCCCCGCCGCGCTGTTCGGCGCGGCGTACGTCTCCGCCGCGGCCGGAGGCGGGGCGGTGACCACCACCGTGACCGCGGCGGTGCTGATGGCCGTGGTCACCGCGGCCAACGCCGTCGGACTCCAGGTCAGCAGCAGGTTGCAGCTCGTCCTGGCGGGGCTGCTCGTCCTGCTGCTGGTGGTGTCGGTCGGGCTGTCGCTGCCGCACGCCGACATGGGCAATCTCCGGCCGTTCGCCCCGCACGGCTGGACGGCCGTCGGCTCGGCGGGGGCGCTGCTCGTCTGGAGTTTCGCGGGCTGGGAGGCGATCACCCATCTCGCCGGCGAGTTCCGCCGCCCGCGACGCGACCTGCCGAGGGCGACCGGGGCGGCGGTCGTCATCGTCGGGACGCTGTACCTGCTGGTGGCCTTCGCGACCGTCACCGTCCTCGGTCCCGGCGCGGCCAGGACCGAAGCGCCGCTGGGCGAACTCATGGCACTCGGCCTGGGCGGCAACGCCCGCTGGCTGGCCGCCGGAGCCGCCGTGCTGCTGACGCTCGGCGCCATGAACGCCTACTACGCCGGGGCGGCCAAACTGGGGGCCGCCCTCGGCCGGGACGGGGCGCTGCCCCGGGCGCTCGCCGGGGGCAGCATGGCGGGCGAGGTGCCCCGCCGTAGCCTGGCCGTCCACTCGGCGTTGTCGTTCGTCGCGCTGGCCGTCGTGGTCGCCGCGGGGGTGGGCGCCCAGCCCGTCGTGCTGCTCACTACCGGCTCCTTCGTGGCGGTGTACGCGCTCGGCGTGGCCGCCGCGCTCAAGCTGCTGCCGAGACGCGGCGTGGGCCGGGCCGCGGCGATGACGGCCATGGTCGCGGTGGCCGCGCTGCTTCTCATGTCCGGCCCCTACCTTCTGTGGCCGTTGGCGGTCGCCGGCGCCGCCCTGCTGTACCTGCGGCTCAACCGGAGGCGCCGGGCGGCTCGGGTGGAGGAGGACCGGCCGGCGAGCGTGGCGGAGCCGGGCTAGGACGGCGGTCAGCCGCGGATGCGCAGACCACGCGGGGTGGGGTGGAACCCGGCGGCCTCCAGGGCATCCGCCAGGGGGGAGCCGGTGATCGAGGCGCCGTCGGCCCGTTCGACGGTGAGCTTGCCCAGCGCGCCCCGCCGTACGGAGACGGCCAGGGCCTGCACGGCCGGGCGCAGGTCCTCCTCAGAGCCGTAGGAGAGCAGGGTCTTGCCGCCACGCTCGACGTAGAGGACGAGGGAGCCCTCCACCAGCACCACCAGCGCTCCCGCCTTGCGGCCCGGCCTGTGGGTCACGTCGTCCGCGCGCTCGGGCCAGGGCAGCGCGGCGCCGTACGGGTTGGCCGGGTCGGCCGCGGCCAGCACGACCACCGGCCGGGGCGGTGGCGGGGCCGGGACCGACCACAGGTCCTCCTCCGGTGCGAACCCCGCTGAGGGAGACGCGGAGGACGTCGGGGAGGACATGGCCCGCATCCGGTCCACCGCGCCAGGAAGGGCGAACTGGGCGCCGCCCAGCCCTTCGACGAAGTAGCCGCGGCGGCATCGCCCGCTCTCCTCGAAGGCGCGCAGCACCTGGTAGACGGCGGAGAACCCGCCGGGCAGGCGTTCGGCCGTGACGCCGCCCCTGGTTAACACCCCGTGCCGTTCGAGCAGCACCTCCGCCTGGGCGTGCGCCCGCTGGGTGCCGTCGCCCGCCGGCGCGGGAAGCGGCCACCATCGGCCGCTCACGGTCGGCGGGCCGCTCCTGGTGGGCAGGACGGCCCGGCGGCGCCTGGTCGCGGCCGGACGGTGGGCAGGCCTTCCGGTGCCCAGCGCCGAGCGGAGCGGAGCCAGCGTGTCCCCGGTGACGCGGCCCGCCCAGACGAGGTCCCACAGCGCGGCGGACAGCGTCAGGTCGTCCGGCGGCCCGTTCGCGGTGAGGCCCTCGCCGGGCGCCGGGGTGTCCGCGGCCGACCGGCCGAGGATGCGGGCCCGGCGGGACGCCGCGGCGTCCGGACCGGTGCCGGCCGCGCC
>QFZU02000046.1 GCA_003260025.2 Microbispora triticiradicis | reverse complement strand
CCGCGGTCGAGGCGGCGGGCGCCGACGGCCTGGCCCCGGTGGTGCGGGCGGGCGCGGCGCCGGCGGCGCTGGGTGCGCTGCTCGCCCTGATGGCCGGGATCGGCCGCACCGGCCTGGCCATGGCCCGCCACCGCGACCTGCCGGGCTGGCTGGCGGCCGTCCACCCCCGCTACCGGGTGCCGCACCACGCCGAGATCGCCCTGGCCGCCGTCGTCTGCGTCCTGGTCGCCACCGCCGACCTGCGCGGGGTCATCGGCTTCTCCTCCTTCGGCGTCCTCGTCTACTACGCCGTCGCGAACGCCTCGGCGTTCACCCAGCCCGCGTCCGAGCGCCGCTGGCCGCGCGCGCTCAACCTGCTCGGCGTCGCCGGCTGCCTGACCCTGGTCGCCACCCTGCCCTGGCCGTCCGTGCTCGCCGGGCTGGTCATGTTCGCCGCCGGTCTGGCCGGCCGATGGCTGGTCCTGCGCCGCCGCGCCCGAAGGGCGGGCCCGTAAGGGCCCTCCTGCGCACGGTCCGGTGTCAGCGGCTTCACCGATCAGAAATCCTCCGCCACGTCGTCAGTTCTGGTAACCCCTCGCCACCCGCGGAAGGATTGACGACCATGACCGACGCCAGACCGCCAGGCGACGACAAGGCCGCGTTCATCGCGGCGGCCCGCTCGAACGACGCGGCACAGTTCGCGCTCATCACGGAGCACTACCGGCGTGAGCTGCAGGTGCACTGCTACCGGATGCTCGCGCACTACGAGGACGCCCAGGACATGACGCAGGAGACGTTCCTGCGGGTGTGGAACAAGCGGGAGTCGTTCAAGGGCGACGCCGCGCTGCGGACCTGGCTGCACCGGATCGCGACGAACGCCTGCCTCGACTTCCTGGAGAAGCGCGACGACCGCACACCCGTGCCTGCCGAGCTGCCGGGCGCGGGCTCCGAAGTGCGCTACCTGCAGCCCTACCCGGACCGAATGCTCCCGGAGGACCCGCAGGAATCGGCGGTGGTGCGGGAGACGATCGAGCTGGCGTTCATCGTCGCCGTCCAGCACCTGCCGCCACGGCAGCGGGCGGTGTTCATCCTGCGCGACGTCCTCGGCTGGCCGGCGTCGAAGACCGCCGACGCCCTCGAACTGACCGTCGCATCGGTGACCAGCGCGCTGCAGCGGGCGCGCGTGACGATGCGCGAGCAGCTGCCCGACCGCCGCCTCGACTGGCGGCGCCCTGCCGCGCACGAGCTGTCGGATGACGAGCGCGGCGTGGTGAAGTCGTACATCGAGGCCCATGAGCGCAACGACCTCGACGGGCTGACGGCCCTGCTGCGCGACGACCTGCGCTTCACGATGCTGCCCGACCCGGGCACCGTGACCGTCACGGCCAAGGAG
Source organism: Microbispora triticiradicis (assembly GCA_003260025.2). GTDB lineage: Bacteria > Actinomycetota > Actinomycetes > Streptosporangiales > Streptosporangiaceae > Microbispora > Microbispora triticiradicis. The sequence goes on along the minus strand of QFZU02000046.1, from coordinate 88,572 downwards.
GCGGTGGACGGCTGGGTCTCCAACGGGCTCTTCCAGCGCGGCTACGACGACTGGCGCTGCACCGCCACCACGGTCAACCGCATGCCTGCCGCCGCGCTGTACCTCCGCACCCCCGACGACCCGGAATACCGTCTGTTCACCATCGCGGTCCTGCACATCGTCGACGGCAGGATCGCCGAACTCACCGGATTCGACGCCACCGACAAACCATGGCTGGGCCTGCCCGCGACGCTGTGATCAGACACGTCACCATCGTCGACGAGTCCGGCGCACGGGCCGCCGTCACCGAAGTCACCGGGGGATGAGCACCCCGACCAGCTGAACACCGACGTGGCAACGCGAACACCACCGCCCCGCCGGCGTCGCCGGCGGGGCGTCTTCATGCCCCGGGGGACATCGTCACGATCAACGAGGCGGTGAGCACGCCAGGAAGGATCTCGACCTGGCCCTGCGAGCCGAGCGTCTGGCCCGTGCTCATCGCCTCGTCTCGTATCGGGTCAGCACCACGCCGCCGGGGAATGTCCGCGTCTCGACCAGATTCAGGTTCACCCAGCTGTCCAGCGCGGTGAAGAACGGCGTGCCGCCGCCCACCAGGACCGGTACGGTGACCAGCGCGTACTCGTCGATCAGCCCGGCCCGCATGGCCGCCCCGGCGAGCGTCGCGCCGCCGATGTCCATCGGGCCGCCGTCCTCGGCCCTGAGCCGGGCGATCTCGGCGACCGCGTCGCCGGTGACCAGGCGGGTGTTCCAGTCGACCTTGTCGATCGTCGATGAGAACACCACCTTCGGCATGTCCCGCCAGAGCCGCGCGAACTCGATCTCCGCCGGGGTGGCGTCGGGCTGCTGGTCGCCGGTCGGCCAGTGGGAACTCATCGTCTCCCACAGCTTGCGCCCGTACAGCGACAGATCGCTCGCCCGCATCTGCTCGTACCACCACTGGAACAGCTCGTCGCTCGGCGACGAGTCCGGTCCCTCCCCTCCACCCCAGCCGATGTCGTCGCCGGTCGCGGCGATGTAGCCGTCCAGGGTCACGTTCATGCCGAAGATCAGTTTCCGCATCGTGCCAGCCTCCCGTGAGTCGATCTCACACCTACAGACGGGCGCGGCCCGGAAAACTCATCGGTGCGGGATCCGCGTCCGCAGGTGGTCCTCGCGTTCTGGACTCAGCACGCGTACCCGGCGGGTTCGAGCAGCACCGACCGGATACACCGCCGCGTGTAGCCGTCGTGTACCCCGCCGGCCGGGGCCGTTCCTAGCGTGGTGACGACCCGCCCGCCCGACCGGGATGAGGACGCCCTGACGGCCGGGGCGGCGGCCGTCCTGCTGCCGGCGATCGGCGAGATCGCCCATCTCTTCACGAACAGGCCCTCACGGAGGTAGTCCCCATGCCGTTCCTCAGCGCGCTCGTCCTCGGCGTCGGCGTCCTGTGCCTGATCGACCTGGTGCTGACCGTCGGGGTGATCCGCAGGCTGCGTACGCACGAGGAGATGCTCGCGGCGCGGCCGGGGGTGTCCCCGCCGATCGTGCTCCCGCCTGGAGCGACGATCGGCGCCTTCTCCGCCGTGAGCACCGACGGCGTGCACGTCTCCGCCGAGACGCTGACCGCGCCGGCCCTCGTCGGCGTCTTCTCACCCGACTGCCCCGCCTGCGGGGATCGCCTGCCGCAGTTCGCCGAACGCGCGCGGTCCTACCCCGGAGGGCGCGGCAGCGTGCTGGCTGTGCTCGTCGGGACGGAGGAGGAGGTGGCGGCCCAGCGGCGGGCGCTGGAGCCCGTCGCCCTGGTGCTGGTCGAGGAGTACGGCACCGGCGTGACGAAGGCGCTGCGGGTCCAGGGCTTCCCGTCACTCGCCCTGCTCGACGGGCACGGCAGGGTTCTCGCCAGCGGGAGCACGCTGGCCGACCTCGACGTGCTTCCCGCATCCGCGTGACGGCGCCGGCGCGGGCGGTGGTCGCCGCCGCCGGCCTGGCCTGGCGGGCGAGCAGGGGCCTGACCCTTGCCTTCGCCGCCCTCACCGCGCTCATGGCCGCCCTGCCGGTGACGATCGCCTGGTGCACCAAGCTGGTCCTCGACGAGATCGGCGGCGGCCACCCCCGGCCCGGGGTGACGGCGGCGCTGGGCGCCGCGCTCGCCGGGTGCGGGCTGCTGGCCGCGCTCGGGCCGCAGGTCGTCCAGTACGTCAGGGACGAGAGCGGGCGCAGGGTCGGCCTCGTCGCCCAGGACCGCCTCTTCCAGGCCGTCGAGCGGTTCACCGGCCTGGCCAGGTTCGAGGACCCCGCCTTCCTCGACCGGATCCGGATGGCCCAGCAGTACGGCGGGGCGACCCCCGGCATGCTGGTCTCCGCCGCGCTGGGCGCGGCCAGGACGGTCCTGACCGGCGCCGCCTTCCTCGTCTCCCTCGTGACGATCAACCCGTGGACGGCGGTTCTCGTGATCGCGGCGGCCGCGCCGTCCCTGGCCGCGGAGCTGTGGCTGTCGCGACGGCGCGCCGCCATGCTGTGGGGCATCGGCCCGGCCGAACGCCGCGAGTTCTTCTTCGGACAGCTCCTCGTCGACGTCCGGGCCGCCAAGGAGCTCAGGCTCTTCGGCGTCGGGGGCCACCTGCGCGGGCTGCTGCACGCCCAGCGGCGGGCCGCGAACGCCGAGCGGAGCCGTACCGACCGGCGGGAGCTGCGCGTCCAGGCCGCCACCGGGACCATCGCCGCGCTGGCGGCCGGAGGCGGCCTGCTGTGGGTTCTGCTCGACGCGGTGAACGGCACGGGCGGGGCCGGCGACGTGGCGCTTTTCGTCGCCGCCGTCGCCGGGGTGCAGGCGGCGGTCGGCGGCCTCGTCCTCGAACTGGTCTCGGCGCATCAGCAGGTGCTGCTGTTCGGCCACTATCTCGCCGTCCTCGACGCCGGGCCGGACCTCCCGGTCCCGGACCGTCCCCGGCGGGCGGGGCCGCCGCGCCGCGGGATCGAACTGCGCGACGTGTGGTTCCGCTACTCGCCCGGCCACCCCTGGGCCCTGCGCGGCGTCAGCCTGACCATCCCGTACGGTGCCTCGGTGGCGCTCGTCGGCAGGAACGGCGCGGGCAAGAGCACGATGGTCAAGCTCCTGTGCCGGATGTACGACCCCGAACGCGGCGCTGTCCTGTGGGACGGCGTGGACCTCAGGGAGATCGACCCGGCGGAGCTGCGCGCCCGCATCGGGGCGGTGTTCCAGGACTACATGGAGTACGACATGACCGCGGCCGAGAACATCGGCCTGGGCGATCTCGCCGCGATGGGTGACCGGGGAAGGATCGAGGCGGCGGCGCGGCGGGCGGGCGCGCACGGCACCGTGAGCGGCCTGCCCCGGGGGTACGACACCATGCTGTCGCGCATCTTCGCCGATCCCGCTGATCCCGCCGGCTCCGCCGAGGACGGCGGGGCGGTGGGCGTCCACCTGTCGGGCGGGCAGTGGCAGCGGCTCGCCCTGGCCCGCGCCTACCTGCGGGGTGAGCGGGATCTGCTGATCCTGGACGAGCCCAGCTCGGGGCTCGACGCGGAGGCGGAGCACGAGATCCACCAGGGACTGCGAGAACACCGCCGGGGCCGCACCAGCGTGCTGATCAGCCATCGGCTCGGCGCCGTACGCGACGCGGACCGCATCGTGGTCCTCGACGGCGGTCAGGTCGCCGAGCGGGGCACACACGCCACGCTGCTGGCGCACGGCGGGATCTACGCCCAGCTGTTCGCCCTGCAGGCGGAGGGATACCGGCAGCGGGACGACCCGGACGCCGACACCCCGGGCCGGCGGCTCTCGGAGGCGAGATGACACCGGTCCCGCTCGTCCTGTCCGCGGCGGCGTTCGCGGCCGTGCTCACAGCCGGGGCGGTGCTGGCGCTCAGACGGACCCTGCGCGTCGTCGAGGTCCACGGGGAGAGCATGCGGCCCGGCCTGCGGCCCGGCGACCGGGTCCTCGTACGGAACCTGCGGCCCGGCCGGGCCGGCCCGCGCGTCCGGCGGGGGGACGTGGTCGTCATCGCCCGCGTGGGCCCGGGGAAGGGCGTCACGCTCGACGGCGGCACGAATTCGGTGATCAAACGGGCCGCGGCCGTGGCGGGGGACCCGATCCCTCCGGGGTTGGAGGCCCTGCGCGAGACACCGGGAGAGGCGTGTGTGCCGCCGGGGCGGCTGCTCGTCCTCGGCGACAACCCGGCGCGGAGCACCGACTCCCGGCAGTGGGGCCTCCTCCCCGAGAGCAGGATCACGGGTGTCGTGCTCCGGCGGCTGAACGCGTGAGTCGCGTGCCCCCCATACAGGGGGGCGGCCGGAATACGGCAGAAAGACACCATCCGGGGTTTGCCAGGGTGGTGTCAGCGCGGGAGCTGGCGGAGGCGTTCACGCCGACCGGGGCCGAGATCCAGTGGGCGCGCGGCCGTGCGCAGGATGAGCATCATCTGCTGGCACTGGGTGGTGTGGCTGAAGTCCTACCAGCGGCTGGGTTACTTCCCGAAGGTCGAGGACGTGCCGGCGGTGGTGGTCGGGCATGTTCGCGGTGTCGTGGTGGCTGCCTGATGGGGTGGAGCTGCGGCGTGCGGCGCCGATGTCGGCGAGCCAGCATCGGGCGTTCGTGCGTAAGCGGCTGGGGGCGACCTACGACGCGGCCAGGGTCCGCCAGGTCGCCGAGGACGCGATCCGCAAGGCCGTGCGGTCCAAGGACAATCCAGCACTACCGCTTGCACCGCTCGGCGCTGTTCACCCTGGTCGAGGCGATCGAGCTGGCGGCCACCAGCGCCGAGCGCACCGTGGTGGAGGCGGTGGAGTTCCTGCGGGCGCTGCGGGGCGCCAAGGCCGCGTTCGTGCCGGAGGAGATGACGGTGGAGCGGCCCGGCCCCGCCGGTGAGGCGCCCGGCGATACCAGGACGGTGAGGGTGCGGATCGATGCGGACGCGTTCGCCTCGGGGCAGTGGCGCAAGACCCTGCGGGACAAGAACCGGCCCGGGATGCTGGTGCGCCGCCACCTGGAGGTGTGCGTGTTCTCCTACCTGGCGGCCGAGCTGCGGTCAGGCGACATCGCGGTGGCCGGGTCGGATTCGTTCGCCAACCTGCACGATCAGCTCATGTCGTGGCAGGAGTGCCGCCCGCTGGTGCCGGCGATCTGCGCGCAGGCGGGCATCCCGGCCGAAGCGTCGGCTCTGACCGCGCACTATCGCGACAAGCTCGCCGCCGTCGCCGCGGCGGTCGACGCAACGCCTTCAACAAGCTGGACGTGGCCAGTGTGTGGGGCGACGGGAAGACGGCCGCGGCCGACGGCTCGCAGATCGACACCTGGGAGAACAATCTGCTGGCCGAGACCAGCATCCGCTACGGCGGGTACGGGGGGATCGCCTACCGGCACGTCTCCAACACCTACATCGCGCTGTTCTCCCGGTTCATCCTGTACGGGGTGTGGGAGGCGGTCTACATCATCGAGGGCCTGACCTATGAAACGACGAACGTCCAGTTCGCTGGCTGCACGGCAGGACGTCGCATAGGTGGGTCGCCTATGCAACGTCTCGGGAGACCAGAGCTGCCTGGGACCGTCCGAGGGATCCGAAGCTACCTACGGGTATCGCCAACCGCTGTTCCTGGAGTCCTCAGCCCCGGAGGCACGCGGATCGGTTCAGCGCGCCGACACCGATTCGCGGGAGGATTCGGGGCGTACGATTTCCGGACGGAATTTCCACGCGTACCGCAGGATGAAGGCCAGGAGCAGCACCTCGATTCCGATGGAGAGGCCGTAGAAGGAGGCCCAGTCCCAGGACTCCCCTGCCGCGTTGAACACCGAGAAGGGGATGTAGAGCAATGCAACGACGAGGTTCGTGGCGCGGTTCACCCGGGCGGGCAGCGTCATGGAGAGCATCACCATCAGGGCCGGGATCGCCACGGACGCGGTGAAAATGGTCAACAACGTCCCGCTGATGTCGAACTCAAAGACAACGCCACCCCGGATTTCGTCGATGGCGCCAGGCTTGTAGAGCTGGAAGTAGTCGACGTAGATGTAGAGGAACATGAAGCTGGTCCATGCTGCCGCGAGCTTGGCCTGCACGGGGATTGGCGGGTTGTCGAGCAGGCTCGGGGCGTTCGTTCGGATGTCACTCATCGTTTCTCACTTCCTTTCCGCGCCATTCGTTGGCGCAGGAATGGTCGGAATGCCGTTTCGGAAGTTCTGTTGGGCCGTCCGTTCCGGTTATATGGAACAGATTGCTGGAGCGGCCGCATGCGCCGCTACGAGCCGAGGTCGATGGCGGCGGGCCGAAGGTCTACACCTCAGGCTCGACTTTGGTCGGATGCCGTGGGGCCCGACCCGGCCGTACGCTTTGATCATGATGGCCCCGGCGGACCCGCAGGATCGGAGCCCGCTACCGGCGGGCGTGACCAGCGATGCTGACCACGATCCAGTACGCCCGGCCGGGCGCACGGTCCGCGGTCGGGTCGTCGACGCCGCCTGTTTCCTGCTGGCCGTCGGCGTCGTGGTGCAGACCCTGGCCGACAGCCGCGCGCAGCACATCGCGCCGGTCCCGCTCACTGTCGACCTCGTCCTCGGCAGCCTGTGCAGTCTGGCGGTGTGGCTGCGCCGACGCTGGCCGGTCGGCCTCGCCGTGGCCGCCGGTCTGGTCAGCGTCTACGCGACGTCCGCCGCGGGCGCGGCGCTTGTCGCGCTGTTCACCGTCGCGGTCCACCGGCGCTTCGCAGTGGTCGCCCGGATCGCGGCCGGGTACGCGCTCGTACCGTTCCTCACGCTGCTGGTCCGCCCGGACGTCCCGGTCGGACCCTGGTCGCAGATCGTGCTGGGCGTCGTCTTCGCGCTCGCGGTGCTCGCCTGGGGCATGTTCGTGCGGGCCCGGCGCCAGTCGCTGCGCGAACGGGCCCGGCGGGTCGAGGCCGAACAGGAACTGCGGGTCGCCGAGGCACGCCAGGGCGAACGCGACCGGATCGCCCGGGAGATGCACGACGTGCTTGCCCACCGCCTGTCCCTGCTGAGCCTGCACGCCGGGGCGCTGGAGCTACGCCCCGACGCCGCGCCCGACGAGGTCGCCCGCGCCGCCGGGGTGGTCCGCGACAGCGCCTACCAGGCGCTGGAGGACCTTCGGGAGGTGATCGGCGTCCTTCGCGCCGGTGTCGACCGGTCCGACGAGACGCCGGAACGGCCGCAGCCCACCCTGGCCGACCTCCCCAACCTCGTCGACCAGTCGCGGCGCGCCGGGATGACGGTGCGGCTCGACTGCCAGACCGCCGCGCTTTCCGCCGTGCCGGCTGGTATGGGGCGCAGCGCGTACCGGATCGTGCAGGAAGGGCTGACCAACGCCCGCAAGTACGCCCCCGACGCTGAGGTGGCCGTCACCGTCCGGGCAACTCCGGGCGACGGCGTAACCGTCGAGATCCGCAACCCGTGCCCGATGGGCACCGGCGGTGGTACCGCAATTCCCGGCGCCGGCATCGGCCTCATCGGGCTCACCGAACGGGCCGCCCTCGCCGGCGGACGCCTCGAACACGGACCCACCCCGGCCGGTGAGTTCCGGCTCTGGGCCTGGCTACCGTGGCCTACCCTCTGATCGCGGCCAGGGTCGGACCGTGGCCCGGCTGGGCAGAGAGAAGGAGCCCAACGTGAACGCAGCGGTGCGGGTCCTCGTCGTCGACGACGACCCGCTCGTGCGGGCCGGCCTGGCGATGGTCATCGGCGGCTCACCCGACCTGACCGTGGTGGGCGAGGCCGGCGACGGAAGCGAAGTAGCCGACGCCGTCGACGCCTACGCCCCTGACGTGGTCCTGATGGACATCCGCATGCCCACCCTCGACGGCCTCGCCGCCACCGAACAGCTGCGCGCCCGACCCGACCCACCCGAGGTCATCGTCCTGACCACCTTCGACGCCGACGAGCACGTCCTGCGCGCGCTGCGCGCCGGGGCCAGCGGCTTCCTGCTCAAACACACCCCACCCGCCGAGATCCTGCGCGCGATATCGCGGGTCGCAGCCGGCGAACCCATCCTGTCGCCGACCGTGACCCGACAGCTCATCGCCCACCTCAGCGACACCGGCGCCGCCGCCCGGCAATGGCACGCCACCACCGCGCTGGATCAGCTCAGCGAACGCGAACGCGAGGTCGCCATCGCCGTCGGGCGCGGCAAGTCCAACGCCGAGATCGCCAAGGAACTGTTCATGAGCGTGGCCACCGTGAAAGCCCACATCTCCCGCATACTCACCAAACTCGATCTGAACAACCGTACCCAGATCGCCCTACTCGCCCACGACGCCGGCCTCACGAACTGACACCGGCAAAGCCTGGCCCCGCCGGCACCCGGATTGACGGCCCCAGCCAAGCCGCGCCACCGCACGGATGAGGCGGCGAGCCCGTTGCCACGAATCGGGCAGCGGCCAGGGCGTGGCGGCCCGCCGCACCAGGCCCCGGGTAGGGCCGACCCCTCCGAGTGAGCAACCGCCTTGGGCCTGTCCCCGCGGGGGCTACTGGTCCCGCGGGGTCTGCGGCTCGGCCTGTGCCAGGGTTTTGTGCACGACGCCGACGGAGACCTTCACTCCGGCGGCGATGGTGCGGATGGATTCGCCGCGCTCGCGGCGGGCCTACAGACACAGGTTCGTTGAATTTTCTGCGTTCGGTCACCCCGTTAGACGAACACCCCGGACGCCTGAGCGGCGGTCACCCTGCGGTGTCTTTCTGCCGTATTCCGGCCGCACCCCATACAAGCGCGCGTGTATCGGAGTGGTATCTCCATCATCAAAGCCGCTCCTAACGTCGGTGGAAGAGGTCCTTTCGCAAGGAGGAGACGAGATGACGCGGACGATTCAGCGGCTGGCCGACCGGATGGTCGCCCGGCTGGTCCCGGCCACCCGCGCCGAGGCGATCAACTGCTGGTACGAGTACTCGGGAACCTGCGTCCGCAGGTACTGCTGCACCGGATCGGAGATTCCCGGCGGCCGTTCCTGCACCCCCTGGCAGTACACCTGCTGACCGAACGCATCTGACCGAACGCATCTGACCGAGCGCATCCGGACGACCACGGTGGAGCGCCCCTCGAATGCGGGGGCGGGGGCGCCCCGCCGCCGTTGTCACGTGGTCGGGGCGATCTCCCTGGCGTACAGGCGGGTGAGGCCGTTCATCCGGTAGTGGCCGGGGGCCAGCGGCTCCATCAGGCGGAGATCGGCCAGCCTGCCGAGCGCCGCCGACGCCGTACGCCGATCGCTCCCGAGGAGCCCGGCCGCGGCCGCCGGCCCGCAGTCGGCCAGGCCGCGCTCGCCGAGGCGGTGGAACAGGGCCAGCGCTCCGTCGCCGGCCGTCCCCCCGGACCGCCGCAGGGCCTGGTAGTCGAGGTCGATGGCGGCCCGTACGGAAAGGTCGCCGCAGGTCAGCAGGTCGAGCCGGTGCTCCTCGCCGGCGAGCATGTCGGCGAACGCCTCCGGTGTCCACTCCCGCCTGGCGGCGAGGCGCTTGCCCGCGATCTCCAGTGCGAGCGGCAGGTTGTCGCAGAGCCGGGCCACCCTTCCCGCCTGCGCACGGTCGACCCGGTCCCGGCCGCACAGCCGGGTCAGCAGGTCGTAGGCCGCGTCGTCGGCCAGGGGGGCGAGCGGCAGGTGCTCGACGTCGTCGAGCGCCGCGAGCATCCTCCTGCTGGTGACGACGAACCGGCAGTCCGGGCAGCCGGAGAGCAGGGGGCGCACCTGCTCCTCTCCGGTCACGTTGTCGAGGAGGATCAGCGCGTGCCTCGCGGCGGTGGCGGTCCTGAGCTGGTGCAGCGCGTCGTCGAGGTCCGCGGCGATCTCGTCGTCGGCCAGGCCCAGCCGTCCCAGCAGCCGCGCGAGCGTCTCGTAAGGGCCGGGCCGGGGGAGGGCGCGCAGATCGACGTGGTGCACGCCGCCCGGGAAACCGGGCGCCGCCGTGCGGACGGCGTGCCGGGCCAGGGCCGACTTGCCGACCCCCGCCGGGCCGTGTACGGCGACGGGCCGCGGAGGGCCTGCGCCGATCGCGGCCACGACCTCCTTGAGCTCCCGCTCCCGGCCCACCAGGCGTCCCGGCGCCGGGATCACCGCCGTGACCGCCGCCGGGGCGGGTGCCTGCGGATCGGCGCGGAGCGCGGGGTCGCGGTTGAGTATGCCCCGGTGCAGCCCGGCCAGTTCGGGACCGGGCTCGACGCCCAGCTCCTCCGCCAGGAACGCCCGGGCCTGCCCGTAGGCGGCGAGCGCGGCGGCGGCGTCGCCGGTGCGGTACAACGCGAGCATGAGGGCGCCCCACAGCCGTTCCCTGGTGGGATGGGCGGCCACCGTCTCCCGCAGCTCCGCCACCGCGTCGGCGTGCTCGCCCAGCATGAGGCGGGCTTCGGCCAGCGCCTCCAGGGCGAGGCAGCGCTGCTCGGTGAGGGCGTCCAGGCGCGGGCCGAGTGCCGCCGAACGGGGCACGTCCTCGGCGGGGGCGCCCCGCCACCGCGTGAGGGCCGTGGACAGCTGCCGCAGCGCCGCGTCCGGCCGGCCCGCGGACAGCGACCGCCTGCCCTGCCGCAGGGCGTCGGCGAACTCGGTCACGTCCAGCTCGCCGTCCCGCACGGCGAGGACGTAGCCGGGCTGGCGCGCCGTCAGCCGGTCGCCGTCGCCGATCGTGCCGCGCAGGCGGTTGACGTACGTGCGGACGTTGGCGACCGCGAAGCGGGGCGGCTCGGCGTCCCACACGGCCGTGACGAGCCGGTCGATCGACACGACCCGGTTGGGTTCCAGCAGCAGCGCGGTCAGCAGGGCCCGCTGTTTGGGCGTGCCGAGCGGGACCGGCCTGCCGTTCCGGTGCAGCTCAACCGGGCCGAGCAACCCGAAGCGGAGGTTCACCCCGCCCTCCCGCGGCCGGATGGGGTGCACGTGCGGGTCGAACGGCGTGATCGGTGCACGAGGAGACCTCCCGTGGCGTTTCGCGAGGAAAGGGTGAGGAGAACCTCAACAAGATCACCGCCCTGGCCTGCCGCTCACAAGGGCCGCGGGTGTACGGAACAGTTCCGGACAACGATCCGGACAGCACGCTCGGGCGGCGCCGGGCGCGGTGGATCACCCATTGACTCGGACCGTTCCAAGGGCCAGCATCGGGGGCGTCGCCGCCGCCGTCGTCCGCCCGTCCCCGCGTACGGGGATCACCAGGAGGAAATCATGTCGATCATGTCGAGCGAGTCTTCGGCAGATGCGGCGTTACCCAAGAGCTGGAAGGCGTTCGGCGCGCTGCCCGACGACACCACGGCCAGGGCGGTCGCCCAGGAGCTGGAGAAGGACCCCAGCCCGGACAACGCGCTCGCGTCCGTGAAGCTCATCGCCGAGACGCTGGCCCAGCGTTCGGCGCAGGAGCGCAGCATGATGTCCGAGTTCATCGTCAGGCGGCTCACCGGCGACCTCGCCCGGGGCTTCCTGAAGGCGACCGCCGCGGTCCGGCTCGCCCACCCGGCGCTGGAGAAGCCGAAGGAGAAGCCCACGCCGCAGCACGCCGACGTGCGCCACAGCCTCGACCTCCTGAAGCCGGAGACACCCAAGACCCTCACCGAGAAACTCGCCGAGAAGACCTCGAAGACCCCCGAGGAGATCTCGAAGACCCTCCACCTGGAGATGCTCGACGCGCTCGACCTGGCCGCGGGGGGCAAGGGCAAGGACAAGGTCACCGTCGACCTGGTCGAGCTCGCCCAGCGTGTCGAGGACGAGAGCGACGCCTCGTCGATGGGACACCTCCGGGCGGTGGCGAGGCTCGTCGACTCCATCAGCGGCAAGGCGGCGTACTCGAAGGAGCGCCGTGGCGAGCTCGAAGACATCACGAAGGGGACGACGCAGCAGCACCTCGTCGAGCAGATCGGGTTCCGCGCGGCGAAGAGCCAGCGCAGCTCGCTCACGGGCCTGTCCACCCAGAACGAGCTCGCGGCCAGCTACTGGCGCACGAACTTCCGCGACACCCTGGACGAGTTCCTGAAGAAGCTGCGGGGAAGCGGGGAGTCGGGCAAGGGCGGCGCCCTCGACGAACTCGTCCAGAAGCTCACGAAGGTCGGGAAGTCGGGCAGTGACGTCCTGGTCAACAGCCCCCGCGTGCTCAACAAGCTGCAGATCGTGCTCGGCCCCGAGGTGCTGGAGAATCTCACGATCACACCGCTCGTCGGAAGGACGGGCGTCAGCGTGCTGAGCGGCACCGGCGCGTACACCAAGATCGAGTGGGACAAGATCCTGTACGAGCTCGGCGCGACGCCGTCGGCCTACCAGCTCTACGAGCTCATGGACACGGGAAAGACCCCGCCCACCTCCAACTTCGAGGTCGACACGCGGGCCGATCTCGTCAGGCTCATCACCTCCAGCCGGTTCTCCCGGCTGCAGGAGATCGCGCGGGGGAAGAGCGAGATCGCGCCGGTGTGCGCGATGGTCGAGCACCTCGTGCTGGGCCTCACCGACGAGCTCGGCCCGAAGCGCTTCGACACGCTGACCGCCAACGCCCTCGGCTCGCTGAGCCGGCTCATCGACATCGTCGTGGAGAACGAGGCGAACCCCACGGTCGCGATGCGCGCGGCCGACCTGATGATGGACGAGATCGCCATCGTCGTCGCCGTGGCCCAGTACTACACGAGCACCGACTACCGGACGACGATGCGGGACATCCTGCTGGAGCGGGCCAAGGACTTCGCGAAGGCGGCCGGGGACATCAAGATCGACAGCTACCTCATGACGAGCGGCATGGACGCGCTCGCGACCGCGCTGTACATCTCGCTGTCGTGGCGGGACCACGAGGAGGTCTCGCGGTCCACCGAGGCGATCGACTACTACGAGACCGCGTTCCTGCTCGGCAAGCTCAAGAAGGGTGAGAAGGCGACCCCGCACAAGGACGTCCTGGTGGCGGCGCTGAACCCGAGCACGCCCGCCTTCGCGCCGTCGCCGGCCAAGCTCGTGGACGACGTGCGGCGAAGCCTGGAGACGCACAAGAAGGGCGACGCGCCGTTCGCGCTGATCATCGACACCACCATCGAGATCGCGCCCGAGACGGCCGGCAAGACCCAGATCGACATCCTGCTCGACGGCCTGAAGGACGCCGTCGCCGCCGGCAAGCTGGAGATCTTCCTGTGCAAGAGCTTCCAGAAGTACGCCTCCATGGGCACCGGCAAGGTGGCCGCCGGCAACCTCACGATGCTGTCGGCGAAGGGCAACTCCGGGTCCGCGTACGCGCGGGCCGAGGCGCTGCTGCAGGACATCGACCTCGATCTCGTCCGGCACGACGAGGGGCAGCTCGTGGTGCACATGCTCAAACACGGGCACCGCGACGAGCTGGCGCTGGTGCGGAGCGCCGCCAGGAACGCCAAGTTCGTGGACGAGTTCTGCTGGCCGATCGACAGTGGGGACCTCACCCAGGGAACCACGTACGTGGACGGCATCCCCCTGATCATGCGCACGACCCCCACCGGTGACGTCGACAAGCTCTTCAACAAGCTCCAGATCGACAGGCGCGACAGCTTCTCCTTCCTGCGGACCTCCTACGTCGGCGAGATCCCGAGCGCCGGAGGCGTCGAGGGCAAGTACGTGCGCATCAACACCGGCCACGAGTCGAAGGCGACGATGGTCGAGTACTTCTACGCGTTCGGCCACCTGGCGCGCAGCACGCCCCCCGGCGCGAAGAAGCCGGGCGGCACGAAGGTCGATCTCGGCGCGCTCACGATCGACGTGGTGAAGGAGCATCTGGAGGTGCTGGGCGGCGTCAGGAACGACCAGGACCCCGGCATCGCGGAGTACCGGGACAACATCGTGGCGTCCTACTGCGCCTTCGCCCTGCAGAACGTCCCGGGGAAGGGCGCCGTCATGCCGCTGCTCCTCGAGTTCTTCGTGCGTCCCGTGAGCCGCGTGACGATCGAGACCCAGCGGTATCTCGCCGACGCACTGCTCACCTTCAAGGCGAAGGACCTCGGCACCAACCCCGTCGCCCTCGCGTCGTTGTGCCGCGCGGCGGTGGTCCTGCCCGCCTCGCGGATCAAGTCCCTCACCCCGGTCCTCAGGCTCGACACGATCGGCGAGTCTGAGGAGGCGAAGCAGCTCCGCGCGATCGTGGCCCGGAAGAACAAGGTCTGAGCAGGGCCTGAGCAAGGCCTGAGCAGGGCCGTTCCGGCGACCTGAGAGGCCGTCGCGATCCGGGCGCCACGAACAGACCGCAGTGGCGCCCGGACACGAAGCGTCCGCACCGGAGACCGGCTGCCCAGGTCGTGTCCGGCCCGCGATCGCTGATCATCTAAGAACCAGTCACGCCTTCCTCCCGGAGAGATCCGGGGATCGTGAACCTTCTTGGCTTCTCGCCCGACTGTGCAAGATGACGGGAGGACGAGATGACCGATGAGCTGCTGGTGACTCGCGCTCAGCTGGGCGAGCGCGCGGCGCTGGCCCAGCTGGTGGCTCGATGGCGGATGCCGGTATGGACGTACGTACGGCGCATGCTGGATGCCGAGCGGGCCGACGACGTGGCGCAGGAGGTCTGGCTGGCCGTGGTCCGCGGCCTGCCCCGCCTCAGGGAGCCGGGCCGGTTCGCGCCGTGGCTGTTCACGATCGCCCGGCGGTCGGTCACCGACCGGCTGCGCGGCGAGTACGCCCTGGTCGAGGAAACGTCCGCATTCGGCGACCTGGTGGGCGAAGCGGGCGCCGAAGACCCGGCTGAGGCCCTGGTGGATCGCGCAGCGCTGGTGAGCGTACTGGCAGATCTGCCGCTGCTGGAGCGGGAGATTCTCGTCCTGTTCTACCTGGAGGACCTGCCGGTGGAGGAATGCGCGGACATCTGCCAGATCCCGGCCGGAACGGTGAAGTCCCGGCTCAGCCGGGCCCGTCGTCTGCTGCGTGAGCACCTGAAGGAGAAGGGATACAGGCCATGACCGAAGAGCCACGCCTGTCGGCGCAGGACATGATCGACCGGCTGTCGCCGGTGCTGTCGCTGAGAACCCGGATCCGGGCGGTGGCGGCACTGCTGGCCGGCGTCGCCGGTGCGGTGTTCATGGGCACCTTGTGGTGGACGGAGCCCGGCCCGCTGCCCGGCCGCACACATCTGGCGTTCGCGTTGTTCACCGTGTTCTGCCTGGCCTGGGCCGCCTACGGCGGGTGGCTGCTGACACGCCGGATTCCGTTGTTCGCCACCGACCAGGTGATCGCCGCCTGGATCGGCCTGGTCGCCTCGCTGACCACCACGGCGGTCGTGACCGTTGTGGCCGTGCAGCGTGGCGCCGGCGTGGGACTTCCGTCGGCAGCCGGGGGCGTGTTCGTCGCGGTCGCCCTGGCGCTGGTGGTGCGCGCACAGGCCCGGCGGGCGGCGCTGCTGCGCCGCAAGCACGAGCTGACCGGCAGGGAGGAGCGGTGATGGCCCACAACCCGAAATTCATCCGCCGCCGGCTCGGCACGACAGCCCTCCTCGTGGTGACGGTACTCATCGCCGCGATGTTGCTGGCCGGTGTGATCACGTTGCTGGCCTGACTCGCCGCCGGATCGCGAGTTGCGCCCGCGCCGGTGTAACCACTATAACCAGTTACATGGTATTGAGCTGGAAGCTGGTCGTCGACAGTGTGAACGCGCCCGTGCTCGCGGACTTCTGGGCCGCGGCGCTGGGCTACGAGGTGGAGGATCCCAGCGTGCTCGTCGGGCGGCTGCTGGCCGCCGGCCACCTCCCGGAGGAGGCGGTCGCCGAGCACGACGGCCGCACGATCTTCCGCGGTTACGCCGCGATCCGCCACCCCGACGATCCCTTCGACGCAACCAGCGGCGTCGGCCTCGGGCGGCGCCTGCTCTTCCAGGACGTGCCCGAGGGGAAGACCGGCAAGAACCGCCTGCACATCGACGTGCACGGTGAGCCCGGTGGTCTCGACGCCCTGGTGGCGCGCCTGGAAGGCCTCGGCGCGACCCGCGTCCGCGAGGTGGACAAGGGACCCGCCGGTCACTGGTGGATCATGCTCGACCCGGAGGGCAACGAGTTCTGCGCCACGTAGGCCGCGCCTGCCCGCCGCCTGCTTAGTCGAACAGCGACAGGTCCACGGAGTCGGCCAAGGCCTGGTAGCCCGCGTCGCTGCCGTGCACATGGTCGCCGCAGTGGAAGTCCGCACGGATACGGCCGGGGTGGTCCGGATCACGCCAGACGGCGTCGAAGTCCAGCACGGCGTCGAAGGCGCCGCCGGTCCGGATCCAGTCGTTGACCGTCCGGCGTGCGCTCTCGCCCTCCGGTGTGAAGACCTCCGCGCCCTCGTAGGGCGCGATGGTGGTGGCGTAGACCCGCACGCCGCGTTCGCGCGCCCTGGCGATCAGCCAGCGGTAACCCGCGATGACGTCGTCCGTCGTCACCGGCGCGCCGGGGAACATCTTCAGGAAACCGGCCAGGGGTCCGTCGTCCCGGGGGGCGAAGGAGATGGCGATGTCGTTGGCGCCGACGGAGAGCACCACGTAGCCGAGGCCGGGCGTCGCCAGCACGTCACGGTCGAAGCGGGCCAGTGTGGCGGCGCCGATGCCGTCGTTGAGCATCCGGTTTCCGCTGATGCCCTGGTTGGAGACGTAGCCGGCGGCCACGCCCCCCTCGATGAGCCGCACGGCCAGCAGCTCCGGCCAGCTGTGGTTGGTGTCCGGTGTCGAACCGGCGCCGTCGGTGCGGGAGTCGCCCACCACGACGATGGTCTTGGCCGGGCCGTCAGGGAACAGCTCGACGGCGGAGATCAGCGCCCGCACCGGCAGAACCTCGGCGTTCTCCGGCAGCCTGAGGGCGGCGACGGCGTCGCCCGGGATCGTCCAGCCGGTCTCCAGGGCGGGGTCGTGGCAGGTGCAGGTCTCCACACGCCCCGGCAGATGGAGGCTGATGGACAGCTTGGCCAGGGCGGGCAGGGAGATGTCGACCGGATCGCTGAGGACCGGCGCGCCCGCAGGGACGGTGACGCGCGGCGCGCCGGAGAAGGTCAGCACACGCTCGCTGCCCGGCCGAACCCCGCCGCCGGGCGCCGCAAGGCCCACCCGCGCCGCGCCGATGTCGAGGGGCGCGGTCCCGAACTCGTTGGTGAAGCGGACGCGCACCCGGCTCCCGCCGCCGCTGATGCGCACCACCTGGCGCAGGGTCACGTCCGCGAGGGGCAGGTGGCCATCCAGCGAGCCGAGCCCGTCGTGTGCCGCCTGGGGCGAGGCGCCCCAGCTCCTGACCCAGCTGCCGGCGTTGGTCGTCTCGGTCATGTGTCGTCTCCGTTGTTCGTCGGGATCCCAAGACTGAGGCGGGTCACTGACACGGGGCGAATATGGCGCTGACACGCGCCGGCATCGAGCTGACGTCACGCTGACACGGCTGTCCTTCTTTTGGCGTCTCGCGGGGGAGCGCACGAAGATTGAGGAATGGACGGAGTTGCGAGGCTTCGCATAACACTGCTCGGCGCGTTCCAGGTGTCTCGTGGTGACGCCGTCCTGCCCGTTCCCGGCGCGCGGTTGCGCGGCCTGCTCGTCCGGCTGGCGCTCGCCGGAGGCCGCGG
The DNA here is from genome assembly GCA_003260025.2 of Microbispora triticiradicis. Taxonomy (GTDB): domain Bacteria; phylum Actinomycetota; class Actinomycetes; order Streptosporangiales; family Streptosporangiaceae; genus Microbispora; species Microbispora triticiradicis. Next base: position 71,101 of record QFZU02000046.1, on the reverse strand, counting down.
GGTCGAGCCGGGCGTGCTGGTCGACGCGATCTGGGCCGAGGAGCCGCCGTCCGGCCCCGGCCCCGCCCTGCAGACTCTCGTCTCCCGGCTGCGCCGCGCCCTCAGCCCGACCGGCGCTGCCCGTGACGTGGTGATTCAGGGCGCGGGCGGTTACCGGCTGGCGGTGGACGCGGCCGACGTGGACGCGCTGCGCTTCGAGCAGCTCACCGCCGCCGGTCGGGAGAGGCTGCGGGCAGGTGACCCGGAGGCGGCGATCGCCGCGCTCGCCGAGGCCCTGGCGTTGTGGGGCGATCACCCAGGTGCCGAACCCGCGGTCGTCGCCGCGGTCGCGCCCACCGTCGCGACACGGCTGGCACAGGTGTCGATCGAGGCGGTCGCCGACCTCGCCGACGCCGAGTTGTCGCTGGGGCGGGCCGACGTGGCCGCCGCGCGGCTGACCAGGCTGCTGGCCGAGCACACAGTCCACGAGCACACGGTCCACGAGCGGGCGGCCGCGCTGCTGATGGACGCGCTCGCCGCTCAGGGGCGTCAGGCCGAGGCGCTGGCCGTCTACGAGCGGGTCCGCCGGGACCTGGCCGACGTACTCGGCGCCGACCCGGGCACCGCCCTGCGGGAACGCCATCTGCGCCTGCTGCGCAGCCAGGGGGTCTCGGAGCCCGGCCGGATCCGGCCGGCCGCCCTGCCCGAGCCTCTGACCAGCTTCGTCGGCCGCGACGACGACCTCACGCGTATCCGGGGCCTGCTCACCACCGGGCGCCTGGTCACCGTCCTCGGCCCCGGTGGCGTGGGGAAGACCCGGCTCGCTCTGGAGGCCGCCCGCCGCCACCGCCACGAGTACCGCGACGGCACCTGGCTCATCGACCTCGCGTCCGTCACCGAGCCGGCGGAGCTCGCCGCGGCCGTGCTCGCCGGGATCGGGTCGCGGGGCGGCGCGATGCTCGCCGACCGCAAGCGGGTGGAGGGAGACGAGCTGGACGTCCTCGCCGGCGAGCTCGGCGGCCGGGAGATCCTGCTGCTGGCCGACAACTGCGAGCACCTGATCGGCGCCGTGGCCCACCTGGTCGCGGCGCTGCTGCCCCGCTGCCCCGGGCTGCGCGTGCTCGCCACCAGCCGGGAACCGCTCGCGGTCGACGGCGAGGCGCTCGTGCCGCTGGCCCCGCTCGCGCTGCCCGGCCCGGACGACGGCGTCGAAGCGGCCCGAAGCGCGGCCTCGGTGCGCCTGTTCACCGAGCGGGCCGCCGCCGTGCGGCCCGGTTTCGACGTCGACGAGATCACGCTGCCCGACATAGTGCGCGTGGTGCACGGTCTGGACGGCATGCCGCTGGCCCTCGAACTGGCCGCCGCCCGGCTGCGGACGCTGTCACTGCCCGACCTGGCCGACGGGCTCTCCGACCGGTTCCGGCTGCTCACCACCGGCAGCCGTACCGCACCACCCCGCCACCGCACCCTGCGCGCGGTCATCGCCTGGAGCTGGGAGCTGCTCGACGAGCACGAACGCACCGTGGCGGAACGGATCTCCGTCCTGCCCGGCGGCGTCACGCTCGCCTCCGCCACCGCCGTCTGCTCCGGCACCACCGTGCCCACCGGGGAGATGCCCGAACTGCTCGCCGCCCTCGTCGACCGGTCGCTGCTGCAGCTCGCGCCCGGCGCCGGGCGCTACCGGATGCTCGAGACCATCCGCGAGTACGGCGCCGACCGCCTGGCCGGCACCGGCGACCTCGGCACGGCCCGCGGCCTGGCCGCCGCCCACTTCACCGAGCTGATGGCCCGCCACGACTCCCGGCTGCGCGGGCCCGGCCAGCTGACCGCCATGCGGGCCATCGGCGCAGAGTACGACAATGCGCTCGCCGCGCTGCGCCACCTGTGCGCCGCCGGCGACTCTCCCGGCGCGACCACCCTCGCCCTGACCCTGATCTGGTACTGGCAGATGTCCGGCCGCCACTCCGACGCCGCCTACTGGCTGGACGAGGTCCTGGCGGTGCCCGGCGGCGGGCCGGCGCCCGAGCGCGACTGCGCCCGAGCCGTCCACCTGCTCAACCGGGCGGACATCCTGTCGGGGATCACCGCCCGGGAGGCCGCCGACGACCGGGCGGAGATGCGCGAGCTGGCAGAACGGCTGCTCGCGCATCCGGAGCTGCCGAGCCACTACCGCGTGTTCGGCCCGATCCTGCTCTTCCTGCGGGAGGAGCAGGCCGCGCTAACGATCTTCCAGCGTCTGGCGGACGGCGACGACGTGTGGCTGTCCGGGCTGGCCCACATGTTCCTGGCCGAGATCGCCGAGAACGCGGGCGCGCTCGACCGGACGCGTGTCCACGTGACGGCCGCCCTGGCCCGCTTCCGGCAGGCCGGTGACCGGTGGGGCCAGGCCGCCACCTTGCCGATGCGCGCTTGGCTGCGGCGATACGACGACCTCGACGGCGCGCTGGCCGACCTGCGCGAGGCCCGGGTGCTGGCGGGCGAGTTCGGCTCGCTCAGCCTCGGCGACCAGCTCTACAGCGACCTGCGCTGGATCGACATGCACATCCGGCGCGGCGACACCGACCGGGCGATGGCGTTGATCGGCTCCGCCCGCGAGCGTGCGCTGCACGCGTCGTCGGCGGAGATGCTGGTCCTGGTCGACGCGCGGGAGGCGGACGTGCGGGTGCGGCTCGGCGACCTGTCCGGGGCGGCCGACCTGCTCGACGACGCCGAGCGGCGCCTGCTCGACGATTCCGCGTTCCCCTCCGGCCACGCCCGGACGCTGGCCGGCAGCGCGCGGGCCGCGCTCTGCCTCGCGCTCGGCGACCTGTCCGGCGTGGAGAAGGCGCTGCGGGAGGCGTACGCGGCCGCGCTGGCGACCCGGGAACTGCCGATCCTGTCGCTGGTGACGGTGAACGCGGCCGCCCTCGCCGGGACGCGCGGGCTGCACCACGAGTCGGCCGTACTGCTCGGGGCCGCCGCCCGGCTGCGGGGAGCGCACGACCACACCGATCCGCAGGTCCGTGAGCTCAGCCGCCGGAGCCGGGCCACGCTGGGCGGGGAGAAGTTCGCGGCGGCCTACGCGAAAGGCTGGGAGCTGGACGCGAACTCGGCGTCACTTCATGTACGGCGCACGCTCACACCAGGGCCCGCTTGAGGAAGACGACCCCGTCGATCGTGTCGAGCCGGGCCGGGTCGAGCGGGAAGTAGCGGAAATCCTCCGAGACGCGCGGGGTGGGTTCGGTGACGGCCTGGGCCAGGCGGCGGGCGTCGACCAGGGCGCGGTCCCACGGGAGCGTGGACAGGACGCCCTCGACGGTGTCCGGGGGCGGGGTGTCGTCACCGGTCGTGCCGAGGGCCGAGGCGAGGAAGGCGTACCGGTCGCCGAGGTGCGCTCCGGTGATCGCTCCGGCGCTCCACCACTCCAGCGTCTGGTCGCCGAACGGCATGGCGCTCTTGTTCCGCTGCAGGTGGAGGTTGTGGCCGAAGACCAGGGCCGGGCCGTGCCCGGCGACGGCCCGCAGGTTCGCGGCCATCATCGCGTCCCGCTGGGCCGACAGCCGGGTCCACCGAGCCGGGGACGCGTCGGCCATCCAGTGGTGGTAGCGGAGCAGGCCGACGGCCGTGCGCCCGTACAGTGCCGCCCGCTCCCTGTCCTCCGCGCTCAGCCGCGGAACCTGCGTGGCGAGCAACGCCACCAGGTCGTCGGCGATCAGCCGCAGCCGCCGGGCCTCGGCAGACCGGCCGATCGACCGGGCCGGATCCCTGGCCGTGGCCTCGTCCGACCACCGGTCGTCCGGGCCGAGAAGCTCGTCCAGGGTTTCGGGGGTGCAGGGGAGCGGGCAGTCGAGGAGGCCGTGGAGGGCGGTGAGCGCCTGGCGCGGGCTCGCCGCCCAGTACTCGAGCGGGCCGTCGAACCCGAAGAACCGGAGCCTCTCGTCGTGCTCCTCGTTGTACGCGCGCATCCAGCGGACGAGCTCGCGGTTGGCCGGTGCCGCGCCGAAGCCGTGGCTGAAGCCGCGTTCCATGACCTCGTCGAGACTGCCCGCGCCCGTCCTGACGTAGTCGTCCACCACCAGGCCCATGAGACAGTCGCTCTCGATGGCGAACGACCGGTAGCCCTCGTGCTCGACCAGATGCCGGAAGACCTCGTTGCGCACCTCGCCCAGCTCGTCCACGAAATGCCTGGCCTCGCCGAGCCCGAGCAGCAGGGGTTCCGCCGGCAGCGACCGGAGGAACGCCGAGACGCCCGCGCCGTCGAGCGGCCGGGCCGTGTCCTTGATATCCATGCCTTCGACGGTATCGTTGAACTCTCGGTGTAAACTTTTCCCGATCGCACCCCGCTCTCTTCATGATGGACCTTCAATCGGTGATGTATCCATGAGGCCGGTGGACCTGGCGCGTGAGCACGGCCTGTCCACCCAGGCGATCAGGAACTACGAGGACGCCGGCATCCTGCCCGCCGCCGGACGCACCGCCTCCGGCTACCGCGTCTACACGACGCTGCACGCGCAGGCGCTGCGCGCGTTCCTCGCCCTCGTGCCCGGGCACGGTCACCAGACGGCCACGTCGATCATGCAGGCGGTCAACCGGGGCGCCACCGAGGACGCGCTGCGGATCGTCGACGAGAGCCACGCCCGGCTCCTCGACGACCGCCGCACCCTGGAGGCCGTCGAGGCCGCGCTCCGCGACCTCGCGCCCGTGCCGCAGGAGCGCGGCGACACGTTCATCGGCCCGCTGGCGCGCAGGCTCGGCCTCCGCCCGGCCACCCTGCGCAAATGGGAGAACGCCGGGCTGGTCCGGCCGCGCCGCGACCCGGGGACGGGCTACCGGGTCTACGGCGCCGACGACGTACGGGACGCCCGGCTGGCCCACCAGCTCCGGCGGGGTGGCTACCTGCTGGAGCAGATCGCCCCGCTGATCGCCCAGGTCCGCTCCGCCGGGGGCGTCGCCCCGCTGGAGTCGGCCCTGCGGGACTGGCAGGCCCGGCTGTCGGCCCGGGGCCGCGCCATGCTCAGGGGCGCCGCGGGCCTGGACGCCTACCTCCGCACCCGCGAATCCTGAACCGGGTCACCCGGCTCACCTGGCCGTGTAGCCGCCGTCGGCGACCAGAACGCTGCCCGTCATGAACGAGGAGTCGGACGAGAGCACGAACTCGACGACCGATGCGATCTCGGCGGGCTCCGCCAGCCGGCCGAGTGGAATGTTCGCCGCCGAGTCCGCGAGCGTCCTGCCGAGGCGCGCCTGCTCCCGCTCCAGCATGGGTGTCCTCGTGCCGCCCGGCGCCACGGCGTTGAAGCGGATGCCCTGCGCGGCGTTCTCCAGCGCGAGGACGCGCATGAGGTTGATGACCGCCGCCTTCGACGAGCTGTACGCGCTCAGCCCGGGAGCGCCGACCGTGCCGAGTTCGGACGCGACCGCCACGAACGAAGGGCCGGAGGAGCGGGCGAGCAGCGGCAGGGCCGCCCGGGCCAGCACGAAGACGGCGCGCAGGTTGACGTTGAGCACCTCGTCGAACGTCCGCGGGGGAGTCTCGGGGGCCGGGGCGGTATAGCTGATCCCCGCGCAGGCCGCGACCCCGTCGAGGCGTCCTTCGGCCTCCTCCACATCGTGGAGCAGTGACTCGACGGCGACCTCGTCGGTCACGTCCATCACCCGGCTGACGACCTCGGGACCGAGCCTGCCCAGGCCCTGTTCGTCGAGATCGGCCGCCCACACCCGCCAGCCGCGTTCGTGCAGCCGTATCGCGGTCGCGGCGCCGATTCCCGACGCGGCTCCGGTCACCAGGACGGTTCCAGGCATCGTGCTTCCTCTCTCCCGGATCCCCGGCATGTTCGGGCATCTGTCAGATCGTGTAAATGTACGTCAACTTTGACCGAGCTTCGGGGGTGACAATATGCCGCCACCCCTGCCGGATGTCCAGGCTTCGAGGCGTCAAAGTTTGATAACACAGCCCCCATCCTGTGCCGTCGTGCGAGGCCGCCCTGCGATGGCGCCGGTGGCCCGTGTGAAATCGATGTGAACGACCGGCGACCCCTAGACAACTCTGGAAGAGCTCTGTCACATTTGAGGAACGTGAGCCGCCCGGCAGGAAAGGACTCCAGTGGACCCCAGTTCGGACCAGCGCTTTCTACGGGCGGCGCGGGTGTATCCCGCCCTCGGCGACGACGTCCTGCACGACGCGGTCGTCGAGATGCGGGGTGACCGCGTCGTGCGGGTCTGCACCGCGGCGGACGCCGCCGGCGACCTCGCCCGTCCGGGCACCCGCGTGATCGACTACGGGGACGCCACCGTCGTCCCCGGTCTCGTCGACGCGCACTGCCACATCACGCTGACCGGAGACGGCACCCCCTACGAGCAGCAGGTTCTCGACTCGGACGAGATGATGGCGCTCATCGCGGTCAGCAACCTGCAGCGGCATCTCGCCTCCGGAGTCACCACGATCCGGGACAACGGCGGACGCAACCGCATCGTGTTCGAGGTGCGGGAGGCCGTCGAGCGGGGCTATGTCAGAGGACCCCGGATGCTGCTGGCCGGCCGCCCCATCACTCATTCGTACGGGCACTTCTACTGGTGCAACGGGGTCGCGGACGGCGCCGACCAGATCCGCGCGGCCGTACGCCGCCTGGTGGCCGAGGGCGCCGACCACATCAAGATCATGGCCTCCGGCGGGGCGACGGCCGGGAACATCCCCTACTACTCCTCCTACACCGCCGCCGAGATGCGCGTCGCCGTCGAGACGGCGCACGGCCTCGGCCGGTTGACCACCGCTCACTGCCGGGCCACGTCCTCGATGCTCAACGCCGTCGAGGCCGGCCTCGACTGCATCGAGCACGGCGAGTTCCTCGTGCCGGGCGAGATGATGGAGTTCGGCGGCGGCGTCGCCTCCAGCGGCCGCATGGTCTACGACCCGGCGGTCGCCCAGACCGTGCACGACGCGGGCACCTTCATCAGCTTCACCGCCCAGACCGGCGGCTGGGAGACGCTGGTCGACCTGCGCCGGCGGGCCGAGCGCGGCCCGCTCGGCGACGTGGAGAAGGGCCGGGTCTCCGCCATCGAGGCGTACTTCGACATGAAGCTCGGCATCCTGTCGTCGATGCTGGCCGACGGCCTGGGCCCGCGCATCGCGATAAGCAGCGACGCCGGTCCGTACGACGTCGCCTTCGGCGGGCTCCAGCACGGCATCGAACTCGCCGTGGCGGCCGGCCTGACACCGCTCGCGGCCATCCGCGCGGCCACCGCGGTGGCCGCCGAGGCCTGCGGCATCGCCGACCAGGTCGGCACCCTCGCTCCCGGCCGTCTCGCCGACCTGCTCGTGGTCGGCGGCGACGCCACCCGTGACGTCTCCCGGCTGTGGGACGTGCGGGCCGTCTACCAGAGCGGACGGCTGGTCGCCCCGCTGGTCGCCGACTCGGGCGCGGACACCGGCGTGGTCCCCCTCCTGCCGGTCCGGCCCGCCGCCGGCGTCCCCGACTGCTGAGACCTGACGACTCCTGAACCACCCCGAACGACCCCCCGCCGAGAGGTGAGCACAACCCCATGTACCCACGCGACCTCAAGGGATACGGCAGGCGCCCGCCGCACGCCCGCTGGCCGGGCGACGCGAAGGTCGCCCTGCAGTTCGTCGTCAACTACGAGGAGGGCGGCGAGCGTTCGGTCCTGCACGGCGATCGGTGCTCGGAGGCGTTCCTGACCGAGGAGCCGACCCGGGAGTTCCCCAACATCCGCAACCTCAACGTCGAGTCGCAGTACGAGTACGGCAGCCGCGCCGGGTTCTGGCGGCTGCACCGGCTCTTCACCGAACGGGGGTTGCCGGTCACGGTGTTCGGCATCGCCGAGGCCCTGGAGCGCGGTCCCGAGGCGGTCGCCGCGATGCGCGAGGCGGGATGGGAGATCGCCTGCCACGGCCTGCGCTGGATCGACTACGCCGAGATGCCGGTCGAGCTGGAGCGGGAGCACATCCGCCGGGCGATCGACCTGCACACCAGGGTCACCGGCAGCAGGCCCGAGGGCTGGTACACCGGCCGGATGAGCCCGCACACCCGCCGCCTGGTGGTGGAGGAGGGAGGGTTCCTGTACGACTCGGACTCCTTCGCCGACGACCTGCCCTACTGGGATCACGTCGCCGGCCGCGCGCACCTGGTCGTCCCGTACACCCTGGACAACAACGACGGCCGCTACCTCAACACCTACGGCTTCCAGTCGGAGAGCTTCTCCGCCTATCTGCGCCGGGCGCTCGACCTGCTGCGCGAGGAGGGCGACGACCGGCCGAAGATGATGAGCGTCGGGCTGCACACACGCATCGCCGGCCGCCCCGGCCGGGCCGCCGACCTGGTGCGCTTCCTCGACTACGCCGCCGGGGCGGATGACGTGTGGGTCACCCGCCGCGTGGACGTCGCCCGGCACTGGCACGCGGCGCATCCCGCCGTCCCGGCGTCCGCGTCGTGAGGGGGAGTGGGCGATGCGTGTCCTGGTGACCGGAGCCTGCGGCTTCGTGATGAGCGTGTTCATCCGGTGCTTCCTCCAGGACCACGAGGAGGCGCGGGTGCTGGCCCTCGACGTGGGCGAACCGGACGAGGCCTGGTCGGGACATCTGGCGGACGTCGCCGGCCGGGTGGACTTCGTGCGCTGCGACGTGCGCGACCGCGCCCGACTCGCCACGTTGTTCGCCCGCCATCGGCCCGAGACGGTGGTGCACGGCGCCACCGTGACCCTCGTGCCCGAGTGGGAGCGGGAGGACCCCGTGCGGTTCCTCGACGTCAACGTCATGGGCACCGCCGCCGTCCTGGACGCCGCCCGCCGCGCCGGTTCCGTCGGCCGGGTCGTCCACGTCAGCAGCGCGGCCGTGTACGGCGCCGGGAACTCCGGGCGGACGGAGCCGCAGGACGAGGACACACCCCTGGAGCCGGACGAGATGTACGGCGTCAGCAAGGTGACCGCCGAACTGGTGGCCAGGCGGTTCGCCGCCCTCTACGGCATGAGCGTGCCGATCGTGCGGTGCACCAAGGTGTTCGGCCCGATGGAGCGGCCCACCTCCGCACGGACCCTGATGTCCTTGCCGTACCACCTGGCGCGGGCCCTCGTCGCCGGGACGCCGCTGGCGGTGACCCCGCGGACGCTCCGGGCGGCCGGCGACTGGATCAGCGCGGTCGACGTCGCCGCCGCGCTCGGCCTGTTGTGCACCAGGCCGGACGTCGGCAGCGCGGCGTTCAACCTGGCCGGCGGGGCCGCCGTTCCGGTGCCGCGCCTGGCGGAGCTGTTCGGCGTCGAACTGGCCGCCGACCCGGCCGCCGACCCGGAGTGGGCGGTCGTCGACGCCGACCCCGCGCTGCGTTCGGGCAAGGACGGGACCTACAGCGTGCTGAGGGCGGCGCGGCGGCTGGGGTGGCGACCGCGCGACCTGCCGCGGCAGGTCGGCGAGTACCGGGAGTGGGCCCTCGCGCACTGGACCCCGGAGGACCCCGTCCCCTTGGGGAGCCCCGGCGCGGCGACGTAAGAGCGGTTTCACATTCACGCGCTCAACGCCGCTCGCCGATTCAAAAACACTCAGCAAGATCCTCAAATCGCTAAATTTACCGTTTGGAAACCCGAGATGATGCCCAACCGAAATCGGCGAGGAGTGTTCTGGTCGTGTCGCCCGACGCACCCCGTCCGGAGAGGCCGATGGCACGTGAACACCTCCCCCTCGGCCCGCCACGGCTTCGGCCGCGACCTCACGGAGCGGGGCGTATGAGCACGCGGCGCACGACCGGGACGGCCATGGCCGAGGCGCTCGCCGCCAACGGGGCGGCCCTCGCCTTCGGCATCCCCGGCACGCACAACCTGGAGCTGTACCGCGGCATGGCGGCGAGCGGGATCCGCCACGTGGTGACCCGGCACGAGCAGGGCGCGGGATACGCGGCGGACGGGTACGCCCGTGTCACCGGTCGCCCGGGACTCGTCGTCACCACCAGCGGGCCCGGTCTGATGAACGCCATGGCCGCGATGGGCACCGCCTACGCCGACTCCGTACCACTCCTGGTGCTCTCACCCGGCGTGCCCACCGGCCTGGAGCGCGCCGACTACGGGTGGCTGCACGAGATGAAGGACCAGCGGGCCGCCGCCGACGCCGCGGTGGCGCGCAGCGTGCGGCCCGGCACTCCGGCGCAGGCCGTCGACGCCGTCCACGAGACCTTCGCCCGCTGGGCGGCCGAACGGCCGCGTCCGGTGCACATCGAGGTGCCGCTGGACGTGCTGGAGGCGCCCTGGGACGGCGACGTTCCGGGCCCCTGGCGCGCGCCGCACCCGCCGGCGCCGTCCCCGGCGGCGGTGACGGAGGCCCTCGGCCTGCTCTCGCGGGCCGCGACCCCGGTGATCGTCGCCGGGGGAGGCGCGCTGGGCGCCGCCGAGCCGCTGCGGGCGGTCGCCGAGGCGCTCGGCGCGCCCGTGGTCACCACCACCGCGGGCAAGGGGGTGCTCGACGAGGACCATCCGCTGGCCGTCGGCCCGTTCCTCGGTTTCACCGCCGCCCGCAGTCTGATGGAGGACGGCGACCTCCTGCTCGTGGTGGGCAGCGAGCTCGGCGACGCCGAGCTGCCGGACCGCCTGGCGCCGCGCGGCGCCGTCATCCGGATCGACCTCGACCCGGCCCAGCTGCACAAGAACCTCCGCGCCGCGCTGCCGGTCCACGCCGACGCCCGGGAGGCCCTGGCCGCGCTGGCGGCCGGACTCGGCGGAACGGAACGGCCCGGGAAACAGGCAGAGGGGAAACAGGCAGGGGAGGGGGAACGGCGGGCGGCCGAGGCCCGGGCCGGATGCCTTGAGCAGGCCGCCGAGCGCGGCGGCCGGTGGCGCGAGGCGCAGGACGCGCTGCGGGCCGAGCTGCCCGCCGACGTCGTCGTGGTGGGCGACAGCTCGCAGGTCTCCTATCTGGGCACCGCGCCGTTCTGGCCGTTCTCCGAGCCGCGCCGCTACCTGGCGCCGGTCGGATACTCCACCCTCGGGTACGGCCTGCCGGCGGCGATCGGGGCGCGGCTCGCGGAGCTCGCGCGCCCGGTGGTGGCCCTGCTCGGCGACGGCGCGTTCATGTTCAGCGTCCAGGAGCTGGTCACCGGCGCCGAGCTGGGACTGCCGCTGCCGGTGGTGATCCTCGACAACCACGGCTTCGGCGAGATCCGGCAGAACATGCTCGACCGCGACATCGCGCCGTACGCGGTGGACCTGGCGCGTCCCGACTTCGTGGCGCTCGCCCAGGCCATGGGCTGCCACGGCGTCCGCGTGGCGGACGCCGCCGAGGCGGCCAAGCAGGCCGCCACCGCGCTGACGGCCGCACGGCCGACCGTGATCGTCTGGGAGGTGGGCTCGTGAGAGCAGTACTCAACATGATCGACGGGCAGTGGCGGGACGCCGCGGACGGGCGGACCGCCGAGGTGGTGGACCCGAGCACCGAGAAGGTGATCGCGACCGCGCCGCTGTCCGGCGCGGTCGACGTGGACGCCGCCTGCCGCGCGGCCGAGCGTGCCTTCGCCGGATGGCGGCGGACCACGCCGCGCGTACGGCAGGACCTGCTGCTGCGGCTCGCTGACGCGGTAGCCGCCGGGGCGGGGGAGCTGGCCGAGGCCGAGTCGGCGAACACCGGCAAGCCGGCCGCCGCGGCGGCGGCCGAGGTTGCCGAGTGCGTGGACGTGCTGCGGTTCTTCGCCGGCGCGGCCCGCCTGCTGGAGGGCAGGTCGGCGGGGGAGTACCTCGACGACCACACCTCGATGATCCGGCGCGAGCCCGTCGGGGTGTGCGCCCAGGTGACGCCGTGGAACTACCCGCTGATGATGGCGGTCTGGAAGATCGCCCCGGCGGTGGCGGCGGGCAACACGGTGGTGCTGAAACCCGGCGACACCACGCCGCTCACCACGGTGCTGCTCGCCGGGATCGCGGCCGGGATCCTGCCGCCCGGCGTCGTCAACGTGGTGTGCGGCGACCGTGACGCCGGGCGCGCCCTGGTGTCCCACGAGATCCCGCAGATGGTCTCCATCACCGGCTCGGTCAGGGCCGGGACGGAGGTGGCCGTCGCGGCGTCGGCGTCGCTCAAGCGCCTCCACCTGGAGCTCGGCGGCAAGGCGCCGGTGCTGGTCTTCCCCGACGCCGAGCTCGACGTCGCCGTCCGCACGGTCGCCGAGGCCGGGTACGCGAACACGGGCCAGGACTGCACCGCGGCCACCCGGGTGCTGGTGCACGAGAGCGTGCACGACGAGTTCCTCGCGGAGCTGACCGCCGCCGCGGCGGCCGTCCGCGTCGGACCGCCGGACGACCCATCAGCGGCGATCGGCCCGCTCAACAACGCGGCCCAGCTCCAGCGGGTGTCCGGGTTCGTGGATCGGCTGCCGGCGCACGCCACCGTGACGACCGGCGGGGCCCGTGCCCCCGGCCAGGGGTACTTCTTCGCCCCCACCGTGGTCGCCGGCGTGCGGCAGGCCGACGAGGTGGTGCGCGAGGAGGTCTTCGGGCCGGTGGTGACCGTGCAGCCCTTCGCCGCCGAGGAGGAGGCGGTGACCCTCGCCAACGACACGGCGTACGGCCTGGCCTCCAGCGTGTGGACGCGGGACAACGCCCGCGCGCTGCGCGTCGCCGCCCGCCTCGACTTCGGGGCGGTCTGGCTCAACACCCACATGACCATGGTCTCCGAGATGCCGCACGGCGGCTTCAAGCACTCGGGCTACGGCAAGGACATGTCGGCCTACGGGTTCGACGACTACACGCGCGTCAAGCACGTCATGAGCTTCACCGGGGAGCGGTGAGCGAAGAAATAAGGAAAGGTAAGTGAGAACGTGAAGGTTTCACGCAATTTGTGGGCCGTCACTTCGCTGGCGCTGTCCCTCACCCTCACCGCCGCCTGCGGCGGAGGGAGCGGGAGCGGTGACGCCGGCGCGTCCGGCGACTCCGGTTCCGTCACCTACGCGGGCTTCGGAGGGACCGGCCAGGAGGCCATCGCCAAGGCGTGGCTCGACCCGTTCGGCAAGGAGAGCGGCGTCGGCGTGGTCCAGGACAACCCCGTGACGTACGCCAAGATCCACCAGATGGTCGACGCCAAGAACGTGACCTGGGACATCGCCCAGGGCGGGGCCGACTTCGGGCTGGAGGGCAACCCGCGCCTGGAGGACATCGACTGCTCGGTCGTCTCCTGCGGCGACTACGCGGACGGGCCGTTCAAGGTCTACAAGCAGGGCGTGCCGCTGTTCGTCTTCTCGATCGTGCTCGCCTACAACACCGACAAGTTCGGAAGCAACCCGCCCAGGAACTACGCCGCCTTCTTCGACACCGCGAAGTATCCCGGCAAGCGGGCCATCGACGGCACCGCCGGCTTCCAGGGGATCCTGGAGGCGGCGCTGATGGCGAACGGCACGCCCCGCGACCAGCTCTACCCGCTCGACGTCGACGCCGCGCTGAAGCTCCTGGAGCCGATCAAGGACGACCTGATCGTCTTCAAGGACGCCGCGGAGTGCATCAACCTGGTCTCCTCCGGCGAGGCCGTCATGGGCAACTGCTACAACGGGCGCGTCAAGCTGGCCAAGGACGAGGGCCAGCCGATCGACAACACCTGGGGCCAGCAGATCTACCTCTGCGACTACCTCTTCGTGCCGAAGGGCGCCAAGGACAAGGCGAACGCGATGAAGCTCATCGGCTACATCGCCAAGGCGGCCAACAACGGGAAGATCACCGAGTTCATCCCGTACGGCCCGGCCAACCCCAAGGCCACGGCCTCCGGCAAGTACGCCGCGGACGCCCCGACCGCCCACCAGCTGGAGGGCGAGGACGCCCCGATCGTCATGGACTCCGCCTGGTGGAACGCCAACATGGAGAAGGCGATCGAGAAGACCACCGCCTGGCTGGCGGGCTGACCACCGTGACGGCGGCCAGGCCGTGCCCGAGAGCGAAACGTGCTCGCACGCGGAACGCGGAAGCGGATCGCGAAGCGAAACGAGGAGCACAGTGAGCGCACTTTCCCAGATCCCCTCCCGCGCGTCGTCCCCCGGCCCGCAGGCGAGTCCGGTGACCGGCTCGGACGGCCGCGCCGGTCACGGCGCCGGGCCCGGCGGAGGCGCCGCCCGCGCCCGGCGCTTCCCCCGGTCCGACTTCTGGAGCGGCGCCGGCCTGCCCGGCCTGGTCTTCGTCGTCGCCGCGTTCGTCGTCCCGATGGCCGTGGTGGTGGTCAAGAGCCTGACCGACCCCTCGCCTGCGAACTACAGCGCGATTTTCACCAGTTCGGTCTACCAGCGTTCCGTCGTGGACACCCTGCAGATGGCGCTGGTGGTCACCGTGCTGTGCCTGCTGGTCGGATACCCGTACGCCTACGCGATGGCCAGGTCCGGGACGGCCATGCGCACCTTCCTGATGGTCGCGCTGATGCTGGCCTTCTGGACGAGCCTGCTGGTGCGCACCTACGCCTGGCAGATCGTGCTGAACGACACCGGCATCGTGAACACCGCGCTACGCGACTGGCTCGGCCTCACGTCCGCGCCGATCCACATGATCAGGACGCCCTTCGCGGTCTATGTCGGCATGGTGCACGTCCTCCTGCCGTACGCCGTGCTCGCGCTGTTCGCCCAGCTCCGCTCGATCGACCCGGACGTCGAGCGGGCCGCGCAGGTGATGGGGGCGCGGCCGTGGCGCGTGTTCGCGCGGGTCACCCTGCCGCTGTCGCTGCCCGGCGCGGTGGCCGGAGGCGTCCTGGTGTTCGTCCTCGCCCTGGGCTTCTACATCACGCCGCAGCTTCTCGGCGGCGCCCGCCAGGTGTACGTGGGGCAGGCGATCATGCAGCAGATCGAGCAGTTCCTCAAGCCGGGAGTCGGCGCGGCGATGGCGGTGTTGCTGTTCGTCGCGGTGCTGGCCGTGCTCGGGCTCGCCGCCCGGTTCGTCGGCCTGGGCAAGATCCTCGGCGTCGGCATGGGGAGGCGGCGATGAGGGCCGGGATCGGCGTCCGCCTGTTCGCCTGCCTGATCGCGCTGCTGTTCGTCGCGCCCACCCTGATCGTCGCGGCGACCTCGGTGACCTCCGGCACGATGGTGACCTTCCCGCCCAAGGGCTTCTCCCTGCGCTGGTTCCAGGAGGTCCTCACCGATCCCGAATGGCTCACCGCGCTCGGCAACAGCGTGCAGGTGGGGCTGCTCGCCGCCACTCTGGCGATGGCGGCGGGCACCTCGCTCGCCTTCGCCGCGGCGCGCAGCCGCTTCCTGCCGCCCGCCCTCGTCACCGGCCTGGCCGTGCTGCCGATGACCGTGCCGCTCGTCGTCGCCGGCATCGGCTTCTACCTGGTCTACATCCGGGTCGGCCTGTCGGGGAACGTGCTCAGCCTGGGCATCGCCCACGCGGTGCTCGGCCTGCCGTTCGTGTTCGTGAACGTCCTGGCCGCGCTCACCGGCGTGGACCGCCGTGTCGAGGAGGCCGCGCGCGTGTCCGGCGCGACCGAGGCGGTCACGCTCCTGCGGATCACGCTGCCCCTGGTGGCCCCGGCCGCGCTGGTCGGCGGCGTGCTGGCGTTCGTCTCCTCCTGGGACGAGGTGGTCGTCGCCCTGTTCCTGAACACGCCGCAGTTCCGCACCCTGCCCGTCGTCATGTGGAGCCAGGTGCGCTCCGGCGTCGAGCCGTCCATCTCGGCGGTCGCGACGCTGATCACCCTCGTCTCGCTGCTCATGGCCGCCCTCGTCCTGGTGGGGCCGGCCGTGGTGAAGAAGGTAAGGAGAAGGACGTGACCGAGACGGCAACCCAGGCCGGCCCCACCGGCCAGGAGGGCTCGCCGGGGGCGAGGGTCGAGCTGACCGGCATCGTGAAGGTGTACGGGGACACGCGGGCCGTCGACGACGTGTCGCTGACCGTCGAGCCCGGTCAGTTCCTCACGCTGCTGGGCGCCTCCGGGTCGGGCAAGACCACGCTCCTGCGGATCATCGCGGGCTTCGTCGACGCCGACGAGGGCCGGATCGTGGTGAACGGCCGCGACATCTCCCAGGTCCCGGTGCACCAGCGCGGGATCGGCATGGTGTTCCAGAACTACGCGTTGTTCCCGCACCTGTCGGTCGCCGCCAACGTCGCCTTCCCGCTGGAGATGCGGGGGGTGCGCCGCCGCGACCGGGCGGCCCTGGTCGAGCGGGCGCTGGAGGCGGTGCACCTCGGCGGGTACGGCCGGCGCTCCCCGAAGGAACTGTCCGGCGGGCAGCAGCAGCGGGTGGCGCTGGCCAGGGCCATCGTGGCCCGGCCGCCGCTGCTGCTGATGGACGAGCCGCTCGGCGCCCTCGACCGCAGGCTGCGCGAGGCCATGCAGATCGAGATCCGCAGGCTCAGCCGCGAGCTCGGGCTCACCGTCATCAACGTCACCCACGACCAGGAGGAGGCGCTGACGATGAGCGACCGCATCGCGCTGCTCGCCGGCGGCCGGCTGGTCCAGCACGGCACGCCCGAGGAGCTGTACGGCCTGCCCGAGAGCGAGGTCGCCGCCCGCTTCCTGGGCGAGTCCAACCTGTTCCGCGGCCGGGTCCGGGGGGAGGGCACGCAGTCCGTGCTGGCCCTGCCGTACGGGCGGGTGCTCGTCCCCGGCGACCCGCCGGGGGAGCGGGAGGCGGTCGTCGTGGTGCGGCCGTCGGCCATCCGCATCCGGCCCGCCGGGGCGGAGCCGTCCACGGCGGCCGTCTCCCGCATGCCCGGAGTGGTGAGCGCCGACATCTACGCCGGCGACTCGCGCAAGGTCCTGGTGGAGGGCGCCGACGGCGCCGAACTGGTGGTCAGGTGCGAGTCCGGCGCCCCGCTGCCGTGCTCCGTGGGCGACGAGGTCGTCCTCGAGTGGGACCCCGGCTCCTGCCACATCATCCCCGGCGCGGCCTGACCGCGCTTCCCCCTGTCCGACGACGAGGGGCGTCGCCCAGCGGCGTCCACGCCTCCGGCATGCCCGGAAACCCCCGCAAAGCCTGAGATCAACGCTCGAGAACAAGGAACGAGGAACGACATGGGACTGACCGAGCGCCAGCGCGCCGGAGTCGCCGCGGTGGAGGAACTCGGCAAGGAGCTCTCGGAGTTCCACCGCCTCATCTGGTCGTACGCCGAGCCCGCCTGGCGGGAGTACCGGTCGGCGCAGGCGTACGTCGACCTGCTGAAGGCGGAGGGCTTCGAGGTGGAGGAGGGGTCGGGCGACATGCCGACCGCCTTCCACGCCCGGTGGGGCGACGACGGCCCCGCCATCGGGATGTACTCCGAGTACGACGCCTCGCCCGGCTACTCCCAGGACACCGTGCCCTACCGGCAGCCGCGCCCCGGCCTCCACCCGTGGGCGCCGGGCTTCACCGACGCGCACTCGGCCCTGGGCGTCGGCGCCCTCGCCGGGGTGCTCGCGACCAAGCGGGCGATCGAGCGCACCGGCGGCCGGGGGGTCGTCCACCTGTTCGGCGAGCCCGCCGAGAAGGTGTGCGGTTCCAAGCCCGTGCACGCCGCCAAGGGCTACTACGACGAACTCGACGCGGTGATCAGCTACCACCCGCTGTTCGAGAACACCGCGGTGTGGGACATCCACAACTGCCTGTACTGGTCGGCGGTCTTCACCTTCCAGTGCTTCGAGGCGCAGCGTGACGACGCCCCGCCGTGGATCGACGGCGACCCGCTGGCGGGCTCGGGCATGGGCGCGCACAACAGCGTCCGCTCCCCGGGGGCGCTGGACGCGCTGGGACTGATGATCACGGCGACCAAGTACGCCAAGGAGAACATGTTCCCCCGGACCGGCCTGTGGTCGCTCAACGAGGCGATCCTGGGCGCGGCCAACGCGACGGCCGACAACCTGCCGCCGAGGATCACCCAGATCCAGTTCAGCTGGCGCTCTCCGCTGATCGGCGTCCAGGAGCAGATCCTGGAGGTGCTCAGGCGCAACGCCAGGCACGTCGCCGGACTGGCCAACTGCGAGGTCTCGATGCGCTGGGTGACCCGCACCCGGCCGGGCCTGAAGAACCACGTCATGGCGCAGGCGACGTACGAGAACCTGCTGGAGCTGGGGCCGCGCCGGTTCGCGCCCGAGGCGTACGAGTTCGCCCGCGAGCTGGAGCGCACCCTCGGGCACGAGCCCTCCGACGACCCCTTCCGGCCGATGCTGCACCAGGTCACCGACCCGCGCGACCACGACGCGGCCACCCGCGCCACCCTCCCGCCGTGGCAGGACTGCACCGGCGCCGACGACTGCACCGAGTACACCTGGCACGCCCCCACCGTCCGCTTCTACACCGCCAAGCCGCTGCTGCGGGTCGTGGGGGAGGACCTCAACCACTGGGCCAACAACGCCATGAACGGCCTCGCCCCGGCGATCGACCCGGTGTGGGGCTACGCCGGCGAGGTCATCGCCGCGACCGCGCTGCGGCTCATCGACGACGGCGGGCTGCTGCGCGCCGCCACCGAGGAGTTCGAGCGCAACCGCGAGGCCGCGCCCGAGGCGTTGCGCGACCCGCTGCTGCCCCGCGACTTCGCGCCGCCCGTCGAGCTGCCCTGGCCCGAGTACGTGACCACCGCCCGCGGGTTCGAGTGGCAACTGCCGACCACGACGGACTTCGGCGAGAAGCTCTAGCCGTCCGTGGGCATGCTCTCGCGCCCCCGCCGCGACCCTCCCCTGGGTGAGCCGGCGGGGGCGAGCGGGACCGCGCTCGCGGTGGCGATGGTCGTCGCGCTGTTCCTCACCGAGTCGCTGGTGCAGATCCTGCTGCCGGTCGGCCTGGAGGCGAGCGGCGCCGGGTCCGGGCTGGTGATCGGCGTGCTGCTCGCGCTCGCCCAGGGCGCCGGCGTGGTCATGTCCCCGCCGGCGGCCCTGCGCGCCGACCGGCACGGGCGCGGCGGCGTGCTGTTCGCCGGCGGCCTCGTCCTCGCGGGCTGCGCGGCCGGGCTCGCCGCCGCCACGTCGTTCTCCTCGGCGTGGATCTGGGTGCTGCCGCTGCTCGGGTACGGCCTGGCCAGGGGTTCCGTCGTGACCACCACGCTGGCGGTGGTCGCCCGGTCCGGCGACCGGTACCGGACCCAGGGCCTGAACGGCGCGGCACAGCGCCTGTCGGCCGCGGTGGCGGCGACGCTGTCGGTCGTCCTGCTGGCGCACCTCGGCACCCGGGGCGCCGCCGGGCCCGGGCTCTGGCTGGTCGTCCTGTCGGCCCTGGCCTTCGCGCTGCTCGCGCGGCGGGTGCGGGGCCGGGCCGACCGGGACGATCCCGCCGTCCTGACCGGCACAGCCGGCGCCCGCGGCGGCTACGCGGCGTCGTTGCGCATGCTGCGCCGCGAGCCCGCCCTGCAGGCGTCGTCGTTGATCAACCTCAACCTGAACACCGTGGTCCTGCTCGGCAACTCCTTCTACCCGATCGCGCTCGACGTGCCCGCCGAACGGCTGCCCGGGCTGGTGCTGACGCTGCTGCTGTGCCGCGACCTGACCTCGGTGGCCGCCGGTCCCTTCTTCGGGCGGGTGGTCTCCCGCATCGGGCTGCGCGGCGCGGTGACGGTGTCCGGCGTGTGCGCGGTGGCCGGGCTCGCCGCGGTGGGGCTGGCCGGGAACGGCTTCGCCGGGGTCGCGGCGGGCGCCGTGCTGCACGGGCTGGCCGGGGCCACCGGCATCGGGGCCACCAACCTGCTGGCGACCGCGGGGAGTTCCGCCGGCGGCACCGGCCTGCGGCTGGCCGCGACGAACTATCTCAACGGAGTGGGCATGCTGGTCCTGCCGGTGGTGTTCGGAGCGCTGCTCGACGTGTCCGGGCCCGGCGGCGTGTTCCTGGCGGGCGCCTGCGTCTCCGCCGCGATGCTCGCCGGCGTCCTGGCGCTCACCCCGGCCGCGTCCCCGGTGCGGGCCCGGTGACAGGCCGGATGAGCGGGGCCTTCGCCGGTCGGTGCCGGGCGGACGCGTCAGCCGGCGGCGGTCCCGAACCGCCACGGGCGGGGCAGCACCAGGACGCGCGCGTAGGGCAGCACGGTCAGGTCGCGCACGCCGTCCAGGGCGACGATGCGGCGCATCAGCGCGGCCAGGTCCCTCGCCGAGCCGCAGGCCGCCTCGGCCACGACGTGGAACCGGCCCGCCGTCAGCGTGACGATCGGCAGCTCGGGCAGCGCGACCAGGGCGTCCAGGGCGGCGTCCAGGGCGGCATCCGAGGAGCCGCCCAGGGTGATCCCGACGGAGGCCATCATGATGACGGGATCGGTGGACACCCGGTCCACCATCGCCGTCGCCTGGATCGTGCCGTCCCGGAACAGTGTCTGCGCCCGCTTGCGCACCACCCAGTAGGGGACGCCGAGCTCGTCCTCCATCTCCCGGAAGCTGGCCCTCGGATTGTCGACGAGCAGGCGCAGCAGCGCCACGTCGAGGTCGTCGAGCTCCAGCCGCCGCGGCGCGGGCGGCCCGGACCGCCGCGGCCTGCCCTGGCTCTCCCACTTGGCCACGTCGAGCTGGCGCCAGACCTCGTGGTCCCCCACGCCTTCGACCGTGCCGGCGATCCGCTGCACGACGTCGGCGAGATCGGCGTCGTCGCGGGCGGCGACCTCGCACATGACGTCGTACGCGCCGATCGTCTGGGCGGCGAAGGTGACCTGAGGAATGGCGTTGAGCGCGCCGCGCAGCCGATCGACCGGGCCGCGGTAGCGCAGGCCGACGATGCCGAGAACGTCGTACCCGAGGACGGCGGGGTCCACCAGCCCGATCACGCGCAGGACGCCGTCACCGGACAGCCGCGCCATGCGGGCGCGGACCGCGTCGGCGGACAGTCCGACCTGCTCTCCGATCCGGGCCAGCGGGGCCCTGCCGTCCTCCCGCAGCAGGCCGACGATCGCCTGGTCCTGCGCGTCAAGTTCGTATCGCTGCGTCAAGGATCCGCTTCCCGTTCCCGTCACCCGCCCGCGACGGCCCTCCCGCCCCGGACAGTGTGGCACAGCCATGAACGCGTGCGTACGGGAGTCGAACGGCAAATATCCACGATCAACTCCGCGGAAACGATGAACAATGCGAACAGACAATCCTCCGTCGTCACCGGAGACCCTTCCGGGGCCCCTCGGGCTGGTGGCACACCGTCCCTGGCGGCTCTGGATCCTCGGCTCCCTGCTGGCCCGGCTGCCGACGTCCATGGCGGGGCTGGTGCTGATGCTCGTGGGCGAGCGGGTGACCGGCTCGCTGGCGGAGGGCGCGCTGCTGGCCGGAGTGCTCAACCTCTGCTCCGGGCCGCCCGGCCCGTTCTTCGGCCGGCTGCTCGACCGGCTGGAACTGCGCCGCGCGATGAGGGTGACGGTGGCCCTCTCGGGGCTGGTCACGCTGGGCCTGGTCGTGGCCGCCGAGGTGCGGGCGCCGGTCTGGGCGCTGTACGTCCTGTCCGTCGTCCTCGGGCTGGCGACGGCGGGGATGTGGGGCGGCATGCGGGCCCTGCTCGTGGTGACGGTTCCCGCCGTCCAGCTCCGCCGCGCCCACTTCGCCGAGTCCCTGCTCGTCGAGCTGTGCTCGGTGGTCGGCCCGGTCATGGTCAGCCTGCTCGTGGTGACGGGCGGGACCGTCGCCGCGCTCGCCGGGATGGCGGCCCTGTCGCTGCTGGGCGCCTGGCTCATGCGGGCGGTGCCGCCGCTGCCTCCGGCGCCCCGGCGCCCCGACACCCTCCTCCCGCCGCGCGACACCCAGCTCGTCTCGGCCCTGGTGCTGTGGATCGGCCTGGCGTACGGGCTGCTCATGGCCAACGTCCCGCAGCGCATGGCACAGTACGGCCTCGGCTCCGGCGCCTCCGGGTGGTTCACCGCGGCGCTGCCCGCCGGGGCCTGCCTCGGGGGGATCGTGGTCAGCGCCTGGCCACTGGGCCGCAACCGGGCCCTGCTCACCACACTGGCCATGCTGCTCGCCTCCGCCGCCCTGGCCGTGCCGCCCGGGCTCGCCGGCGGCTCCCTCGGGTACGCCGCGGGGTTGTTCGCCGCGGGGCTGTTCATGGTGCCGCTCAACGGCCTGATGGCGACCGAGATCGAGGGGCAGATGGGCCTGCGCCGCCGGGCGGAGGCGTTCTCCTATTTCGGGTCGGCCGCGGTCGCCGGTGGCTCCGGAGGTTACTTCCTCGCCGGGGCACTGGACGGCCGCCTGGAGCCGGCCGCCGTGGGACTGCTGTCGTCCGCCGCGTTCCTGCTGCTCGCGCTGGTCCTCGCCGCCGTGCTGCTGCTGCGGCGCACCCGCCGGGCCGGATGAGTAATGTCATTCACAGTTCGACGTAATCGAGTTTCTTCTGTCATATTTGATGAACATACCTTTTTCGTGATCGACGCCTTCCGAGCCGAGCCCGTTCGAATGGATCCCTGACCAGTGAGCGACGTCCCCGACCCGATCTCCTCCCACCTGTCCCATCAGGAGCTGCTGCTGCTCGACATCGTCGCCGAGTCGGCCGACCCCGTCGGTGCGCGCATCGCGACGCGCCGCCTGGGCGACTGCGGCATCGCGCTCAGCGAGGCGAGTACGTCCCGGCTGCTGGCCCGGCTGGACGACCTGGGACTGACCGTCTCCTCGGGACGCAAGGGCCGCACGGTCACGGACGCGGGCCGCCGCGTCGCCCAGGTCACCCGGCGTACCCGGCGACAGGCCAAAGGGCTGCACCAGGCGCTGGACATCCAGAACGCGCGCCAGCTGCTCGACCTGCTGTACGCCCGGCGCGGAGTCGAGCGGGAGGCCGCCCGGTGGGCCGCGACACGGGCCACCCCGGACGACATCGAACGGCTCGAAGCACTGGTCGACGGGCACCGCGAGGCGCTCGACGCCGGCGGCGACGCCCGGCTGTGCGGCATGCGCTTCCACCGGGAGATCTTCCGCATCTCCCGCAACCGCCTGCTCCAGGCGATCGGCGACGTCGTGCTCGACGAGTCGCTCGAGCCCCTGGAACTGGTGCTGGACGTCATCACCGGCGGCCACGGGACCCTCGCCCAGTCCGCGCCCGAGCACGTCGACGTCCTGGCGGCCATCCGCGCGCGCGACCCCGACGAGGCGGAGCAGACGATGCTCGCCCACGTCGACCGGCTGATCGAGGAGGCCGAACGCGCCGCGACGGACCGTGGCGCCGAGGTCGTCAAACGTCTGATCGAGCTCACGCTCTGACCCGGAAAAGCACGAGGAAGAAAGGGGAGAGGCGGATGCCGATCCTGCGCCTAGACGCCCGCTACGTGGTGGCCTTCCAGGAGGGGGAGCACCGGCTGCTGGAGAACGGCACCGTCGTCGTGGACGGCGACCGCGTCGTCTTCACCGGCCGCGACTACCGGGGACCGGCCGACGAGCGGGTGGACGCCGGAGACACACTGGTCACGCCGGGGTTCATCAACACCCACGCCCACCTGGAGACCGCCCCGCTGGACAAGTCCTTCCAGGAGGACGTCGGGAAACGGCAGTTCTTCTCCACCGGCCTGCTCGAGACCCTGCCGATGCAGGAGAACTCCATCGACGAGGAGGGCGTCGACACCTGCATCGAGGTCTCGATGTCCGAGCTCATCCGTACGGGCACCACGACGGTGATGCACCAGGGGCTGCGGGGCCGGCGGGTGGCCGAGGCCTGCGAACGAGCCGGTCTGCGCGCCTACATCGCGGACGGGTACAGGTCGGGCCGCTGGTTCACCCCCGACGGGAACCGCGTCGCGTACGAGTGGGACGAGGACGGCGGGTTCGCCGGCCTGGAACGGGCCGTGGGGCTGATCGAGGACCTGCGCGGCCGCGGCTCCGGGCGCGTGCGGGGCTTCCTGTCCCCGTGGCAGGCCAACACCTGCACGCCGGACCTGCTGAAGGAGTCGCGGCGGCTGTCCGACGAACTGGAGGTGCCGCTGACGATCCACGCCGCCCAGGCGATGTTCGAGGTGATGGACCTCATGGCGGCGCACGGCATGACGCCGATCGAGTATCTGGAGTCGGCCGGGTTCCTCGGCCCCCGGGTCGTGCTGGGTCACGCGATCTTCACCACCGGCACCTCGTGGGTGAACCTGCCCGGGGACGACCTGCGGCGCATCGCGGACTCCGGCGCCTCGATCTCCTACAACGCCTGGACGTTCGCCCGGCGCGGCATCATGGTCGAATCCCTCCCCGCCTACCGGAGAGCCGGCGTCAACATCACGCTCGGGACGGACACCACGCCGCAGTCCATGATCGAGTCGATCCGCTGGTCGGCGATCCTGGGCAAGGTGGCCGACCGGCGCGCCGACTCCTGGCTCGCCACCCATCTGCTCGACGCCGCGACGGTCGACGCGGCCCGACTGCTGGGCCGCGACGACCTGGGCCGGATCGCGCCGGGAGCCAAGGCCGACCTGCTGCTGTGGCGGCTCGGCACCCCCGTCATGTCACCGGTCCGCGATCCCATCAGGAACCTCGTCTACTACGCGACCCGCGAGGATCTGGCGTCGGTGATGATCGACGGCGCGTGGGTGATGCGGGACGGCGCCCTGCTCACCGTGGACGAGGAGGGGATGACCGAGCGCCTGCAGCGGGCCGGTGAGCGCTCCTGGGCCCGGGTGCCGGACCACGACCGGCTCGGCCGCACCCTCGAAGAGGTCGCGCCGTCCTCCCTCCGCCCGTTCCGCTGACCGCCCTGTCCGCAGGCCGGAGGAGTCTCCGGCGGCGGCGTCGGAGCACGACCGCGTCGATGGGCGGCGAGCCGCACCGCGCTCCGCTCGCCTACGCCCTTTCGCGAGGCGCCGGAGCGATCCGGGGCCACTGCCGGACGTCGATCCGCTGCGGGACGAAGCGGCCGGCGCCGTCCGAGCCCGTGAACCGGCCGTCGCGGGCCACCACCCGGCCGCGGGAGATCGTGAGCTCCGGCAGGCCCGCACCGGTCATGCCCTCGTACGGCTCGTAGTCGCTGCCCCAGCCCGCCTCGAAAGCCGGCCAGGTCCACTCCCGTCCGGGGTTCCACAACACCAGGTCGGCGTCCGCGCCCACCCGGATCACCCCCTTGCGGGGATACATCCCGAACGTCCGGGCCGGGCCGGTGGCCGACACCTCGACGAACCCCCGCAGGCCGAGCCGGCCACGGGTGACCGCGTGGTCCCACAGCAGGGGGACCCGCGCGTCCAGGCCGGGGGCTCCCGGCGGCAGCGCGGTGAAGTCGGCGGCACCCGGCAACTTGTGCTCCAGGCCGTAGGCGCAGTGGTCGGAGGCCACGCTGCCCAGGACTCCGCTGCGCAGCGCGTGCCAGAGGCGGTCCTGTGCGGCGGCGTCCCTGACGGGCGGCGTGATCACATACTTCCACCCGTCGGGACGCCGGTACACGGAGTCGTCCAGCACCAGGTAGTGGGTGCAGGTCTCCGCCTGCACCAGAACGCCCGTCTCGCCGGCCGCCTCGATGGCGGACAACGCCTCGCCGCCGGAGACGTGGTAGACGTACACCGGCGCGCCGAGTTCCCGGGCGAAGTGCGTCACCAGGCCGATCGCGGCGCTCTCCGCGCTGCCGGGCCGGCTGCGGGGGAAGCGGTCGATGGCCGCGACGGAGTCGGCCAGCACCGCGGACCTGGCGTGTTCGAGGATGGCGTGGTTCTCCGCGTGGAAACCGGCGAGCCCGCCCGCCTCCGCCACGGCGGTCATCACCGCCCTGATCTCCCCGTCGTCGAGCCGGTCGTCGTACGTCGTGTAGATCTTGAAGGAGGCCAGGCCCTCGGCCACCAGGGCGGGGATCTCGCGCAGCCGCTCCGGGGTGATGCGGGCGATCACCGGGTGGAAGGTGTAGTCGATCACCGACGGCGCCGCCTCGGCCATGCGCTCGCGGGCCGCGGCCACGAGCGACCCGCCGGACGCCGGCACGAAGTCGATCACCGTGGTGGTGCCGCTGACGGCCGCCGCCCGGGTCGCCGAGCCGAAGTCGTCGAGGCTGCGGACGCCATCCGCGATCGGCCAGGCGATGTGGGTGTGGGTGTCGATCCCCCCGGGCACCAGGACCGCGCCCGGAGAGGCCTCGATGATCCGCGTCCCTCGCAGGGTGCCGGGCGCGGCGAGCGCCGCGATCCTCTCGCCGCTGACGCCGAGGTCGGCCGTCTCGATGTCGTGTTCGCCCACGACGAGAGCGCCACTCACAACGAGGTCGAAGTCATCACGCACCAGACATCTCCCGACAGTGATACATCAATACAGATCGATGTCTATCTCAGCACTCTCTCAAATGTCTAGCTCTATCAAATTTGAGGAAGTTGCTTGTATTATGACGATCGTAAATCTCCGTCCAGGTGATGAAAGGTGACGCCGACATGACCCCTGCGCAGACCCATGGCCTCGGCAACCGGGACCTGCTCGACCAGTACCTCGCGGCGGGGTTCGCCGGACGCGTCGGATGGGGGGAGCGCGTGGCCCTCCTGGTCATCGACATGGCCGGAGCCTGGACGAGCCAGGACGAGATGATCGGTACCGACCTCGGCGGTGTGCTGGACAGCATCCGGCGGCTTCTGGATGTCGTGCGCGAGCGTGACGACGTTCCGGTGGTGTTCACCACCATGGCCTACGACGAGACCTACTCCGACCTTCCCCTCGCGAGCCGGCTCAAGACCCCGCACCTGGAGCGCATGGTCCGGGGGTCCGAGCGCGTCCGGCTGGTGCCCGAGCTGGACCGCCGCCCGCACGAGGCGCTCATCGAGAAGCCGCGGGCCAGCGCGTTCTTCAACACCAACCTGCCGAGCATCCTCGTCGCCCAGCGAATCGACACGGTCGTCGTCGTCGGCTGCAGCACCAGCGGATGCATCCGCTCCACCTGCGAGAGCGCCCTCGACCACGGCTTCCGCGCCATCGTCCCGGCCGAGGCCGTGGGGGACCGCTCCGCCTCGGCGCACGAGGCCGCCCTCTTCGACATCAACGCCCGCTACGCCGATGTGCTGCCCATCGAGGAGGTCGTCGACCACATCAGGCGGCGCCCGCGGGCGGCCGCCACCGTCACGACTGACGGGTGAACATCAGCAACCGGTCGAAGATCCGGACCTGGTCGCTGCGGGAGAAGTCGGTGACCTCGTCGATCAGGCGGGTGAGGTGACGGGCCATCGCCTCCGCCGCCGCCGCCGGATCCCGGCGGCGGATCGCGGAGACGATCTCCGCGTGCTCGGGCACCGACTGGCTCACGGTGCCGTGACCTCCGGTGATCACGTCGAGCACCTTCTCCAGCGGGAGGAGCGACTCGTTGAGCACCGCGCCCGCCAGCGCCCCCAGCAGGTCGCTGCCCGCGATGCGGGCGATCGTCCGGTGGAAGTTCATGCCGATCTGGCGGGCGTGTTCGTCGTCGTCCAGGCTCATCTCGTGACGGCGCAGGATCTCCTCGAGCCCCGCGACGTCGTCGTCGGTCGCCTTGGCCGCCGCCCGGCCGGCGATCTCCCGCTCGACGCCCCGCCTGGCGTGCAGCAGGTCGAGAAGCTGCTCCACCGTGCGGATGTCGAAGGCCCGGGTGAACTCCTCCTCGTGGCGCTGCCGCGCGGACATCGCCTCGGCGCAGCGCCGCCCGTGCTCGGTCAGCGTGCGGCCCTTGCGCCCCGACGGCATGGTGAGGCCGAAGTCGTCCAGGCGCTTGAAGATCCGTGAGACGGTCGCCTCGCTGATCTCCAGCCCGCTCTCGCGCAGCTGGCGGCCCGCGAGCCGGGCGCCCACGGGACCGTCGGCCCGCCACACGATGCCGAGCAGCCGCTCCTCTTCGGGGTTCAGCTCAGGAGCGGCGCCGTTCACCGCGGGGACGTCGGAAGCCGATGGTCGCGCTCGCCTCGCCACTTTGCGAGCCTCCCCATCCTCGAAGGACCCCACTACGAAGCGCCCATGATATCGGTCCGCCCAGCACCCGGAACGCCGTTGATCAGAGCGGGTTGTCGTGGGCGATGAGGGCGAGCTGGACGCGGTTGTCCAGGGTGGTCTTGGCGAGGATGCGGGAGACGTAGCTCTTGACCGTGCCGACGCTCATGTGGAGCTCGGCCGCGATGTCCGCGTTGGACATGCCCCGGCCGACCGCGGCGGCGACCTCGCGCTCCCGGCCACTGAGCCTGGACAGGAGCCTGCGCGCGTCGTCGCGGCGGCGGTCCTCCGCCTCCGGCGCCAGGTGGGCGATCAGGCGCCGGGTCACGTCGGGGGACAGGATCGGCTCGCCCGCCGCGACCCGCAGGACCGCGTCCACGATGCCCTCCGGCGGGGTGTCCTTGAGCAGGAACCCGCCGGCCCCGGCGCGCAGCGCGCCGAAGACGTGCTCGTCGGCGTCGAAGGTGGTCAGGATGATGACGTGGGGAGGG
Source organism: Microbispora triticiradicis (assembly GCA_003260025.2). Lineage (GTDB taxonomy): Bacteria > Actinomycetota > Actinomycetes > Streptosporangiales > Streptosporangiaceae > Microbispora > Microbispora triticiradicis. Next base: position 42,952 of record QFZU02000046.1, on the reverse strand, counting down.
CTGGGCCGCCGCCGCAGCAGGCGGGTGGCGTCGATCCCGTCCAGGCCCGGCATCCGGATGTCCATGAGCACGACATCGGGCGCGTGCGCGTCGACCGCGGCCGCGACGTCGGCGCCGTCGGCCACGCCGCCCACCACGACGAGCTCGTCGGCGCCCCTGAGCATCAGCGTCAGGCCCGCCCTGACGAGCGGGTCGTCGTCCACGACCAGCACGCGGATGGCGCTCACACCGGCCATGGTAGCCAGACCGCCAGCCGGAACTCGCCTTCCTCCACACCGGCCCGCTCCACCCGGCCGCCCGCCAGCTCGGCCCGCTCCCGCATCCCGGCCAGGCCGGCGCCCTCACCCGCGGGGGAGCCGGGCACGAGAACGGAACCGGGGACGGACGTCGCGACGGGGTTGCGCACCTCGATGGTCAGCCCCCGGCCGGGACCTCCGTCGAGGCGTACGGTCACCGGCCGGCCCGGGGCGTGTCTGCGGGCGTTGGTGAGGCCCTCCTGGACGATCCGGTAGGCGGCCCGCGCCGTCGCGCCCGGCAGGTCGGGCAGGCGCAGGCCGCCGTCGTGCATCTCGACCCGCACGCCCGCCCGCCGTACCTCCTCCACCAGCGCCGGCAGGTCGAGGACGGCCAGGACGGGCGCCTCGCGCAGGACCGAGATGACCTGGCGCAGTTCCTGCAGCGCCTGATGCGCGCTGGAGCGCATCACCGCGGCCGCCTCGACCACCTCTGCGGGGTCGGCCCGCGCGTTGAACTCCAGCGCCCCGGCGTGCAGCGCCAGCAGCGACAGCCGGTGCGCCAGCACGTCGTGCATCTCGCGGGCGATGGCCAGACGCTCGGTGTGGCGGGCCTGCTCGACGCGCCGCCGCTGCTCCTCCCCGGCCCCGCGGAGCCGCTCCTCCAGTGACAGCACCAGCTGACGGCGGGCCCGCGCCAGCATCCCCCACCCGGTCAGCGCCACCCCGAACAGCACCGCGACCAGCGCCCACACCGCGTACGGCGCCAGCCCCGGCGGCCGCAGCCAGAACCGGGCCAGCGTCGCCGCCACCCACGCGGCGCCCATCCCGATCGCGACGGCCGAACGCCGGTACAGGGCGGTCATCAGCGTGGCGATGCCCGCCGCGACCGACGCCGAGGCCGCGGGCACCGCCAGCGCCACGGCGACCAGCGCCGTGGTGGCCGGCCACCGGCGCGACAGCCACAGCGCCCCGCACGCCACCGCACCGCCGGCCGTGTCGGCGATCAGGTGCCATCCGGAAGCCGCGCCGAGCTCGCCTCGCACGACGACCGCCGCCGCGGCCAGCGCGCAGGCGACGCTCCCCGCCCGGATCGCCCGGTCCCGCCGGGTCCGCGCGGGGCCGGGCCGTACGTCTGCCGTCACGGAGGCCCAGCGTAGTGACGGCGGGCCGGGCGGCGGCAGCAACCGAAGTCGACGCCGGGTTGTCACCTGGGTTGCCACGGACGGGACCCGGGACGGCAGACGCGGGCCGTGCTCGCGGCACACGCTGGCCGCATGACGGCGAACAAGACGCGCGGCCGGCTGGCCGCACTGCTCCTCGCGGTGATCACACCGCTCGTGGCCGAGTTCACCCTCGGCAACCCGCCGCTGCGCATGGCCTGGCTCCTGCTGCTGTGGATCCCGATCTACGGCGCGGGCGTCGTCCTGGTGCGCGAACTCGTACGCCGGGCCGGGACGGGCTGGACCGGGGTGCTGCTGCTCGGCGCCGCGTACGGCATCGTCGAGGAGGGCCTGGCGCTGCAGGCGCTGAGCAGCCCCACGATGTACGGCGCGGCCGGGTGGGCGCCGCGAATCCTGGGCCTGAACAGCGCCTACGCCGAGCTGCAGATCCCCTACCACGCGGTCTTCAGCGCCGCGATTCCGATCCTCCTGACCGACCTGATCGTCCCGTCCCTGCGCGACCGGCCCTACCTGGGCAGATTCGGCACGTGGGTGGCCGGGGCGGTCTTCGTCCTCGGCGCGCTGCTGCTGCGGGTGACGGTCGTGACCTCCATCGACCCCGGATATCAGGCGCCTCCGGCGATCCTGGTGGGCTGCGCCGTCGCCGTGGCCCTGCTGGTGGTGGCCGGGCTGCGGCTGAGGCCCCGGCCTGGCGCGCCCTCGATCAGGCCGCCCGCCCCCGCGGTGGCGGGAATGGCCGGCGCGGTGGCCGTCTTCGGATTCCTGGCTCTGCTGTTCCCCTTCGGCGGCGCGACCCGGCCCGCCTTCACGCACGGCGGGTGGGTGGTCGTGCCCATGTCGGCCGCCGCCGTCGTGGCGGTGGCCGCCGCGTGGTCACTGCGCCGGTGGACAGCCGGCGACCGGTGGACCGACCGGCACGGTCTCGCCCTGGCCTCCGGCGCACTGGTCGCCCACACCGCCTTCGGCCTGGTCTCCAACACCGACACGGCGGCCGACCGGGCCGGGCTCGCGGCCGTCGGCGTGGTCATGGCGGGCCTGCTGGCCGTACTGAGCCGCCAGGTCGCCAGCCTTCCCGGCGCCGGATGAGGCCCCGGTGGAGCATCTGCTTGCCGGGGGCGGCGGGCGTCACTTCTCGTCCGCGCCGGGTTTCGCGCTGATCGATTCCTGGTAGACGTCGGCGTAGGTAGGGGAGTCCTTGACCAGGTCGTCGCAGAACGCGGCGACGTCGGTGCCGATGAGTTCCACGACTCCCTTGCCTGCGGCGACGCCCTCCTCGAAGAAGTCGACGATCCCGGGGAGCAGGGGCCCGTCAGGCAGGTCGATCGGTCCGACCTTGAACAGGTACTTCTGCATCTCCTTGTAGACGATCTGGTAGTCCGGCGGGAGAGCCTTGACCCGCGCCAGGTGCGCCCGCCACTGTTTCTTGCCCTCGACGATGTCGTGGATGCTCACGTCAGCCTCCCAGCCGGCTCAGTTTCCTCGCGACGTTCCTGTTCAACTGCTCGCGCCACCGGTCGCGGTAGGTTCGCGCCCCTTCGCCACCGGCAAGCGCGGTGCAGAAGCCGCGGATGTCCTCGCCGAGCACCTCATGGGCGCTCTGCCCGTCCGCCGCCGCTACTTCGAGCAGCCCCAGGGCGGCGTCGAGGATCGGCATCAGGTTGCGGCCGGTGAAGTCCCCGTAGGGGAGGAGGTGGGCGATGATCTGTCCCCACGCCGCCCGGTAGTCGTCCGGCAGGGCCTCGGCCCGGGCTTCGAACGCCTTCCATTCCCTGGTGAGATCGCTGCCTGTGACTTTCTCCCAGAAGTTCATGTCCCGCCCTTCTTGAGCCTGTCGATGCGTGATGAGAGGTACTGCCATTTCGCCCAGAACTTCGTGAGTTCCTCGCGTCCGGCGTCGTTGAGGGCGTAGAACTTGCGCGGCGGACCGACCCCGGACGGTCGTTTCGTCACCTGGACGAGCCCGTTCCTCTCCAGCCGCAGCAGGATGGTGTACACCGTCCCCTCGATGACGTCGGTGAAGCCGAGTTCGTTCAGCTGACGGGTGATGGCGTACCCGTAGGTTTCCTCGCTGCCGATGATCTGGAGCACGCACCCTTCGAGGGTGCCCTTCAACATCTCCGTCAGGTCGTCCATCACAGGTGCTCCTCAGCCCTTTCGGTACTACGTGCCACCGAGTACCACTATACGGTATCACCGAGTAGTTCCGCCCTGCTTCCGCATCCCTGAATCCACCGATCCGTGGAGCCGCCCCACCGCGTGGGCGAACGACCGCTTCCACCGCCAGCTCGGGAGATCGGGCGATCCGCATGAGCTGTACTTCATCGCCGGCGTCGCGGTGGTGGCTGGCACGGCACAGTCGGCCGGCCTGGACACCGGCTCCTGGGCCGGCCGCCTCGAGTACCTGGGGATCCTGGTGGTCAACATCGCGCCGATGTGCCTGCTGGCCTGGATGGGCGAGATCGGCGCGCGGTACTACGACTCCCGTGAGGCGGCGCTGCGCCAGGCCCGGGAGGCCAACGCGCGGCTGGCCGCGGCGCTGGCAGAGAACGCGGCGCTGCAGGAACGGCTGGTCGAGCAGGCCCGCGCGGCCGGCGTCCTCGACGAGCGGGCCCGGATGGCTCGGGAGATCCACGACACGCTGGCCCAGGGCCTGACCGGCATCGTCACCCAGTTGCAGGCGGCCGAGCACGCGGCCGACGACCCGGCCGCCGTGGCGGCGGCACCACGCCGCGGCGACCGCGCTGGCCCGGGAGAGCCTGACCGAGGCGCGGCGCTCGGTGAACGAGTTGCGCCCGGAGCCGCTGGAGACCGGCCGCCTGGCCGACGCCATCACCGAGGTGGCGGCCGCGTGGTCGGCCCGCCACAGCATCCCGGCCCAGGTCACCGTCACCGGCGAGACCCGCACGATGCGCCCGGAGGCCGAGGTCGTCCTGCTACGGGTCGCCCAGGAGGCGTTGGCCAACGTCGCCAAGCACGCCGGCACCGCCACCCGCGTCGGTCTCACCCTCTCCTACATGGGGCATGACGAGCATCGGAACGAAAAGTCCCGTTAGCGGACGTCCCAGCTAGTTATTTGATCTTCCGCTCGTCCGGGGCGCGTTGGCTGCCCTACTTTCGGCGTCTATGCCAGTTGAGTTCTTGAGTGACAGCGAGGCCGCCGCGTACGGCCGGTACTCGGGCGCTCCGTCGCAGGCGGAGCTGGAGCGGTTCTTCTTCCTCGATGACGCAGATCGAACGCTGATCGGCGAGCGGCGCGGTGCACACGCCCGTCTCGGCTTCGCCCTCCAACTGACCACGGCCCGGTTCGTCGGGCGCTTCTTGACCGATCCGCTGGACGTGCCTCACGAGGTGCTGGAGTATCTCGGCGAGCAGCTCGGGATCGAGGACATCTCGCAGATCAAGCGGTACACCGAGCGGCGCAACACACCATTCGAGCACCAGGACGTCATCCGCGAGGCGTACAAGCTGAAGGACTTCTCCCCGGCGGAGGCCGAATTCACCGCATGGGTGGACTCGCGGGCCTGGAACACCGGCGACGGCAAGAAGACAATCTTCTACGACGGCATCACCTGGTTGCGCACCAACAAGGTGCTCCTGCCAGGGGTGACCACCTTGGCCCGGCTGGTCGCCCGGGTGCGCGATGAGGCAACCGACCGGCTCTACGACACGCTCTATGCGGTGCTGACCCCACGGCAGCGGGCGATCTTGGAGATGCTGCTGGAGGTGCCGGATGGTCGGCGCGCCTCGGACCTGGAGCGCTGGCGCAAGGGTCCGACGGGAACGTCGGGCAGGAACTTGGAGAAGGCGCTGGAGCGCGCCGCCGAGATCCTCGGGGTCGGGCTGGGAGCGATGCCGCTACCGCCGGAAGTCCCGCACCGGCGCATGGTCGACCTGGCCCGCTACGGCATGCAGGCCACCGCGACCACGCTGCGCCGGCACGCACCCTCCCGGCAGCTCGCCACGCTGCTGGCCACCGTCATCTACCTGGAGGGCAAGGCGGTCGACGACTGCCTGGAAATGCTGGACCTGTTGGTGACGACCGAGCTGGTCGGCAAGGCCGAGACCGCGACCAACAAAGAGCGGGCCCGCCAGCACCCCAAGCTGGCCAAACACTCGGCCACCCTCGCCGCGGCCGTGGAAACCCTGCTGGAGGTCACCGAGTACGGCGAGGAACTCCGGTTGGACCAGGTGTGGGAAGCGATCGACGCCATCGTGCCCCGGCGGGAGCTGCGCGAGGCGGTCGCGGCGGTGACCGATATGGTGCCGCCGCCCGACGTCGACACCGGCGGCGAGATGCGCGCGCTGCTGGCCTCCCGGATCGCGACGGTGTCGGGGTTCCTCAAGACGCTGACGACGGTCATCGAGTTCGGGTCCAACACCGAGGGCGCCCGGGCGTTGGAGGCCATGAAGCAACTGCCGCGGATCCTGGACGGGCGCAAGAAGAAGGTCATCGAGACTGACATCGATCCCGAGCTGGTGACCGGATCGTGGAAGCGGCTGGTGTTCAAGAGCTCACCGAACGGCAGCACCGTGGACAAGAACGCCTACACCATGTGCGTGCTCACCCAGTTCCACCGGCACCTTAAACGCCGCGATGTCTACGCCGAAGCATCCGCCCGCTGGCGGGACCCACGCGGGCAGCTGCTGGACGGCGCGCGGTGGGAGGCGGCCAAGGGCCCGGCGCTGGTGGACCTGCAACTGCCGGAAAACCCCGGGCAGTTGCTCGCCGAGCACGCACTGGTGCTGCACCTGGCGCTCAACGACGTCGCCTCTCGCGTCGGTCACGACGGGGTGGACGTGAGCGTGGATGCGGACGGACGGTTGCACGTGGCCAAGCTGGCCGCTTTGCCGGAACCGCCGTCCCTGATCGACCTGCGCAAGCGGATGGCAGCCATATTGCCGCGGGTCGACCTGCCAGAGCTGCTGCTGGAGGTGATGGGCAGAGTCCCGGCGTTCGAGGCCGCGTTCACCTCGGCCGCCGGCGGGGTGAGCAAGCTCGCCGACTTCCACGTCTCCGTGGCAGCGTGCCTGACAGCCCAGGCGCTGAACATCGGGTACGCGCCGGTGGTGAAGACGGGAACGCCCGCGTTGGAGCGCGGGCGACTGTCGCACGTCGCGCAGAACTACCTGTCGGCGGAGACCTACACGCTGGCCAACGGCCCGCTGATCGACGAGCAGGGCCAGCTCGGATTCGCCCAGGCGCTCGGCGGCGGTCTGGTCGCGGCGATCGACGGGATGCGGTTCGTGGTCCCCGTGCCCTCGATCTACACCCGCCCGAACAAGAAGTTCTTCGGTCGCTCGCGCGGGGTCACCTGGCTCAACATGATCAACGATCGCGGGGTTGGGCTCGGGGCGAAGGTCGTCACCGGCACGGTCCGCGATTCGCTCCACATGATCGACGTGGCGTTCCGGCGGGACGGCGGTCCGCGCCCAGAGGTCCTGGTGACCGACACCGGATCCTACAGCGACGTCGTGTTCGGCCTGGTCCACCTGCTGGGCATGCAGTACCGACCCGCGCTGGCCGACCTCCCCGACCAGAAGGGCTGGCGCATCCAGGACGCCGACTACAGCAGCCTGTCCCGCTTCGCCCGCGGGAAGATCGACCTGAACAAGATCAGACGGCACTGGGGCGACATCCTGCGCGTCGTGGTGTCGATCTACACCGGCGAGATCCGCGCCTACGACGTGATGCGGATGATCCAGCGGGACGGCAACCCCACCCCGCTCGGGGAGGCGATCGCCCACTACGGCCGGATCTTCAAGACCCTGCACATCCTCACCTACGCAGTTGAAGAGCCCTACCGGCGCGACATCAAGGGGGTGCGCAACCTGCAAGAATCCCGGCATGCGCTGGCCGGGAAGATCTTCCACGGCAAGAAGGGCGAGATCTACCAGCGCTACTACAAGGGCATGGAGGACCAGCTCGGCGCGCTTGGTCTCGTTCTGAATTGCGTCACGCTGTGGAACACCTTCTACATGGACAGGGCCCTCGATCAGTTGAAGGCAGAGGGCTATCCGCTGGCAGAGGAAGATGTCGCGCGGCTGTCGCCGTTCGTCCGCAAGCACATCAACGTGATCGGCACCTACTCCTTCGCCCTGCCCGACCTCGGACCCGCTGGCATCCGTCAGCTGCGCAACCCCGATGAGCCGGACTGGGAGGACGACGCCCTGTAGGTCGCCGTCACGTCGTCGGTGTCTTGGCGGCCCGGTGCGCGGCGACGCGGCACGCCGTGGAGCAGAACCGCGCCGGGCGGCCGGTGGCCGCCTGCCGTACCACAAGCCCGCATTCCGGCCCCTCACACGGCCTTTCGTTACACGGCCTGGTCGTGGCCGGGAGGGTTTCGTTGCGTGCGTCGAACAGCACGTCGGTGGCGTTCAGCGGCCGGTTGGACCACAACACCTCGGTGCGGTTCTCCCAGGTCCCGCCCTGACTGGTGGATGCCGCCAGCGTGTAGCGGTGCCAGCCCGCGTACAACTCGGTGTCGTACAGCTCGCACGCGTACCCGGAGACGACCACCGTGGACCGGCAGCGGTGCAGCGCTTCGGCCAGCGTGCGGTGCGCGTCAGTGCCGGTCATCTCGTGCCGGTAGTTTCGCTCCCGGGTGCTGCCCGGGTACGGCGGGTCGACATACAGCAGGCTGCCGCGGAACCGCCCGTACGCCTCGATGACCTCCAAGGCGTCGCGGCATTCCAGCGACACCCGAGCCAGACGCTCGGCCACGCCGTGCATCCGCTCCAGGTAGCCGTTCAGCCGGGCGGGCAGGGAGATCCTGGCGGTGTCGGCCGCGTCGAATCGCCAGCCGGTCTTGCGGAGCGTGCCGGTCCGGCCCTGGGTGAGGCGGACCCAGACCCGGCGGGCGCGTTCCAGATCATCCAGCCCGGACAGATCACCGTAGGCGGCGTCGTGCTCGGCGCGGCTATGCGGGGTCAGCGCGCACAGCCGTACGAGCTCGGCAGGTCGGTCGCGTAGCACCTTCCAGAAGGTCATGAGGTCGCGGTCCAGGTCGTTGACCGTCTCCAGCTTGGCAGGCTGCTTGGCCAGCAGCACCGCCAAGGATCCGCAGAAGGGCTCGATGTAGTGGCTGTGGCCGGCAGCATCGCGGCGATCTGGTCGGCCAGCTTGGCTTTGCCGCCGTAGTAGATGATCGGGGGGAGCATGAGCACCGTCCAGGTCAGACGTCACGGCTGGGCGACGACAGGTACCGGTGGAGCGAGGTCTTGGGGATGCCGGTCTTGGCGGCGATCTGTGCGAGGGAGTCGCCTTCCGCCTTGAGCAGGCGCGCGTAGTCGATCTTTGCGGCGGGGTGCGCGATGGGGCGGCCCACGTGCTTGCCCTTGGCCTCGGCCACGCTGCGGGCGTGGGCGGCGCGCTCGGCGGTGAAGATGCGCTCCATCTCGGCGAACAAGGCCAGCAGCAGGAAGGCCACGCGAGCCATCCCCGCGTCTGCGGTGTTGATAGGCAGCGGGTCGGCCAGGGTTCGGACGCCAGTACCGCGCTCGGCCAGCTCGTGAACGAGGTTGAGGACCTCGCGCAGATTGCGGCCGAGCCGATCCAGGGTGTGCAACACGATGACGTCGCCCGATCGGGCGTAGGCGAGCAACCGCTGCAGGCCCTCGCGTTCGACGGAGGCGCCGGTCTTCTTGTCCACGAAGATCCGCTCGTCCGGGATGCCCTGCGCCGTCAACGCATCCAGCTGCCGCTCCAGGGACTGCTTCGTGGTGGAGACGCGTGCGTAGCCGAGTTCCAGACCGTTGTTCGGGTGTGCGTCGCTGCCCACACCGAAATCGTACCTAAATTCGTTTCCGTACGCTCATTGTGGAACAATAATTGTGGGACGACTTCTGGAACGCGATCTCTGCCGGAATGCCCGGTTCGCATGATCCGGCAGCCGAGCGTGCCGTGCCGTTCCGCTTCCAAGGAAGTGGAACGGGATCTCTGCCAGGTTCCGCGTTCTGTCCGAGCACCTCGATAAGTGCGTGTCGCTGAACCAGATGATCAGTTGAGACGCCGACGGGCGAGGTAACGGTGTGTAGGGGCGGAACCTTGACAAGAGATGGACCAACTCCGCACCCCGGCCCCGTCATGTTCGTCAAGCAGGCGATCGAAGATCCGCTTCGCCGTGTGTCGCTGCTTCCGCGGCGCGTCGAGGTCCGAGCGCAGCCAGTCGTCGATCACCACTCGGTACGCGTCAAGCCGTGAGCCGCGTTTGGGCGGTTGCTTTCTCTCCTTCGGCCATGCAGATTCCAGCGCCGCTGTCACGGTTCGGAAGCCGACGCCGTGCTTGCGCTGCAGCGCGCGGTTGGACATCCCAGATCGGGCATCCCGTCGGATCGCCGCGTACAGGTCGACCCGGGAACGCGGCTGCGTCATCGGTGGCACTCCTGACGTGAGCACGCCGTGGGCACGACTTTCGGCACCGGGCCACCGCCCGGGAACGGTGACCGCATGCGACCACAGCCCGGAATCACTGGCCCTACCGAGGTGCCTGGTCATGTGCTGCGCAGGGGTTCGGTGGGCGGTACTGAGGCGGCCCGGAGTGCGGGGTACGACCGACGACGGAGCCGATGAGCCGCGAGTAGGCCAGGTCGAGTCCCACTGAAGCCCAGGTCAGTACGACGGCCCGGCCTTGCGTGGTGACGAAGACGTTGGTGACGAGCACGCCCTGGATCAGGCCTGTGATGCCGCCGACGACATCAAACCTCGACACCACCTGTCCGCCCCGTGTCCCTGGCGCGACGAAGATCTGCTTGCGCGGTGCCTAATTGGTCTTCCCGCAACACCTCGCGGGCCCCTCAGTGTTCGCTGCTGAAGAACCGTAGCAACAGCCGGCCGACGGTCTGTGGGTCGACGACGTGATCCGGCCCCTCGAGGGTCTCCCGTTGAGCGTGGGGTAGGAGGTCTGCAAGCTCGTCGGCTGCGCGGTCGAAGAAGTCCGAGGGCAGGCCTGCCATGTAGGGGGCCGTGATCGGTCCTCCGGTGGTGACCAGGACCGGTTGGGTGACCGTTGCCAGTCGATCGGCTGGCAATTGGTAGCGGTTGAGGAAGAGGCTGTCGTGGACCAGCGTGGGCGCGAGGGCGACCGAATCCGCCCAATGCGCCGTCTGCTTGCCTGCCGCTTTCCTGGCCGCGATGTTGTCGTCGGAGGCGCCGGTCATGCGCATGAACAGTTCGAGAACCTCCTCGTCTCGCCCGGCGTCGAAGGCGCGTCGGGTGTCCGCGATGTACTCCTCGAATCGCGGGCGTATGTCGTCTCCGACCGCATAGGGCACCTCCCAGACGGCGATCGTGTCGATGGCTGACCCGGCCGCGGCGGCTTCCAGCGCCAGCGCGCCACCAGAGGACGCCCCGAACAGGTGTGCCGAGCCGCCCGCCTCCGCGATCAACGCATCCAGGTCTTCGATCTCCCGCTCCACGGCGTAGGGCTCGGTGAAGCCGCTCGCGCCGCGTCCCCGACGGGCATAGTTGTAAACCGTGAAGTGCTCGGCGAGAGCAGGTACCAAGGGAGCGTTCTCGGCTCCGTCGTCCTGTGCGCCGCCTACCAGGACGACAGCCGGGCCGCTTCCCTTCCGGTCGTAGGCGATGGTGGTGCCATCGTTTGATGTCACACGAAAGGCCATCTCGTTCATTCACATCTCCGTTCGAGAGGTTTGTCTCAGCGCCTGAGCAGCGTGCCGACGACGGCCTCGGTGCGCGACCACCGCGCCCTTGCGATCACGGCCGCCACGACGAGAAGGGCGAGCGGCAGCCAAGGGCTCTGCTCGAGCACGAACTGATCGGTGATGACAGCACCGGTCAGCAATGCCGCCAACCCGAGACTGGCCAGGCCCGCCAGAGCCGGGATCAGAAGTGCGACCTCCAGCGCTCCGACCAGGTACCGGAGCCACTGGCCAGCCCCGATGTCGGCGAACATGTCCACCATGACCGGGTCGCCGGCGAGCTTCGAGATTCCGCCGCCGGCGATTATCGCCGCCAGCACGACTTGCAGAATCCAGACCCCGATGCTGGTCGCCCGCCCGGGCGTGTGCGCAACGGTTTCCGAGTTGTTCTTGGGGATGGTGCTCATGCGTCTCTCCTTGTCGTGTCCGGGCCTGGTACCGGTGATGGCGTTGGCCGAGTGGGCCGGGTTGTCGGAGTTGATGTCGACCAAGTGCTCGCGGTAGCGGCATCTACTCCTTGTTGCGGTAGAGGACCATGGTGATGGGACCGAAGACCGCGACGAGAAGTACGGACGAGACGAGCACCCAGCCGATTTCCCCGGCGGGCACCGAGCCGTCCATCAGGCCGCGTACCACGGTCGCCAGGTGGGTGATCGGGTTGACCTCGACGACCGCCTGCATCCACCCGGGCATCGTCTTCGGGTCCACGAAGATGTTGCTCACGAACGTCAGCGGGAACATCACCATCATGCTGACCCCCGCCACCGAGTTCGGCGTGCGCAGGATCAGGCTGAGCATCGTCCACAGCCACGACAGGCAGAACGAGAACACCAGCAGCAGCACCACCGAGAGCACCACGCCGACGGCGCCGCCCTCCGGCCGGAACCCTAGGACCAGGCCGAGCGTGATCACGATCGCCGACCCGATCGAGTAGCGCATCACATCGCCGAGCAGGGCGCCGACCAGCGGCGACGGTCGCCACACCGGAAGTGACCTGAACCTGTCGAACACCCCCTTCTGGATGTCGGTGTTCAGCGTAATGCCGGTGTTCATGGTGATCATGACGTTCGCCTGCACCAGGATGCCGGGCAGCAGGAACTGTAGGTACGCCTGTGTCGACCCGGCGAGCGCGCCGCCGAACAGGTAGGTGAACATCAGCGTGAACATGATCGGGAACAGGGTCACGTCGACGAGCTGCTCGGGCACGTGTTTGATCTTCAGCAGCGCCCGCCAGCCGAATGTCAACGAGGTGAGCACCGGGCCGGGGCGAGACGGCCGCTCACCGGCCAACAGCACACTGCGCAGCGCGTCCTCGGTGACCGGCGCCGACGCCTGCTCCGCGGTCGTGGCATTCATGCGGCATCCTCCTCGGGTGTCTCCTCGGCGGCGTGTCCGGTCAGGGTGAGGAACACCTCGTCCAGGCTCGGCTGACCGAGCGCGAACTCGGTGACGTCGATGCCGCTGCGGGACAGCTCGGCCAGGGCGCGGGCGACCCGCTCGGGGTCGGAGATCCGCGCGGACAGCGCGGCCGGGTCGGCGGACGGCTCGGCCGGCACCTCGAGGACGCTGGCGAGGACCCGTTCGGCCTCGGCCCGCTGCTCGGGCGCACGTAGCCGTACGTGCAGCGAGCCGGCGCCGACCGATGCCTTGAGCTCGCCGCTCGAGCCCTCGGCGATCACCTTCCCGTGGTCGATCACCGCTATCCGGTCGGCCAGCTGGTCGGCCTCGTCGAGGTACTGCGTGGTCAGCAACACGGTGGCGCCCTCGGCGACCATGCCCCTGACGATTTCCCAGACCTGGTTCCTGCTGCGCGGGTCGAGCCCGGTCGTGGGCTCGTCGAGGAAGATCAGTTCGGGGGTGACGACCAGGCTCGCCGCGATGTCGATGCGCCGGCGCATCCCGCCGGAGTACTTCTTCACCTGCCGGTCGGCCGCCTCGGCAAGACCTAACGCGTCGAGCAGGTCGGTCGCCCGCTGCCTGCCTCGGCGGCGTGAGTAGCCGAGCAGCCTGGCGAGCAGCAGCAGGTTCTCCACCCCGGTGAGGTCCTCGTCGACCGACGCGAACTGCCCGGTGAGGCCCACCCTGCTCCGCACCGCCTGGGCGTCACGCACGACGTCGTAGCCGAGCACTTGCGCCTCTCCGGCGTCGGGGCGCAGGAGCGTGGCCAGCATGCGGATCGTGGTGGTCTTGCCCGCCCCGTTCGGACCGAGCACGCCGTACACGCCCCCGGCGCTCACGGCCAGGTCCACACCGGCGACCGCGTGGGTCGTGCCGAAGCTCTTCTCCCTCTCGTCTCGATCGCGAACTTTCCCATGGGTTCGATTCCTTGTCTCGGTGTTGCGAACGGATTGGTAGAGGCTAGTCAAGTTTGACTACTTGGCCAGAGTGCACGAGGAGGAAACGTCTAGTCAAGTTTGATTAGAAGCGCATCTTGAGGTGACCGGGGACCGTTCGCCACGAACCCGGATCATCGGCCATGGTGTAGGCGCCCTCAGACAGTCGTTTGCTCAGGCTCTTCGCCCACTCCAGTTCGGTGCGTGCGTGTCCCGCCCACAGTTCGGCCTGATCGCGGACGTGCTCGGGGGCGTCCCGATTGGGGTGCTCCCGCCACTTGGCCTGCTCTACGAGCTCCGCTTCCAGGCGCGCGACCCGCTCGTTAACCTGCGCGATGGCATCTGTCCTGGTCAGCATGGGCAACATGGCGATGGACGCGTTGAGCATGTCCGCGTCGTGGGTGCGCCGCAGACCGTCGCGGACCAGTTCGACCATCTCGTCACGTCCCCGAGCTGTCGCGCGGTACAGAACGCGCTCCGGCCCAGAGTTGCCCGGCTCGGCGTGTTCGGTGAGGAGGCCATCAGCCGCCGCCTTCTTCAGCGCGTGATAAATCGAGCCGGGCTTGATCTTGGCCCAACTCTCCGCACCCCAGCTCTGCAGTTCGGACCGCACCTGGTAGCCATGCGCGCCGCCGGAGAGGTGCACGATACCGAGTACCAGGAGCTTCGTCGCCGACACGCGCCCACCTCCGCCCCTCTCGTCTCGATCGCGAACTTTCCCATGGGTTCGATTCCTTGTCTCGGTGTTGCGAACGGATTGGTAGAGGCTAGTCAAGCTTGACTACTTGGCCAGAGTACACGAGGAGGAAACGTCTAGTCAAGTTTGATTAGAAGCGCATCTTGAGGTGACCGGGGACCGTTCGCCACGAACCCGGATCATCGGCCATGGTGTAGGCGCCCTCAGACAGTCGTTTGCTCAGGCTCTTCGCCCACTCGAGCGTGATGGAGCCACGCCGTGCTCGACGACGCCCGTACCGCAGGCATGTCGGAGTGGGAGCTGTACGCGCTGCACACGCTGGGTGGCCGACCCCATCATCCTGGGCCACGACGGACGATGGTCGGCCTTCGCACCCGCCTCGTACACCAACGGCCAGCACCGGCCCAGGCGATGCTCGAGGCCGGAGTACACCGCACCATCACCCTCGACTGGCGCTAACCCTGACCGCTGCCTACTGCTCGGTAGCCAGGGTGGGTGTGCAGCCGTGTGCATAGCGGTGCACGCACCTGCGGCACAACACTGTGACGGGGATCACTATCACGTCTTGTTGCGGTACGTTGCGCCTGCTCAGCCCCTCAGCAAACTCCGCACCTGCCCCAAGCTGGGATGTTGCGTATGTACAAGGGAGTTGGCAAAGGTGATCCGCCGGGCTATGGTCCACAACGCGGTTGTAGCAACCGCGCACAATACGAAAAGGCTCTGCCCGGGCTGCAACCAAGACAGAGCCTGTTTTCGCTACCGCGAGCTCAGGTAGGCGGCCGCCTACTTGGGCTCGCTGTCGTTAAGCCACTCCATGACGGAGAGGCCCACTCGCACCGCGAGCGGTCCCCATACGGGCAAGGTGCGACGTGCCGAGGCGAACCATCGGCGGCTGACTGCTGCAGCGAGTCGAGCACGCTCCCGGGTCCCCCTCCAGCGAGCCGCGACCCGCTCAAGGACCAGTGACGAGTGCCTCCGAAGGGCAGCCATCTCTCACTTCCCACCGGGCCCGGTTGGGGATTGGTCGGGATCGACCAAGGTCCCGGTCGGCCGATCCCCCGGGGGTGACAGGCCGTACGGCGAAGAGCTGGCCGCACTCAGGCGACAGGCACGGAACGTAGTACCGACACCGGGGCCAGGCCAACCGTGATCATTGCCCGAGAGCAACGGATTGGCCTGGCACGATCGCAGGTCGCCGCAACGTGCCTGATCATCCCCCTGGTGGCCGTCTGGCTGTGATCCTCATCACATCGGCCGCCAAGTTGGGTTATCTCCGCCTCCCGATTCGGCCTGTGCCACGGATGTGACAGTGGAGCACCTTGCGGCGCGTGTAGCCCAGAGTCGTGGATCTGGCTCTTGAAAATGTTCCTTCTCAAGAGCAACACCGACCCCCGGAGGTACACCCCGTGACCGCGCTCGCCCCCGCCGCCGGGCACGGCGAGGCGGACCTGTCGCTCAGCGCCGCCGCCCGCGCCGCCATCGAGGCCGGCGTCCCCGCATCGACCCGCCGGGCCTACGCCCGCGACTGGTCGGCGTTCACCGCCTGGTGCTCGGCCACGGGCCGCAGCCCGCTGCCGGCGACCGCGCAGACCGTCACCGAGGACGTCACCCACCTGACCGCCGCGCCCTCGGCGCGCACCGGCCGGTCGCTGGCCCCGCCGTCCATCGAGCGGGCGCTGGCCGCGATCCGCACCATGCACCAGGCCGCCGACGTCGACCCGCCGCAGACCAAGGCCGCCCGCAAGGTGCTGTCCGGCTACCGCGAGCGCCTGGCCCTGGCGAAGGACCCGGCCGCGCGGCCGCGCCGGGCCGACGCCGCGGTCCCCGACGCGCTGCGCGCCATGCTCGCCACCCTCGACCGCTCGACATTGGCCGGCAAGCGCGACGCCGCGCTGCTGCTGCTGGGCTACGCCTGCGCCGCCCGCGTCAGCGAGCTGGCCGCGCTCGACATCGCCGACGTCGCCGAGACCCCCGACGGGCTGCTGGTCACCTCTACCGGCGCAAGATCAAAACCTTCACCGAGGCGGCCGTGCCCTACGGCCGGGTGCCGGCCACCTGCCCGGTGCGCGCGGTGCGCGACCTGGTGGCCGCGCTCGCCGCGGCCGGTCGCACCGCCGGGCCGCTGCTGGTCCGCATCGACGAGGGGGGCCGCGTCGCCGTCCCGATGACCCGGGCCGGGCGCCCGATCGGCGACCCGCACGGCCGGATGACCGCCGAGGCCATCGCCGACGTCGTCACCCGCATCGCCGCGGCCGCCGAACTCGACGGACGGTGGACCGGCCACTCGCTGCGCCGCGGGTTCGCCACCGCCGCCCGCCGCGCCGGCGCCCAGCTCGAACGCATCGGCCGCCACGGCGGATGGGCCGACGGCTCGGCCGCCCTACTCGGCTACCTCGAAGAAGGCGACCGCTGGACCGACAACCCCGTCACCGGGCTATAGAAGCCCGCCCGCGTGCGTAACCACGTCGTGCATAGGCAAGCATCTGAGCACCTCCGGCATCTCGCGACCGTGTTTCGCAGGCGGCATTCAGAACTGCGTCGCGGAGTCAGTGCGAGCCATGTCCCGTATCTGATCCGGTGTCCGACCCCGCACCTCCCGCAGGTCCGCGCCGCGCAGGTCCGCGCCGAGCAGGTACGCGTCGCCCAGGTCCGTGCCGCGCAGGTCCGCACCGCGCAGATCCGCACCGCCCAGGTCCGCGCGGTTCAGGTCCGCGCCGCGCAGGTCCGCGCCGCGCAGGTTCGCCCTGCTGCCCAGGTACGAGCGGTTCAGGTCCGCGTCGCCCAGGTCCGCGCTGCGCAGGTCCGCGCCGCCCAGGTTCGCGTAGTTTAGGTTCGCGTCGCTCAGATCCGCATCGCCCAGGTCCGCATCGCCCAGGTTCGCGCCGCGCAGGTTCGCGCCGCGCAGGTTCGCGCCGTTCAGGTTCGCGCCGTTCAGGTTCACGTGCATCAGCTGCCTGCCGCTCAGGTCAGCGCCCCGGATGCGGATGTGTGAGAGATCGAGCTCAGTGAAGCTGTGCTCGAGGTTGGTGTTGCGGCGGCCGATGATGGTGAGGACGGCTTGGATGTCGGTGGCGGGTGTTGCGGGCATGGCGGCTTTGGGTTTGGGGTCGTGTTCGCGGATGAACGCGGTCAGGACGTCGTAGATGGTCTGGTGGTCGCGGGGGGAGTCCTGGGCCAGGCGCTCCAAGGCGTAGATGCCGCCGAGGCGGACGTCCAGGCTGGTGCGGGAGCCGAGTTGTTCGACGGCTTTGGTGTAGCGGTCGGTGATTTGTCCTTGTTCGGTGGTGCGCTGGGCTTGGCGGGAGGCGTCCAGGCTCTGGGCGGTGTACCAGAGGCCTTGGGCGGTGAACACCACGCCGCCGATGACGACCAGTCCGGTGGCGGCCTGGATCAGGGTGTGCCGGGCGGCGTTGATGGCCTCGACGCGTTCGGTGGCGGTCATCTGCCGGCGTTCGGCCGGGGTAAGTGGCTGGTGTTCGCCGGCCAGGCGGCGGGCGGCAGGCCCGATCAAGACAGCGATGCCCAGGCTGGACACCGCAGCGATCGCGATGCCGGCCAAGGTCCAGCGAGCCCAGTCAGCAACATCCAGGGACACCGCCGCCCACACCACGGCCCCGATCACGGCCACAGCGGCGACAAGCCATATCAACCGGGGTAATCGCCGCCGGCCGCCGGTCGGTGGCGCGGCGGGGCTGGGTGCGATCGCGGTCCGAGTGGCGCGGCGGGCTCTGGCCGCTGCCGCCGAGGTGATGACCGTGCGGGCAGATGGCGACGGAGATCGACTCTTCATGCCTCAATTGCACCGTCATTTCCAGGGCGAGGCGCGGCAGAACCGGGACACCCATGGACCAGGACACGCCTCACGCGCGTGCACAAGGGTTCGTGCGTGCGAACGCAGACCCGCCCGTGCGCCCGCACGACGTCCTGGCGAAACTGCCGTAACGCCCCCCGTGAACGCCGAGATCGACAGAAGACGGCCCGTCCCGGGCCGGGCGGATGCCAGCATCGACACCATGAACTGGTGGCGACGCAAGCCCTCCCGGCCCACCGACAGCGACCCCGACCTCGCCGACATCCGCCGCGACCTGGTGTGGAAGTTCGGCGAGGACATCGCTTACGCGATCTGGCTGACCGGCAAGGATCAGACGCCGGCCCGCACCCCGACCTGGGACACGCTGGTTTCGTCCGCGTTGATGTCAGTGGTGGTGACGCGAACTCGCGACCTCAATGTGGGAGCCCGGCTTTCCCGGGGCTGTACCCCGGGGCCTTGCCGGCCGGAGCGGCGATCGGGCAGGACCGCCGCCCCGATATCGCCGGCAGTTCAGACGATCCTGATCCCCTGGATGCGGACCCCACCGGGATGGTTCGGCCAGGTGAACACGGTCCACTTCGGGATCGGCTGAGCCGGCTGCCACCTTCCGTCCCCGTACCACTGAACGCGGTTGTTACCGGTCGAGATCCGGGTGACCCACCAGACATCCTGGACGTACATATCCGTTCCGCCGTTGGCGTAGCAGTAGTCGGCTGACGAGCCGCCGGTTGCGTGGATTGTGGCGCGCACGAGGTCGGTCCGGTCGCCGCACGGGACCTCATTGATCGCGTACGCCGCCGTCGGGAGGGCGACGGCAAGTGAGGCCGTCACCGCGACGGACGCCAGAGTGGCCAGGGCCGCGCGTTTGGTGATGCGTTTCATGGACTTCTCCTTTGCAGTGAGATTCATGCGGTGGAACTGGAGCCGGACTATCCGCAGGCGTGACCAGGAGATCTCTGGCCGCCTGCCGGGGTGGCTGTCTCGCTTCCGATGCGAACATCACGGCTCACGACCGGCTGCGATGCCACAGGGCGTCAGATCTGCCTCAGACGGGCTGGCCGACCGGCCGGATGGTCAGGGTGTTGAGGTCGACGTCGGCCGGCTGGTCGAGGGCGAAGCAGATGGCCTTGGCGACGGGCTTGGGGGACAGGGCGAAGGGCGGGACGCCGCCTTGCCAGAAGGCGGTGTCGGTCATGCCGGGGTTGACGAGGGTGACGCCGATGCCGCGGCTGGTGGCGTACATGCGCAGGTTCTCGGCCATGCCGGTGACGGCCCATTTGGTGGCGGAGTAGAGGTTGGCGGGGCTGTTCTTCAGGCCGGCGACGCTGCCGATGAGCACCAGCCGCCCGCCCGTGGTCTCGAGGTGGGGGAGGGCGGCGTTGGCCAGCAGGGCGGGGCCGAGGACGTTGGTGAGGACCATGGGCGCCCACAGGTCCGGGTCGCCGTCGGCGATGGTGCGCGGGTGGTCGGCGGGGATGAAGCCGGCGTTGGCCACTGCGGCGTGCAGGGCGCCGAAGTGTGCCACGGTGCGGGTCACGGCGGCGTGGGTGGCCGGCCAGTCGGCGGCGTCGGCGATGATGCCGAGCAGGCGGTCGGGGTGGCCGGTCTCGTTGAGGAAGGACTTGAGTTTGGTCTCGTCTCGGCCGGTGACGGCCACGCGGTGGCCGCGGTCGAGGAGCAGTCGTGCGGTGTGGGCGCCGATGCCGCTGGTCGCGCCGGTGATCAGTACGGTCTTGCCGGTCATGGTCATACTCCCGGGTGCTGGAGGTCCTGGCATCACAGGGCTTCGACGGTGATGGGCGGGCCGATCACCGCTACAAGAGCTGGTCGGACAGGGCCCATCTCCGTGTCGCAGGTCGCGTTCGATTCGCTGATCCCAGGAAACCCGCCCGGCCGGGCGCGAAGCAGAGCGCGTTTATAGAGGGGATAAGTTCAACCCCCTTACCGTCGGCGCCTGCGCGAACCCTGCGGTTACCGTGGGGGCATGGAGGACCGGCCCGACCACCGTGCCCATATCCGGGATTTCCTCGCCACCCGGCGCGCGAAGCTGGCCCCGGAGCGGGTCGGGCTGCCCACCAGCGGCCGGCGCCGGGTCCCCGGGCTGCGCCGCGAGGAGGTCGCGGTGCTGGCCGGTGTGAGTACCGAGTGGTACACCCGGCTGGAGAAGGGCCACATCAGCGGCGTATCGGAAGAGGTGCTCGACGCGGTCGCCCAGGCCCTTCGCCTGGACCAGGACGAACGCACCTACTTGTTCGACCTGGCCCAGGCCGCCCGGCCCGCCCGCCGCGCACCTTCGCGCCGCAAGGACGTCCAGGTCCCGCCGCGCGTCCAGTGGCTGCTGGACTCCATGACGATGTCGGCGGCGTTCGTACGCAACGGCCGCCAGGACCTCGTCGCCCACAACGCGCTGGCCCGGGCCCTGCTCGCGCCGGTCTTCGACAGCCCTGCCACCACACCGAACGGCCGCGCCAACCTCGCCCGCTACGTCTTCCTCGACCCGGGCTCCCAGCGGTTCTTCGTCGACTGGGACGCGGCCACCGCCGTCAGCGCCGCGCTGCTGCGCGCCGAGGCCGGACGCGAGCCCCACGACCGGGCGCTACGCGACCTCGTCGGCGAGCTGTCCACGCTCAGCACCGCGTTCCGCAGCCAGTGGGCCGCCCACGACGTGCGCATCCGCCACGCTGGCAGCAAGCGGCTGCGGCACCCGCAGGTCGGCGACCTGGAGGTGACCTACCAGTCCCTCGACCTGCCCATCTCTAGCCGGACCGTGTACGACCTCACCATCTACACCGCCGAACCAGGCAGCACCTCCGAAGAGCGGCTCAAGCTCCTGACCAGCCTGGCAGCCACCCAGCCGGCACACCCCACCAGCCAGCCGCGTTGAAGCGCCGACCTGCTCACGGCCTGCAGCTCGGGCTCCTATAGCTACGGCGAGCCGCCGCCCTGACCGGGCCCCGCGGACAGGCATTGAACGAACATCACCACGACCTGAACATGCGTTCACCCCAGCATGCCAGCATGCCAGCCAACGTGCCTTTACGTGCCTGGCAAGATGACATCTTCCTGCCCTGCGAAAAGATGCGAACAACCCCAGATAGCCACGGCGACGCCTGTCAGCATCGAAGTCCAGGTGTGCTTCGAGAAACGATCTCCCAGGGGGCGGCACGACGAGAGCGTGATCCCCGCCGTGCCAAGCCGATGGCGAGCGGGGGCGCAATCGGTCGATTGCGCCCACTTGGGCGGATCCAATCAAGCCGCCGTCCGCCACCTGCGAAAACGGCCGGTCGATCCAATGGAATCCGATCCAGACTTTCGCCTCCCCTTTCCGCCCCCTTAAAGTGGCCGCAGAAACCCGTCGGCTACCACAAGGCCGACCTTCGGCAAGGGGACACGATGGCCCTGGTCGAGCAGACCGACTGGAACAGCACGGCGATCCCCTTCACCAGCAACCACTCAGCGGATGCCGGGCGTGGCTGACCTGGTCTATCTGCGGCACTCCACCGACAAGCAGACCGACGCCCGCCAGCGGCACGCCCTCACCGCCCTGCTGACCGCAGGCGCCCCGGTCTACGAAGACCCCGCCACCTCCAGCCGGCAGCTCTCCCTCGACCGCGCGGGCTTCACCACACTGCTGCATGCGGCCGCAGTCGGTGACACCATCCGTATCGCCGACGCCGCCCGCCTGTTCCGCTCCGTCGCCGACATCCTCGCCCTGCGCCCCGTACTCATCCGCCGCGGCCTCCACCTGCGCGTCGAATCCGGACTGTTGTCCGGCATCGACCTGGCCAGCGACGACCCTGGCACGAAAATGATGGTCTCGGTCCTGGAGGCCGTGCTGGAGTTCCAGCGCGACATGATCGGCGAGAACACCCGCCAGGGCGTCGCCGCCGCCAAGGCCGCCGGCAAGACCCTCGGCCGCCCCGCCGCCCTCGACCAGGACAAGGCGGCCGCCATCGTCGAGGAGTACCGCCAGGGTGCCGCCGTTCAAGGCCCTGGCCCGGCGGCACCAGGTCACCCCCAAGACCATCCGCCGTGTCCTGGATGCCGCCGACGCCCGCAACATGCCCGACCAACTCGACGCGCCGCCGACCGACACCGGCGAGCGGCATCGCGTGCCCGCGCTGGGCCTGGATGCGACCCTTGATCTGCCGGGACTGCTCGCCGATCACCTGCGTACGGCTGGTGATGAAACCGTCCGCCAGGCCCTCGCCTCCGGGCAGACCATCCGCCGCGGCCACGGCTACTCAGTCCGCATCACGGCCCCGCTCGCACTCCACCGCGCCGCGCTGGAGCAGAGCGCTGCCCTCGCCAATGCTGGCCCAACCGAGCGCAAGGCGCACCGCGTGTACGCCGCCCGTGTCACAGCCGTTCAGGCCACCCGCCTGCATCCGTCATGACGTGCGAAAACCCTTCGGCGAGACGCATTTGAACGGAAAGTCACGGCAAGCCGCTTAACGCTGCTCCGTTAACGGGACTTTTCGTTCGGATGCTCGTCATGCCCCTACATGGACCGGCAGGTGGCCCTCGACGTACGCGATGACGGCTGCGGCTTCGACCCGGCCTCCCGGATCGAGCGCGACGGGGGCTTCGGATTGGTGGCGATGCGGCAGCGGATCGAGGCGTTGTCGGGCACGTTGCAGATCGAATCGGAGGTGGGGGATGGGACCGGGATCTCGGCCTGCCTGCCCGCCAAGGCGGCGGAGGTGCGTTCGTGAGTGACCCGATCAAGCTGCTCGTCGCCGACGACCACCCGGTGGTACAGGACGGGTTGAGCAGCATGTTCGCCCGCGACCCCGAGTTCACCGTGGTCGGCGAGGCGGCGGACGGGGCCGAGGCGGTCCGGCTGGCCGAGACGCTCGAGCCGGACGTGATCCTGATGGACCTGCGGATGGCCGGCATGGACGGCGTCACCGCGATCGGCGAGCTGACCCGGCGCGGTGTGTCGGCCCGGGTGCTGGTGCTGACCACCTACGACACTGACAGCCACGTGCTGCCCGCGATCGAGGCCGGTGCCACCGGCTACCTGCTCAAGGACGCGCCGCGGGACGAGCTGCTGCGCGCCGTACGCTCGGCCGCCCGGCTGTTCATCACCGAGGCCACGGTCAAGACGCACCTGCTCAACGTCTATGCGAAGCTCGACGTCAACGATCGTGCGGCCGCGGTCGCGGAGGGTTACAACCGCGGCCTGCTCGGTGCTACCGAGCCTCCGTGAACGTCGTGCCATCGGAACGACGGCATGAACCGGCTCGGGGGTCGGGCAGACCGTCGGTGCCGCTACGCGCTGACCACCGAGGCCGGCAAGCCCGCCGCACTAGGCTGATGCCAGTGATCAAGCTGGTGGAGTGGACGAGGTTGGAGCCCTGGCGGGTCGCTCGTGCTCGGACCGACCGCGGTGAGACAGTGATCGTCAAGTGGATGGGACCTCATGCCGACGGCAGGCGTGCCGAGGCGTGGCGGTTGTGCACGGAAGTAGCCGCACTGCGGTTTCTGGCGGAGGACCTCCGCGTCGATCTGGCACCACGCGTGCTGGCGGCGGACATCTCTGCGGGACGCGTCATTCTGCAGGATCTCGCGCCACGGGTCGCACTGGACGGACTGTTGCGCAGCGATGGCATCGCCGCGCATGCCGTACGCCTGGAGGCCTTCGCTCGTGCCCGTGGCGAACTCGGCGCGTTGACCGCCGGACAGGCGGGGCTGTACTACCGGCGGCGAGCGGACCTGGGACAGGTCGATCCGGAGACCGACCGGCTTGGGCGTGTGGCCCGGCTGCGCGAAGAGGGTCTGTCGCAGGCCGAGGCGCTGGGAGTCACGATCAGCGGGGCGGTGGAACGCGAGTTCGCCCGCGCACTGTCGGAACTGGCCGATCCCGGGCCCTTTCTGGTGCTGAGCAACGGCGATCCGGAAACCAACAACGTTCTGGTCCGCGCGGATGGGCCGACCGATGCACGCCTGATCGACTTCGAGTTCGCCGGATTCACCCATGCGCTGCACGATGCCGTCTGCCTGCATGTGCCAGGTCCGGCCTGGATGTGGGTGAGCATGCCCGCACAGCCCGGCGGCTCGGCGCCGCTGCCGCAGGTCGCCGAGACCTATCGGCGGGCTCTGGCGACCGGGGTGCCGCAGGCCGAGGACGATCGGCTCTACGGTGTCGCCCTGGCGGCGGCATGCGTGGCATTCGCGCTGACCCGCCTCTCGCGTCTGCCGACACTGGACGGGCGGCCGGCGGGGGAGGACAGCCGCGCCCAACTCGTGACGACCTTGGAAGCCGCCGCCGACACCGCTCGGGCGCACCATGCCCTGCCGCAGCTGACGGGCCTGTGCCGGCGCCTGGCCGAGGCGCTGCGTTCTCGCTGGCCCGACGCGGATGTGGACATCGCTGCTCTGGCTCCCTACACGCCGCGACGCCGCTGATGGCCTCGGCCACGAACGTGGACAGACCGCGCACAGGTGCTCAGCTGACGGCGCCCCAGGTGAGGGATAGGCCGGTGGCGGCGCGTTCGGTACGGATCTCCATCATGCTGCCGAGGATGGTGGCGTGGTCGGACACCACGGGCGTGGCGTCGAGCGTGTAGGTGATCCGGGTGCTGACGAGCACCGGGTTGCCCTGCGGCTCCTGGAGGTGGCGGGCGGCGGCGGGATCGAGCAGGCCCGGCCGGACCACCTCGGACGCCCGGGCGACCGCGACCCCCGCGTCGGCGAGGGCCGTGTAGAGGGAGACGGCGGTGAAGTCCCGGTCGCGGATCTGATCGGCGACCGGTCGGCGGACCCAGGACACCTGGTGCACCGCGGGACGCCCCGCGAACTCGCGGACCCGCTCCAGCCGCAGGGCGGTGTCACCGGGACGCAGCCGCAGCTCGGAGGCGATCCGGGCGGGGGCCCGGCGCACCGCCCGCCCGGTCACCACGGTCCGCACGTCGTGGCCCTGCTTACGCAGGTCGTCGGCGAGGCTGCGGAGCGAGTCGAGCTGGTACGCCAGATGCGGCGGGGCGACGAACGTGCCCCTGCCGGGCCGCTGCACGATCAGCCGCTCGTCGCTGAGCTCCCGCAACGCCTGGCGCAGCGTCATGAGGGTCACCCCGTAGGAGGCGCTCAGCTCCCGTTGCGGCGGCAGGGCCTCACCGGGGGCGTAGTGTCCCGACCGGATCTTCGCGGCGAGGTCGGCGGCGATGACGCGGTATCTCGCCTCGTGCCCGGCGTCGGGGGTCCCGTCGGGGGTCATCGTGGTCGGTCACACTCCTGGTCGAGGGCCTGTCGCAGGGGCGCGAGGAAGTCCCGCAGGTCGTCCGGCCCGGCCCCGTCGAGCACCCGCCGCATGACCGCGGCGCCGACCACCACGCCGTCGGCGTGCCGGCGGGCTTCGCGGGCCTGGTCCGGGGTGGAAATGCCAAATCCTAGCAAGACCGGCCGGTCGGTGACGCGCCTGATCCGCCCGGTGAGCTCCGCCGCCGAGGCGGCGAGGGCGGCCCGCTCACCGGTGGTGCCCATCAGCGACACCGCGTAGACGAATCCGCGGCTTCGGTGCGAGATCTCCGCCAGCCGCGGCTGCGGCGTCGCCGGCGACGCCAGCAGGACCAGTTCGATCCCGGCGGCGACGGCCACGTCCGTCAGCTCGTCCGCCTCGTGCACCGGCAGGTCGGGCACGATCAGGCCGCCGACGCCGGCCCGGCGCAACGCGTCGCAGAACGCCTCGGGGCCGTCGTGCAGCACCAGGTTGTAGTAGGTGCTGGCGACCAGCGGCACGCCCGGGTCCGGCAGACCGGACAGGTCGGCGAGGATCCGGCGGGTGCTCGCCCCCCGGGCCAGTGCCGTGTCGCTCGCCCGCTGGATGGTGACGCCGTCCAGCGTCGGATCGGAGAAGGGCAGGCCGACCTCGATCGCATCCGCCCCGGCGTCGGCGAACGCCCGCAGGTACTCCGTCCAGCCGGGCGTGATCCCCCCGGTGACGTACGGCATGAGCAGGCCGCGGCCGGTGTCCCGGCGGGCCCGCAGGTGGCGTTCGACCGCGCCCGCGGCCAGGGTGGGGTCCGTCCTGTGGTTCGTCACAGCAGCTCCTTCAGGGTGGAGACGTCCTTGTCACCGCGGCCGGACAACGTCATCAGCACCGTCGATCCCGCGGGCAGATCGCCGTCGCCGGCCGCGCGGATCACCCAGGCGAGGGCGTGCGCCGATTCGAGCGCCGGGACGATGCCCTCGGTGCGCGCCAGCCGCACCGCCGCGCCGACCGCCTCGTCGTCGGTCACGGTGACGTAGCGGGCCCGGCCCAGGTCGCGCAGGTGGGCGTGCTCCGGGCCGACTCCCGGGTAGTCGAGCCCGGCGGCGATGGAGTGCGGCTGGGTGATCTGCCCGTCGTCGTCCTGCAGGAACAGCGAGCGGCAGCCGTGCAGGACGCCGAGCCGGCCGCGGGCCGCCCCGGCGCCGCCCTCCGCCTCGACACCGACCAGGCGCGCCGGAGTGTCGGCGAACCCGGCGAACGTGCCGGCCGCGTTGGAGCCGCCGCCGACGCACGCGACCACGTAGTCGGGGACGCCGGTCCGCAGCTCGGCGGCGCACTGCCCGCGGGCCTCGTCGCCGATGACCCGCTGCAGCTCCCTGACCATCCAGGGGTACGGATCCGGCCCGACGACCGAGCCGATGCAGTAGTGGGAGTCCCCGGTCGCGCCCACCCAGTGCCGCATGGCCTCGCTGGTCGCGTCCTTGAGGGTACGGCTGCCGGTGGTCACCGGGACCACCTCGGCGCCCAGCATGCGCATCCGGAAGACGTTCATCGCCTGCCGCTCGATGTCGCGCTCGCCCATGAACACCGTGGCCTCCAGCCCGAGCAGCGCGGCGGCGGTCGCGGTGGCCACCCCGTGCTGGCCCGCTCCCGTCTCGGCGATCAGCCTGCGCCGTCCCATCCGGGCGGCCAGCAGGGCCTGGTCCAGCACGTTGTTGATCTTGTGGGATCCGGTGTGGGTGAGATCCTCGCGCTTGAGGTACAGCCGCACCCCCAGCGCCTCCGACAGCCGGCCGGCCGGGGTGAGCGGGGTCGGCCGCCCGGCGTGCACGGCGAGAAGCCGCGCCAGGGCGCCGCGGAATCCCGGATCCGCCCAGGCCTCCCGGAACGCCTCGGCCACCTCGCGGCACGCCTCCACCAGGGACTCCGGCGCGTACCGTCCGCCGTACTCGCCGAACCGGCCCCGCGCCCGGGGCTCGCCCATCGTCCCGTCCGGCGGGACCGGCTCCCGCCACAGCGACACGTCTCGCATGCCACGCTCCTGTCGTTCTATAACTCCTCAGTGAGTTCTATAACAGTGAGTGTGGCATGGGGCAGCACGGGCGCGCTACCGCGGTTCTGTTCTCGTACGGCTGCGGCAGTCGGCGTGCGGCACTGAGCGGCGGCCCGGGCCGCCGCGTCTCCAGGCCGGTCGTCGCCGGTCGTCTCACGAGTGGGTGGGGAGCCTGGGGTGGAGCCGAAGGAGGTCCGCAGGTCAGCCGCCGGACGCGGACTCCTCTTCCGCCGCCTCCTGGAAGCTGACGACGGCGCCGCCGTACGTCCTCGCCCATTCCGTCAGGACCGCGATGGGCTCGACGAGGGTCAGGCCGAGGTCGGTGAGGCTGTACTCGACCCTCGGGGGCGCTTCGGCGTAGGAGTGGCGCTCGACCAGGCCGTAACCCTGCAGCCTGCGCAGTGTCTGGGTGAGCACCTTGCGCGAGATGCCGCCGATGAGATCGACGAGTTCACCGTGCCGGCACGGCCTGCGACTCAGCGCGAACAAGACGACGACCGCCCACTTGTCGGTGATGATCTCGATGGCCAGCCGAGCGGGGCAGTCGGCGAAGAAGACGCTTCCTGCTGAGTCGCGCATGAGCCGAAGGTTACCAATAGGTACCTCACGGCTCATTAGCGTCCTTTTTCATGAGTACGCCACACACGAAAACCTTCGTTCTCGTCCACGGCGCCTGGCACAGCGGGCGCGTCTGGGACCGGGTCGTCCCCTTGCTGACGCGGGCCGGGCATCGGGTGTTCGCCCCCTCGCTCACCGGCCACGGCGAGAAGGAGCACCTGCTCGGTCCCGGCGTCGGCCTCGACACCCATGTCGCCGACATCGTCGCCGTCCTCGTCGAGGAAGAACTCACCGGCGTGATACTGGTCGGGCACAGCTACGCCGGGATGGTCATATCCGCCGTGGCAGACCAGGTCCCGGACCGGATCGCGGGGCTGGTCTACCTCGACGCGATGGTCCCGGCCGACGGCGAGACCGTGCTCGACGTCATGCCCCTGACCCAGCACCTGATCGACGCGGCCGCCGCCTCCGACGCGCCCTGGCGCATCCCGCCCATGCCGGAGGGGCCGGCGCCCATGGGCCTGTTCGGGGTGACCGATCCGGCGGACACGGCGTGGCTGCGCACGATGCTCGGCGACGAGTCGGTCCGCTGCTTCCAGCAGCCCGTCCGGCTGCGCAACCCAGCCATGGACGCGATTCCCCGGACGCACATCCACTGCGTCGGCGACGCGCCGAAGGGCGTCACCCGCCGTCCCGTGCCCCCCGTACAGCCCAACGGCACTCCGTCGCGGGTGTGGGAGTTGCGAAGCGGCCATGACTGCATGGTCACCGTGCCGGGCGAGCTCGCCGAGTTGTTGCTGAACACGACCCTGGTCGTCGGTCGCGATCGATCGTTCAGCTAACGCCGACGGTCTGCCGTTCGGGTTCGACGACGGCGACGACGCGCTCTTCCGTCCGGGAGTAGGGCCGGCCGATGTACTTCGCCGAGATCTGGTCGATGATCTCCCAGGCCGCGTCGCCTTCGAGCCATCGGACGACCCGGCCGCGGACGATGACGGGCTCGAACGGGTTGTCGGCGGGCGTCAGGGAGAGCGCCACCCGGGGGTCTCGGCGCAGGTTGCGGGCCTTGCGCGAGTGCGGGCCGGTCAGGAAGACGATGTGGTCGCCGTGGGTGCCGGCCCAGAGCGGGACGCTGTGGGGCGAGCCGTCCGGCAGGACGGTGGCGAGGTGGGCCAGCGAGGTGCCGTCGAAGGCGCGGCGTACGTCGGGGTTGAGCATCTTCTTCTCCCTGCGGGGTTGTCGGTGAGTGATACGGCATAGCCGGCGGCTTTCGCGCGTCCTCGAGGCCGGTGCTGATCGGTTCCTTGAAGAGACTCCATGACCGTAACATGTGGAGTTCCTTTAGGGAACCCAAAAGCGCACACTGCGGCCAGTTGATGCACGACGGCGATGTCGACCCACTGCCGGGCCTGGGCGCCGCCCGACCGAGGCGGTGTGTTCGCTACGGGCGGGTCGAGACGATTTCGAGCAGGTTGACGAGCTGATCGAGCTGGTCCGGGTCCAGGCGGCCGGTCCTGGGCGCCAGGGCGCGCCGGACTTCGTCGTGCACTCGCTCGACCAGTTCGAGCCCGGCCGGGGTCATGTAGACATCGACGACCCGGCCGTCATCGGGATTCTTGCCGCGCATCAGCAGCCCCCTGCGCTGGGCTCGGTCGATGAGGCCGGACATCGTGGACTTGTCCAGGCCGAGGTAGGCGGCCAGTTCGGTGACGCGGGCGCGGCGATCGCGGAGGATGCCGAGCACCCGCAGCTGGGTGAGCGACAGGTCGTTCTCGCCGCCGACGCGGGTCAGCACGCCTGCCACCTCGAAGGTGGTCCGGACGAGGGCGTCCAGGGCATCGTCGGCGGCGGTCATGCCGTCATGGTAGCTCCGGCATGGTTGGCAATCCCAACCAGCCGGAGCCGGCCCGCGCGGACGGCGAGCGGCTCCACCTGGTTCAGACCATCCCGTTGACATGGTTTGTATTACCAACCATTATGGCAATGGTTGGTAATACAAACCACTTCCCAGGGAGGCCACCATGCATGCCGCCGTCATCCAGACCGCCGACGCCCCGCCGGTCTACCGCGACCACCCCGACCCGGCCGAGCGCCACAGCGACGAGATGGTCGTCGAGGTCCTCGCCGCCGGCCTGCACCATCTGACCAGGGCGAAGGCGAACGGTTCGCACTACTCCAGCAAGGGCGTGCACCCGCTCGTCCCCGGCGTCGACGGCGTGGTACGCGACACGGAGGGCAACCTGCGCTACGTGGTCCTGGACGACACGGCTCTGGGGACGTTCGCCGACCGCACCCTCATCGACCCCCGTCGCAGCGTGATCCTGCCCGACGGCATCGACCCCGTACGGATCGCCGCCGCGATGAATCCGGCCATGTCGTCCTGGATCGCGCTGCGGCGGCGCGTCGAGTTCCACGCCGGTCAGCGCGTCCTCGTCCTCGGCGCCACCGGCAACGCCGGACGGATGGCGGTCCAGATCGCCAAGCTGTTCGGCGCCGCCCAGGTCGTCGCCGCCGGCCGCGACACCACCCGTCTGAGGGCGCTGACCGCGCTCGGCGCCGACGAGACGATCACCTACGACCAGATCGGCCGCGCGGCCGACGTCGACGTGGTCATCGACTACGTGTGGGGCGAACCCGCCGCCGGCGCGATGATTCCGATGCTCACCGCCCGCGCCGACCGCACCGCCCCGCTGGCCTGGATCCAGATCGGGTCCGTCGCCGGCCAGACCGCGCCGATCCCCTCCGTGGCGCTGCGCTCCGCCCGCCTGCAGGTCGTCGGCAGCGGCATCGGCTCGGTCCCCGCCCGGGACATCCTCGCCGAACTGCCGGAGCTGGCCTCGGCCGTGGCCGCGGGCGCGATCGACGTACGGGCCCGCGCCGTGCCCCTCGCCCAGGTCGCGCAGGCGTGGACCGCCGAGACCGACGACCGCATCGTTCTCGTCCCGTAGCCCCCACGCCCGAGATCGCTCTCCGGCCGGTCCTGTCCGGCCCGGTACGGCCTATGCGGAGGCGTTGGCGTAGCGGCGGGCCAGGTGGGCGAAGGCGTCCTTGAGCTCGGCCGGGCCGACGACCTCGATGTCGGCGTCGAACCTGCCGACGGCGGCGGCCAGCCCGGTCCACGACCACGAGCCCAGGACGAGCCGGCAGCGGTCCGGGCCGAGCTCCTCGACGACCCCGTCGCGGACATAGGGGGACACCTCGGCCGCGGCCACGCCGAGGATCACCTCGCCGCGGCAGGGCCAGTCGCCGGAGCCGTCGGAGCCCCGGAACCTGGCGGACAGGAAGGCGGCCACCGTTCCTCCGGGCAGCTCACGCGGTGTGAAGCGGGGCCCGGCCGGGATGCGCGGGGTGATCCGGTCGGCGCGGAAGGTGCGCCACTCCTCCCGGTCGAGGTCCCAGGCGACGAGGTACCAGCGCCCGCCCCACGTCACGAGGTGGTGGGGCTCCGCCCGCCGCGGCGCAGGCCCCGGCGCGTAGTCGAAGCGCAGCACCTCACGACTGTGGACGGCGGCGCTGATGGCCATGATCACCTCGGTGCCGACCTGTGGGGCCGGGCTCGCCGCGGCGCGCCCGACCGCGGTGACCTGGAGTGCGTCGATCCGGTGGCGCAGCCGTGCGGGCATGACCTGCCGTACGGTGTTCAGCGCCCGGGCCGAGGCCTCCTCGATGCCGGCGCCGCTGGTGACGGCGGTCTGGAGCGCGATGGCCAGGGCGACGGCCTGCTCGTCGTCGAACAGCAGCGGGGGCAGCTCCGTGCCGGCGTCCAGCCGGTACCCGCCGTCGGGTCCCTTGAAGGTCGTGATGGGGTAGCCGAGCTCGCGCAGCCGGTCGATGTCACGGCGCACGGTACGCGGGCTGACCTCCAGCCGCTCGGCCAGCAGCGCTCCCGGCGAGTCCCGGCGCGTCTGGAGCAGTGAGAGCAACGCCAGCAGTCGCGCTGAGGTCTTCGGCATGGATTCAGTGTGCCGTAGGTAGTGGCCACATCCTGACCGCTACCCCTGCGACGGTTACCCCACATCAGGCGCTGCACAGCGTCGAGAACCGATAGGAGCGGCATGTCTGTCAAGTCCGTCACTCATCTGAACTTCCGGGGCGACGCCCGCGCGGCGCTGGAGTTCTACCATTCCGTCTTCGGCGGTCATCTCGCCGTCGTCACCTACAAGGACGCCGGGAACGTGCAGGACCCGGCCGAGGCGGACCAGGTGATGTGGGGCCAGGTGGTCGCCGGCAACGGCTTCCACGTGATGGCCTACGACGTGCCCTCGCGGCAGCCGTGGGACCGGGGCGAGAACTCGTTCTTCCTCTCCCTCCGCGGCGAGACCACCGAGGAGATCACCGCGTACTGGGAGAAGCTCTCCGACGGGGCGGTCATCGCGCAGCCCCTGGAACCCGCGCAGTGGGCTCCGCTCTACGGCATGCTGACCGACCGTTTCGGTGTCGTCTGGGTCGTGGACGTCGCGAGCGAATACACCGGCTGAGCAGCGGGGCGCGACCCGGTGACGTGCTAGGCACCCGCGCACTCGACCGCGCCGGCCTGCCGGGCCCACCACGACCTCATGCTGCGCCGGTTCGGAAACACCGCCGCGAGCTCGCCGGGGTGAACCTCGACGAGTTCGCGGCGGCGGACCGGGCGGTCATGGCCGACGGCGAGCCGCGCTCGATGAGCGAGCTCGCGAGGGCGCCGGCCGCACCGGCCCGCACCAGGCACGATCAGCCGGTGGGCTTGCCGAACCAACGGGAGAGGTGGTCGTCCAGGTCCCGCTGGTCGTCGCCGATCCAGGCGACGTGGCCGTCGGGGCGTAGCAGGACACAGGGAACATCCAGTGCCGCGGTGGGATCCGCGAGGTGGTCGACCCGGTCCGACCAGCCGCCGGCGGTCAGGCGTTCGGTGCGGTCCAGCAGCAGGCCGCGGCCGCGATGCAGCAGACCGTAGAGGTGGCCCTGTTTCACGTCGATGTCGCGCAGGCGGCGGCCGAGCAGGTCGGGGCCTTCGCCGAAGTCGTAGCGGATGCCGACAGCGGTGATCTTCTCGATCAGGTGGCGGTTCACCTCGTCGAAGTCCATCAGTTCGGTGAGCAGCCTGCGCACGGCCTGTGCGCCCGGTTCGGTGGACAGCAGTTCCATCTGGGCGCGGGTGTTGTCCAGCACCTCTTGGGCGACCGGATGACGTTCGGCCTGGTAGGTGTCCAGCAGTGTGTCCGGCGCCCAGCCGCGGATCTGTGCGGCCAGTTTCCAGCCGAGGTTGAACGCGTCCTGAACGCCCAGGTTGAGGCCCTGTCCGCCGATGGGCGGGTGGATGTGTGCCGCGTCCCCGGCCAGCAGCACCCGCCCGACCCGGTAGCGCTCGGCCAGCCGCGTGGCATCCCCGAAGCGGGACATCCAGCGCGGGGAGTGCACCCCGAAATCGGTTCCGGCGACGGCGCGCAACTGCTGCTGGAACTCCTCCAGGGTGGGCGGCTTCGCCCGGTCGCCGACTTCCGCGGCCGGGACGACGATGCTGTAGACCCCTTCGCCGAAGGGCCGGAGCCAGAATCGCTGCTGGGTCTCGCGGAGTTCGGCCGCCTTGGCGGCGATCTCCTCCCGCGACGCGCCCACGTGCATCTCGCCCATCAGCGTGTCGTTGCGTGAGGGCTCGCCGGGGAAGCCGACGCCGAGCAGTTTCCGCACCGTGCTGCGAGCGCCGTCACAGCCGATGAGGTAGCGCGAACGCAGCTGTCGCCCGTCGGTCAGCTCGACGGTCACACCCTCGTCGTCCTGCTCGAAACCGGTGACCGCGCAACCACGCCGGACCTGCGCACCCAGCTCGATCGCGTGTTCTTCGAGCAGTTGTACGATGACCGGCTGCGGGATGCCCAGCCGATAGGCGTACGCGGAGTCCAGGCCCTGGGGCACGGGTTTGGGGATGGCCGCGAAGAAACCGGCCGCCGGACGCTGTCTTCCATGCGGGAGAACGCGCTCGAGCAGTCCGCGCATCGCCATCAGTTCGAGACTGCGAATATGCAGACCGACTATGCGGATGAACGACGCGGGCTCGGTTTCCTTCTCCAAGACGAGGACCCGTACGTCGTGCAGCCGCAGTTCGGCGGCCAGCATCGCACCGGTCGGACCGCACCCGGCGATGATCACATCGAACATGAACGGCGCGCGGTCGCGCTCGGCCACATCGTCCGACGACGGCTCGGAGGCGAACGGAAAGTCCATAGGTGTTGCCTTTCGGGAGTGCCTTGTTGGCGAGGCGCTCCCGGCGACACCTACGTCGATCGCCCGGCCGTGACGGGAAGGGGGAGCACCCACGTCGATACAGCGTTCATGGGTCTCACCTCCTCGGGCGGTGTCACGGTCGACCGCAAGCTACAAGCCCGAGCATCATCCCGTCCAATCCTTTTCCGAGCCGGAACGGCTGTGCGGAAATCCATGATCAGAGGCCTGACCGCGTCAGGCCCGCGGCTTCAGGCGCCCGCCGGTCCGCTGTAGTCGGTGACGGCGTAAACCTCCAGGAGCCTCTCGACTCCGCGGAGGAAGGTTTCGCTGATCAGCACGGGGTCGAACAGACAGCCGGCGGCCATGGCGCCGTCGCGCATCATCACGAAGTGGCGGGCGGCGGGCTCGGCGCCGGTCTCCTGGATCTTGGCCAGCAGTTCCGTGACGGTCTCCAGGAACCATTGGCGGTGGGCGAGCACGGCCCTGTGGACCGGGGACTCGGGGTCGGGATACTCGGCGGCGGCGTTGAGGAAGGCGCATCCCCGGAAGCCGGGGGACTGGATGCCCTGGACGATGGACTCGCTGAGGGCCCGGATGGTGCCGGCGGCCGGTAGTCCGGCGGCTACGGCCTCGTCCGCCTGGCCCCGGATGGCTCGGTCGACCTCGTTCAGATAGGCGAGGACGAGGTCTTCCTTGCCGGGAAAGTGCCGGTAGAGGGTGGCCCGCGTCACCTGCGCTTCGGCCACGATGCGATCGATGCCGACGGCGTGGATGCCCTCCGCGTAGAAGAGCCGGGTGGCCGTGCTGAGCAGCCGGGACCGCGCTTCGGACGGCCGGCTTTCGGATTGGCGGGACATACCGCCATCGTAGCGAGTAGAACGTTCGGTCTTGACAGCTCGTGTCGCCGATTGCCATGCTCGCGATAGAACGTTCGGTCTACCAGGCGCGGCACTCGCCGATCGCCCCTGATCGGAAAGGCCGGACGCGTCGAACCGCTCTCCTCGTCGCTCATCCGCTGGAAGGATCACCATGAGCACCATCACCGCTTCGCCGGGTATCTCCGGGACCGCGTCCGCACTGCGGCGGCTGTACTTCGTCCGGTTCGCGTTCGCCGTCGTCTGGGCCCTCGCGATGTTCACGACCGCCTCGAACCTGGGTCCGCTCGCGGTCACCCTGCTCGTGCTCTACCCGCTGTTCGACGTGGCCGCCGCCGTCGTCGACGCCCGCGCGTCGCGCAGCACCGGATCACCTGCCCTGCTGTACGTGAACATCGCCGTCAGCCTGGTCACCGCCATCGGCGTGGCCATCGCCTGCGCGTCCGGTATCCCGGCGGTGCTGCGCGTATGGGGCGCATGGGCGGTCGTGGCCGGGCTGGTCCAGCTGCTCGTGGGTGTCACTCGCCGCAGGATGAGCGGCCAGTGGCCGATGATCATCAGTGGCGGCATCTCCGTACTCGCCGGTGCGTCCTTCATCGTCGGTGCCTCCTCGGCCGGCCCGACGCTGATCAACGCGGCCGGCTACGCCATCCCCGGCGGCGTCTTCTTCCTCATCTCGGCCCTCCGACTCGGCCGCGCCGCGAAGGGAGACTGAAGCCGTGGCGGGCCGGGTGGCCCGCCACGGCGGCATGCCCTAGTCTCCGGCCATCACGACGAACGCGAATCCGCTGCTCGTCGTACGGCGCAGCGGAGTGTCGCACTTGATCCGGCGCAGCACCTCGTTCCTGCTGAGGCCGAGCCCCTGCGCGATGAGCCGGTCCGGGCGCACCGGCACCGGGTCCTCGAAGACGACCTCCACCTGGACCGGCCACGCCCCGTCGAGCGGTGCCGCCGGGGTGTCCAGCCGCCAGGCCCCCGTCCAGTCCAGGGTGAAGCGGTTGCGCCGGGCGAGCAGCGGATCCAACAGCCTGGACGCCACCAGTTCCGGATCGTTGACGCGGTAGCCGTGGAGTTCGGCCGGATCGAGGGATCTCACCGGCACCCGCTCGTGCACGGTGAGCTTGCTCGTCCGATCGCAGGACACGCAGCGGACCAGCAGCCACACGTCCAGCAGCTTGCCGTTGGCGTTGACGCGGAACCTGCCCTCGCCGGTGGTGGCCGACTCCGACGGGCAGCCCACGCACCGCAGCGACAGCAGAGGCAGCCTGGTCCGGCGGACGACCCAGGGCAGCACGATATGAGGTTGTGAAGACATGATCTCTCTAGACCTGACACGAGGCCGATTACGCGCGGCCTCAGACGCCGTGCGACCGGGCGCGCGAGGGCAGCCCGGCGAGACCGACGGGAGCGTCGGCTACGGGTGAGCGGAAGAAGGTGTCAGGTCTGAAGAGCAGGCGGGGTCACGCGGTTCTGTCCTCTGTCCTCACTGCTACGGGCCGCAGGCAACCTACGGGAACACGGAAGGACGGCTCAACCGGTTTTCCGCCTCAGCCCGGGGCGAGGACGCAGAACTCGTTGCCCTCCGGGTCGGCCAGAACCGTCCACGGGACGTCGCCCTGGCCCACGTCCGCGGGCGTCGCGCCGAGATCCTGCAGGCGCGCGACCAACTCCGCCTGATGGGCCACAGAGGTGGTGGCGAGATCCAGGTGCACCCGGTACCGCACGGTCTCGGGATCCGGGACGGTGACGACGTCGACGCAGACGGCGGTCGGGTCCGGCCAGGCGAAGCCCACCGGTTCGACGTTGGTCACGCCGGGCCCCTCGCTGGAGACCCCCCAGCCGAGCGCCTCCGCCCAGAACCGGCCGAGGGCCGAGTCGTCCCGAGCCTTGAAGTTCACCTGAACAAGTCGCAGAGCCATGCCGCCCAACCCTACGCGCGGGCGGATCGGCGGGAACAACCGGCAAGTCGGCCAGGGTGCGGGTTCGTGAGCGTCGTCCGCCAACGGCTCCGGGCCGAGAAGGAGCGCGAAGACCCCGCGGTGTCACTCGGTGAGATAGCGCTGGACCGTGGGACTCAGCCAGGCGATGAGCTCTTCCTCCGTTGCCGCCACCATCGGCGGAAATTTCAGGATGTAGCGGGACAGGGCCAGGCCCAGTAGTTGCGAGGCGACCAGGGAAGCCCGCAGGGGAGCGCGCTCCGGATCGCCGGTCAGGCCGATCACTAGCGGCATGACCTGGCCGCCGAAGATCGTCCGCATGCGCTCGGCGGCGGCCTCGTTCGTCACGCCGGTGCGGAGCAGGACCTGCAGCCCTTCGTCGGCCTCCCACTTACGCAGGAAGTGCCGGACCAGGCCGGCGCCGGCCTGGTCCGGCGCCAGCTCGGGCAGTTCCAGGTCGAATTCGGCCGCGGCGGCGAACAGCTTCTCCTTGGTGCCGAAGTAGCGCATCACCATGGCCGGGTCGATCCGCGCGTCGGCGGCGATGGCCCTGATGGTGGCCTTGTCGTAGCCGTCGGCGGCGAAGCGTTCGCGGGCCGCGGCCAGGATCACGGCCTTGGTCTCGGCGGAGGATCTCCTCATGTCAACAATTGTAGGCCAACGGCCGTTGACATTCCACTCGCGGCGGGCTTACGTTCATGCCAACAACCGTTGACCAAGGAGGCGCGATGAACGCCGAAGTGCTCGTCGTCGGAGCCGGACCCGCCGGGCTCACCGCCGCGATCGTCCTGGCCCAGCACGGCCGGCAGGTCATGATCGTGGACGCGCTGGGGGAGGGCGCCAACACCTCCCGCGCCGCCGTCGTGCATCCCCGCACCCTGGAAGTCCTGGAGCCGTACGGCGTGGCGGACCGGCTGGCCGCGCACGGCGTCCACACTCCGGTCTTCGCCATCCGGGACCGCGACAAGATGCTGGTGCCGGTGCCCTTCGGCGGCCTGCCCACCGCCTACCCCTACGCCTTGATGATCTCCCAGGCCGACACCGAGGCCCACCTGCTGGCCCGCCTGCACGAACTCGGCGGCAAGGTGATCAGGCCCGCCCGGGTGAGCACCGTCGAGCAGGACGCCGACGGCGTCACCGCCACCCTGGACGACGGGCGGCGGATCCGCGCCGCCTACCTGATCGGCGCCGACGGCCTGAACAGCACGGTCCGCCAGAGCGCCGGGATCGGCTTCACCGGCGGCACCTACGCCGAGTCGTTCGTCCTGGCCGACGTCCGCCTGTCGGGCGGCGTGCCGCAGAACGAGGTCATCCTGTACTTCTCACCCGCCGGACTGGTCGTCGTCGCCCCGCTGCCCGGCGGCCTGCACCGCATCGTCGCCACCGTGGACGAGGCCCCCAAGGAACCCGGCATCCCCTTCGTGCAGCACCTGCTCGACACCCGTGGCCCCGAGGCCGAGCCCGCGCGGGTGCGGGAGCTGATCTGGAGCTCGCGCTTCCGCGTCCACCACCGCGTCGCCGACACCTACCGGCGGGGCCGCCTGCTCCTGGCCGGCGATGCCGCCCACGTGCACTCGCCCGCCGGCGGCCAGGGCATGAACCTGGGCGTCGACGACGCCGTACACCTGGGCGAGACGCTGGCACGGGTGCTCAAGGGCGAACCGGACAGCCTGCTCGACTCCTATGCCGCCACCCGCCGCCCGCAGGCCGAGCAGGTGATCGCCCTCGCCGGGCGGCTCACCAGGCTGGCCACCGCCGCCGACGGCCGCCGCGTGTTACGCAACCTCGTCCTCGCCCTGGCCGGCCGCGTCCCCGCCGTCCGTACCCGGCTGGCCTGGCAGTTGTCCGGTCTGAACAGACGGGAAGCCGCGTGAACCCCCGCCCTGCCTCCGTGTGACAGAGGAGCGGACCACGACGCGGCCTTCACCTAGCACCGATGATCGCCGGATCCGGGCAGGGGCGGAGCCGCCAGAAGATAACGATGGGCGCGGCCGCGTAGGGGAGTGCCCGGACAGGATCGCCGTGACCAAGCACGACGACCGCGAGGCCCGCATCCGCGCGCGCACGGCCGCCACCCGGTGAGCCGTACAACGTGGCCGCCCGCGCGCTGCGCAGCGAGGCCGACCCGTCGATCCCGCCCCGCCAGCCGGTCGTAGCCCGCGTGATCGAGGCTGGCCAGGTGCTGGTGGCGGGACTTGGCCTGCAGTTCGGGGGCGGTGCGGCCGGTGCCGGCAAGGTAGGTCAGCGCCTAGCGGCGCAACTGATGCAGCGTCCAGCCGTCGCCGTGCGGGTCGAGCTCGGCGGAGGCGGTCTTGAACAGGTACTCGGCGCGCGGGTAGGACAGGCGGCCGCGTCCGGTGACGGGGCAGACGTCGGCGGCCGCAGGCGCGCGGCGGCCGGAGGCAGGAGCGCGCCGGTCGGCCAGGAACACCGGCCCGGTGGTGCGGCTGGAGAGCAGGCGGGGCAGCAAGCGGGCGGTGGCGGTGGCCCAGTGCACGTACTCGATCGCGAGCCCTTGGAGACCACGCGGGCGCGGCGGAACTCGGGGTCGAGGTCTTCGACGTTGAGGGACAAGATCTCTTCGCGGGAACGGCTCCTGTGGCGGCTCCTCTACGAAACGGCGGCCCGGGCCCCGGATTGACATGGTTATATATTTCAGTCATGTTTGAAATAGCTAGCCAACAAGTATGGAGCAAGCCATGGAACACGTGACCTTCAACAACCTCGGCACCCGCTGTGCGGGCGATCTCTACCTGCCCGAGACGAGCGACCCGGTCCCCGGGCTGGTGCTCGGGCACAGCGGGGTGATGGTTAAAGAGGCGCTGGCGTTCTTCGCGCCGTACTTCGTCAAGGCCGGCTTCGCGGTGCTGGCCATCGACTACCGCACGGTCGGCTCCAGCGCAGGCGAGCCGCGCGGCCTGGACTACCCGGAGCGGCAGGTGGAGGACTTCCGCAGCGCCGTGTCCTACCTGCAGACCCGTCCCGAAGTGCAGCCGGAGCGGATCGGGGTGTGGGGGGTGAGCATCGGCGGCTCGGTGGCGGCTCAGGCCGCCGTGCTCGATCGGCGCATCAAGTGCGTCGTCGTGCAGAGCCCCAGCGTGTGGAACGGATGGCGGTACATGGAACGCCTCCTGGGCCGTGCCGGTGTCCACACGCTGCGCGACCAACTGCAGCAGGACTGGCAGCGGCGCTACGAAGGCGGGCAGAGCGCTCGCGTGCCGCACCTGACGCTGGAGGGCGACAGCGTGAAGGACACCCCGGACATGTCGACCCGCCTGTTTCCCACCTACCGCAACGAGAAGGCCCTCGACTCAGCCGAGCACCTGCTCACCTTCGCACCGGAGAACCTCATCCACCGGCTCGCGCCGACGCCACTGCTGATGATCGCCAACGGCGGCTGGGACCCGTACCACATGCTCGAGGAGGCGCAACGTGCCTTCGCCAAGGCGGGCGAGCCCAAGCGGCTCGCGGTGCTGCCCTACGACGTGCTCGGCCTCTACACCGGCCCGGGCCTGGAGGAGGCGACGGCACTCGCGATCGACTGGTTCGACCTCTACCTGCGCAGGACCCGGCTCGCGGACATCACCCCGACACCCACCTACAGGTCGGTGGCCGCGATGACACAGTGAACCGGCACACGATCAACAACGGAGGATGTGACGATGAGCACTGAGGAACAGCAGGACCGGCTGCTCCGCTGGGTGGAACGGGTGGCGGCCTTCTGCGTCGAGGAGTGGGGGCTGCCGCCCATCACCGGACGCATCCTCGGCTGGCTCATGATCTGCGACCCGGCCGAGCAGTCCGCCGGTCAGATCGCGGAGGTCATCCAGGCCAGCCGGGCCTCGCTCACCTCGAACATGCGGTTTCTCACGGCCATCGGCCTGGTCAAGAAGGTGAGAAGGCCCGGCGATCGCGTCTCCTACTACCGCATCGAAGACGACGCGTGGCAGAAGGTCATCCAACGCAAGCTCGAAAGCCTGAGCGCGTTCGGCGAGATCGCCGACGAAGGGCTCGACATCGCGGGCGGTGACGGGCACCGCACCGAGCGCATCAAGGCCGCCCACGACTCCCTGACGTGGCTGCAGAACCTCGCGGCCCGCCATCCGCTACGCCGTTAAGGAATCCCCATGCACCGCCGGCAACCCAAACTCGGGCTGATCCAGGAAACGCTGCTGCTCACTCTCCACGCCAGAGCCCTGGACGCCGGGCAGCCCAGCCCGATCCTCGGCGATACGCTCTCCGCCGACCTGGCCGGCACCATCGATTACGACTTCGGCAAGCTGAAGGTCAAGCCCAACCTCGTCCTCACCACGGCACTGCGCGCCAAGAAGCTCGACGGCGTCGTCCGCGCCTACATCGCTGCTCATCCCGGATGCGTGGTGCTCGACCTGGGCTGCGGCCTGGACCCCAGGATGTTCCGCTGTGATCCCCCGCCCGGCGTCGACTGGTACGACATCGACTTCCCGGAAGTGGTGCACCTGCGGGCCGAATGTCTGCCCGGCCGCTCCCACCTGGTCGGAGCCGACCTCACCAGCTCCGACTGGCTCACAGCCATCCCCGGCGACCGGCCTGCGATGATCGTCGCCGAAGGGCTGCTCCCCTTCATGCCCGGCGACTCCTTCCAGACGATGACCCGCGCGCTGGCCGGTCATTTCCCTTCGGGCGAGCTCGCGCTCAACGGCTACACCCGCTTCGCCGCCTGGGCCATGAAGTACCACCCGACCATCAGGGCACTCGGCATCAAAGCCGCCCAGGGCTTCGACGACCCACACGAACCAGAGTCCTGGGACGCCGGCCTCGAACTGATCGAGGAGCAGATCCTCACCCGCGCACCGGAAATAGCCCGGTTCCCGCAGCCCCTACGCGCGCTGACCCGTCTCACCGCCCGCAGCACGACCTTGTCGCGGCAAGGGGCCCGCATTCTCCGCTACCGGTTCCAGTCGACCGCGTCGTCGCCGAACAGCCAGTCAATGTGCACGTAGCGGGTGTTCTCATCCGGCCGATACCCGTCCCGGCGGAGCACCGTCTGGATTCCTGTCGAATGACGAGCGGGGCTGAAGCAGTCGATTGCGCTCAGGTCAGTAGCGGCCCGCACTCACTTCCGCTCCGAGGACCTTACGACGCGAGCTGTGACGCCGTGTGTACGGCGATCGTGCGCAGTCTCCTGGTAGCGGGCGAGGGCGACATAAAGTCACGCTCGCCGCTGGGGCGGGCCGCGACGATCTCCTCCGGGCTGGCGACGGGCCGCGCTCACTGGAGGCGGCGCCGGATCCGCCAGGAGGGCCGCCGGAAAGATAGCTTGCGAGAATTACCCATCTCCCAAGTTATCCGGGCGCGGACGCCACGCAACGGATCGAGGCTTTCTGTTTTCTGTTTCCAGAAATTCAGAAAATCGCTAGGCTACCCGTCGTGACGATCTCCGTGACCACCGCGTGCAAGCACTGCGGGGCGCCCATCGACCAGCCCGTACGGCGGGGCAGGCCGCGGGAGTACTGCCCGGACGGCGACTGCCAGGCGGCGGCCAAGCGGGAGCGGGAGCTGCGCCGCGCGACCCCGGGCCTGGAGGGCGCGCTGGCGCGGGTGGAGGACCTGTACGAGCGGATGGAGAAGGGCCTCGCCGCGGCGATCGACCCGCTGGCGCGGGTGCTGGAGCAGGAGCTGAGCCCGGCGGGGGTGGAGGCCAAGCTGAGCGCGGTCCAGGCGGAGGCGCACACCAGCGTCGCCATCGCCCGGGCCGAGCGGGAGCAGGCCCTGGAGCAGGTGCGGCTCGCCCGGGAGGCCGCCGAGGAGGCGCGGCGGGACGCGGAGGAGGCCCGCCGCCGGATGGACGAGGCCTACACGGAGCGGGACACCGCCTTCGCCGACGCGGAGACCGCCCGCGAGCAGGCCCTGGCCGCGCTGCGCGAGGCGGCCGCCACCGAACGGCGGATCAGGCAGGAGGCCGACCAGGCCGGCCGGCGGGCCGAGGCCGCCGAGGCCGCTCGCGAGCAGGCCGTACGCGAGCTCGCCGACCGGGTGGACAAGGCCACGGCCGAGGTGCGGCAGGTGCGGGAACGGGCGGCGCGGGCCGGTGCGGAACGCGACCAGGCGCAGGCCGAGGCGCGGGAGGCGCGGGCGGAGGCCGAGCTGGCCCGCCGCGCGCACCGGGAGTCGGAGCAGGCGAGCGCCGCCGCGCTGGCCCGGGCCCAGTCGGCCGAGGC
>QFZU02000045.1 GCA_003260025.2 Microbispora triticiradicis | reverse complement strand
CATCTGGCGGGGCAGGCGCTGCGGTCGGGGGAGTGCTCGCTGGCGTTGGTGGGTGGTGTGGCGGTGATGGCCACGCCGGAGGCGATCATCGAGTTCTCCCGCCAGCGCGGGTTGTCGCCGGACGGCCGGTGCCGGTCGTTCGCGGCGGGCGCGAACGGTACGGCGTGGGCTGAGGGCTGTGGTGTGCTGCTGGTGGAGCGGTTGTCGGACGCCCGGCGGCTCGGGCACCGGGTGCTCGCGGTGGTGCGGGGTACGGCGGTGAACCAGGACGGTGCGTCGAATGGTCTGACGGCGCCGAACGGTCCGTCGCAGGAGCGGGTGATCCGCCAGGCCCTCGCGAACGCCAGGCTGTCGGTGCAGGACGTCGACGTGGTCGAGGGCCACGGCACCGGCACCACTCTCGGCGACCCGATCGAGGCGCAGGCGGTGCTTGCGACTTATGGTCAGGACCGCCCGGAGGAGCGGCCGCTGTGGCTGGGGTCGCTGAAGTCCAACATCGGTCACGCCCAGGCCGCCGCCGGTGTCGGCGGGGTGATCAAGATGGTGCAGGCGATCCGGCATGGGGTGCTGCCCAAGACGCTGCACGTGGACGAGCCGTCTCCGCACATCGAGTGGTCGGCGGGTCAGGTCCGGCTGCTGACCGAGGCGATGCCGTGGCCGGAGGTGGACCGTCCGCGCCGCGCGGCGGTGTCGTCGTTCGGGATCAGCGGGACCAACGCCCACGTCATCATCGAGCAGGCCCCCGCCGACCTCGCCGCCGACGTCCTCCTCGCCGAGGCCCCCTCCCCGGCCCTGCTCACCGGAACCGTCCTCCCCGCCACGGCCGAGATTGCGGCCGCCGACGGTGCCGCGCCGGTCCTGGCCGAGAGCGGTCAGCCTGCCGGCGCCGCCGCTGTGGCCGGCGAGGGCGTGGTGCTCGCCGACGGCGCCGTTGAGCCGGTGTCCGGGCAGGACGCGGTCTCCATCGTGGGCGAGGGCGCTGCGCAGGTCTCAGCCGAGGCTCCCGCCGACCTCACCCCCACCGAGGCGCCCGCCCCGATCCCGGTCGAGGGCGTGGCTCCGGTGGCGTGGGTGGTGTCGGGCAAGACGGCGGACGCGCTGGCCGGTCAGGCGGCCCGGGTGCTGTCCTTCGTGCAGGACCGTCCCTCCCTGAGCGCGGCCGACATCGGCTACTCGCTGGCGACGACGCGGGCGTCGTTCGAGCGTCGAGCGGTGGTGACCGGTGGTGACCGGGCCACCCTGCTG
Source organism: Microbispora triticiradicis (assembly GCA_003260025.2). Classification (GTDB taxonomy): domain Bacteria; phylum Actinomycetota; class Actinomycetes; order Streptosporangiales; family Streptosporangiaceae; genus Microbispora; species Microbispora triticiradicis. The sequence continues at coordinate 41,159 of QFZU02000045.1, read as the reverse complement.
GCGGGGCTGGCGGCACTGGCGGAGGGCCGTACCGCGCCCGGGGTGGTGCAGGGTGTCGCCCGTTCCGGTGGGAAGGTCGGTGTGCTGTTCACCGGTCAGGGCGCCCAGCGGCTCGGCATGGGCCGCGAACTCCACGCGGCCTTCCCCGCCTTCGCCCAAGCCTTCGACGCGGTCGTCGCTGAGCTGGACGCGCATCTGGACCGGCCGCTGCGTGAGGTGATCTGGGGCGCCGACGCCGATCTGGTCGACCAGACCGCCTACGCGCAGGCGGGATTGTTCGCGATCGAGGTGGCGCTGTTCCGCCTTATCGAGTCGTGGGGGGTGCGGCCGGACTACCTGGCCGGTCACTCGGTCGGTGAGCTGGCCGCCGCGCACGTCGCCGGGATGCTGTCACTCGCCGACGCGTGCCGCCTGGTGGCGGCGCGGGGCCGGTTGATGCAGGCCCTCCCAGCCGGCGGGGCGATGGTCGCCGTTCAGGCGACCGAGGACGAGGTGACCCCCCTCCTGACCGAGGGGGTGGACATCGCGGCGGTCAACGGCCCCCGCGCCGTGGTGATCTCCGGGCAGGAGGGCCCGGTCCTGGCCCTGGCCGAACGGCTGGCCGAGCAGGGCAGGAAGACGCGCCGGTTGCGGGTCTCCCACGCCTTCCACTCCCACCTGATGGAGCCGATGCTCGCCGACTTCGCCGAAGTGGCCGAGTCACTGACCTACGGGCGGCCGTCCATCCCGATCGTGTCCACCGTCACCGGCGGTCTCGCCGATACCGAGTTCGGCACCGCGCAGTACTGGGTGGACCAGGTGCGGGGCCACGGTTGTCGCCGCGCTCGGTCAGCTGCACACCGCCGGCGTGCCGGTCGACTGGCAGGCCTTCTACGCCGAGACCGGCGCCACCCGGGTCGACCTGCCCACCTACGCCTTCCAGCGCGAGCGCTACTGGCTCAACCCGATCGACTACCTGTCCGAGTCCTGGGTGGCCGATCACATCGGCAACCTGTCCTCCGCCGGGCTGGAGGCAGTCGAGCACCCTCTGCTGGGCGCCGTCCTCCCGCTGCCCGAGTCCGGGGGTGTGGTCTTCACCGGTCAGCTCTCCGTGCGGAGTCATCCGTGGCTGGCCGATCACCAGGTGTTCGGCAGTGTGCTGTTGCCGGGGACCGGTCTGGTGGAGCTGGCGCTGCACGCGGCCGAGCACACCGGGTGCACGCACGTGGAGGAGCTGACGCTGGCCGCGCCGCTGGTGCTGCCGGGCGGGGCCGCCGGGTCCGGTGAGGGCGCGGTGCAGGTGCAGGTCGTGGTCGGCGCCGCCGACGAGGACGGCCGCCGTACGGTGGCGATCTACTCACGAGGTGCGCAGGCCCCGGCCGACCTGCCCTGGACACTGCACGCCGAAGGCACCCTGTCCACCAACCCGGCCACCGCGAACCCGGCCGGTGTGGACCTGAGCCAGTGGCCTCCGGCCGAGGCCGGCGCGGTGGACCTCACCGACGCCTACCAGATCCTGCACGAACGCGGCTACGGCTACGGCCCGGCCTTCCAGGGACTGCGCGCGGCCTGGCGACGCGGCGAGGAACTGTTCGCCGAAGTCGCCCTCCCCGACCACGAACACCAGGACGCCGCGCTCTTCAGACTCCACCCCGCACTGTTCGACGCGGCACTGCACTCGCTGCACTTCGGCGGGGACGACACCGACGACGGCCCCACGATGCTGCCGTTCTCCTGGGCGGGTGTGTCGCTGAGCGCCGTCGGCGCGACGGCGCTGCGCGTCCGGCTGACGCCCGCGGGGCAGAACGCCTTCTCCCTGGAGATCGCGGACGCCGAGGGAGCACCGGTCGCCGCCGTGCGGTCGCTCACGTCGCGGCCGGTCGCGCCGGAACAGCTGCAGCCCGCGCAACTGCACGACTCGCTGTACCGGGTCGACTGGACGAAGGTGCCGGTGCCCCCGGCCGTCTCCCTGACGTACGCCGACTGGGCGGCCCTGGACCCGGCCACATCGACGGTGCCGGACGTCATCGTGCTCCGGGAGCCCTTCGGCGACCCGGACGGGGCTTCCGCGGACGAGGCCGGGGCGGTCAGGGCCGCGACCCACCAGGTGCTGGCCGTACTGCAGGAGTGGACGGCCGACGAGCGCTTCGCCGACAGCAGGCTGCTGGTCGTCACCCGGGGGGCGGTCGCCCCGCTGCCCGGCGCGGACGACGTGACCGACCTCGCCGGCGCGGCCGTCTGGGGGCTGGTGCGGACCGCGCAGCGGGAGCATCCCGACCGGATCGTCCTGGCAGACCTGGACGGCAGTGCGGACAGCGGAGTGGACGTCGGCGTGGACCTCGGTGCCGTCATGGGCATCGGCGAGCCGCAGGTGGCGATCCGCGACGGCGTCGCGTACGCGCCCCGGCTGGTCCGGGTCCCGGTCTCGGCGCCGGAGACGGCACCGGAAACGACACCGGTGACGTCGTTCCCGGCCGAGGGGACGGTGCTGGTCACGGGTGGCACCGGGATGCTGGGCCGGTTGGTGGCGCGGCACCTGGTCGTGGCGCACGGAGTGCGTCACCTGCTGCTCACCAGCAGGAGCGCCACGGCCGCGAGCGCCGCCGACCTGATCGGAGAGCTTGCGGACCTCGGCGCCGAGGTGTCGGTGGCGGCGGCGGATGCCGCTGATCGCGCCTCGCTCGCAGGGGTGCTGGCGGGGATCCCGGCGGAGCATCCGCTGGTGGGAGTCGTGCATCTGGCGGGTGTGCTGGACGACGGTGTGATCGGGTCGTTGACGCCGGAGCGGGTGGATCGGGTGTTGCGTCCGAAGGTGGACGCGGCGCTGAACCTGCACGAGCTGACGCGTGATCGTGAGCTGTCGGCGTTCGTGCTGTTCTCCTCGGCGTCGGGAGTGTTCGGGACGCCGGGTCAGGGTAGCTACGCCGCGGCCAACGCCTTCCTGGACGCCCTCGCCGCGCACCGCCGGGCGGGCGGCCTCACCGCCCAGTCGCTGGCCTGGGGACTGTGGGCCGACGACGCCGGGATGGCCGGTGAGCTGGGCGACGCCGACCGGCAGCGGCTGAGCCGCAACGGTGTGGAGCCGCTGTCGGCCCGGCAGGGGCTGGAGCTGTTCGACGTCGCCTGCACCGTGGACTCCGGCACGCTGGTGCCGATCCGGCTGGACTTCGCCGCCCTCGCCGAAGCGGGAGCGGAGCTCCCGTCCCTCTTCCGCACCCTCGTCCGCGTCCCCACTCGCCGGGTGGCCGCCGCGGCCGGCGGCGCGGCCTCCGCCGTACGGGAGAGGTTCGCCGGACTGACCGCGGCCGAGCGGGTCACCGCCGCGCTCGACATCGTGCGTACGCAGGCGGCCGCCGTCCTCGGGCACGCCGGGGTGGAGGCGATCGAGCCCGACCGGGCGTTCGGTGAGCTGGGCTTCGACTCGCTCTCCGCCGTGGAACTCCGCAACGGACTGAACGCGGTCACCGGGCTGCGGCTGCCGGCGTCGCTGGTCTTCGACTACCCCAACGCGCTCGCCGTCGCCGAGCACATCGCGGCCGAGGTGGTGGTGCGGACACCAGGCGTACGGCGGTGGCGGCCACGGCCGGTTCGGTCGACGAGCCGCTGGCGATCGTGGGCATGGCGTGCCGCTACCCCGGTGGGGTGTCCTCGCCGGAGGACCTGTGGCGGCTGGTCGCGGGCGGGGTGGACGCGATCTCCGACCTGCCGGTCAACCGCGGCTGGAACATCGAAGAGATCTTCGACCCCGACGGCAAGCGTCCGAACACCAGCTATGTGAAGTCCGGCGGGTTCCTGCACGAGGCGGCAGAGTTCGACGCCGGGTTCTTCGGGATCTCCCCGAACGAGGCTCTGGTGATGGACCCGCAGCAGCGGCTGCTGCTGGAGACCTCCTGGGAGGCGATGGAGCGGGCGGGGATCGACCCTGGCTCGCTGCGGGGTTCGTCCACGGGCGTGTTCGCCGGGATGATGTACCACGACTACGCCGCCAACGCGAACACCGGGTCGATCGCCTCGGGCCGGGTGTCGTACGTCTTCGGGTTCGAAGGCCCGTCGGTGACAATCGACACCGCCTGCTCCTCCTCCCTGGTAGCCCTGCACCTGGCCGGTCAGGCACTCCGATCCGGTGAGTGCTCGCTGGCGCTGGTCGGCGGAGTCGCGGTGATGGCCACCCCCGACACCTTCATCGAGTTCTCCCGCCAGCGGGGGCTGTCGCCGGACGGCCGCTGCCGCGCGTACGGCGCGGGCGCGAACGGCACGGCGTGGGCCGAGGGCTGCGGTGTGCTGCTGGTGGAGCGGCTCTCGGACGCCCGGCGGCTCGGCCACCGGGTGCTCGCCGTCGTCCGCGGTACGGCGGTGAACCAGGACGGTGCCTCCAACGGCCTGACCGCGCCGAACGGTCCCTCTCAGGAGCGGGTGATCCGCCAGGCGCTGGCCAACGCCAGGCTGTCGGTGCGGGACGTGGACGTGGTGGAGGGTCACGGCACGGGGACGACGCTGGGTGACCCGATCGAGGCGCAGGCGGTTTTGGCCACCTATGGTCAGGACCGCCCGGAGGAGCGGCCGTTGTGGCTGGGGTCGCTCAAGTCCAACATCGGCCACACGCAGGCCGCCGCCGGCGTCGGCGGGATCATCAAGATGGTCATGGCCATGCACAACGGCGTCCTGCCCAAGACGCTGCACGCGGACGAGCCCTCCCCGCACATCGAGTGGTCGGCCGGCCACGTGCGGCTGCTGACCGAGGCGATGCCGTGGCCGGAGGTGGACCGCCCCCGTCGTGCGGGTGTGTCGTCGTTCGGGATCAGCGGCACCAACGCCCACGTCATCATCGAGCAGGCCCCCGCCGACCTCACCGCCGATCTCACTCTCGCCGAGGCTCCCTCCCCGGCCCTGCTCGCCGGCACCGTCCTCCCCGCCACGCCTGAGGTGGCCGACGGCACCGCCCCGATCCCGGCCGAGGGCGTGGCTCCGGTGGCGTGGATGGTGTCGGGCAAGACGCCGGACGCGCTGGCCGGGCAGGCGGCCCGGGTGCTTGCCTTCGTGCAGGACCGTCCCTCCCTGAGCGCGGCCGACATCGGCTACTCGCTGGCGACGACGCGGGCGTCCTTTGAGCGTCGGGCGGTCATCACTGGCGGTGATCGGGCCGGGCTGCTGGCGGGGCTGGCCGCACTGGCGGAGGGCCGCACCGCACCTCAGGTGGTGCAGGGCGTCGCCCGTTCCACCGGCAAGGTCGGCATGCTGTTCACCGGTCAGGGCGCCCAGCGCCTCGGCATGGGCCGCGAACTCCACGCGGCCTTCCCCGCCTTCGCACAGGCCTTCGATGCCGTGGTGGACGAGCTGGACGCGCATCTCGACCGGCCGCTGCGTGAGGTGATCTGGGGCGCCGACGCCGACCTGGTCGACCAGACCGCCTACGCGCAGGCGGGGTTGTTCGCGGTGGAGGTGGCGCTGTTCCGCCTGGTCTCCTCGTGGGGGGTGCGGCCGGACTACCTGGCCGGGCACTCCGTCGGTGAGCTGGCCGCCGCGCATGTCGCCGGGATGCTGTCGCTCGCCGACGCGTCCCGCCTGGTCGCGGCGCGGGGCCGGTTGATGCAGGCCCTGCCGTCGGGTGGGGCGATGGTCGCCGTTCAGGCCACCGAGGACGAGGTGACCCCCCTGCTCACCGACGGGGTGGACATCGCCGCGGTCAACGGCCCCCGCGCCGTGGTCGTCTCCGGGCAGGAAGCCCCGGTCCTCGTGGACCAGGTGCGCGGGGCGGTGCGGTTCGCCGACGCCGTGACCACCCTGGCTGCCCAGGGGGTGACCCGGTTCGTCGAGCTGGGCCCGGACGCGGTGCTCACCGCGATGGCCCAGCAGACCCTCGACGAGGCCGACACCACCGTCTTCACCGCCACCATGCGGGCCGGACGGCCCGCACGGTCGTCGCCGCGCTCGGGCAGCTGCACACCGCCGGCGTCCCGGTCGACTGGCAGGCCTTCTACGCCGAGACCGGCGCCCGCCGCGTCGACCTGCCCACCTACGCCTTCCAGCGCGAGTCCTACTGGCTCGAACACGAGCAGGAGGGCGTGGACGCGGCGGCCATGGGCCTGGAGCGCGTCGAGCACCCGCTGCTCGGCGCCGCCATCCCGGCCCCCGACTCGGACGGGATGTCGTTCACCGGCCGGCTGTCGGTCCGTACGCATCCCTGGCTGGCCGACCACCAGGTGCTGGACAACGTGCTCTTCCCCGGCACGGGCTTCGTGGAGCTGGCGGTCGCGGCGGGAGGCCAGGTCGGCTGCGCCGTCCTGGAGGAGCTCACCCTCGCGGCGCCGCTGCTGCTGCCCGAGGGTGATCCCGGCTCACGTGATCGCGGGATGCAGGTGCAGGTCGTGGTCGGCGCCGCCGACGACACCGACCGCCGTACGGTCGCGGTCTACTCCCGCAGGGAGAACGCCCCGGCGGACGAGCCCTGGACGCTGCACGCCGAAGGCACCCTCACCGCTTCCGCGCCCACCGCGTCCACGGGCCACCTGCAGTGGCCCCCGGCCGACGCCACCCCGGTGGATGTGAGCGACGCGTACGACATCCTGCACGAACGCGGTTACGGCTACGGCCCGACGTTCCAGGGCCTGAAGACGGCGTGGCGGCGCGGCGCGGAGATCTTCACCGAGGTGGAGCTTCCGGCTCAGGCGAGGGAGGACGCCGCCGCGTTCGGCGTGCACCCGGCGCTGCTGGACGCCGCGCTGCACGGGCTGGGTCTCGTGCCTCCGGACGGCGCGGCCGACCGGGAGCAGGCGCTGCTGCCCTTCGCCTGGCGCGGGGTCGCGCTGCACGCGGCCGGAGCCGACGCGCTGCGCGTGCGGCTGACCTGGCTGAGCGACACCTCGCTGTCCATGGAGATCACCGACCGGTACGGCGTGCCCGTGGCGTCGGTCGAGTCCCTGACCCTGCGCGCGACCTCGACCGAGCAGCTTCGGGCGGCGGAACCGGGCCCGGGCGACTCGCTCTTCCAGCTGTCCTGGACGCCGATCGCCGGCGCCCCGGCGGCGCTGCCCGTGTCGTGGGCGGCCTGGGCCGATCTGGCCGACGACGCCGTGCCTCCGGAGGTGGTCGTGCTGGACGCCGGCCACGGCCGCGACGCGGCGGCGGTGCGGGCCGCGACGCACCGGGCGCTCGCCGTACTTCAGGCCTGGGCGGCCGACTCCCGGTTCGCCGGTTCCACGCTGGCCGTGACCACGCGGGGCGCCGTACCGCTGCCGGGAGAGGACTCCGTCGATCTCGCGGGCGCCGCGGTCTGGGGACTGGTGCGGTCCGCGCAGTCGGAGAACCTGGGCCGGATCCTGCTGCTGGACACCGACGACTCGATGGACCTCGCGACGGTTCTGGCGACGGACGAGCCGCAGGTCGTCGTGCGCGACGGCGCGATGCACGCGGCGAGGCTCGCCCGGTTGCCGGCCGCCGCCGAGGACGACACGCCCGCCGGGTCCTTCGGGCCGGACGACACCGTCCTGGTCACCGGCGCGACCGGCACACTGGGGCGGCTCGTCTCCCGGCACCTGGTCACCCGGTACGGCGTGCCGCGGCTGCTGCTGACCAGCCGCCGAGGGCTCGCCGCCCCGGGGGCCGCCGAGCTACGCGACGAACTGGCCGCGCTGGGCGCCGACGTGACGGTCGCCGCCTGCGACACCGCTGACCGCGCCGCGCTCGCCGAGCTCCTGTCGGCGGTGGACGTCACCGGCGTCGTGCACATCGCCGGTGTGCTCGACGACGGCGTGATCTCCTCGCTCACCCCCGAGCGCGTGGACCACGTGCTGCGCGCCAAGGTCGACGCCGCGCTGAACCTGCACGAACTCACCGCGGGCCGGAACCTCTCGGCGTTCGTGCTGTTCTCCTCGGCCGCCGGCGTGTTCGGCAACCCCGGTCAGGGCAGCTACGCCGCCGCGAACGCCTTCCTGGACGCGCTGGCGCTCCACCGCCGGGCCGCCGGTCTGACCGCGCAGTCACAGGCCTGGGGCCTGTGGGACGACGAGGGCGGCATCGGCGGGGGACTGACCGACGCCGACCGGCAGCGGCTCAGCCGTACCGGTGTGGAACCGCTGACGGAGGAGCAGGGCCTCGCGCTGTTCGACCTGGCCTGCGCCGGGGACGCGGCCACGGTGGTGCCGATCCGGCTCGACCTGGCCGCGGTCGCGGCCGGCAACGAGCCGCCGGCCCTGCTGCGCGGCCTCGTACGCCGTCCGGCCCGGCGCGGCACGGGGAACGCGTCGGCCGCCGCCGCCCTGCGGAGCAGCCTGGCCGGTCTGTCCGAGACCGAACGCCAGGCGGCGCTGCTGGACATCGTGCGCACCCAGGCCGCTCTGGTGCTGGGGCACAGCGGCTCGCAGGCCATCGAGCCGGACCGCGCGTTCGGCGAGCTGGGCTTCGACTCGCTGTCGGCCGTCGAGTTCCGCAACGGACTGAACACGGTCACCGGGCTGCGCCTGCCGGCGACGCTGGTCTTCGACTACCCGAACGCGCTCGTGCTCGCCGCCCACCTCGACCGAGAGCTGGCGACCGACGCGGACGGACAGAACGGCTCGGCGGACACCGAGGAACGGGTCCGCCGGATCCTGAGTGCGATTCCCCTGAGCAGGCTGCGCGACGCGGGCCTGCTGGACACCCTGCTGGAACTCGGCGGAGCCCGCGCCGAGTCCGCCGAATCGGCCGCCGATTCGGCACCCGCGGCGTCCATTGACGAAATGGACGCCGAGAGTCTGATCAACATGGCGTTCCAGGGCCTGGAATTCGACGATATGACGCAGGAATTGTGAGGTTGGCGATGAGTGACTCCGACGTCAAGCTGGTCGAGGCGCTACGGGCCTCGCTGAAGGAGACGGAACGGCTCCGCGGCGAGCACCGCAAAATCATCGCCGCCCAGCATGAGCCGATCGCCATCATCGGACTCTGGTGATGGATCCGCAGCAGCGGTTGCTGCTGGAGACCTCCTGGGAGGCGATGGAGCGGGCGGGGATCGACCCTGGCTCGCTGCGGGGCTCGGCGACCGGGGTGTTCGCCGGGATGATGTACCACGACTACGCCGCCAACGCGAACACCGGGTCGATCGCCTCGGGCCGGGTGTCGTACGTCTTCGGGTTCGAGGGCCCGTCGGTCACGGTCGACACCGCCTGCTCCTCCTCCCTGGTAGCCCTGCACCTGGCCGGGCAGGCGCTCCGGTCCGGTGAGTGCTCGCTGGCGCTGGTCGGTGGTGTGGCGGTGATGGCCACGCCGGAGGCGATCATCGAGTTCTCCCGCCAGCGCGGACTGTCACCCGATGGGCGGTGCCGGTCGTTCGCGGCCGGTGCCAACGGTACGGCGTGGGCTGAGGGCTGCGGTGTGCTGCTGGTGGAGCGGCTGTCTGACGCCCGGCGGCTCGGGCACCGGGTGCTCGCGGTGGTGCGGGGTACGGCGGTGAACCAGGACGGCGCGTCCAACGGTCTGACGGCGCCGAACGGTCCGTCGCAGGAGCGGGTGATCCGCCAGGCGCTGGCCAACGCGCGGTTGTCGGTGCAGGACGTCGACGTGGTCGAGGGTCACGGCACCGGTACCACTCTCGGCGACCCGATCGAGGCGCAGGCGGTGCTGGCCACCTACGGCCAGGACCGCCCGGAGGACCGGCCCCTGTGGCTCGGATCCTTCAAGTCCAACATCGGTCACGCCCAGGCGGCGGCCGGTGTCGGCGGCATCATCAAGATGGTGCAGGCGATCCGGCACGGGGTGCTGCCCAAGACCCTGCACGTGGACGAGCCGTCCCCGCACATCGAGTGGTCGGCCGGCCAGGTCCAGCTGCTGACCGAGGCGATGCCGTGGCCGGAGGTGGACCGTCCGCGTCGTGCGGGTGTGTCGTCGTTCGGGATCAGCGGCACCAACGCCCACGTCATCATCGAGCAGGCCCCCGCCGACCTCACCCCCACCGAGGCCCCCGCTCCCGCCGGCGTGGTCCCGGGTGAGGGGGAGGACCAGACCGGTGCCCCGGTGGCGTGGGTGCTGTCGGGCAAGACGCCGGACGCGCTGGCCGGGCAGGCGGCCCGGGTGCTGTCCTTCGTGCAGGAGCACCCCGGCCTGAACGTGGCCGACATCGGCTACTCGCTGGCGACGACGCGGACCTCCTTCGAGCGGCGGGCGGTGGTGACCGGTGGCGACCGCGCCACCCTGCTGGCGAGGCTCGCCGCGGTGGCCGAGACCCGCACCGCACCCGGGGTGGTGCAGGGCATCGCCCGCTCCGGTGGCAAGGTCGGCATGCTGTTCACCGGTCAGGGCGCCGGCCGAGCACGCATGGGCCGCGAACTGCACGCGACGTTCCCGGTGTTCGCGCAGGCCTTCGACGCCGTGGTGGACGAGCTGGACGCGCATCTGGACCGGCCGCTGCGTGAGGTGATCTGGGGCGAGGACCCCGGCCTCGCCGACCAGACCGCGTACGCGCAGGCCGGGCTCTTCGCCGTCGAGGTGGCGCTGTTCCGCCTCCTGGAGTCGTGGGGGGTGCGGCCGGACTACCTGGCCGGTCACTCCGTCGGCGAGCTGGCCGCCGCGCACGTCGCCGGGATGCTGTCGCTCGCCGACGCGTCCCGCCTGGTCGCGGCGCGGGGCCGGCTGATGCAGGCCCTTCCGGCCGGCGGGGCGATGGTCGCCATCCAGGCCACCGAGGACGAGGTGACCCCCCTCCTGACCGACGGGGTGGACATCGCCGCCGTCAACGGCCCGAGCGCGCTGGTGATTTCCGGGCAGGAAGGCCCTGTGCTGGCCCTGGCCGCCCAGTTCGCCGGCCGGGGACGCAAGACCCGCCCGCTGCGGGTCTCCCACGCCTTCCACTCCCACATGATGGACCCGATGCTGGCCGACTTCGCCGAGGTGGCCGGCACGGTGTCGTTCGACGCGCCGCGGATCCCGATCGTGTCCACCGTCACGGGCGGTCTCGCCGACGAGGGGTTCGGCACCGCGCGGTACTGGGTGGGCCAGGTGCGGGGTGCGGTGCGGTTCGCCGACGCGGTGACCACCCTGGCCGGCCAGGGGGTGACCCGGTTCGTCGAGCTGGGTCCGGACGCGGTGCTGACCGCGATGGCCCAGCAGACCCTCGACGAGGCCGACACCGCCGTCTTCACCGCCACCATGCGGGCCGAGCGGCCGGAGCCCGGCACGGTCGTCGCCGCGCTCGGGCAGCTGCACACCGCCGGCGTCCCGGTCGACTGGCAGGCCTTCTACGCCGAGACCGGCGCCAACCGGGTCGACCTGCCCACCTACGCCTTCCAGCGCGAGCGCTACTGGCTCGACACCTACGACTACCTGTCGGAGTCCTGGGCGGCCGACTACGTCGGCAATCTGTCCTCCGCCGGGCTGGAGGCCGTCGAACACCCCCTGCTGGGCGCCGTCATCCCCCTGCCCGACTCCGGGGGCCTGGTCCTCACCGGCAGGCTGTCGGTCCACACCCACCCCTGGCTGGCCGACCACCAGGTGTACGGGAACGTCCTGCTGCCGGGCACCGGCTTCGTGGAGATGGCCGTCCACGCCGGAGACAAGGCCGGGTGCCCGATCCTGGAGGAGCTCACTCTCCAGGCGCCGCTGGTGCTGCCGGAGGGCGCGTACCGTGACGGCCTGGCGGTGCAGGTCGTCGTCGGGGCCGCGGACGACGCCGGCCGCCGGCCGCTGCTGGTGCGGTCCCGCCCCGACCACGACGCGGAGAACTGGACCGTGCACGCCCAGGGCGTGCTGGCCGAGGGACCGGACGTCCGCGGGGAGTCGCTCGAACAGTGGCCGCCGCCGGGCGCGACGCCGATCGACGTGCAGGGCGCGTACGAGGAGCTTCTCGCGGCGGGCTACGGCTACGGCCCGACCTTCCAGGGCCTGCGGGCGGCCTGGCGGCGCGGCGAGGACCTGTTCGCCGAAGTCGCCCTGCCCGACCAGGCGCACCAGGACGCCGCCCTCTTCGGGCTCCACCCCGCGCTGCTCGACGCGTCGATGCACGCGATCCTGGTGGACGGCGACGGGCGGGGCGAGGGCGAGACGGTCCTCCCGTTCGTCTGGGGCGGCGTGTCGCTGCACGCCACCGGCGCGCCCGCGGCGCGGGTGCGCCTGGCGCCGTCCGCCACCCGGGGCCTGGCGCTGAACGTCGCCGACGCGACCGGCAGGCCCGTGCTCACGGTCGCGTCGCTGGTGTCCCGGCCGGTGTCGGTCGACCAGCTCAGCGCGACGCGGGACGTCGCCGACGAGGCGCTGTTCGGCATCGAGTGGAGCCCTCTGGCGGCGGCATCGGACGACACGAACTGGGTGGTCCTGGGCTCGGGCCCGTTCCCCGAAGGCGTACCGGTCGTCGAGAGCCTCCGGGCGCTGGCGGACGCGGCCGTCGTGCCGGGCGCCGTCGTCTGGCAGGCGCCGGACGCGCCCGCCGCGGACGTTCCGTCCGGCGTCCGGTCCGTGACCACCGCCGTGCTGGAGATCGTGCAGGAGTGGCTGGCCGAGGACCGGTTCGCCGATTCGAGGCTGGTCGTGGTCACCCGGGGCGCGGTCGCGACCGGAGAGGCCGACGACGTGGCGCTGACCCAGGCGCCCGTGTGGGGTCTGGTGCGGGCCGCGATCGCGGAGAACCCCGGCCGCTTCGCCCTGCTGGACGTCGACGACCACCCCGGCTCGCCTGACGCGGTCGCCGCGGTGGTGGCGTCGGCCGAGCCGGAGGCCGCGATCCGGGCCGGTGAGGTCCTCGTCCCCAGGTTCGTGCGGCCCACGCCGCCGGCCGAGGCGGCCGCGCCGGCGCTGGACCCCGACGGGACCGCGCTCATCACCGGCGGCACCGGCGGGCTCGGCGGCCTGCTCGCCCGCCACCTGGTCACCGCGTACGGCGTCCGCTCGCTGGTGCTCACCAGCCGGCGAGGCCCGGACGCGCCGGGCGCGGCGGAACTGCGTGACGAGCTCACCGCGCTCGGCGCCGAAGTGACCATCGCCGCGTGCGACGCCGCCGACCGCGACGCGCTGGCCGGGGTGCTGGCGGCCATCCCGGCGGAGCGTCCGCTGACCGCCGTCGTGCACGCCGCCGGCGTCGCCGACAACGGCCTCGTCGGCGCGCTCACCCCGGAGCGGCTGGCCGCCGTGCTCGCGCCGAAGGCCGACGCCGCGTGGCACCTGCACGAGCTGACCAAGGACCTGGACCTGGCCGCGTTCGTGCTGCTCTCCTCCGCGGGCGGCATGGTCCTGGCCGCCGGTCAGGGCAACTACGCTGCCGCGAACGTCTTCCTCGACGCGCTGGCCACCCACCGGCACGCCCACGGCCTGCCCGCGACGTCCATGGCGTACGGCCTGTGGGGCGTGGACGCGGGTCTCGGCGCGCTGCTGAGCGACGCCGACCTCACCCGCATGCGGCGCATGGGTTATCCCGCGCTCACCGCGGAGGACGGCCTGGCCCTCTTCGACGCGGCCCTCGCCGCGCCCGGCGCCGTACGCGTGCCGCTGCGCATCGACCCGGTTGCCCTGCGCGCCAAGCCGGAGCAGCTTCCGCACCTGCTGCGCGGTCTCGTACGGGTGCCGATCCGGCAGGCGGCCCGTTCGGGCGGCGGCGAGGCGCTGCGGCAGCGGCTGGCCGGGCTGGGCGAGGCCGAGCGTTCGGCCGCGCTGCTCGACCTGGTGAGGTCCACCGTCGCGGCGGTGCTCGGCCACGCGTCGGCCGACGCGATCGAGCCGGACCGCGCGTTCCAGGAGCTCGGCTTCGACTCGCTGTCCGCGGTCGAACTGCGCAACGTGCTGGGCGAGGCCACCGGGCTGCGGTTGCCCGCGACCCTCGTCTTCGACTACCCCAGCGCGCTCGCGGTGGCCGAGCACATCGGCGAGACGCTCAGCGGCACGCGGGAGGAGACCGGCGTCGCCGTGCAGGCGCCGCTCGACGACGAGCCGATCGCGATCATCGGGATGGCCTGCCGGTACCCGGGCGGGGTGGCCTCGCCCGAGGACCTGTGGCGGCTGGTCACCGACGGCGTGGACGCGGTGGGCGAGTTCCCCGCCGACCGCGGCTGGGACGTCGAGGGCATCTACGACCCGGAGCCGGGCGTCCCCGGCAAGACGTACGCCCGCAACGGCGGGTTCCTGTACGACGCGGCGGAGTTCGACCCGGGCTTCTTCGGCATCAGCCCGAACGAAGCGGTGATGATGGATCCGCAGCAGCGACTGCTGCTGGAGACCTCCTGGGAGGCGTTCGAGCGGGCCGGCATCGACCCGGGAGCGCTGCGGGGCAGCAAGACCGGGGTCTTCGCCGGGGTGATGTACCACGACTACGGGCAGGGCGTCGGCGTCGCCAGCAGCAGCGGCGGCAGCCTCGTCTCCGGCCGGGTGGCCTACACCCTCGGCCTGGAGGGACCGGCCCTCACCGTGGACACCGCCTGCTCGTCGTCGTTGGTGGCGCTGCACCTGGCCGGGCAGGCGCTCAAGTCGGGCGAGTGCTCCCTGGCGCTGGCCGGCGGGGTCACCGTGATGTCCGAACCGGCCATGTTCATCGAGTTCTCCCGCCAGCGGGGGCTGTCGCCGGACGGGCGGTGCCGGTCGTTCGCGGCCGGCGCCAACGGCGCCGCCTGGGCGGAAGGCGCCGGCCTGCTGCTCATGGAGCGGCTGTCGGACGCGCGGCGGCTCGGCCACCGGGTCCTCGCCGTGATCCGGGGCTCCGCGGTGAATCAGGACGGCGCGTCCAACGGGTTCACGGCGCCGAACGGCCCCTCCCAGCAGCGGGTGATCCGCCAGGCGCTGGCCAACGCCAGGCTGTCGGTGCGGGACGTGGACGTGGTCGAGGGCCACGGCACCGGGACGACGCTGGGTGACCCGATCGAGGCGCAGGCGGTGCTTGCGACCTATGGTCAGGACCGGCCGGAGGAGCGGCCGCTGTGGCTGGGGTCGCTGAAGTCGAACATCGGTCACGCGCAGGCGGCGGCCGGTGTCGGCGGGGTCATCAAGATGGTGCAGGCGATCCGGCACGCGGAGTTGCCCAAGACGCTGCACGTGGACGAGCCGTCCCCGCACGTGGAGTGGTCGGCCGGTCAGGTGCGGCTGCTGACCGAGGCCATGCCGTGGCCGGAGGTGGACCGCCCCCGCCGCGCGGCGGTGTCGTCGTTCGGGATCAGCGGCACCAACGCCCACGTCATCATCGAGCAGGCCCCCGCCGACCTGGCAGGACCGGAAGAGTTCTCCCTCGTCCCGTCCGCCGGCGCCGCCCTGCTGCCGGCCGAGGCCGGCAGCGCCTCCCCGGCGATCGCCGAGGAGGCCGGTGACCCGGTCTCGGGCGTCCCTGCTGAGATCGGGCAGCCCGCTGGCGCTGCCGCCGACGCGCAGCCGGGCGAGGGCGAGGTCCAGGCCGGTGCTCTGGTGGCTCCGGTGGCGTGGGTGGTGTCGGGGAAGACGGCGGACGCGCTGGCCGGTCAGGCGGCGCGGGTGCTTGCCTTCGTGCAGGACCGTCCCTCCCTCAGCGTGGCGGATGTCGGGTTGTCGCTGGCGACGACGCGGGCGTCGTTCGAGCGTCGAGCGGTGGTCACCGGTGGGGATCGGGCCGGGCTGCTGGCGGGGCTGGCCGCACTGGCGGAGGGCCGTACCGCACCTCAGGTGGTGCAGGGCGTCGCCCGTTCCGGTGGGAAGGTCGGTGTGCTGTTCACCGGTCAGGGCGCCCAGCGCCTGGGCATGGGCCGCGAACTCCACGCGGCCTTCCCCGCCTTCGCGCAGGCCTTCGACGCGGTCGTGGACGAGCTGGATGCGCATCTGGATCGGCCGCTGCGTGAGGTGCTCTGGGGCGCCGACCCCGGTCTCGTCGACCAGACCGCCTACGCGCAAGCGGGGTTGTTCGCGGTCGAGGTGGCGCTGTTCCGCCTGGTCTCCTCGTGGGGGGTGCGGCCGGACTACCTGGCCGGGCACTCGGTGGGTGAGCTGGCCGCCGCGCACGTCGCCGGCATGCTGAATCTCAGCGATGCGTGCCGCCTGGTCGTGGCGCGGGGCCGGTTGATGCAGGCCCTTCCGGCTGGTGGGGCGATGGTCGCGGTCCAGGCCACCGAGGAGGAGGTGACCCCTCTGCTCACCGAGGGGGTGGACATCGCGGCGGTCAACGGCCCCCGCGCGGTGGTGATCTCCGGGGGGTGACCCGGTTCGTCGAGCTCGGTCCGGACGCGGTGCTGACCGCGATGGCCCAGCAGACCCTCGACGAGGCCGACACCGCCATCTTCACCGCCACCATGCGGAACGAGCGGCCCGAAGCCGGCACGGTTGTCGCCGCGCTCGGTCAGTTGCACACCGCCGGCGTGCCGGTCGACTGGCAGGCCTTCTACGCCGAGACCGGCGCCAACCGGGTCGACCTGCCCACCTACGCCTTCCAGCGCCAGCACTACTGGGTGCCGCCGAACCGCGACGGCGTGAACGCGGAGTCGGCGGGGCTCGCGACGGTCGAGCACCCGCTGCTCGGCGCCGCGATCCCCGCCCCCGACTCGGACGCGGTGGTCTTCACCGGCCGGCTGTCGGTTCGCACGCATCCGTGGCTGGCCGATCACCAGGTGTTCGGCAGTGTGCTGTTGCCGGGGACCGGTCTGGTGGAGCTGGCGCTGCACGCGGCCGAGC
Organism: Microbispora triticiradicis; assembly: GCA_003260025.2. Taxonomy (GTDB): domain Bacteria; phylum Actinomycetota; class Actinomycetes; order Streptosporangiales; family Streptosporangiaceae; genus Microbispora; species Microbispora triticiradicis. Next base: position 24,605 of record QFZU02000045.1, on the reverse strand, counting down.
ACACCGGGTGCACGCACGTGGAGGAGCTGACGCTGGCCGCGCCGCTGGTGCTGCCGGGCGGGGCCGCCGGGTCCGGTGAGGGCGCTGTGCAGGTGCAGGTCGTGGTCGGCGCCGCCGACGAGGACGGCCGCCGTACGGTGGCGATCTACTCACGAGGCGCACAAGCCCCGGCCGACCTGCCCTGGACACTGCACGCCGAAGGCACCCTGTCCACCAACCCGGCCACCACGAACCCGGCCGGTGCGGACCTGAGCCAGTGGCCTCCGGCCGAGGCCGGCGCGGTGGACCTCACCGACGCCTACCAGATCCTCCACGAACGCGGCTACGGCTACGGCCCGGCCTTCCAGGGACTACGCGCGGCCTGGCGACGCGGCGAGGAACTGTTCGCCGAAGTCGCCCTCCCCGACCACGAACACCAGGACGCCGCACTCTTCGGACTCCACCCCGCACTGCTCGACGCCGCCATGCACGGGCTGAGCTTCGCCGTCCCCGACGAGGCGGACGACGCGGAACGCACGCTGCTGCCGTTCGCCTGGCACGGGGTCGCGCTGCACGCGGTGGGCGCGCGGGCCCTTCGGGTGCGGCTGACCTGGCTCAGCGAGAACACGCTGGCGCTGGACATCGCCGATCCGGCCGGTACGCCGGTCGCCTCGGTCGAGCGCCTGGCGCTGCGGGCGATCTCGCCCGAGCAGCTGGCCGCGAGCCGCCCGGGCGGACTGGAGACGCTGCTGCGCCCGGAATGGACCGAGCTGCCCGGCACGCAGGCCGAACCGGCCACCCACGCCTGGGTGGCGCTCGGTGGCGACGGTCTCGGCCTGGGCATCCCTGTCGTGGACGACGTCGCCGCGCTGGCCGGCCTGCCGGAGGCGCCGGAGGTGGCGATCTTCCGCTGCCCCGCCCAGGACACCGGCGAAGTCCTGGCCGACGTCCGCGGCGCGGCGAACGCCGTGCTGGCCGTGGTGCGGGACTGGCTCGCCGACGAGCGGCTCGTCGACTCCCGGCTGGTCGTGGTGACCTCCGACGCCGCCCCCGCCTCACCTGCCGCGCTGACCGTCGACCCGCGACCGGCACCGGTCTGGGGCGTGCTGCGGGCCGCGCAGGCGGAGAACCCGGGCCGGTTCACCATCCTCGACCTGGACGGCAGTGAGACTCCCGCCGTGGTGGCGCAGGCGGTCGCGTCGCGGGAGCCCGAGGTGATCGTGCGGAACGGCGTGGCCGGCGTGCCCCGGCTGGTGCCCGTCCCGCGGGCGGCCGAAGCGCCGGAGTCGCCGTGGCGTCCGGACCGCACCGTGCTCGTCACGGGAGGCACGGGCGGGCTCGGCAGCCTCGTCGCGCGGCATCTCGTGGTCCGGCACGGCGTACGGCACCTGCTGCTCACCAGCCGCAGCGGCCTGGCCGCCGCGGGCGCCCCCGAGCTGGTGGCCGAGCTGTCCGGGCACGGCGCGACGGTCACCGTCGCGGCCTGCGACGTCTCCGACCGCGACCAGCTGGCCGGGCTGCTCGCGGCCGTGCCCGCCGAGCACCCGCTCGGCGGCGTGGTGCACGTGGCCGGGATCGGCGACAACGGCCTGGTCGCCACGATGACGCCGGAGAGGCTGGACGGCGTGCTGCGGCCCAAGGCCGACGCCGCCTGGCACCTGCACGAGCTGACCCGCGACCTGGACCTGACGGCGTTCGCGCTGTTCTCCTCGGCCGGTGGCCAGGTTCTCGCCGCCGGTCAGGCCAGCTACGCGGCGGCCAACGTGTTCCTGGACGCCCTCGCGGTCCACCGGCACGCGAGCGGCCTGCCGGCCACCGCGATGGCGTTCGGCCTCTGGGACGTGGACACGGGGCTGAGCCAGTGGCTCAGCGACACCGACCTGCACCGGCTGCGCCGCCAGGGTCTGCCGCCGCTGACCGCCGAGGAGGGCCTGGCGCTGTTCGACGCGGCGCTGGCGTCGCCGTACCCGGCGCTCACGCCGCTGAGCCTCGACCGCGCCGCGCTCCGCTCCCGTCCCGGCGAGCCGCCGGCGCTGCTGCGCGGCCTCGCCGGTACGGGGCGGCGCCGGGCGAGCGTCGGCCAGGCCGACCCGGGCGCGTTCCGCGACCGGCTGGCAGGTCTCGGCGAGCCGGAGCGGAAGGCCGCGCTGGAGGAACTGGTGCGGGGCGTCGCCGCCGTGCTGCTCGGCCACGCCGGGGCGGCCGACGTCGACCTCGACAAGGACTTCCTGGAGTCCGGGTTCGACTCGCTGTCGGCCATGGAACTGCGCAACGGCCTCAACGCGGCCACCGGCCTGCGGCTGCCGCCGATGGTGGTGTTCGACAGCAAGACGCCGCGGGAGCTGGCGGCGTACCTGCACGACGAGATGGCGGTCACGCCGGCCGGCGCCCCCGCGGCGGGGGCGGCCGCCACGCCGACGGCGGGGGAGCGGGCGCCCGACACGCTGAGCGCCCTGTTCCGCGCCGCGATCAACGACAACCAGGTGGCGGGGGCGTTCGACCTGCTGCGCGCGGTGTCCAACCTGCGGCCGAAGTTCACCACCCCGGCGGACCTCGGCGGGCCGATCCCGGCGGTGCAACTCGCCGACGGCCCGGCGCGGCCGCGGCTGATCTGCCTGTCGACGCCGATGGTCACCGGCGGCGTGCACCAGCACGCCCGGCTCGTACGGCACCTCACCCCGCGGCACGTCTCGGCCATCCCGACGCCGGGATTCGCGGCCGGTGACAGCCTGCCCGCGACGCCGGAGGCGGGCGTGCTCGCGCTGGCCGAGGCGGTCATCGCGGCGGCGGAGGGCGAGCCGTTCGTGCTGCTCGGCTACTCCTCCGGCGGCACCCTCGCCCACGCGGCCGCCGCGTGCCTGGAGGAGCGGTACGGGATCTCGCCCAGTGGCCTGGTCCTTCTCGACACCTTCAAGCTGCACGAGGGCGCCGGGCAGGCGATCCCGATGCAGCAGCTCGCGGCCGGCCTGTTCGAAGTCGAGGAGATGTTCGGCGGCTTCGACAGCGCCCGGCTCTCCGGCATGGGCTGCTGGTTCGACATGCTGCCCGACCTCGACATCGGCACGGTGTCCGCGCCGGTGCTGTTCGCGCAGTGCACCGAGTCGTTCCTCGGCACCGAGCCCGCGGACGGGTGGCAGGCCACGTCGTGGGACGCGGCGCACACCGTGCGGCAGGTGCAGGCGAACCACTTCACCATGATCGACGAGCGCGCGCACGTCACGGCGCAGGTCGTCGACGAATGGCTGCAGTCCATTTCCAGCTGATTCGAGTCCTAATCGATTTCGAGTTCTAGCCGATTTCCAGATTTCGGGTTCCGGCTGGTCCAAGCTCTGGCTGATTCGAGGAATAACCATGGCTCTCGCGCCGAACGCGAAGGGCACCGTGCCCTTCGGTGAATACCGGACGTGGTACCGGGTGACCGGCGATCTGCGGGCGGGCGTGCCGCCGCTGGTGGTCGCGCACGGCGGCCCCGGCAGCACCCACGACTACCTGCGCAACATCGCGGAACTCGCCGGGCACGGCCGGCCGGTCGTCCACTACGACCAGCTGGGAAACGGCGGCTCGACCCGCCTGCCCGGCCGGGGCGCCGATTTCTGGACCCCCCAGTTGTTCCTGGACGAACTGGAGAATCTGCTGGGCGCGCTCGGCATCGCCGGCGACTACACGCTGCTCGGCCATTCCTGGGGCGGCGTGCTGGCCGCGCGGCACGCGGCGACGCGGCCCGCCGGCCTGCGCGGCCTGATCATCGCGAACTCCCCGGCGTCGTACCCCCTGTGGCTGGGCGAACTGGCCGTGCTGCGCCGCGCGCTCCCCCCGGAGGTCGCGGAGACGCTCACCCGGCACGAGGAGGCCGGCACCACCGACAGCGCGGAGTACGTGCGGGCCGTCAAGGTCTTCAACGACCGGCACGTCTGCCGTCTCGACCCGCTGCCCAGGGACTTCATCGCCTCCCTGATGGAGATCCACAACGACCCCGCCGTCTACTACACGATGAACGGGCCGAGTGAGTTCCACGTCAACGGCACGCTGCGCGACTACTCCGTGGTCGACTGCTGCCCCGACATCGCCGTGCCCACGCTGCTCATCTCCGGCAGGCACGACGAGGTGACTCCGGCCGCCGTCCAGCCGTTCGCCGATCTCATTCCCGACGTCCGCTGGCAGATTTTCGAGGATTCCAGCCACCTGCCGCATCTGGAGGAGCCGGAGCGTTTCCTGCGGGTCGTCCGGGAGTTCCTGGAGAACATCCCGGACCGCGGTGCGACGCCCGTGCGGGTGGGCGATTTCTAAGGGCCTGCACGAGTATTTAGGGGTATACCGGGTGACCGAATTCAATTTATCGTCAATTGCTCGCAACAAGCAGACTCAGAAGATCGGAGGAACTTCGGCATGACGCTGCTTGCTGGCAGTTCCTTGGAGGTCGGGCGATTCCGCGCCTACGGCCCTCGTCATATTGATGAGATCGGTGACCGGTACGGGCTGTCCGAGGACGCCCGCGAGGCGATCCGGCTGATCTCGCTCGTGCTGCCGTTCCGGGTCAACGACTACGTCCTGTCCCAGTTGATCGACTGGTCCCGCGTCCCCGACGACCCGATCTACCGGCTGGTGTTCCCGCAGCACGGGATGCTGTCGGACGAGCAGGAGCGGATCCTGTCCGTGCTGAGCGCCACCGGGGACCGGAGCCGCCTCCAGGAGGCCGTCCGGACCATCCGCGCGGACCTCAACCCGCATCCGTCCGGGCAGAAAGAGCTGAACGTGCCCACCCTGGGCGACGAGCCGGTCCCCGGCCTTCAGCACAAGTACCGCGAGACGGTCCTTTACTTCCCGAGCCAGGGCCAGACCTGCCACGCGTACTGCACCTACTGCTTCCGCTGGGCGCAGTTCGTCGGCGACGCCGATCTCCGCTTCGCCGCGCCGAACCCCGACCAGCTGATCACCTACCTCGGCCGGCACCCCGACGTCTCGGACGTGCTGATCACCGGCGGTGATCCGATGATCATGACGACGGAGCGGCTGCGCGGCCACATCGAGCCGCTGCTGGCCGTGGACACCGTGCGTACGATCCGGATCGGCAGCAAGTCGCCGGCTTACTGGCCCTACCGGTACACCACCGATCCCGACGCCGACGACCTGCTGCGGCTGTTCGAGCGGGTGGTGGCCTCCGGCCGGACGCTCGCGCTGATGGCGCACTACAGCCACCCCCGCGAGCTGGAGACCGACGAGGCGCGCGCCGCGCTGGCCAGGGTTCGCAGCACCGGCGCCGTGGTGTACTGCCAGGCCCCGCTCATCAAGTACGTCAACGACGACGTGGACACCTGGGCCCGGCTGTGGCGGCTGCAGTTCGCCGCCGGGGCGGTGCCGTACTACCAGTTCGTCGAGCGGGACACCGGGCCGCACGCCTACTTCCGGGTGCCGCTCGCCCGCTCGGTGGAGATCTTCCACGGGGCGTTCCGCACCCTGCCCGGCCTCGCGCGGACGGTGCGCGGACCGGTCATGTCCGCGACCCCCGGCAAGGTGATCGTGGACGGGGTCGAGGAAACCCCGCAGGGCCGCTACTTCCGGCTGCGGTTCATGCAGGCCCGCCAGCCGTCGCTGGTCGGCCGTCCGTTCCGGGCCCACTACTCGCCGACGGCCGCCTGGCTCACCGAGCTCGAACTCGACCCGGACACCCCCGACGACATCATGACCGCCATCGACGGCGGGGCGGCCCGGATCGGGCGGTGGACGAGGGAGGCGGCCCATGTCCAGTCGTGACGTCTCCCCGAACCTCGCGCTCGACCAGCTCGTCGCCCGGCGCAGAGCCGAGGGCGCCGCCATCGTGCACCTGGGCTTCGGCGAGTCCCGGCTGCCGGTCTTCCGGCCGCTGGTCTCCCGCCTGCTGGAGGGCGCGTCGCGCAACGCGTACGGACCGGTGGCCGGCTCCGCCGACGCCCGCGCGGCGGTGGCCGGCTACTTCACCCGCCGCCGCATGCCGACCGACGCCGACCAGACGGTGCTCGCGCCGGGCAGCAAACCACTGCTGATGGCGCTGCAACTGGTGCTCCCCGGGGACGTCCTGCTGGCCAGGCCGTCCTGGGTCACCTACGCGCCGCAGGCGCGGCTGGCCGGCAAGCAGGTGTTCGGGGTGCCGATCCCGGACGAGTGCGGCGGCGTGCCGGAGCCGGAGGCGCTGCGCGAGACCATCCGGTCCGCGCGCGCGTCGGGGCACAACCCCCGCATCCTGATCCTCACCACGCCGGACAACCCGACCGGCACGGTCGCCTCGCCGGCCCTCGTCCGGGAGTTGTGCGAGATCGCGGAGAGCGAGGACCTGCTGATCCTCTCCGACGAGATCTACCGCGACATCGTGCACGACCCCTGGCGCCCGGTGCTGAGCCCGGCGGAGGTCGTGCCGGACCGGACGATCGTGCTGACCGGCCTGAGCAAGAGCATCGCGCTCGGCGGCTGGCGGATCGGCGCCGCCCGGTTCCCGTCCGGCCCGTGGGGTGAGCGGATCCGCGACGAGGTGCTCGCGGTCGCCAGCGAGATCTGGTCGACCCTGGCCGGCCCGATGCAGGCCGTGGCGGAGTACGTGTTCGCGGAACCGCCCGAGGTGGTGCGCCGCATCGCCGCGGACACCCGCCTGCACGGCATCGTGGCGAACGCCGTCCACGAGATCATGGTCGGCGCGGGCGCGCTGTGCCGGCCGCCGACCGGCGGTTTCTACGTCTACCCCGACTTCGAACCGCTGCGAGAGAGGCTCGACTGGCACGGCGTCACCGACTCGGCGTCCCTCCAGCGGGTGCTGCTCGACGACTTCGGGGTGGCGGTGCTCGGCGGCCACCACCTCGGCGACGACCCCGGCGCGCTGCGCTTCCGCGCGGCGACCAGCATGCTCTACGGCCAGACCGCCGAACAGCGCGAGGCCGCGCTCTACGCCGAACGGCCCCTTTCCCTGCCGCATATCCGCGACGAACTCGACCTGCTCGAGGAGAAATTGTCGGTGTTCGTATCGTCTGGGGTTACTAAGGGTGCCGCCGTGTTCCCCGCCGGTGTACGTTGAAATTCGAATCAGCCGCTAATCGATTGTGAGGAATGCCATGCCTGTCGACGGCAAGTGGGCGGTCGAAATGCAGAGCCCCATGGGCAAGCAGACCCTTTTCTTCGACCTGAAGTCGAACGGGGAGGAACTGGTCGGCGCGCTTACCGGAACCGACGAGCCCAACCCCGAGCTGCTGGAGGGCAAGGTCACCGGCAACGCCGTCACCTGGAAGCTCAAGGTGACCAAGCCCATGCCGATCAAGCTGAAGTTCACCGCCACGATCAACGACAGCGTCCTGCACGGTCAGGTCAAGCCGGGCATGTTCCCCGGTTTCCCGATCACGGGCCGCCGCCTCTGAGCATGGACAGCGCCATCGTTTTTCCCGGCATGGGGCCGTGCGACTTCGCGACCGTGGCCAGGTTCATGCTGGTCAACCCGGTCGCGAGGCGGCTGGTGGCGGTCGCCGGCGACGTGCTGGGATATGACCTCTTCGAGCGCTACCGCGAGACGAGCGGCGACTACTCCGAATACGCGCAGGTCGCCTTCTTCGTCAACTGCGTGGCGCTCGCGACGTGGGCGCGGGAGGAGTTCGGCGTCGAGCCGGGCCTGTGCGCCGGAGCGAGTTTCGGCGGCAAGGCCGCCGCCGTCCACTCCGGCGCGCTCGGCTTCGCCGACGGAGTGCGGCTCACCGCCGAACTGGTGCGGTACGAGACCGAGTACTTCGCGGCCGAGCACCCCGACGTGGTGACGCAGTCGTTCGTCCGGGTGCCCGGGGAGCGGCTGGCCGAACTGCTCGCCGAGATGGACGAACGCGGCGAGTGGTACGAGATCTCCTGCCACGTCGACGAGGACTTCCACATGCTGTCCGTGCACCGTGACGTGCTCGACGGCCTGCGGAGCCGGCTGCGGGCGCACGGCGGGCTCCCGCTGTACGTCATGGACCCGCCCCTGCACTGCCGCGCCTTCGGCGGCCTGCGGGACAGGGTAGAGGCCGAACTGTTCCCCACGCTCACGTTCACGGACCCGGCGATTCCGGTCGTCGCGGACCAGGACGGCTCGCCGCGGGACACCGCGGCCGGCGTCCGGGACATCCTGCTGGACGGGATCGTCCGCCCGGTCCGCTGGCCGGCCGTCGTCGGGACACTGCGGGAGCGGGGCGTCAGGAAGCTGTACGTCTCCGGACCCGACCAGCTCTGGGGCCGGGTGGGCGTCACCACCCGCAACTTCGAGGTCGTCGCGCTCGACCCGCGCTGGGCCACGCGCCCGCGCCGGCGGGACCGCGCCGCCCAGGAGCACCGCACGGCCCAGCTGCACCGCGCCGCCCAGGAGCGCGGCGCCGCGCAAGAGAACCTCGCCCGAGCCGGGGCGAGCCTTTCCTAGAAGACCACCCCGTGGAGAGAGTCATCATGTGGGACGAGCGATTCGAGACCATACTCCGCAAACACCTGCCGTTCCTGCCGGACGGGGCCCAGCTCACGGAGGGCAGCGACCTGCGTGACCTCGGCCTCGACTCGCTGAGCATGGTCGACCTGCTCGCGTCGCTGGAGAGCACCTACCAGGTCCGCTTCCGCGACGACATGCTCAGCCTCGGCAACTTCGCCACTCCGGGCGCGCTCTGGGCGACGCTCAGCAGCGTGACATGACCGGCGTGACCGACGACCACGCGCTGTACGCCCGGTTCCTGCGCGGGCTCGCGCTGGCACCCGACCGCCCGGCCGTCAGGGACGGCGATCGGGTGCTCACCTACGCGGAGCTCCACGAGCACGCGCTCCGCCTGGCGGGCGCGCTGCTCGACGTCGTGGGCGCGCGGCCGAAGGCGGTCGGCGTGCTGGCCGGCAAGTCCGTGGAGAGCTACGCCGGCATCCTCGCCGGTCTCTACTCCGGTGCGGCGGTCGCGCCGCTGCACCCGGACTTCCCGGTCGAGCGGACCCGGCGCATGCTGACCGCCGCGGACGTCTCCGTGGTGCTCGGCGACGCCCACGGGCGGCGGATGCTCGACGAGATCGCCGCGTCGGGCACGGACATCCCGGTGATCGGCCTCGACCGGCCGGCCGCCGGGACGGCGCTCGACGCCCCCCTTCCGGTGGCGCCGACCGACATCGCGTACCTGCTGTTCACCTCCGGATCGACGGGCCGGCCGAAGGGTGTGCCGATCACGCACGCCAGCACCGCCCACTACTTCCGGCTGATGGACGAGCGCTACGACTTCGGCCCGGACGACGTGTTCTCGCAGACGTTCGACCTGAACTTCGACTGCGCGATGTTCGACATGTTCTGCGCCTGGGGCGCGGGCGCGAGCGTGCACCCGGTGCCGGCCACCGCGTACCTCGACCTGCCGGCCTTCCTGGCGGAACGGCGGATGACCGTCTGGTTCTCCACGCCGAGCGGCATCGTCCTGGTCCGCAAGCGAGGCGGCCTCACGCCCGGCTCGATGCCGACGCTCCGCTGGAGCCTGTTCGCGGGCGAGGCGCTGCGCGGGGACGACGCCGCGGACTGGCAGGCCGCCGCCCCCGGGTCGACCCTGGAGAACATCTACGGTCCCACCGAGCTGACCATCACCGTCACCGGGCACCGCTGGTCGCCGGAGACCTCGCCGGGGCTGTGCGTCAACGGCCTGGCGCCGATCGGCACGGTGCACGAGGGCCACGACTGGCTGCTGCGCACCGCGGACGGCGAGCACAGCGACACCGAGGGCGAGCTGTGCATCACCGGCCCGCAGCTGACCTCCGGTTATCTGGACCCGGACGACAACGAGGGCCGGTTCCTGCACCACGACAGCCGCGGCTGGTACCGCACCGGAGACCGCGTGCGGGTCCTGCCGAACGGTGAACTGGTCTATCTGGGACGGCTGGACTCGCAGGTGCAGGTCCAGGGCTGGCGGGTGGAGCTTGCCGAGATCGAGCACGCCCTGCGCTCCTGCCCCGGCGTCCAGGACGCCGTCGCGGTGACCCGTACGGTCGAGGGCACCACCGAGCTGGTGACCTTCTACACCGGCGTGCCCACCCAGCAGGCCGAACTGGCCGGCCGGCTGCGCCGGGTGCTGCCGTCCGGTCTGCTGCCGCGGGAGTACCGGCACGTCGAGGACTTCCCGCTGAACTCCAACCGGAAGGTCGACCGGGCCCGGCTCGCCCGGGAGGCCGCCGGGATCGACTGAAGCACCGACTCGTCCGAAGCACCCTCCCGAGGGCACGGCCCTCCCCGGTGGTCCCACCCACCCCCAGCCACCGGGGAGGGCCGTGGCATGCCCGCACCCATGTGTCCGTGCTCGTACCTCCGCGCCGCCTGGCCGGCGGTGAAGGCTCTGTAGGGCGACCCGTACGACGAAAAGGCGACCGGTCCTCGCGTCAGGCGCCTGACGCGAGGACCGGTCGCGGCTCGTGGCCCGGCGGCTCACCCGTGCTGGGCGGCCAGCGCCAGGCGGTCCACCTTCCCGTTGGGCGTGAGGGGCAGCTCGCGCAGCTGCACGATGCGCTGCGGAGCCATGTAGTCGGGCAGCGTGGCCAGGCAGAACGCCTCCAGGTCGCGGTGTTCCAGCGCGGGCGCGCCGGGCTCCAGCACGACGAAGGCGGCGAGCACCGGGTCTCCCTCCGGCCGCGGAAGCATCGTCGCCGCGGCCCCGGCGATGCCGGGGAACTCGAGGATCCGCCGCTCCACCTCGCCGAGCTCGACCCGGTTGCCCCGGATCTTCACCTGCGAGTCGGCCCGGCCGCAGAAGTACAGCTCGCCGGACTCGCCGAGATAGGCGAGGTCGCCCGTACGGAACACCGGCTGGCCGGAGCGCGGGTTGAGGGGGTCGGGCACGAGCGCCCTCGCGGTCGCCTCGGGGTCGTCCCAGTAGCCGCTGAACAGGGCGGCGCTGCGCAGGTAGAGTTCGCCGACGACGCCGGGCGTGTTGATCGGGTTGCCCGACTCGCCGATCAGCATCAGGTCGGCGCCCTGGTGCGCGCGGCCGATGGAGAGGCGCTTCTGGTCGGGCGGGAGGGGGTTGGGCACGTCGGTCAGGGAGGCGGCGATCGACTCCGTGCTGCCGAAGCAGTTCACGATCCGTACGCCGGGCAGCAGCTCCTGGATCCGCCGCAGCTCGGGAAGCGGGAAGTTCTCCCCGGAGTAGAGGATGCCGGTGATCCGGTTGAGCTCCGCCAGGGCGCCGGCCTCGTGCCGCAGCACCGGCCGCCAGATCGACGGCACCCCGTTGACCTGCGTGACCTGCGCGTCGCGCAGGAACCCGACGAACCGCCTGGGCCAGCGGAGCAGGTCGCGCGGCACCGGCACGACGGCGGCGCCGCTGCCGAGGGCGAGCGCGATGTCGAGCAGCGAGAAGTCGAACTGGAACGGCGACGTGGACGCCACCCGCCCGCCGGGGCCGACGATCTCGTGGGCCAGCATGCCGCGGAAGAAGGCGAGCGCCGCCCGGTGGCTCATCACCACCCCCTTCGGCCGGCCGGTGCTGCCCGACGTGAAGATCATGTACGCCGGGTCCGACGGGATCGGCGTGCGCCACTCGGCCCGGCGGCCCCGGGGGGCGGTGTCGATCCACACCCCGTCGGGGCCGAACACCCCGGTCCCGACCTCCGGCGGCACCTCGACCTCCGGCCGTCCGGCGGCGCGCAGGTAGAGCGCGGGCTCGGCCGACTGGACGATGGACAGCCGCCGCGCCTGCGGGGTCTCGCTGCTCACCGGGATGTAGGTGACGCCCCGCGCCGAACAGGCCAGGAACATCGCGATTCCGGCCGCGGTGGTGTCCGACTCCAGCACGACCCGGTCGCCGACGTCGAGGCCGGCCGCGTCGAGTCCGGCGGCGTACTCCTCCACCCGGCGCAGCAGGCCCTCGTACGTGATGACGTCGAATTCGCCGTCGCCGCGCGACTGTATGACGGCTGGACTGTCCGGCGTCCATTCCGCCCATTGCAATAAGAATTCGTGCAGCAGATCGTTACCCAGACGGATCCGGTGCAGAGACATATGGCCATGGATCACTATTTTTTGATAACACTCCACCGCGACTTCCGGCAACGGCGGGCGGCGCCGCCGCGGGCGAAGTCAGGGGGCGATAGGGGTTATTGGGCGGGTGATTCCCTGTCTTAGGGTTTGCGTAGATCGTGGGTGAGATGTGTCTGCCTTTTCAGGCACCTATATTTCGGCAGAGGTACGCCATGTCTGAGTCTGGGTTCGACGGGTCGTGGGCAGCGCGCATACCGGACGGAGGAGCGGCGCTGGCCGCCCGCCTGACCGGTCTGCCGCTCGCCGAGCAAAACCGCGTGCTGCTCGATCTGGTGTGCACGCAGACGGCCGCCGTGCTGCGGAAGTTCCGGCCGGACGACCCGGCCGAGGTCTCGCCCCGCCGGGCGTTCCGGGATCTCGGTCTCGACTCGATCGCCCTGGTCGAACTGCAGAGCCTGCTCAACGCCGTGACCGGGCTCGCGCTGGGGGTGAGCGCCGCCTTCGACCACCCGACACCGGCGTCCCTCGCCGCCTTCCTCCGTACGGAACTGCTCGGGGACACCGGCCCTGAGACCGGCCCGGAGCCGGTCGCCGGCGAGAGGCAGGCCGTCGACGAGCCGATCGCCATCGTCGGCATCGGCTGCCGCCTGCCCGGCGGGGTCGACTCGCCCGAAGGACTGTGGCGCCTGGTCGACGACGGCCGGCACGTTCTCACCGACTTCCCCGACGACCGCGGCTGGGACCTGGAGCGATTGTTCGACCCCGACCCGGACCAGCCCGGCACCACCTATCTGCGGCGCGGCGGCTTCCTGCCGGAGGCGACGCTCTTCGACGCGGACTTCTTCGGCATCAGCCCGCGCGAGGCGCAGACAATGGACCCGCAGCAGCGGCTCGTGCTGGAGACCGCCTGGGAGGCGATCGAGCGCGCCGGCATCGACCCGGCCTCGCTCGCGGGCAGCCGGTCCGGCGTCTACATCGGGGTCGAGCCCCAGGAGTACGGCCCCCGCATCGCCGACGCGCCCGACGGGCTCGACGGCTACCTGATCACCGGCAACGCGACCAGCGTGGTGGCCGGCCGGGTGGCGTACACGCTCGGGCTGCTCGGACCGGCGCTCGCGATCGACACCGCCTGCTCGGGCTCGCTCGTCGCGGTGCACGTCGCGGCGCAGGCCCTGCGCAACGGCGAGTGCGGTCTCGCGCTGGTGGGCGGAGTGGCCGTGCTGAGCAGCCCCGGGGTGTTCACGGCGTTCAGCAGGCTGCGCGGTCTCGCGCCGGACGGGATCTGCAAGCCGTTCGCCGAGGCCGCCGACGGCACCGGCTTCTCCGAGGGCGCGGCGGTGCTGGTCCTGGAGCGGCTGTCGGACGCGCGCCGCAACGGCCACACCGTGCACGCGGTCCTGCGCGGGTCGGCGATCAACCAGGACGGCGCGTCCAACGGCCTGACCGCGCCGAGCGGCCGCGCCCAGCGCCTGGTGATCCGGCAGGCGCTCGCCGACGCGGGGCTCGCGGCGTCCGACGTGGACGTGGTCGAGGCGCACGGCACCGGCACCACGCTCGGTGACCCCATCGAGGCGCAGGCGATCATCGACACGTACGGCCAGGGCCGCGAGCCGGACGACCCGCTGTGGCTGGGCTCGGTGAAGTCGAACATCGGCCACACCCAGGCGGCGGCCGGCGTCGTCGGCCTGATCAAGATGGTGCTGGCCATGCGGCACGGGGTGCTGCCGAAGACCCTGCACGTCGACCAGCCGTCGTCGGCCGTGAACTGGTCGGCGGGCCGGGTGTCGCTGCTGACCGAGCCCGTGCCCTGGCAGGAGAACGGACGGCCGCGACGGGCGGGCATATCGGCGTTCGGCGTCAGCGGCACCAACGCCCACGTGATCATCGAGGAGCCGCCGTCGGACGCCGCCGCCGCCTCCACGCCGCCGGCGGACGACGCTTCCGGTGCCGGCACGCGGCCGGTGGACGCCGCCGCGGCGGCCTCGGCACCGGCCGCGGACACGGCGTCGGCGCCTGAAGCGACGGCGCCCGACGAGACGGTGCCGGACCTGACGGCGGCGCCGTGCCTGGTTCCGGTGTCGGCCCGGGGAGACGACGCGCTGCGGGCCCAGGCGGCCCGGCTGCACGACCTGCTCGCGGCCGACGACACCGTGACGCCCGCGGACGCCGGATACTCCCTGGTGACCACCCGTACGGCGTTCCCGGACCGGGCGGTCGTCCTGGCTACCGGCCGGGACGAGTGCCTGCGCGGGCTGCGCGCCCTGTCCCAGGGCGAGAGCGGCCCGGACGTGGTCAGGGGGAGCGTCACCGGCGGCGCGCTGGCGTACCTGTTCACCGGGCAGGGCAGCCAGCGCCTGGACATGGGCCGCGAACTGTGCGGGACGTACCCCGTCTTCGCCGCCGCCCTCGACGACGCCGCCGGATATCTGGACCTCCAGCTCGACCGCCCGCTCCTGGACGTGCTGTTCGCCGAGCCCGGCACCCCCGAGGCCGATCTCCTCCACCAGACGGCGTACGCGCAGCCGGCCTTGTTCGCTCTGCAGGTCGCCGCCTACCGGCTGCTGGAGTCGTGGGGGGTGCGGCCGGACTACGTCGCCGGGCACTCGATCGGGGAGCTGGCCGCCGCGCACGTGGCCGGGGTGCTGTCGCTCGAGGACGCGGCCACGCTGGTCGCCGCGCGCGGCCGTCTGATGCAGGCCCTCCCGGCCGACGGCGCGATGGTCGCCATCCAGGCCGCCGAGGACGAGGTGACGCCGCTGCTCACCGGCCGCGCCGGAATCGCGGCGGTCAACGGCCCCCGGTCGGTCGTCGTGTCGGGCGACGAGGCGGAGGTGCTGGCCGTCGCGGCCCGGTTCGAGGCCGACGGCCGCAAGACCAGGCGGCTGCGGGTGAGCCACGCCTTCCACTCGCCGCTGATGGAGCCGATGCTCGCCGAGTTCGGGCGGGTGGCCGGGATCCTGACGTACTCGCCGCCGAGCGTGCCGGTCGTCTCCACGGTGACCGGCGAACTCGCCACCGCCGAGGAGCTGTGCTCGCCGGACTACTGGGTGCGGCACGTCCGTGAGGCCGTGCGGTTCCGCGACGGCGTCGCCGCGCTGCACGCCAGAGGCGTGGACACGTTCGTGGAGATCGGGCCGGACGGCGTGCTCAGCGCGATGGCCCAGGACTGCCTCGCCGACGTTTCCGGCGACCTCGCCTTCGTGCCCGTGCTGCGGCGGGACCGCGGCGAGGTGCGTCAGCTGCTGACCGCGGTCGCCGTCGCCCACACGCGCGGCGCCGCGCTGGAGGGATCGGCGTACGGCCCGGGGGCGCGCCGCGTCGACCTGCCCACGTACGCCTTCCAGGGCAGGCGTTTCTGGATGTCTCCGCAGGAGCCGAACGACGCGCTGGGCCTCGGCCAGGCGCCCGCGGACCACCCGCTCCTCGGCGCCGTGCTGCGCGCCGCTGGTGAGGACCGCGTCGTGCTGACCGGCCGCCTCTCCCTGCGGACGCATCCGTGGCTGGCCGACCACGTGATCTCGGGCCGGGTCCTGCTCCCGGGCACCGCCCTGCTCGAACTGGCCGTGTACGCCGGTGACCAGGCCGGCTGCCCGCAGGTCGAGGACCTGACCCTGCACGCCCCGCTGGTCGTGCCCGACCGGGGCGGAGTGTCGGTCCAGGTCGTCGTGGCCGAACCCGACGACGCCGGTCGGCGGGTGGTCGACGTCTTCTCCCGTCCGGATGGTGATGGGGACGGGGTGTGGGTGCGGCACGCGTCGGGTGTGGTGGGTCCGGTCGTGGGGGTGGCGGGGTTCGATCTGGCGGAGTGGCCGCCTCGGGGTGCCGAGGTGGTGGATGTGTCGTCGTGGTATCCGGAGTTGGCCGGTCGGGGGTATGGGTACGGGCCGGCGTTCCGGGGGTTGCGGAAGGTGTGGCGGGGTTCGGGGGAGGTGTTCGCGGAGGTCGCGTTGCCTGAGGGGGTGCAGGCGGGTGGGTTCGCGGTGCATCCGGCGTTGCTGGACGCGGTGTTGCAGGCGACCGACGTGGCCACCGATCCGGCGTCCGACGCGGCGAGCGGGAACCTTCTGGTGCGCCGGTGGCGTCGGTGGAGTCGTATGTGTGCCGGGCGATGTCGGCGCAGTCGGTGGGGGAGCGGGTCTACCGGGTCGACTGGGTCCCCGCTCCGGTCACCGCTTCGGTCACTGCCCCGGCCCAGTCGGCCGCCGGGAAGCAGGAGTTCACCCGCCTGGACGTCACGGGTGCCGCCGAGGCCCTGTCGGACGCCGTGTCGGGCGTGCGGGCGGAGGCCTCTGCGGACGCGGGGGCGGAGGGCCTTTCGGGTGTGTCGTCGGCCGGTGTGCTTTCGGGGATGCGGTCGGTGGTGGCCGGGGTGTTGGAGCGGGTGCAGGAGTGGGTGGCCGTTCCGGAGCCTGGTGGGCCGTTGGTGGTGGTCACGCGGGGTGCGGTGGGGCTGCCGGGTGAGGATGTGGATGTGTCGGTGGCGCCGGTCTGGGGGCTGGTGCGGTCGGCGATGGCCGAGTGGCCGGGCCGGTTCGTGCTAGCCGACACCGACGGCAGCGAGGAGTCGGAGGCAGTGCTGGCCGCGGCGGTGGCCGGTGGCGAGCCCGAACTGCTGATCCGCGCGGGCCAGGTGAGAGTCCCGCGCCTGGCGGTAGTGACCCCCGGTTCCGAGCAGGCGGCTTCCGGCTCCGAGCAGGCGGCTTCCGGCTCGGCGCCGGTGGGTTTCGGTGCTGGGGCGGTGGTGGTGACCGGGGTCGGTGGGGTCGGGGCGCGGGTGGCGCGGCATCTGGTGACGGCGCACGGGGTGCGGTCGCTGGTGCTGGCCGGGCGTCGCGGCCCGGAAACCCCCGGAGCCGACCTGCTGGCGGCGGAGCTGACCGAGTTGGGCGCTCAGGTGCGGGTGGTGGCCTGTGACGTGGCGGATCGGGAGGCGGTGGCGCGGCTGCTGGAGGAGGTGCCGGATCTGACGGCGGTGGTCCACGCGGCCGGGGTGCTGGACGACGGGCTGATCGAGTCGCTGACCCCGGACCGGCTGGACACCGTCTTCGCGCCCAAGGCCGACGCGGCCTGGCACCTGCACGAACTGACCCGCGACCGGAACCTCAGCGCCTTCGTCCTGTTCTCCTCCACGGCGACCCTGTTCGACGCGCCCGGTCAGGGCAACTACGCCGCGGCCAACGCCTTCCTCGACGCCCTGGCCGCCCACCGGCACGCTCACGGCCTGCCCGCCACCTCGCTGGCCTGGGGCCTGTGGGCCGGCGCCGGAATGGGCGCAGGACTGGACGAGGCCGCACTGGCGCGCATCGCGCGCTCGGGGCTGGTGCCGCTGTCGTCCGAGGAGAACCTCGCGCTGCTGGACGCCGGAATACGCAGCGGACTGCCCGCTGTGGTCCCGGTCCGGGTGGACCACCGGGTGGTCCGCGAACGCGCCGACGGGATCCCGACGCTGCTGCGCGGCCTGGTGCGCCCGGCGACGAAGCGCGCCGGCGCCCGCAACGCCTCCACCGGCGGTGCCGGCGGCCTCGCCGAGCGGGTGGCCGGCCTGTCCGGCGCCGCGCGTGTCGACGCCCTGGTCGAGGTGGTCCGCGCCGAGGCCGCCGCCGTACTCGGGCACGAGAGCGGCGCCGCCGTCGCGCCCGCGCGCGCGTTCAACGAACTCGGCTTCGACTCGCTCGCGGCCGTGGAACTGCGCAACCGGCTCAACGCGATCAGCGGCCTGAAGCTGAGCGCGACCCTGGTCTTCGACTACCCCACGCCCCTCGCGCTCGCCACCCACCTGGCCGAGACGATCGACGCGAAGCCGGTGCGGGCCCGTCAGGAGACCACCGTCGCCATCGCTCCCACCGAGGACATCGCGATTGTCGGCATGGCCTGCCGCTACCCCGGAGGAGTACGGTCACCCGAGGACCTGTGGCGGCTGGTCGCCGACGGCGTCGACGCGATCGGCGAGTTCCCCACCGACCGGGGCTGGCCGCACGACGTGTACGACCCCGAGCTGAGCCGCCCCGCCACCAGCTACACCCGCGAAGGCGGTTTCCTGTACGACGCGGCGGACTTCGACGCCGACTTCTTCGGCATCAGCCCGCGCGAGGCACAGGCCATGGACCCGCAGCAGCGGCTGCTGCTGGAGGTCTCCTGGGAGGCGTTCGAGCGGGCGGGCATCGACCCGAGGTCCGTGCGCGGCAGCCGTACCGGCGTCTACGCGGGAGTCATGTACCACGACTGGGGCCTGCGGCTCGGCCCGCTGCCCGAGGAGATCGCCGCCTACCACGGCAACGGCAGCCTGGCCGGTGTCGCGTCCGGGCGGGTCGCGTACGTCTTCGGGCTGGAGGGCCCGGCGATGACCGTGGACACCGCCTGCTCGTCGTCGCTGGTCACCATCCACCTGGCCGCCGCCGGGCTGCGCGGCGGAGAGTGCGACCTGGCCCTCGCGGGCGGCGTCACCGTCATGTCCACCCCCGACACCTTCGTGGACATGAGCCGTCAGCGGGGGCTGGCCGCCGACGGCCGGTGCAAGTCGTTCGGCGCCGGCGCGGACGGCGTCGGCTGGAGCGAGGGCATCGGCCTGCTGGTGCTGGAGCGGTTGTCGGATGCGCGGCGGCGTGGGCATCGGGTGCTGGGGGTGATCCGTGGTTCGGCGGTGAACCAGGATGGTGCGTCGAATGGGTTGACGGCGCCGAACGGTCCGTCGCAGCAGCGGGTGATCGGGCAGGCGCTGGCGGCGGCCGGGCTTTCCCCGGCTGACGTGGACGTGGTCGAGGGGCACGGCACGGGGACGACGCTGGGTGACCCGATCGAGGCTCAGGCGATCATCGCGACGTATGGGCAGGGCCGGGAGCGGCCGTTGTGGCTGGGGTCGGTGAAGTCGAACATCGGCCACACACAGGCGGCGGCCGGCGTGGCCGGTGTGATCAAGATGGTGATGGCCATGCGCCATGGCGAGCTGCCCAGGTCGCTGCACGCCGCGGAGCCCTCACCCCAGGTGGACTGGGACGCCGGCCAGGTGCGGCTGCTGACCGAGCCGGTGGCCTGGCCCGAGGAGGGCAGGCCGCGCCGGGCGGCCGTGTCGTCGTTCGGGATCAGCGGCACCAACGCCCACGTGATCGTCGAGTCGGCGCCGGGCGAACCCGTACGGGAACCACGGCCCGCCCCCGCGACCGTGCCGCTGGTCGTGTCGGGCCGCACCCCGCAGGCGCTGCGCGCCCAGGCCGGACGGCTGCTGCCGTACCTGGAGACACTGCCGGACGCGGAGATCGGCGAGCTCGGCCGCGCCCTCGCCACCACACGCGCCGCGCTCGAATGCCGGGCCGTCGTGACCGGCACGGACCGGGCCGAGCTCGCGGCCGGCCTCGCCGCGCTGGCGGACGGCTCCACGCCCGCCGGAGCTGCCCGCGAGGGCAGGGTGGCGTTCCTGTTCACCGGGCAGGGCAGCCAACGCCTCGGCATGGGCCGCGAGCTGTACGGCGCCTTCCCGGTCTTCGCCGAGGCGTTCGACGCCGTGCTCGCCGAGCTGGACCGCCATCTGGACCGGCCGCTGCGCGAGGTGCTGTGGGGCGAGGACGCCGATCTGGTCAACCAGACCGGCTACGCCCAGGCCGCGCTGTTCGCGCTGGAGGTCTCCCTCTACCGGCTGCTGGAGTCGTGGGGGACGCGGCCTGACTACGTCGCCGGGCACTCGATCGGCGAGCTGGCCGCCGCGCACGTGGCCGGGGTGCTGTCCCTGGCGGACGCGGCCCGCCTGGTCGCCGCGCGGGGCAGCCTGATGCAGGCCCTGCCGGCCGGAGGGGCGATGGTCGCCGTACGCGCGGCCGAGGAGCGGGTGCGCCCGCTGCTCGGCGACGGTGTGGACATCGCGGCGGTCAACGGGCCGGAGTCGGTCGTCATCTCCGGTGACGAGGCGGCCGTGTCGCGGGCCGCCGCCGCTCTCGCGGCCGACGGCCACCGGACGACCCCCCTGCGGGTGAGCCACGCCTTCCACTCGGCGCTGATGGAGCCGATGCTCGCCGGCTTCCGCGGGGTCGCGGAGGAGCTGTCGTTCGCGGCCCCGGCCATCCCCGTGGTGTCCACGCTCACGGGCACACTGGCCACGGCCGAGGAGCTGGGCTCGCCGGAGCACTGGGTGCGGCACGTGCGGGAGCCGGTCCGGTTCGCCGCCGCCGTGGGCGACCTCGCCGCCCGGAACGTCACCACCTTCGTCGAGCTCGGGCCGGACGCGGTGCTCGCCGCGATGGGGCAGGCCTGCGTCGCGGAGGACGCGGCCGCGTTCGTCGCCGTCGCCCGCAAGGGCCGCGACGAGGTGCGCGAACTCGTCGCCGGCCTCGGCCGCGCGTACGCGCACGGAGTGGCGGTCGACTGGGCCGCGTACTTCGGCGGCGACGCCCCGGCCGGGCTGGACCTGCCCACGTACGCCTTCCAGCGCAGGCGGTTCTGGCTCGACGGGTACACGTACGGCGCGGGTGACGTCGGCGCCGCCGGGCTGGACCACGTCACGCACCCGATCCTGTCGGCCGCCGTGGAGTCGCCGGAGTCCGGCGAGGCGGTGCTGACCGGCCGTGTCTCGCCGCGGACGCATCCGTGGCTGGCCGACCACGTGATCTCGGGCCGGGTCCTGTTCCCCGGCACCGGGTTCATCGAGCTGGCGACGCAGGCGGGCGACTGGGCGGGCTGCCCCAGCCTCGACGAGCTCGTCCTCGAAGCGCCGCTCGTGCTGCCCGCCGAGGGCGGGGTAGCCCTGCGAGTGGTCCTCGGCCCCGCCGGTGACGGCCTGACGCGCTCGGTGCAGATCTTCTCCCGTCCGGATGGTGATGGGGACGGGGTGTGGGTGCGGCACGCGTCGGGTGTGGTGGGTCCGGTTGTGGGGGTGGCGGGGTTCGATCTGGTGGAGTGGCCGCCTCGGGGGCGAGGTGGTGGATGTGTCGTCGTGGTATCCGGAGTTGGCCGGTCGGGGGTATGGGTACGGGCCGGCGTTCCGGGGGTTGCGGAGGGTGTGGCGGGGTTCGGGGGAGGTGTTCGCGGAGGTCGCGTTGCCTGAGGGGGTGCAGGCTGGGGGGTTCGCGGTGCATCCGGCGTTGCTGGACGCGGTGTTGCAGGCGACCGATGTGGCCACCGATCCCGCGAGTGGTTCTGAGGGGGCGGATGCGGGGGCGGTGCGGTTGCCGTTCGCGTTCGGCGGGGTGAGTGTGTTCGCGGCGGGGGCGTCGCTGGTGCGGGTGCGGATCACTCCGGTGGCGGACGTGGCGGGGGATGCGGTGGCGTTGGAGATCGCCGACGCTTCTGGTGCGCCGGTGGCGTCGGTGGAGTCGTATGTGTGCCGGGCGATGTCGGCGCAGTCGGTGGGGGAGCGGGTCTACCGGATCGACTGGGTCCCCGCTCCGGTCCCCGCTCCGGTCACCGCTTCGGTCACTGCCTCGGCCCAGTCGGCCGCGGGGATGCCGGAGTTCACCCGCCTGGACGTCACCGGCAGCCCGGAGACGCTTCCGGGGATGCGGTCGGTGGTGGCCGGGGTGCTGGAGCGGGTGCAGGAGCAGGTGGCCGTTCCGGAGCCTGGTGGGCCGTTGGTGGTGGTCACGCGGGGTGCGGTGGGGCTGCCGGGTGAGGATGTGGATGTGTCGGTGGCGCCGGTCTGGGGGCTGGTGCGGTCGGCGATGGCCGAGTGGCCGGGCCGGTTCGTGCTGGCCGACATCGACGGGACCGAGGAGTCGGAGGCGGTGCTGGCCGCGGCGGTGGCCGCCGGTGAGCCCGAACTGCTGATCCGGGCGGGCCAGGTGCGAGTCCCGCGCCTGGCGGTGGTGACCCCCGGCTCCGAGCAGGCGACCTCGGGCAGCGCTCAGGTGCTTTCAGGCTCCGCGCCGGCGACCTCCGATGCCGACCAGGCGGCTTCCGGCTCCGTGCCAGTGGGCCTCGGCTCGGCCTCGGTGGCCTCCGGTTCCGACCAGGCGGCTTCCGGCTCGGGCTCGACGGCTTCCGGCTCCGCGTCGGTGGGTTTCGGTGCTGGGGCGGTGGTGGTGACCGGTGTCGGTGGGGTCGGGGCGCGGGTGGCGCGGCATCTGGTGACGGCGCACGGGGTGCGGTCGCTGGTGCTGGCCGGGCGTCGCGGTCCGGACACGCCCGGAGCCGATCTGCTGGCGGCGGAGCTGACCGAGTTGGGCGCTCAGGTGCGGGTGGTGGCCTGTGACGTGGCCGATCGGGAGGCGGTGGCGCGGCTGCTGGAGGAGGTGCCGGATCTGACGGCGGTGGTCCACGCGGCCGGGGTGCTGGACGACGGGCTGATCGAGTCGCTGACCCCGGACCGGCTGGACACCGTCTTCGCGCCCAAGGCCGACGCGGCCTGGCACCTGCACGAGTTGACCCGCGACCGGAACCTCAGCGCCTTCGTCCTGTTCTCCAGCACCGCGAGCACGCTGGCCGGTGCGGGCCAGGGCAACTACGCCGCGGCCAACGCCTTCCTCGACGGCCTGGCCGCCCACCGGCACGCGCACGGACTGCCCGCCCTCTCGTTGCCGTGGCACCTGTGGACCGGCGCCGGAATGGCGGAGGGGCTCAGCGAGAGCGACGTCGCCCGCATCGAACGGCAGGGCATCACGCCGCTGTCGGCCGACGAGAGCCTCGCGCTGCTGGACGTCGCGCTGCGCGGCACGGATCCGGTGCAACTGCCGATCAAGCTGGACCGGGCCGCCCTGCGCGCCCGCACCGACGAACTGCCCGCACCGCTGCGCGCCTTCGCCGCCCGCGCAAAGGCGCAGGCGGTCACGAAGCCGGCGGCCGGCAACGCCCTCGCCGAGCGCCTGGCCGGCCGACCGGCAGCCGACCGCGACCGGATCCTGCTCGATCTCGTACGCGTGGACGTGGCGGCGGTGCTCGGTCACGCCGGGTCCGGCGAGATCGACCCGGACCGCCCGTTCACCGATCTCGGTTTCGACTCGCTGGCCGCGATGGAGTTCCGCAACCGGCTGGGCGCGTCGAGCGGCCTCACGCTGCCCGCGACGCTGGTCTTCGACCACCCGACCGCCCGCGCGGTCGCCGTACACCTCGCCGACCGCCTGGCCGGCCTGATGGGCGACAGCGTGGCGGACCGGGCCGGTGGAGCCACCGCGGACGTCCCGGCCACCCGCGCCGCGGAGCCGGTCGCGGACGAGCCGATCGCGATCGTGGGAATGGCCTGCCGTTACCCCGGCGGCGTACGGTCGCCCGAGGACCTGTGGCGGCTGGTCGCCGACGGCGTCGACGCGATCGGCGAGTTCCCCGCCGACCGCGGCTGGGACGACGGCGTCTACGACCCGGAACCGGGTGTGCCCGGCAAGACCTACACCCGCCGGGGCGGGTTCCTGTACGACGCCGCCGAGTTCGACCCCGAGTTCTTCGGCATCATGCCGCGCGAGGCGCTGGCCATGGACCCGCAGCAGCGGCTGCTGCTGCAGACCGCCTGGGAGGCGTTCGAGCGGGCGGGCATCGACCCGAGGGCCGCGCGCGGCAGCCGCACCGGCGTCTACGCCGGGGTGATGTACCACGAGTACGCCAGCAGGCTGCGCGAGGTCCCCGAGGAACTGGCCGGATACCTCGGCAACGGCAGCGCCGCCAGCGTCGCCTCCGGGCGCGTCGCGTACGCCTTCGGCCTGGAGGGCCCGGCCATCACCGTGGACACGGCGTGCTCGTCGTCGCTGGTGGCGGTGCACATGGCCCACCAGGCGCTGCAACGCGGCGAGATCGACCTGGCGCTGGCCGGAGGTGTCACGGTCATGCCGACCCCGGAGGTGTTCGTCGACTTCAGCCGTCAGCGGGGGCTGGCCGCCGACGGCCGGTGCAAGTCGTACGCCGGAGGGGCCGACGGCACCGCGTGGGGCGAGGGCGCCGGTCTGCTGGTGCTGGAGCGGTTGTCGGATGCGCGGCGGCGTGGGCATCGGGTGCTGGGGGTGATCCGTGGTTCGGCGGTGAACCAGGATGGTGCGGCGAATGGGTTGACGGCGCCGAACGGTCCGTCGCAGCAGCGGGTGATCGGGCAGGCGCTGGCGGCGGCCGGGCTTTCCCCGGCTGACGTGGACGTGGTCGAGGGGCACGGCACCGGGACGACGCTGGGTGACCCGATCGAGGCTCAGGCGATCATCGCGACGTACGGGCAGGGCCGGGAGCGGCCGTTGTGGCTGGGGTCGGTGAAGTCGAACATCGGCCACACCCAGGCGGCGGCCGGCGTGGCCGGTGTGATCAAGATGGTGATGGCGATGCGGGCGGGGACGGCGCCGCGCACCCTGCACGTGGACCAGCCCTCGCCGCAGGTGGACTGGGACTCCGGTCAGGTGCGGCTGCTGACCGAGCCGGTGGCCTGGCCCGAGGAGGGCAGGCCGCGCCGGGCGGCGGTGTCGTCGTTCGGGCTCAGTGGCACGAACGCGCACCTGATCCTGGAGCAGGCGCCGGCCGAGGAGATACCAGCCGAGGAGACGCCGTCGTCCGGTCCCGCCGGCCTGCCGATCGTGCCTCTGGTGGTCTCCGGCCGGACAGCGCGGGCGCTGCGCGCCCAGGCGGGCCAGCTCCTGAATCATCTGGAGCTCCAGCCGGAGCTGGACCTTCGCGACGTCGGCTACTCGCTGGCCACCGGCCGGGCCGCGCACGCCCACCGCGCGGTGGTGCTCGCCGACGGGCGCGCCGCGGCGGAGCGCGGCCTGGCCGCGCTGGC
>QFZU02000044.1 GCA_003260025.2 Microbispora triticiradicis | reverse complement strand
CTACGCCATGCCCGCCGGCCCGGCGGCCGGGCAGGACCGGGCGATGCCCGCGACGGGGGCGGTGTATCCGGGGGCGCCGGCGGGCGCCACCCCGGTGGGCGGGGCGGAGCTGCCCAGCCCGGCCGACCTCGCGGCGAGCTTCGGCGTGGGCTTCGGCAGGTCCCGGCAGGGCGTGAGCCCGGAGGGGGCGCAGCAGGCGGGCCGCCCGGCCCGGCAGGGGGGCTCGGTGAAGCCGTCCCCCGGCATCTACGGCCTGCTGACCGTGTTCACGCTGCTGGACGGTTCGGGCGAGGCGTTCGACAAGCTGGCGGAGGAGACGGTGGAGGCGGTGCAGCGCAACGAGCCCGACACGCTGCTGTTCGTCTGCCACGCGGTGAAGTCGGCCCCGCTCCAGCGCATCGTCTACGAGCTCTACCGCGACGAGGTGGGCTACGGCGAGCACCAGAGGCAGCCGCACATGGAGCGGTTCACCACCGAGCGGGTGAAGTACGTGCTGGCCGCCAACGTCATCGAACTCGCCGTCAACGCCGCCAAGGTCGTCCCGCTCCCCACCCGGATGTGATCCGGGGAGAGGGGCTCAGCGGGCGAGGGCGGCGCGGAGGCGGGCCTCGTCGACCCTCCAGTACGTGTGCTGGACGCCGTCGACCAGGACGACCGGGATCATCTCCCAGTATTCGGCCTGATCCTCCGGTGAGGCGGTGATGTCGCGTTCCTCCCACGGGACGCCGAGCTCGCCCGCCACCCGCTCGACGACCGCGCGGGCGTCGTCGCACAGATGGCAGCCGGGCTTGCCGAGCAGGGTGATCCGGTGATCCGCAGGAGCCATGCCGCCAGCGTAGTCACGCTCCCGGCGTCCTCACGATCCGCGTGGTCACGATCCCGGCGGACCCGGATCGGCGACCGGCGCACCCTCCTGGGACGCTGGTGAGCACGATCGACTTTGTGCATTGCTTCACAAAGGCACTAACCTGGATTCATTCCGTCGCATCCACCCTTGCGGCCGGGGGCGCACCGGCCGTCCGTCCCCCAGGAGTTCCGGCAAGTGATCCGCCGTATCCCGCAGGCACGCGATCGCGGTATCCCCGACGCCACCGTGGCGAGGCTGCCGCTCTATCTGCGTGCCCTGAACGGGATGGCCGAACGGGGCACGCCGACGGTGAGCTCGGAGGACCTGGCGGTCGCCGCGGGCGTCAACTCGGCCAAGCTCCGCAAGGACCTGTCCCACCTCGGGTCGTACGGAACCCGCGGTGTCGGGTACGACGTGCAGTACCTCATCTACCAGATCTCGCGTGAGCTTGGTCTCACCCAGGACTGGGCGGTGGCGATCGTGGGCGTCGGAAACCTCGGCCGGGCGCTGGCCAACTACGGCGGGTTCGCCTCCCGCGGGTTCCGCATCGCGGGCCTGCTCGACGCCGATCCGCACGTGGTCGGCGACCGCATCGCCGGTCTCGTCGTCGAGCACGCCGACGAGCTGGAGACGGTGATCAGGCAGCGCGGCGTGTCGATCGTCGTGATCGCCACCCCCGCCGCGCCGGCCCAGCAGGTCTGCGACCGTGTCATCGCGGCCGGCGTCACCAGTATTTTGAACTTCGCCCCAGTCGTCCTGGCTGTGCCTGACGGCGTAGATGTCCGTAAAGTCGATTTATCTATCGAACTGCAGATACTTGCGTTCCACGAGCAGCGCAAGGCTAATGGAGGACCCATCATGGCCGAGGAGTGGCCGGACGGGGTGGTCATGTGAGTGAGCCATCAGTGGGAGCGAGCTCATGAGTATCCTCGTCGTCGGCCTGAGCCACCGGACCACCCCGGTCGCCCTGCTCGAACGCGTGACGATCGGCGGGGACGCCCTCGTCAAGCTGCTGCACGACCTGCAGGCGGACGAGAACGTGTCCGAGGCGCTGGTCGTCTCCACCTGCAACCGCGTCGAGGTCTACGCCGCGGTCGACCGCTTCCACGGCGGCCTCGGCGCCGTGACGAACCTGCTCGCCGCGCACTCCGGCCTGCCGCACGAGCGGCTCGCGCCGCACCTGTACGTGCACTACGAGGAGCGGGCGGTCCAGCACCTGTTCACGGTCGCCTGCGGGCTCGACTCCATGGTCGTCGGCGAGGGGCAGATCCTCGGCCAGATCAGGACCGCGCTCCGCCTGGCGCAAGAGGAGGGCACCGCCGGGACAACCCTCAACGAGCTGGCCCAGCACGCGCTGCGGGCCGGCAAGCGGGCGCACGCCGACACCGGCATCGACCGGGCCGGCGCCTCGCTCGTCGGGGTCGGCCTGACGCTCGCCGAGCGGGTCCTCGGGCCGATCGCCGGCAGGCGTGCCCTGGTGGTCGGCGCGGGCTCGATGAGCTCGCTGTCCGCCGCGACCCTTTCCCGCGCGGGCGTGACCGACATCGTCATCGCCAACCGCACCCGGGAGCGGGCCGAGCGGCTCGCCGAGACGGTCGGCGGGCGCGCCGCGGACCTGGCCGGCATCCCCGCCGAACTGGCCGCGGCCGACCTCGTGATCTCCTGCGTCGGCGCCGGAACCCGCACGATCGACCCCGAGATGATCGGGAACCGCGACCGCCCGCTGTTCCTGCTCGACCTCGCACTGCCCCACGACGTGGACCCCGGCGTACGGGACCTGCCCGGCGTGACGCTCGTCGACCTGGAGTCGATGCAGCAGGACGGCGTGGGCGACGACGTCGCCGACGGCGGCCGGGCCGAGGCGATCCAGGAGGTCTGGCGCATCGTGACCGAGGAGGTCACCGCCTACCTGCACGCGGAGCGCGCCGCCCTGGTGACCCCCACGGTCGTGGCCCTGCGCAGCAAGGCCGCCGGAGTGGTGGAGGCCGAGATGGGCCGGTTGATGTCCCGCCTGCCCGGCCTCGACGGGCGCACCCGCGACGAGATCACCCAGACCGTGCGGCGGGTCGTGGACAAGCTGCTCCACGAGCCGACCGTACGGGTGAAGCGGCTGGCCGCCGCGCCGGGCGGCGACCAGTACGCCGAGGCGCTGCGCGAGTTGTTCGGCCTCGATCCGAACGCGCCCGACGCCGTGTCGTGCCTCGACCGCCTGGACGGCCTGGAGACCTTGGAAAACCTGGACAGTCTGAGGAGCCTGGACGGCATGCGGAGCCCGAAGAGCCCGGAGGTGGAGCGATGAGCACGCCTCTTCGTCTCGGCACCCGCAGGAGCCTGATGGCGACCACCCAGTCGGGGATCGTCGCCGAGCGGCTGACCGCCCTGACCGGCCGGGAGGTCGAGCTCGTCGGCGTCACGACGTTCGGCGACGTCTCCCGGGCCCACCTGACCCAGCTCGGCGGCACGGGCGTCTTCGTGAACGACCTGCGCGGCCGGCTGCTCGCCGGCGAGGTCGACTTCGCGGTGCACTCGCTCAAGGACCTGCCGACCAAGCAGGACGAGCGCATCGCGCTCGCGGCCATCCCCGAGCGGGACGACCCCCGCGACGCGCTCGTCGGCCCGGTGAGGCTGCGCGACCTGCCGCCCGGAGCCCGGGTCGGCACCGGGTCGCCGCGCCGGGTGGCCCAGCTGCGCCTGCTCCGGCCGGATCTCGACTACCTCCCCATCAGGGGAAACGCGGACACCCGCATCGGCAAGGTGACGTCGGGCGAGCTCGACGCCGTCGTGCTGGCCGCCGCCGGGCTGGCCAGGATCCGCCGGACCGGGGAGATCGCCCAGGTGTTCGAGGTCGGCGAGATGCTGCCCGCCCCCGGGCAGGGCGCCCTCGCCGTCGAGTGCCTGGCCGACCGTGACGATCTCGTCGAACTGCTGAGCGCCGTCGACGACCCGCTGACGCGGGCCGCCGTGGACGCCGAACGTTCGGTGCTCGCCGCCCTCGAGGCCGGTTGCGCGGCCCCGGTAGGTGCTTTCGCCTCCGGTGACGGGCACATTCTCAATCTGACCGCCACCGTCGTCGCCGTCGACGGCGCACGGTCGGTGCGCAAGTCCACCTCCGGACCTTCTCCGGCGGCAGTGGAGCTCGGCCGTGAACTCGCGGCAGCCATGATCGCCGAAGGGGCCGACACGTTGATGGGGGAGCAGGCCCATTGAGCCCCGCCGACCACACCACCCAGGCCCGATCCGGGTTCGTCGCCTTCGTGGGCGCCGGTCCCGGTGACGAGAACCTGCTCACGTTGCGCGGCGCCGACCTGCTGAGCAGGGCCGACGTCGCCGTCCTCGACCGCCGGGCGTACGGACCGCTGCTGCGCCACTGCCGCGAGGACGTCGAGGTCGTCGACATCTCCGCCGACGCGGCGGAGAACTCGGTGTCGCTGAAGACCATCCAGGCCGCCAAGGCGGGCCGCACCGTGGTGCGGCTGTGCTCGGGCGACCCGTCCTTCTTCTCCTCCGTCACCGACGAGGTGGCCGCCTGCGCCAAGGCGGACGTCGACTTCGAGATCGTGCCCGGCGTCCCGCCGGCCACGGCCGTGCTGACGTACGCCGGCATCCCGCCCGCGGCGTCGGCGCCGGAGTTCCGGATCGTGGACGCCGCGCAGGTGGACGACTGGGCGAGGCACGCCGACTGCGCGGGCACCCTCGTGATCTACAACGGCGTCGCCGACGCGGTCCCGATCAGCAAGGCGCTGATCGGGGGCGGCAAGCCCGACTCGACGCCGGTCGCGGTCACCAGCGACGGCACCACCACCGAGCAGTACACGGTGGTCTCCACGCTCGGGCGGCTCGGCCCCGACCTCAAGCACGCCGGGATGACCGAGCCCGCGCTGATCGTCGTCGGCGACGCGGTCGGCATGCGCGACCGCCTGTCGTGGTTCGAGACCAAGTCGCTGTTCGGCTGGCGGGTCCTGGTGCCGCGCACCAAGGAGCAGTCGAAGGGCCTGTCGGAACAGCTCCGCTCGTACGGCGCGGTGCCCGAGGAGGTGCCGACGATCTCCGTCGAGCCGCCCCGCACCCCGCAGCAGATGGACCGCGCCATCAAGGGCCTGGTCACCGGACGCTACGAGTGGGTCGCCTTCACCAGCGCCAACGCCGTCAAGGCCGTCCGCGAGAAGTTCGAGGAGTACGGTCTGGACGCCCGCGCGTTCGCCGGGCTCAAGGTCGCCGCGGTCGGCGAGGCCACGTCGCGGGCGCTGGTGGAGTTCGGCGTGAAGCCCGACCTCATGCCGACGGGCGAGCAGTCGTCCGAGGGCCTGCTGGCCGAGTGGCCGCCGTACGACTCGATGCTCGACCCGATCAACCGGGTGCTGCTGCCGCGGGCCGACATCGCGACCGAGACGCTGGTCGCGGGGCTGACCCAGCTCGGCTGGGAGTGCGACGACGTCACGGCCTACCGCACCGTGCGGGCCGCGCCGCCGCCCGCCCCGATCCGTGAGGCGATCAAGGGCGGCGGGTTCGACGCCGTGCTGTTCACGTCGTCCTCGACCGTACGGAACCTCGTCGGCATCGCCGGCAAGCCGCACAACGTCACGGTGATCGCGGTCATCGGGCCGCAGACGGCCAAGACGGCCGAGGAGTTCGGCCTGCGGGTCGACGTGATGGCCGACAGGCCGTCCGCCTCGGCCCTCGCCGCCGCGCTGGCGGACTACGGTGCGAAGATGCGCCACGCCGCGGTGTCGGCGGGCGAGGTGCCGCGCCGCCCCTCCCAGATGCGCCGGGGCGCGCGGCGCAGGGTGAAGTAGCAGCGCGTGAAGTCGAACGCGTGAAGTAGCAGCGCGAGTGGATTCGGTTCGCGCGCGGCCCGCGGGGGCGATCCCGCGGGCCGCGCGATCCAGAGCGGGGAGATCGTTGTGAACGCCCGATACCCGGTGGCGCGGCCCCGGCGGCTGCGCCGCACCGCCGCGATGCGGCGGATGGTCGCGGGGACGCGGCTGCACCCGGCCGAGCTCATCCTGCCCGTGTTCGTCAAGGAGGGCATCGCCGAGCCGCAGCCGGTGGGCTCCATGCCCGGGGTCGTCCAGCACACCCGCGAGTCGCTGCGCAAGGCCGCGCACGAGGCGGCCGAAGCCGGGGTGGGCGGGATCATCCTGTTCGGGATTCCGGCGCACAAGGACGCCCGGGGCTCGGGCGCCGACGACCCCGACGGGATCGTCCAGGCGGCCCTGCGCGATCTCGCCGCCGACCTGGGCGACGCGCTGGTCCTGATGACCGACACCTGCCTGGACGAGTACACCGACCACGGCCACTGCGGCCTGCTGACCGCCGACGGCGAGGTGGACAACGACGCGACGCTGGAGCGGTACGCGTCGGCGGCGGTCGCCCAGGCGGCGGCCGGGAGCCAGATGATCGCTCCGAGCGGCATGATGGACGGCCAGGTGGGGGCCATCCGCGCCGCCCTCGACGCGGCCGGCTTCGCCGAGATCCCGATCCTGGCCTACGCGGCCAAGTACGCCTCCGGCTTCTACGGGCCGTTCCGCGACGCCGCCGAGTGCGCGCCGCAGTTCGGCGACCGCAGCGCCTACCAGCAGGACCCGGCCGGTCCGATTGGCGAGGCGCTGCGCGAGGTGCGCCTCGACCTGGCCGAGGGCGCGGACGCCGTCATGGTGAAGCCCGCGTTGGCGTACCTGGACATCCTGCGGCGGGTGCGCGACCTGGTCGAGGTGCCCGTCGCGGCCTACCAGGTCAGCGGCGAGTACGCGATGGTCGAGGCCGCGGCGGCCAACGGCTGGATCGACCGGGAGCGGGTGATCATGGAGTCGCTGGTCGCGATCCGCCGCGCCGGTGCCGACATGATCCTCACGTACTGGGCCACGGAGGTCGCCCGGGCACTATCCTGACCTCTCATCAGGGCCCTGCCAGGCGAGGGAAATCAGCAGGTACGTACCATCGTGCCTATCGCAGGGCGGCGGCGGCGACGGAATGTCCGGCGCACGCCGCCGGTTTCGGGCGTGGCCGGGGCAGCGCGGCGAGGCGCCGCCGGGGCCGCGCGGCAGGGCGTGTCTCGTCGGAGACCGCTTAGGTCGCTTGTGGGGAGGAGCGCCATGGTCGGAGTACCGCTGGCCCGTCGTGCGAAACGGCGCGCGCATCACGCGCCACCGAAGATGACGTCGGTGCTCGAGTACGCCCAGCTGGGCTGGGCGAGCTGTATGGGAGCCCATCCGCTGGCCGAGGGGGGCAGGGCGTGCTCCTGTGACCGGGTGGGCTGTCCCGACCCCGGCATGCACCCGCTGTCGCCCGCCTGGCAGATGCAGGCCACGACGGACACCGCGCTGCTGACGCGGTGGTGGAAGCAGGATCCGGACGCGAACGTGATCCTGCCCACCGGCAGGGTGTTCGACGTCTTCGACGTGACGGCCGAGGCGGGCCGCCCCACGCTGGCGGCCATGGACGCCGCGGGCTTCGACACCGGCCCGGTCGCCGAGAACGGCGACCGGGTGCTTTTTTTCGTGGCCACGCGCGGCGCCCCCGAGGACGAGGACGAGTGGTGGTCCTGCCACCTTGACGCGGGTCCGGAGACCATCGACAGCACGCCGGGGCTGCGCTGGCACTGCCGGGAGAGTTACGTGCTCGCGCCGCCGTCCACCACGCCGTCCGGCGGGACCGTGAGCTGGATCAGGCCTCCCGACGGGCGTCCCCTGCCCGACCCGCTGCGGGTCCTCGACCTGCTCGCCGACTTCTGCGAGTAGTCTCCGCGGGTGGTTCTCGCGAGCGGTTCCCGGTACGACCACCGCGCCGGCCGGCCCGTAACCTGGAGGGCGTGACTCGTACGCAGACCTCCGAGGACCTGTTCGACCGCGCCCGCCGGATCGTCCCCGGCGGGGTGAACTCGCCGGTGCGCGCCTTCGGCGCCGTGGGCGGCACGCCCCGCTTCATGGCCTCCGGTGAGGGGCCGTACATCACCGACGTGGACGGCAACCGCTACGTCGACCTGGTGTGCTCCTGGGGCCCGATGATCCTGGGTCACCGGCACCCGGCGGTCGTGGAGGCGCTGGAGGAGGCCGTCGCCCGCGGCTTCTCCTTCGGCACCGCGACCGAGGGGGAGGTCCTGCTCGCCGAGGAGATCGTCGCCCGCGTGGCGCCGGTCGAGAAGGTCCGCCTGGTCAGCTCGGGCACCGAGGCCACCATGTCCGCCGTACGGCTCGCCCGCGGCTTCACCGGCCGGGCGAAGGTCGTGAAGTTCGCCGGCTGCTACCACGGCCACGTCGACGCGCTGCTGGCGTCCGCCGGCTCGGGCGTCGTCACCTTCGGCCTGCCGGACACCCCGGGCGTCACCGGCGCCTCGGCGGCCGACACGATCGTCCTGCCGTACAACTCGGTCGAGGCGGTCGAGGAGGCCTTCCGCGCGTTCGAGATCGCCTGCGTGATCACCGAGGCGTGCCCGGCGAACATGGGCGTCGTGCCGCCCGCCGACGGCTTCAACGCGCGCCTGCGTGAGCTGTGCACCGAGCACGGCGCACTGCTGATCATCGACGAGGTGCTCACCGGCTTCCGCGTCTCCGCCTCCGGCTGGTACGGCGTCGACCCCGTCGAGGCCGACCTCATGACGTTCGGCAAGGTGATGGGCGGCGGGCTGCCCGCCGCGGCGTTCGGCGGCCGGGCGGAGGTCATGGCCGCGCTCGCCCCCGAGGGCCCCGTCTACCAGGCCGGGACGCTGTCGGGCAACCCGCTCGCCTGCGCGGCCGGGCTGGCCACGCTGCGCGCCTGCGACGACGACGCGTACGACCGCATCGACGCCTCCGCCCTGGTCATCGGGCGGGCGGCCTCCGACGCGCTGGCCGCCGCCGGGGTGCCGCACCGCCTCCAGCGCGCGGGCAACCTCTTCTCGATCTTCTTCACCGACACCCCGGTCACCGACTTCGAATCGGCCCGCACCCAGAACACCGACGCGTACCGGGCGTTCTTCCACAGCATGCTGGACCAGGGCGTCTACCTGCCGCCGTCGGCGTACGAGGCGTGGTTCCTGTCGGCCGCCCACGACGACGAGGCGCTCACCCGGATCGCCGAGGCCCTGCCCCTGGCCGCGAAGGCCGCCGCCCAGGCCGCTGGCGCCTGAGACGGCCGGCTGCCGCGTCGGGCGCGGTCAGGCTCCCGTACGGGTCACGCCACCGTCGACGTGCAGGATCTGGCCCGTGACGAAGCCGGCGTCGTCCGAGACCAGGAAGGCGAGGGCGCCGGCGAGGTCCTCCGGGACCGATTTGCGCTTGATGGTCTGCATCGCCGTCACCCGGGCGAACACCTCCTCGGCGGTCGGGCCGTTCGTCCGGGCGCGGCCCAGGAAACCCTCGGTCGCCACCAGCCCGGGCGCGATCGCGTTGACGGTTATGCCGCTCTCGCCGAGTTCGTTGGCGAGCGCCCGGGTCAGCGCGTGCACGGTGCCCTTGCTGGTCATGTACGCGAGGTCGCGGTTCTGCGTCGTGGTGATGCCCGAACCGGTGTTGACGATGCGCCCCCATCCGGCGGCGCGCATTCCCGGGGCGAACGCCCGCGCGAAGAGCAGGATCGCCTCGACGTTGACCGCCTGCACCTTTCGCCACAGGTCGATCGTCATGTGATCGAGGTCGGCGAACGGGAAGATGCCGGCGTTGTTGACGAGGATGTCGCAGCGCCCGTACCGGTCGAGGACCGTGCCGGCCACGGCGTCGACCTGCGACGGTTCGCCGACGTCGCACACCAGCCCCAGCCTGTCGCCGCCGCCCGTCAGCTTCTCGACGGCGCCGGCCGGGTCGTCGACGTCGACGGCGACCACGTTCGCGCCGTCCGCGGCGAGCCGGCGGCAGTACGCGTATCCGATGCCCCGGGCCGCCCCGGTCACCACCGCCGTCCTTCCGTCAAGCGCCACGGGTGAACTCCAGCCCGATCTGCTGTGCGATCCCGAAGTAGTCCTCCAGGTGCCACGTCCGCACGATCCGGCCTCCGGCCATCTGGTGGAAGTCCGACGCCCGGAGCTCGACCTCGCGGCCCGTGCCCTCGACGCCGAGCAGCTCCCCGGTGTGCACGCCGCGGCCGACCGAGCGCACGGCCACCATGTCACCGGACTCGACGATGTGCTCGATCGTGACGGTCAGGCCGGAGAACACCCCTCGTAGGTGGTCGATGCTCTTCTTCCATCCGTCGAGGCCGGTTGCGCTACGCAGGGCCGGGACGGCCTCCCAGTCAGGGGCGAGGGCCTCGTCGACCAGCGCCGTGTCACCGGTGGCCAGAGCCTCGTAGAAGCGCCGGGCCGCGATCTCGTTCTCGGTAGCCATGAGTCCACGCTAGGGACGCGCGTCACGGCTGATCAAAGACCTGTTCCGCAACACGTCATACGCTTCCGGTATGACGGATCTCGACCTACGGCTGCTGCGCTACTTCACCGTCGTCGCCGCGCACCTGCACTACGGCCGCGCCGCGGACGAGTTGCGCGTCGCGCAGCCGTCGCTGAGCCGGCAGATCAGCCGGCTTGAGGCCGAGGTGGGCGCGCGGCTTCTCGACCGTACGCGGCAGGGCACCCGGCTCACCGAGGCGGGAGAGGCCTTCCTCCCGCACGCGCACGCGTTGCTGCGCGCGTCGGAGCAGGCCGTGGCCGTCGCCCGGGCCGCTGCGCAGCCCACCCGGATCACCATCGGCTACACCGCGGGCCTCATCGTCACGCCGGCGGTGCGGGACCTGCGGCACAGGCATCCCGACGCCGACGTACGCACGCTGCACCTGGAGTGGAACGAGCCGCGTGAGGCGCTGCTCGAGCGGCGGGTCGACGCGGTGGTCACCCGGCTGCCGCTGCGAACCGGCGGCCTGCGCGTGACGATCCTCTACGACGAGCCGAAGATGCTGCTCGTGCCGATCGGGCACCGGCTGGCCGGCAAGGAGTCCGTCACTCTCGACGACATCGAGGGCGAGCCCATCCCCCGCTTCCCGGATCCCGAGTTCGACGCGTACTGGCGCGTCGACCCGCGACCCGGAGGCCGCCCCGCGCCCGACGGGCCCCTTGTCGAGACCATCGAGGACAAGCTCGAACACATCGCCGCGGGGCAGGCGGTAGCCATCGTCCCGGCCGCCCTGTACGCGGCCGGCATCCGCCCCGACCTCACCACGATCCCGCTGCACGGCGTCGAACCGGGTCACGTCGTCGTGGCGACCCGGGCCGCGGACCGCGGCCGGCTGGTCGCCGCGTTCCACACGTCGGCCCGCGACCACCTCCGCGGCTAGCCCCAGCCCGCGCCTCACTTCACCAAAGTCAGCGTGGGGTGGGGGAGGGAGTGGGAGCGGGGGCCGTGCGGGGGCGGGTGCCGGCGTAGAGGAGGCCGGCGAGGATGAGGGCGCCGGCGGCGAACGTGAGCGGGGAGACGGGCTCGCCGGTGAACAGGGCGGCGGAGGCCAGTCCGAAGACCGGCACCAGCAGGCCGTACGGCGCGACGAGCGAGGCGTCGTACCGGGTGAGAAGCCATCCCCAGACGGCGAATCCGCCGAGGGTCGACAGAAGTGCGGTGTAGAGCACGGCGCCCACGCCCTCCACGGTGAACGACCCCAGCGAGGACGGGCCCTCGGTCATCAGGGCCAGCGCCAGGAGGGGCGGCGCCGAGACGGCGCTGACCCACACCATGAAGCGGAGGGAGTCGGGCGGCGCGGCCCTGCGGGTGGCGACGTTGCCGAGCCCCCACCCGGCCGCCGAGGCCACGCACAGCAGGAACGCCCCGAAGGGGATCGCCCCCGACTCCGCGACGACACCGGCCGCGATCAGGCCCAGGCCGGCGAAGGCCACGACCGTACCGGTGATCCGGCGCCGTCCGAGCCGCTCGCCGAGCAGCGCGGTCGCGAACAGCGCGGTGAAGACCGCCTGCACCTGGATGACCAGTGAGGTCAGCCCGGCGGGCATACCGGCGCGCATGCCGAGCAGCAACAGGCCGTACTGGGCGACGCCGAGCGACGCGCCGGTGGCCAGCACCCACCGCCAGGGCACGCGCGGTCCTCCGGTGACCAGCACGGCGGGGAAGGCGGCCAGCAGGAACCGGAGGGCGGCGTACGTGAGCGGCGGGTAGTGCTTCAGGCCCGTCTGCATGACGACGAAGTTGCAGCCCCAGACGGCGGCGAGCGCGACGGCCAGAGCCAGGTGGCGGGGGCGCATGGATCGGTCGCCGGAAGGGTCAGCGGGAGTGGCGCCGGTCCCGGCTCTGCCTGGCCTGCTTCGCAAGGGTCTCCAGGTAGGAGGTCTGCTCGGTACGGGTCGGCTTCGTGAAGAACTTGTTGAAGATTCGCATGAGCAAATCATCGCATCGCTAAACAGTTGAGCGCAACCGAGTTTTTCTTACCCGGACGGTTTAGACTGTCTACATGTTGGATCTGAACCGGCTGAAGGCACTGCACGCGGTCGCCGTCTACGGGTCCGTGGGCGCCGCCGCCGAGGCGCTGATGGTGACCCCGTCGGCGATCTCCCAGCAGCTCGCCAAGCTCGAACGGGAGACCGGCGCGGTCCTGATCGAGCGCAACGGCCGCGGGGTGAAACTCACCGACGCTGCCGGGCTGCTCGCCGACCACGCCGAGCGCATCCTCGCGCTCGTGGAGACGGCGGAGGCCGACTTCGAGGCGCTGCGCGGGGAGGTGGTCGGCAGGCTGAGCATGGCCGCCTTCCCCACCGCGGCGCGGGGCATTGTGCCGCGTGCCCTCACCACACTGAAGAGGCAGCACCCCGACCTCGACCTGCTCGTCTACGAGCGGGAGCCCGAACGGCAGATCCGCGAGCTGTCGCGCGGCGACCTCGACCTCGCAGTCCTCCAGGACTGGCTCAACCGCCCGATGGCCCTGCCGGAG
Organism: Microbispora triticiradicis; assembly: GCA_003260025.2. GTDB lineage: Bacteria > Actinomycetota > Actinomycetes > Streptosporangiales > Streptosporangiaceae > Microbispora > Microbispora triticiradicis. Next base: position 18,466 of record QFZU02000044.1, on the reverse strand, counting down.
GGGCTGTCGCGCACGGCGCTGCTCGACGACGTGGCCGACGTCGTGGTGCCGGCCGACCACCCGCTGGTGGGCGCCGACCGGGTGCGGCTGAGCGACCTCGACGGCGAGAGCTGGATCAGCTCGACCCCCGGCACGGTCTGCCACGACTTCCTGGTGTTCCTGCTGCGTTCCGAGGAACGGGAGCCGCATATCGTCTCCATGGCCGACGAGTACCCCACCCAGCTCGCGCTGGTCGCCGAGGGCCACGGTTGCGCGCTCATCCCGCGGCTCGGCCGGGGGCCGCTGCCGGAGGGCGTCGCCGTCCTGGCCGTCCAGCCGCCGCCGGTCAGGCGGATCTACGCGGTGTGGCGGACCGACGCCGCGAGGCGCCCCGCGATCCGCGCCGCCGTAGAGGCGCTGCGCTCCGCGTGCCCGGAGCCGTCCGGTGGGTAGGCTGTGCAGGTCATGACAGAGATGACCATCGTTCACCTGCTCCGGCACGGAGAAGTCCACAATCCCCGCGGCGTCCTGTACGGCAGGCTGCCGGGTTACCACCTGTCCGAGACCGGCCGCCGGATGGCCGAGATCGTCGCCAAGGCCGTCGCGGGCAGGGACATCGTCGCGGTCTGGAGCTCGCCGATGGAGCGCGCCCAGGAGACCGCGGAGCCGGCCGCGCAGGCTTTGGGCCTGGAGATCACCACCGACGAGCGGCTCATCGAGGCGGGCAACGTCTTCGAGGGCCTGCGGATGACCGGCGGTGACACCGTCTTCCGCGATCCCCGCTCCTACCGCCACTTCAGGAACCCGTTCCGGCCGTCCTGGGGGGAGCCGTACCGCGAGGTCGTGGCCCGCATGAAGTCGGTGGTGGACGACGCGCGGGCGGCGGCCCGCGGCCACGAGGCGCTGCTGGTCAGTCATCAGCTGCCGATCTGGGTCATCCGGCTCGCCGCCGAGGGCAGGCGGCTGTGGCACGACCCGCGCAAGCGTCAGTGCGCGCTGGCCAGCCTCACCAGCCTGACCTTCGAGGGGAACCGGCTCATCAGCGTCGGTTACAGCGAGCCCGCCGGGGCGCTGCTGCGGGAGGTCGCGCAGCCGCAGGGCGAGGCCGCGCTGTTCGAGCAGGCCGACGCGGCCCTCCCGGAGGCGTTGCGCGCCCATCCCGAGGAGGCCGGCGCGACCCTCCCCGGGGCGGTGCGCCTCGATACCGAGGCGATGCGTGTCGATCCCGAGCAGACGGCGACCGGCCCGGAGGACGAGGAGACGCCCGGCCCGCGAGCGATGCCCGGGGCGTGATCGTCCCCGGGTGACGTCACGCACGTGGCCGTGCCCCGGCGATCCCGTGGCCCGGCGACCCCGTGCCCCGGAGAACCGGGCACCCCCACCGGTCGGTAGGCTTACAGCTCTACCGGTTGTAGTACAAGGAGATCCATCTCCCGTGTCCGCCAAGCGCCTGACCGCAACGCGCCTGACCGCGCTCGCCGCCGCGGCCGCGGCCGTCACGGCCCTCGCCGGTTGCGCGGGCGGCCAGGAGGCCCAGCCCCGCTCCGGCGACACCCGTTTCGTCGCGGGCGACGGCCGGGTCGAGTTCTTCACCGCGGCGCAGCGCCAGAAGGCGCCCGCGATCGAGGGACAGACCCTGGACGGCGGCACCGCCACGCTCACCACGGGCAAGGTCCACGTGCTGAACTTCTGGGCCTCCTGGTGTGCGCCCTGCCGGGCCGAGGCGCCTGTGCTCAAGGACATCGCGGCGACCACCAAGCCGAAGGGCGTGGAGTTCCTCGGCGTCAACTTCAAGGACCTCCAGGCGTCCGCGCAGGCGTACGACCGCTCGGTGAAGCCGGGCTATCCGAGCATCTACGACCAGAGCGGCAAGACGCTGCTGAAGTTCCAGGGCACGGTGCCCCCCGCCGCCATCCCCTCCACGCTGATCATCGACGCCCAGGGCCGCATCGCCGCCCGCGCGCTCGGCGCCGTGAAGTACGACGACCTCCTCGCGGCCGTCACCAAGGTGACCGATGAGTGACCTCGGCAGCACCGTCGCGACGGGCTCGCTGCTGCTCGCCGCGCCGATCGCCGCGGCCGCCGGGCTCGTGTCGTTCGTCTCCCCGTGCGTGCTGCCGCTGGTCCCCGGCTACCTGTCGTACGTCACGGGCATGAGCGGCGACCCCAGGCGGAGCCGGATGGTGCTGGGCAGCGCGTTGTTCGTGCTCGGGTTCGCCCTGGTGTTCGTGCTCGGCGGGGCGCTGTTCGGCGGTCTCGGCGCGGCGTTGCAGGGCAACGCCGACGTGATCAGCAGGGTCCTCGGGGTGGTGACGATCGTCCTCGGGCTGGCCTTCGTGGGCGTGCTGCCCGGCCTCCAGCGGGACGTGCGCATCCACCGGCTGCCCGCCGCCGGGCTCGCGGGGGCCCCGCTGCTCGGCGTCGTCTTCGGCCTCGGCTGGACGCCGTGCATCGGCCCGACGCTGGCGGTGGTCATGACGCTGTCGGTGAACCAGGGCAGCGCGCTGCGCGGCGCGGCCCTCGCCTTCGCGTACGCGCTGGGCCTCGGCCTGCCGTTCGTGCTGGCCGGGCTGGCCTACCGCAAGGCCCTCCACGCGTTCCGGGCGGTCCGCCGGCACACCCCGCTGATCACCAGGGTCGGCGGCGGCATGCTCGTGGCCGTCGGCGTGCTGCTCGTGACCGGGCAGTGGGCGGAGATCATCGTTCACCTGCAGGTGTGGGTCGGCGGATTCAGGCCGGTGATCTGATGAGCGCGCCCGACGACCTCGCACGCGCCGTACGGGACGAGCCCGCGCTCCTCGACGAGGCGGCGCCGCGCGACGAGACGGCGGCCGGTGCCGGGGCGGAGGCCGGGGACGCGGCGCGGGAGCCGGCCAGGCCGGTCGGCCTGGGCCTGACGGGATGGCTGCGCTGGGCCTGGCGCACGCTCACCTCGATGCGCACCGCGCTCATCCTGCTGTTCCTGTTCGCGCTCGGCTCGGTGCCGGGCTCCGTCTATCCCCAGCGTGGCGTGGACCCGGGCAGGGTCGCGCAGTACTTCAAGGACAGTCCCACCCAGGCGAAGTGGCTCGACCGCTTCTGGCTGTTCGACGTCTTCACCTCGCCCTGGTTCGCCGCGATCTACCTGCTGCTGTTCGTCTCGCTGGCCGGGTGCGTGTTCCCGCGCGCCCTGGCGCATTTCAAGGAGATCCGGCGCAGGCCGCCCGCCGCGCCGCGCAACCTCCTCCGCCTGCCGCACTCCGAGGAGTTCGAAGGCGATCTCACTGTGGACCGGGCCGCCGCCGTGCTCCGGCGCAGGCGCTTCCGGGTGGTCACCGGCGACGGCTGGGTGGCGGCGGAGAAGGGCTATCTCCGCGAGACCGGCAACCTGCTCTTCCACATCGCGCTGCTCGTGCTGCTGTTCGCCGTCGGCGCCGGGGGCCTGTACGGCTACCGCGGCAACGTGCTGGTGGTGGAGGGCGACGGCTTCTCCAACGCCGTCGCCGCCTACGACCGCTTCATGCCGGGCAGCCGGGTCACCGCCGAGTCGCTGGAGCCGTTCTCCTTCACGCTGAAGGACTTCGAGGCCAGCTACGTCGCCGCGGGGGCCAAGCAGGGCCAGCCGCTCGACTACCTCGCGCGGCTGGAGGTGCAGGACTCGCCGGAGTCCGCACCCCGCCAGGTGGACCTCAAGGTCAACGAGCCGCTGGACGTGAGCGGCACGCTGACCTACCTCATCGGGCATGGCTACGCGCCCACGTTCCGGGTGACGGACGGCGAGGGCCAGGTGGCCTACGACGGCCCGGTGCCCTGCCTGGCCGGCGACCAGGCGACGTACACGTCCGAGTGCGTCATCAAGGTGCCGGACGCCCGGCCGTCCCAGCTGGGCTTCCTGGCCCGCTTCCTGCCCACGACCGTGCCGAACGGCGACGCCTGGGTGTCGGTCTTCCCCGGCGCGGCCAACCCGACCGTGCAGGTCTTCCCGTTCGCGGGCGACCTCGGCCTGCGGTCGGGCCGGCCGCAGTCGGTGTATCAGCTCGACACCACGCGCCTGAAGCCGCTCGGCAAGATGGCCGCCCAGCCGGCGCCGCTGAACGTGGGCGACACCAAGGAACTCGCCGACGGCGCGGGAAAGATCCAGTTCACCGGCGTCAAGGAGTGGATCAGCCTCCAGGTCACCTACGACCCGGGCCGCGAGCCGGCGTTGCTCGCGGCGGCGGCCGCGGTGATCGGCCTCGTGCTGTCACTCACGATCCGCCGCCGCCGCGTCTGGGTGCGGGTGAAGGACGGCAGGGCCACGGTGGGAGGATTGACCCGCACCGAGGGCGGGGGCGCGGCCTTCGCCGAGGAGTTCGCGCAGATCGTCACCGCCCTGCGCGGCGGCCCGCCCACCGAGGACGCCGCACCGGACGAGCCCCGGGACGACGACGAGCCGGGCAGGCCCGGAGCGCCCGCCCCGGGCGGCTCCGCGATCGTCGCCGGGCAGGCCGAGCCGGACGAGCCGCCCACCGGAACCGCCGCACCGGGCGTCCGCCCGGACGAGGAGTGAATCATGCCCGCCCCGGTCAGCCAAGCCGTCAACGACACTCTCGCCATGGTGAGCGACCAGCTCATCCTGGTCACCGTGCTGCTGTATCTCGCCGCGATGATCTGCTTCGCGCTGGAGCTCGCCTTCGGCCGGGTCCGTACGGCGGAGCCCGCGCGTACGCGTGAACTCGTCGGCGCGGGCGGCCCGGCACTCCCCGCGGAGGACCCGGCAGAGGACCCCGGGGAGGGCACGGCCGGGACCGTCCGCACGCCGCAACCGGCGGGATGGGCGGTCCGGGCCGGCATCGCCGGCGTGGTCATCGCCTGGATCGCGTGGGCCGGCAACCTCGCCGGCATCCTCACCCGGGGCATCGCGGTGGACCGGTGGCCGTGGGCCAACATGTACGAGTTCGTGGTGGCCATCTGCTTCGCGGCCGTCACCGCGTTCCTCGCGCTGCTGATCCGCCAGCCGATCCGCTACCTCGGCGCGTTCGTGACGGTGACCGCGGCGCTCGGGCTGGGCTTCGCCGTGCTCTTCCTGCACGTCCAGGCGGGCCCGGTGATGCCCGCGCTGCACTCCTACTGGATCGCGATCCACGTCACCGCGGCGATCGTGGCCAGCGGGCTGTTCATCGTGGCGGGCGTCTGCGCGATCCTCTACCTGATCCGCCAGGACGGGCGGCCGTCGGTGCTGCCCGCCAGGGAGACGCTGGAGCGGGTCGCGCACCGCGCGATCGTCATCTCCTTCCCGATCTGGACGTTCGCCGTCATCGCCGGCGCGCTGTGGGCCGACCGGGCGTGGGGCCGCTACTGGGGCTGGGACCCGAAGGAGGTGTGGGCGTTCGTCACGTGGGTCGTCTACGCCGCCTATCTCCACGCGCGGGCGACGGCCGGATGGCGCGGCAAGGCCGCCATGATCATTTCGTTGGTCGCCTTCGGCTGCCTGCTGTTCAACCTGGTCGGCGTCAACATCTTCTTCTCGGGACTGCACTCCTACGCCGACGTGCCCAAGTGACCCCGGCGTCCGTCCGGCGAGGGACCGCCGGGGGACGGCTTCTGCGGACGCTTCCGCGGGTGGGGGTGCCGGGCCGGGCGTGAGGGGCCGCCCGGTCGCCGGTCGTCCGGCTGCGGTCAGTCGTCGGTCGTCGGTCGTCGGTCGTCGGTCAGTCGGCGGTTGTGGGTGGGTCGTCGGGTCAGTCGTCGCCGCGCAGACGGCGCTCCAGGCTGCTCAGGAAGTCCGGGTCGTCGTCGGGCCCGCGCGGCGCGTCGCCGCGCGGGGACCACGCCCCGCCCCGGCCGCCCGCCTGAGCCTCCGCCTGCGCCCCCGGACCGCCCACGGCGCCGTTCGGGCCGTACACGGAGTGCACCGCCCGGGGACGGCCCACGAGGAGCCAGGTCAGGGCGCCGACGCCGGCCAGGAAGACCACGATGAGGACCCATACGAACTTGGGGAGGTTGCGCATGTCCTCCTCGGGGGTCGTGATCACGTCGAAGAGGCAGTAGAGCCAGAAGGCAAGCAGCGCCAGGCCGATAATCACGCTAGGCATGCCCACACGGTAAGCCATGCCGGCGACTGATCGTGTCCCGCTTCGGGGTGACGTGGACAGCCGGGCATCGTACGGTGGACCGGTACACGGCGTCCGGAGACCGCGCCCGACGGAACGCGGAGCCTGCCGGAGACGCCGGTGGAACCACGTGACGGAAGCCGGCCTAGAAGAACCAGCAGCCTGACGGATTCGGCCTGAACAGAGGGGTGCGATGGCGGAGCCGGGCGACAGGGGCCGCCACCGGCGCGGAACGCGGTGGTGGCAGCGAGGGCCCTACGTGTCCTCCCATCGCCGCACCGACGTCCCCGGACGCGCGGAGGACCGCGCCCCCGACCGCACCTCCGACCGTGGCCCCGACCGTCCTTCCGACCGCGCCTCCGACTGGGGCTCAGGCCGCCCCTTCGACCGAGGCGGCGAGCGGTCCTCTGAGCGGGCTCGCGACCGCGCTTCCGACCGCGGTGCCGACCGAGGCGCCGAGCGGGCCTCGGAACGGCCGTGGGAGCGGGCGCAGAACCGGCCGCCGGAGTGGGGCGTCGACTGGGCCGCCGAATGGGGCGCAGAATGGTCGCCCGAGCGGCATCCGGAGCGGGTGTACGCCGTGACCGCGCCGGTGGTCGACGACCGCCCCCAGTACACCTGGCAGGACTTCGAGCTCGACGACCTGCCGACCCGGGCCGCGCCCCATGCGCCCGACACCCCCGACCTGCGGGACGGCAGGAAACACTGCGGGCCGCTGGAACGCGTCCTGTTCCGTGAGTGGGACGCCGCGGAGGGTCCGCCCTCCGCCGACGCCGTACGGGCCGTGGACAGCCTCGCCCGGCTGCCGGAGCAGCTGAAGACCAAGCTCGCCATCGGGCTCGACGGCATCTACGTGGGCCGGGGCGGGGTGCCCGACCTCGACGACATGGGCTACCTGCGCGGCGCCCCGCTGCCCTCCGGCCGGGCCACCTGGGACATCTGCGCCGGCGCGTACGGCGACCGCAAGATCGTGGTGGGGGACCGGCCGTCGCCCACGCCGGACGTGATGATGCACGAAGTCGGGCATGCGCTGGACGACGTCGACGCCGGTCCGGGAGAGTGGGTTTCGGACTCACCGGAGTTCGCGGCGCTCTACGACGAGTGCCTGCCGCTGCTCGCGTCGTCGTTCCACCGGCAGCCCGGCGGCCTGGGGCGCAAGGAGTTCTTCGCCGACGCGTTCGCGGCGATCGCGTCCCGGCAGCGCCCGGCGCTGGTGGACATGCTGGGCGGTGACACGCGGACGGCCCTCAACGTCATGCTCTTCTTCAACAGGCGCTACGGAATCTAGGTGATTCGGATGTACGTTATCCGGCTCGGCGACGGGACGCTGCGCGTGCCCCGATCCCTGACCACCGATGACGGGCGCCTCATCGGCAACGCGTACGTCGAGGTCGCACCGGGGGAACCCGGTTACGAAGGCTGGCTGGCCGAGTCCATCACCGAGCAGGAGGACGCCGAGCGACGCCGTCGCTGGCGGGAGGGCGACGACGCGCTGGAGCAGGCGTTCCTGGCCTTCAAGGCGGAGCAGGACCGTTGATCCCCGGCAAGGGAGCAGGACGAGCCGGGAGGGCCTGTTACGGCAGCCTGAAATCGAGGTGGGACTGACTCCGGTGACCCTGCGGCGTCCGGGTAGCGCGCAGGATCACCCGGTGCTGGTACTGCGTCAGACTCGCGGGGAGTCGCCGTTCGGCCGATCGGCCGTGAGGACGTCCTCTCCGCGAAGGAGGGCGTGTACTTCCGATTCACGGAACCGCCGATGCCCCCCGGGGGTACGGATGCTGCTGATACGCCCGGCCGCGGCCCAACGGGTCACGGTCTTCGGGTCGACCCTGAAGAGAGCCGCAACCTCTCCAGGAGTCAGCAGTCGCTCGCTGCTACTCTCCACAATCTCTCCCCCTCGCGTCCCGCGTCCTGCAGCGGGCGGACAGGTAACCAGTGTGCCGAGCGAAGCCTGATTTATCCGTGGTTTTCGGAGAAGATCACGGGTTGTTACCGGCTCAGTGCCCGATTGTTATATGATAGAGCCTCTTTGGGGCGCTCATGGGTGTTTCTTTACAAAAGCGCCTTGTTGTGAACACTAGCAGTGCTTGCAGCAGATGCGAAGAGCGACCAGCGCACCGGGGGAGTGACGTAACCTCGACGCTGTGCATCCGGTTGTCGTTTACACCCTTTCGCGCCTCGGCCTGTTCGCGGTCGCGGTCGGCGTCCTGTATCTCGTCGGCCTGCGGTCGTTCCCGCTGCTGCTGGTCGCCGTGCTGGTCAGCGGTCTGGCCAGCTACGTGCTGCTGTCGAAACAGCGCGACGCGGTGAGCGAGCGCATCGCCACGAAACGTCGGGGACCCGGGAACTCCTAGGCCGCCGGGAACATGCCGACCCGGGCATGGTACTCATGCCCGAGCTCCGTCGTGTCGCTTCCCACCAAAAGACCTGTCTTTACGGTCAGGAAGGCCTTTACCCCGATTCCCCTTTCCCGCGTCGGGTTCCATGTCAGCGCACGGCCCGTCACGGGGTGTATCGCCCCTATGCCCGGCCTGGGGACCGCTCCCGCGCCGGCCGTGTCGGACCCTCGCGGGTTGTTCAGCCAGCGCTGGTGACCCCCCACGTAGACGGCCGAGCCGGTCACCGCGACGGCGTACAGGGAGTCGCCCCCGGTCAGGTTGACCCAGGTCGGACGGATCGCGTCGCCCTTCGCGTACGTCTCGAACCTCGCGGCGGAGTCGCACAGCTTGGTGGTGCGCGGCGCCGGGCCGCCCGTCGTGACGACCACGAAGTAGCGGCCGTCGGGCGACAGGTCCAGCCCCCGGACGTACGAGGGGAAGTCGGGCTTGCAGGCGGGGGCGTACGCCTCCGTGTGCCAGCCGGCCACCCGGCCCGTCGTCAGGTCGATCACCCCGAGCTGCGGGCGGCGCAGGCCGTCGAGCGTGGTGAACGAGCCGTCCACGACTAAGCGGTCGGACGTCGCGGCCATGGCGTAGATCCCGGCCCCGCCGCCGCGCCCGCCGCCGGGGGTGACGGTGAAGCGGGGGTCCACCGCGCCGGTGCCGGCGTCCACGCGGGCGAGGGCGGTGCGCGCGCTGCGGCCGATCCTGGCGAAGTCGCCGCCGACGTAGAGCGCCCCGCCGAGACGTACCAGGCTGGTCACCTCTCCCGCGTAGACGGGCGCGGAGAAGGAGGAGACGGGAGCGCCGTCGGAGACGCGCAGCCGGGTCAGCCCCCGGGACGGCCAGGTGAACGCGCCGCCCACGTAAACGGTGCCGCCGGGGCCCGGGGCCAGGGCGGACACCGGCCCGTCGAGGTCCGGCGCGAAGCCGGGCAGGACGCGGCCGGTGGGCAGGTCGAAGGCGAAGACGTTGGCGCGCGGCAGGTCCGCCCCGCCGCGGGCCTCCCGCACCGCGCTGAACTCGCCGCCCACCACGACGGTGCGGCCGACCAGCGCGAACGCGGTGACGATGCCGTCGAGCACGTGCGGAGTGGTGTTCACGGGGTTCTCCGACACCACGTGGGGCTGCCGGAGGCCGGCGAAGGCCGGCGCGGCCGGCAGGACGGCGAGCGAGGTCACTGCGATCAGTGCGGTGGTGAGACGCATTCCCCAAGTTCTAGCAGACTGAGCGTAATCGATGAACTACGTTCCGCTCATCCTGTCCGGGTGGTGAGGGGGCCCGGGCGGCGCGGCCTAGGCTTGCGTGCATGACGCGCGCATCGCTGGACAAGCAGCCGCACGAGGTCGCCGCGATGTTCGATCGCACGGCCCGGCGCTACGACCTGGTCAACGACGTCCTCTCCCTCGGCCAGGACCGCCTGTGGCGCAGGGCCACGGCGGCGGCGGTGGACGCGGGCCCCGGCGAGCTGGTCCTCGACCTCGCCGCGGGCACCGGCACCTCCACCGACGCGTTCACCGCGCTCGGCGCGCGGGCGATCGCGTGCGACTTCTCGTTCGGCATGCTCAGCACCGGCGTGGCGCGGCGCGGCGGGTCGGGCCTGTACGGCGGGGGCGTGCGCGGGGTGACCTTCGTCGCGGGCGACGCGCTGCGCCTGCCGTTCCGCGACGAGACCTTCGACGCCGTCACGATCTCCTTCGGTCTGCGCAACGTCGCCGACACCGGGCAGGCGCTGCGCGAACTGCTGCGGGTGACCCGCCCGGGCGGGCGCATGGTGATCTGCGAGTTCTCCCGGCCGACGCCGAAGTCGTTCGACCTCGTCTACTCGCAGTACCTGATGAGACTGCTGCCGCCGGTCGCCCGGATGGTCAGCTCCAACCCCGACTCCTACGAGTACCTCGCCGAGTCGATCCGGGCCTGGCCCGACCAGCGGGCGCTGGCGGGGGTCATCCAGGAGGCGGGCTGGGAGAAGGTGGGCTGGCGCAACCTGAGCCTCGGCATCGTCGCCCTCCACCGCGCCGTGAAGGGCCGGTGAGGCGTGGTTGCCCACACCCCTCTGACATCCCGCCGCGAGTAGGGGTTAGACTGCGGCGCGACAGTTTGTGAAGTTGTTCACAAAGGCACGAAGGTCTAACCAGTTTCGAGGCCTTCCTTTCCTGGAACGGACAGGACCCCGTGAGCGAGCAAGCCCGCGTGACGCGGAGAGAGGTCGACGCCGACGTCATCGTCGTCGGTGCGGGTCCGGCGGGTTCGACGGCGGCGTTCCACCTCGCCCGCGCCGGCCTCCAGGTGCTGCTGCTGGAGAAGACGCGCTTCCCCCGGGAGAAGGTCTGCGGTGACGGGCTGACCCCGCGGGCGGTGAAGGAGCTCGTCGCGATGGGCGTCGACGTCGACGCCCCCGGCTGGGTGCGGAACAAGGGGCTGCGCGTCTACGGCGGCGGCGTGCGGCTCGAACTCGACTGGCCGGAGCTGTCGAGCTACCCCGGCTTCGGCCTCGTGCGCACCCGCGCGGACTTCGACCAGATCCTCGCCCGGCACGCGGAGGGCGCGGGCGTACGGCTGCGCGAGGGCGTGAACGTTACAGGCCCGCTGCTGGACGAGCGCAGTGGCCACGTGATCGGTGTGACGGCCAGGGCGGACGGCGAGGAGGTCGTCTACCGCTCCCGCCTGGTGGTCGCGGCCGACGGCAACTCGACCCGGCTGTCGATCGCGATGGGCCTGCACAAGCGCGAGGACCGCCCGATGGGCGTGGCCGTGCGCACCTACTACACCAGCCCCCGCCACGACGACGACTACCTGGAGACGTGGCTCGAACTGTGGGACGGCGACCGGCTGCTCCCCGGCTACGGCTGGATCTTCCCCATGGGCGACGGCACCGCCAACGTCGGCCTCGGCCTGCTGAACACCAGCGACGCGTTCAAGAGCATCGACTACCGCGACCTGCTGCGGCGCTGGATGCAGAACACGCCGCCGGAGTGGGGCTTCACCGACGAGAACATGACGGGCCCGATCCGGGGCGCCGCGCTGCCGATGGGATTCAACCGGCAGCCGCACTACACCCGCGGCCTGGTCCTCATCGGGGACGCCGGCGGCTCGATCAACCCGTTCAACGGCGAGGGCATCGCGTACGCCATGGAGACCGGCCGGACGGCCGCCGAAGTGATCGCGCAGGCACTGGCCCGGCCGACGCCCGCCCAGCGTGAGCGCGTATTACTCGCGTACCCGCGTATCCTCAAAGACGCCTATGGCGGATACTTCACTCTCGGCCGCCTGTTCGTCGAGGCGATCGGGAGGCCGGGGGTGATGAGCTTCGCCACCCGGCACGGGATGCCCCATCCCACCCTGATGAGATTCGCGTTCAAGCTTCTCGCTAATCTCACAGACCGGCGGGGCGACGTCTCCGACCGCATAATCAACGCCCTGTCGAAGGTGGCTCCGCCCTCATGACCGAGGCCCGTATGACCGAGAGTCGCATGAACATGACCCGCATGACCGAGATGACGCGGACGGCGTCGCCGACGGCCGCGCGGGCCGCCGGCCGGCCCGCCGCGCCTTCCGGCATTCTCGTGATCAGCCAATTTCACCGAGTAAGCGAGGACATGTAGCCATGGAGCTGTATGTGCCGATTCTGGTGCTCGCGGTCCTCGCGGCGGGGTTCGCCGTGTTCTCCGTGGGCATCGCCCCGTTCACCGGGCCGAAGCGCTGGAACCGCGCGAAGCTGGACGCCTACGAGTGCGGCATCGAGCCGACGCCGCAGCCCGTCGGCGGTGGCCGCTTCCCGCTGAAGTACATGATCACCGCGATGCTGTTCATCGTGTTCGACATCGAGATCATCTTCCTCTATCCGTGGGCGGTGGCCTTCGACAGACTCGGCGTGTTCGGGCTGGTCGAGATGGTGCTGTTCATCGTCACCGTCCTCGTGGCGTACGCGTACGTGTGGCGCCGCCGCGGCCTCGATTGGGATTAGCCATGGGTCTTGAAGAGAAACTCCCGAGCGGGTTCGCCCTCACCACCGTCGAGCAGGTGGCCGGCTGGGCCCGGAAGAACTCCGTCTGGCCGGCGACCTTCGGTCTCGCGTGCTGCGCCATCGAACTGATGGCCACCGGCGGCCCGAAGCACGACCTGGCCCGCTTCGGCATGGAGCGCGCCTCCGCCTCCCCGCGGCAGGCCGACCTCATGATCGTGGCCGGCCGGCTGTCGCAGAAGATGGCGCCCGTCCTCCGCCAGATCTACGACCAGATGGCCGAGCCCAAGTGGGTCATCGCCATGGGCGTCTGCGCGTCGAGCGGCGGCATGTTCAACAACTACGCCATCGTGCAGGGTGTGGACCACGTGGTGCCGGTCGACATCTACCTGCCCGGCTGCCCGCCGCGGCCGGAGATGCTCATCGACGCCATCGTGAAGCTGCACGACAAGATCCAGAACATGAAGTTCGGCGCGCACCGCGAGAAGCAGGTCGAGGAGCTGGAGCTCCAGGCGCTGCGGACGCTGCCGCTCATCGACCAGGGGGCCGGGAAGTGACGACCGAGAACCTGCCCGGCCTGCCCGAGGAGCCGATCGCCCGTACGGGCATGTTCGGCTCGAGGGACAGCGGCGACACCTCCGGCTACAACCGCCTGGTCGTCCGCCGCCCGCCCAAGCTGGTCAGCAGCCGGCCGTACGGGTCGTACTTCGACGACGTGGCCGACGCGCTGGAGCCGGCGTTCGCCGACGCGATCGAGCGGGTGGTCGTCGACCGCGGCGAGGTCACCTTCCACGTGCGGCGCGAGCGGCTGACCGAGGTGATGAAGCACCTGCGCGACGACCCCGCGCTGCGGTTCGAGCTGTCGCTCGGCGTCTCGGGGGTCCACTACCCGGAGGAGACCGGCGCCGAGCTGCGCGCCGTCTACCACCTGTGCTCCATCACGCACAACCGGCGCATCCGGGTGGAGGTCTCCTGCCCCGACGCCGACCCGCACATCCCCTCCACGGTTCAGGTCTACCCCACGCACGACTGGCATGAGCGCGAGACGTACGACTTCTTCGGCATCGTCTTCGACGGCCACCCGGCGCTGACCCGGATCGAGATGCCGGACGACTGGGAGGGGCACCCGCAGCGCAAGGACTACCCGCTCGGCGGCATCCCGGTCGAGTACCGCGGCGCCGAGGTCCCCGCGCCGGACCGGAGGAGGTCGTACTCGTGAGCGTCGACCCGCACCAGGCAACGAGGGCAGCGAGGAGAGCGTCGTGAGCACCACCGAGACCGAGGGCCGGATCTACGACGTCGCCGGCCAGGACTGGGACGAGCTGGTCAAGACCGTCAGCGAGTCGGCCGACGAGCGCCTCGTCGTCAACATGGGCCCGCAGCACCCGTCGACCCACGGCGTGCTCCGGCTCGTGCTGACCCTCGACGGCGAGACCGTGACCGAGGCCCGCACGGTGATCGGCTACCTGCACACCGGCATCGAGAAGAACATGGAGTTCCGGACGTGGACCCAGGGGGTCACGTTCGTCACCCGCATGGACTACCTCGCGCCGATCTTCAACGAGACCGCGTACTGCCTGGGCGTCGAGAAGCTCCTCGGCATCACCGACCGGATCCCGGACCGGGCGCAGGCCATCCGGGTCCTGACGATGGAGCTCACCCGGATCTCCTCGCACCTCGTCGCGATCGCGACGTTCGGCATGGAGCTGGGCGCGACGACGCCGATGCTGTTCGGCTTCCGCGAGCGCGAGATGGTGCTCGACCTGATGGAGTACATCACCGGCCTGCGGATGAACATGGCGTACGTCCGGCCGGGCGGCGTCAGCGTCGACCTGCCGGCCGGCGCGGTCGACAAGATCGGTGAGTTCCTCAAGGTCATGCCGGGGCGGCTCAAGGAGATGCGCAAGCTCCTCGACGCGAACCCGGTCTACACCCGGCGCACCAAGGACGTGGCCTACCTCGACCTGACCGGCTGCATGGCGCTGGGCATCACCGGCCCCATGCTGCGGGCCGCCGGCCTGCCGTGGGACCTGCGCAAGTCGCAGCCCTACTGCGGCTACGAGACGTACGAGTTCGCGGTGCCGACGCAGACCACCTGCGACGTGTACGGCCGCTACCTCGTCCGGATGGACGAGATGGAGGAGTCCCTCAAGATCATCGAGCAGGCGCTCGACCGCCTGTCCGGCCCGCTCAAGGGCGGCCCGGTGATGATCGAGGACAAGAAGATCGGCTGGCCGGCGCAGCTCGCGCTCGGCCCCGACGGACTCGGCAACTCGCCCGACCACATCGCGCACATCATGGGCGGCTCGATGGAGGCCCTGATCCACCACTTCAAGCTGGTGACCGAGGGCTTCCGGGTGCCCGCCGGGCAGGTGTACTCCTCGGTCGAGTCGCCGCGCGGCGAACTCGGCGCGCACGTGGTCAGCGACGGCGGCACCCGGCCCTACCGGGTGCACTTCCGCGACCCGTCGTTCACGAACCTGCAGGCGGTGCCCGCGACGTGCGAGGGCGGCATGGTCGCCGACGTCATCTCCGCGGTCGCCTCGATCGACCCGGTCATGGGAGGTGTGGACCGATGACTTACGCGCCTGAGGTCCGCGAGCGTCTGGAGACGGACGCCAAGGAAATCATCGGCCGCTACCCCCGGCCGCGTTCGGCGCTGCTGCCGCTGCTGCACCTGGTGCAGTCGGTGGACGGCTACGTCTCCGACGACGGGCAGGAGTTCTGCGCCGAGATGCTGGGCCTGTCCAAGGCCGAGGTCGTGGGCGTGGCGACCTTCTACACCATGTACAAGCGCAGGCCGGCCGGCGACTACAACGTCGGCGTCTGCATCAACACGCTGTGCGCGGTCATGGGCGGCGACCAGATCTGGGCGGAGCTCAGCGAGCACGTGGGCGTCGGCCACGACGAGACCACCCCGGACGGCAAGATCACGCTGGAGCGGCTGGAGTGCAACGCCGCCTGCGACTTCGCCCCGGTCATGATGGTCAACTGGGAGTTCTTCGACAACCAGACCCCGGAGTCGGCCAAGCAGCTCGCCGACGACCTGCGCGCCGGCAAGGAGGTCGCGCCCACGCGCGGCCCGGGCCGCCTGTGCACGTTCCGGGAGGCCTCCCGGGTCCTCGCCGGGTTCCCCGACGGCCTGGCCGCCGACGGACCGTCGGCCGCCGGTCCCTCCCTTGAGGGTCTGAAGATCGCCAGGGCCAACGGCTGGGAGGCCCCCAAGGCCGAGGGGAGCGAGAAGTGACAACGCTTACGCCCGTCCTTACCGACAACTGGGACGTGGCCGGCTCGTTCACCCTCGACGGGTACGGCGAGTACGAGGCCGCGAAGAAGGCCCTGGGCATGGACCCGGACGCGGTCATCCAGGCGGTGAAGGACTCCGGCCTGCGCGGCCGCGGCGGCGCGGGCTTCCCCACCGGCATGAAGTGGGGCTTCATCCCGCAGGGCGACGGCAAGGCCCACTACCTCGTCGTCAACGCCGACGAGTCGGAGCCGGGGACCTGCAAGGACATCCCGCTCATGATGGCCAACCCGCACTCGCTGGTCGAGGGCGTCATCATCTCGTCGTACGCGATCCGGGCGAACCACGCGTTCATCTACATCCGCGGCGAGGTGCTCCACGTCATCCGCCGGGTGCAGGCCGCGGTCCGCGAGGCGTACGAGAAGGGCTACCTCGGGACGGACATCTTCGGCTCGGGCTACGACCTGGACCTCGTCGTGCACAGCGGCGCCGGGGCGTACATCTGCGGCGAGGAGACGGCGCTGCTCGACTCGCTGGAGGGCTACCGCGGCCAGCCCCGGCTCAAGCCGCCGTTCCCGGCGGTCGCCGGTCTGTACGCCTCCCCGACGGTGGTCAACAACGTCGAGTCGATCGCGAGCGTGCCGAGCATCATCGCCAACGGCGCCGACTGGTTCGCCGGGATGGGCACCGAGAAGTCCAAGGGCTTCGGCATCTTCTCGCTGTCGGGCCACGTGACCCGGCCGGGCCAGTACGAGGCCCCGCTGGGCATCACGCTGCGCGAACTGCTCGACATGGCGGGCGGCATCCGCGAGGGCCACGAGCTGAAGTTCTGGACGCCGGGGGGCTCCTCGACGCCGATCTTCACGGCCGAGCACCTCGACGTGCCGCTCGACTTCGAGTCGGTAGGCGCCAAGGGCTCGATGCTGGGCACCCGCGCCCTGCAGATCTTCGACGAGACCACCTGCGTGGTCCGGGCGGTCCTGCGCTGGACGGAGTTCTACGCGCACGAGTCCTGCGGCAAGTGCACCCCGTGCCGCGAGGGCACCTACTGGCTCAAGCAGGTGCTCAAGCGGCTGGAGAAGGGCCAGGGCTCGGAGGAGGACCTGGCGACCATCACCGACATCGCCGACAACATCCTCGGGCGTTCCTTCTGCGCGCTCGGCGACGGCGCGACGAGCCCGATCCACTCGTCGGTGAAGCACTTCCGCGACGAATACCTCAAGCACTTCGAGATCGGCGGCTGCCCGTTCGATCCCGCCGCTTCCACGGTGTGGGGGTCCAAGTGACAGTTCAGACGACGCAGCCGGAACAGCCGGTCGTGGACATGGTCAGCCTGACCATCGACGGCTTCCAGGTCAGCGTCCCCAAGGGCACGCTGATCATCCGGGCCGCGGAGCTGCTGGGGATCCAGATCCCCCGGTTCTGCGACCACCCGCTGCTCTCGCCCGCGGCCAACTGCCGCCAGTGTCTCGTCGACATCCCCGACGCGGGCAACGGCCGCGGCTTCCCCAAGCCGCAGCCGTCCTGCGCGATCGAGGTCGCCGAGGGCATGGTGGTCAAGACGCAGCTCACCTCGCCGGTGGCCGAGAAGGCACAGCGCGGCGTGATGGAGATGCTGCTGCTGAACCACCCGCTCGACTGCCCGGTCTGCGACAAGGGCGGCGAGTGCCCCCTGCAGAACCAGGCGATGTCGAACGGCCAGGGTGAGAGCCGGTTCGTCGAGCAGAAGCGCACGTTCGACAAGCCGGTCCCGCTGTCCACCGAGGTGCTGCTCGACCGCGAGCGCTGCGTCCAGTGCGCGCGGTGCATCCGCTTCTCCGACCAGATCGCTGGCGACCCGCTGATCGACTTCTTCGACCGCGGGGCCAAGGAGCAGGTGGGCGTCGCCGACGGCGAGCCGTTCGAGTCCTACTTCTCGGGCAACACGATCCAGATCTGCCCGGTGGGCGCGCTGACCGGCGCGGCCTACCGGTTCCGCTCCCGCCCGTTCGACCTGGTCTCCACGCCGAGCGCGTGCGAGCACTGCGCGTCGGGCTGCTCGCTGCGCACCGACCACCGCCGGGGCAAGGTCACCCGCCGCCTCGCCGGGGACGACCCGCAGGTCAACGAGGAGTGGAACTGCGACAAGGGCCGCTGGGCGTTCACCTACGCCACCGCGCCCGACCGGCTGCGCTCGCCGCTGGTGCGCGACGAGAGCGGCAAGCTCGTCCCGACCTCCTGGCCGGACGCGCTGGCCACGGCCGCCGAGGGTCTCGCGCGGGCCCGGGGCAGGGCCGGGGTTCTGGTCGGCGGGCGGCTCACGGTCGAGGACGCCTACGCCTACAGCAAGTTCGCCCGGATCGCCCTCGGCACCAACGACATCGACTTCCGGGCCCGGCCGCACTCCGAGGAGGAGGCGCGGTTCCTCGCCCACGCCGTCGCCGGCAAGGGCATCGAGGTCTCCTACGCCGACCTGGAGACGGCCCCGGCCGTGCTCCTCGCCGGGTTCGAGCCCGAGGAGGAGTCGCCGATCGTCTTCCTGCGCCTGCGCAAGGCGGCACGCAAGCGGGGCCTGAAGGTCCACGCGATCGCGCCGTTCGCCACGCCGGGCCTGGCCAAGATGAACGGCTCGCTGATCCGGACGCTGCCCGGCGCGGAGGCCGAGGCGCTCGGCGACCTCGTCTCCGGCGACCTGCTGCCGCCCGGCACGATCATCCTCGCCGGTGAGCGGCTCGCCGCCGCCCCCGGCGCCCTGTCGGCGCTCGTACGGCTCACGCTCGCCACCGGCGCGCGGCTCGCCTGGGTGCCGCGGCGGGCGGGGGAGCGCGGCGCGCTGGAGGCGGGCGCCCTG
>QFZU02000043.1 GCA_003260025.2 Microbispora triticiradicis | reverse complement strand
GCGACCCCCGCGATGTCCTTCCTCCCGTCACCGTCGAAATCACCGAGCGTCTGATACTGGGGCGACGCGGGGGAGCCGGGCCTGGCGAGGGCGTCGAGCTGCGCCTGCGTGCCGTTGAAGACGTTCAGCGTCACGTTCGTCGTGGGGACGCCGGGGACGTTGCCGGTGTCGGCGTACTGCCACATGATCCAGGTGCTCCAGCCGGGGGGAACCGCCGGAGTGGTGTGGCCGCTGGTGTAGTCGGCGACCTGGAGCCCGTACGACGAGAGGGCGGTGGTGCTGCCCATGCAACCGGTCATGAAGCCCCTGGCCGTGTAGATCCACGGCTTGACGCCGAACGCCGCCTCCACCTTGTCCAGCCAGGTCCTCGCGAACGAGACGGTGGTGTAGGGCGGGCAGGAACTGGTGCCGTCGTCGGTCCACTCCAGGTCCAGGATCGGCGGCAGTTCCCCGGGCCGGTGCCCGGTGTAGCCCGCCGCGCGGGCGGTGTCGATGAAGAAGTCCGCCTGGGCGGCGGCGTTGGAGCTGGTGCCGGTCAGATAGTGGTACGGAGCGGTGGCGATGCCCTGGGCCAGGGAGGCGGCCAGGTCGCCCCTGAAGTAGGAGTTGGTCTTGTTGGTCCCCCGGGTCACCTTCAGCGTCGCGAACGTGATGCCCGACTGGCGGATCTGGGACCAGTTCACCGCCGCCCCGTTGGGATGCTGGTACTCGGTGACGTCGACGCCCCTGACGGGGTACGTCCCCGCGGGCGGGCTGGCGTTCGCGCCGGCCGGCTGTGCCAGTGCCCCGGCGAGTCCGATGGCGATGGCCGCGATGACAAGGCGGCGCACCCACCTCAATCCTCGCCCGGGCCGTGCTGCTGTCGCAGACATATCTGCTCCACCTGATGAGAGAAGTCGAGTCATGACCGATCCGAAGTCGTGAACTTCGTGGAACCGCCGGCGTTCGCCCTGATGCGGTGTGAAGTGGGCGCCGGTGGCCGGCGTGTGCCGCCGGTCACGGGCGCCGGTGGTGCCGGTGGTGTCGGTGGTCAGTCGGTGGGGGCGGAGGTGAGGAGCTTGTTGCCGAAGATGCCCCAGCCGGTGCCCAGACTCTTGTACGGCGCGAAACCAAAAGCCGTCGCGGTACTCGTACTCCGCCAGACCATCAACTCGTCGCCACCATTGAAACCGATGATGTCGCTCTTGCCGTCCTTGTCGAAATCGGCGCCGAGGAACTTGCTCACCGTGCGCCACCCGGTCGAGAC
>QFZU02000042.1 GCA_003260025.2 Microbispora triticiradicis | reverse complement strand
GCTGCTGGCCCTGCTCGGCGCCAGGGACGGCGGAGCCGCCGCCCGCCGCGCCCGGCACGCCGGCGTGCCCGTCGAGGGCTGGCACGTTGCGGTGTTCCTGCGCGACCCCGCCGCCGGAGTGGCCGATGCCGTGCTCCGCGAAGTGCGCAGGACGGCCGGCGCGACCCTGCCCGGCCTGCTGGGCCTCGGCGAGGCCGCCGACCTGGCCGCGCCGCCGCTGGTCACCCGCTGGCAGGACGGCGTGCTCGTGGTCCTCACCACCGACGAGCGGACGACCGCCCGCGCGCCCGCCGGAGGATCGCCGGGCCTGGGCACGGACCTGGGCACGGGAGTGGGGACCTGCCAGTCGGGGCCCGACGGGCTGCGCCGTACGGCGTCGCAGGCCCGCGCCGCCGCCGCCCGCGCGGAGGCGGGGCAGGCCGTGGCGTTCGACCGGCTGGGGGTGCACGCGCTCCTCGCGGAGCTGGGCGGCAGCGAGAGCGCCCTGATGGCCGCCCGCGACCTGCTCGCCCCGCTGGAGCGTCTCGGCGCCCTCAGCGCACACGCGGTGCCCACGCTCAAGGCGTACCTGGACTGCTGGGGCTCCCGGACCAGGGCGGCGGAGCTGCTCAGCCTGCACCCCAACGCGGTGGCCCACCGGATCAGGCGCATCGCCGAGACCCTCGACGCCGACCTGTCCGATCCGCAGACCCGGTTCGCGCTCCAGCTCGCCTGCCACGTGGTGCTCGACCACGACTGTCTCCCGGGGACAACAACGTCGATCACGTCGTCGTGAGGACACATCGACGCGGCGTGCGCCTCGTCCTACCGTGCCGGGCATGACCACCGTGATCGGAGTGGACGTCGGCGGCACCTTCACCGACCTCGTCCTGCACGACGCCGCGACCGGCGAGATCAGGGTCGCCAAGCGGCCCACGACGCCGGCGGCGCCGGAGCGCGGGGTGCTCGCCGCGGTCGACGCGGCGGTGCCGCCGGACCTGCTCGCCCGCTGCCGCCACTTCGTCCACGGCACCACCGTCGGCCTGAACGCGCTGCTCGAACGGCGCGGCGCGACCGTCGGCCTGATCACCACGGCCGGGTTCCGCGACGTGCTGGAGATCCGCCGCGGCGACCGCGACGACCCCTACGACCTGTTCTGGACCCCGCCGCCGCCGCTCGTGCCCCGCCGGCTGCGCCTGGAGGTGACCGAACGGGTGGCCGCCGACGGCTCGGTCGTACGGGATCTGGAGCCGGAGGACGTGCTCCGGGCCGCGGAGGTGTTCGCCGCCGAGGGCGTGGACGCCGTCGCGATCGTGCTGGTGAACTCCTACGCGAACGCCGCGCACGAGACGAGGGCCGCCGAGCTGCTCGCGCGGGCCGGGTTCGCGGGGCCGGTCTCGCTGTCGCACGAGGTCTCGGGGGAGTACCGGGAGTACGAGCGCACCTGCACCACGGTCGTGGACGCGTTCGTCCGGCACCGGATGGGCCCCTACCTGCACGACCTCGACCGTGAGCTGCGGACCAGGGGCTTCGCCGGCGACCTGCTCGTCACCCGCTCCGGCGGCGGGGCGCTGACGCTGGCCGAGGCCGCGGCCCGGCCGTTCGAGACGATCCTGTCCGGCCCGGTGGCCGGGGCCGCCGCGACCGCCCGCCTCGCCGCCTCCCTCGGGCCCTCCCTCGGCATCGGCACGGCCGTGGCCGCCGACGTGGGCGGCACCAGCTTCGACACCGCGCTCGTCGAGGACGGGCGGCTGCCGCTGCTCTATCAGGGGGAGGTCGTCGGCCTGCCGCTGCAGAGCCCCTGGGTGGACGTGCGGTCGGTGGGCGCGGGCGGCGGGTCCGTGGCGTACGCCGACGCGGGCGGCCTGCTGCGGGTCGGCCCGCGCAGCGCGGGCGCCGACCCCGGGCCCGCCTGTTATGGGCGCGGCGGGACCGAGCCGACGGTCACCGACGCGGCCCTGCACCTCGGCATGATCCCGCGCGGGCACATCTCGGGCGGCATCGAGCTGTCCGAGGACGCGGCCGCCCGCGCGCTCGCGCCGCTGGCGGGCCCGACCGGCATCGACGGCGTGGACGCCGTCGCGGTGGGCGTGATCAGGATCGCCGCCGCGCACATGGCGCAGGCGGTGCGCGGCGTGACCGTGGAGCGGGGCGTGGACCCGCGCGGCGCGGCCGTCGTCGCCTTCGGCGGCGCCGGGCCGGTGTTCGGCTGCCTGCTCGCCGACGAACTCGACGTGGACGTCGTCGTCGTGCCGCCCAACGCGGGCAACTTCTCCGCCGTCGGCCTGGTGCAGGCCGACGTCGTCCGCTCGGCCGCCCGCACACTGGTGCGTCCCCTGGACGACGCGGCGCTGCCGGTGATCGAACGGCTGGCGGAGACGCTCTTCGAACGGCTCGCGCAGCCGGAGGCCGTCCGGGAGGTCGACCTCGACCTGCGCCACCGGGGACAGGAGCACACGCTGACGATCCCGGTGCGGCCGGCGGAAGACGACGTGGCGGCCGTGTCCGCCCGGTTCTCCGAGGCCTACCACCGGGCCTTCGGCCACACGCTGCCCGACCCGCTGGAGGTCGTCACCGTACGGGCGACCAGCCGGGTCGTGCTCGACGACGCCCGCCCCCTGGTGCCGGCCCCGCCGTCGGGCGAGGGCGGGGCCGGGCGGGGGACGACACGGCTGTGGTCGTTCCGCCGGGAGTCCTTCGCGGAGGCTCCGGTCGTCCGCCGGGAGGACCTGCGCGGCGTGGCCGAGGGCCCCCTGCTGGTGGTGGAGCCGACCGCGACCACCTACGTGGACGCCGGCTTCGCCGTGGAGACGCACGAGAGCGGCAGCCTCGTCATCACAAGGAAGGACCGGCGATGACAGTCGTCCGCACCCGCTACGCGGAGGTCCACCCCGGGCTGGGCGACGGCGCCGACCCGGTCACCACGGAG
The DNA here is from genome assembly GCA_003260025.2 of Microbispora triticiradicis. Lineage (GTDB taxonomy): Bacteria > Actinomycetota > Actinomycetes > Streptosporangiales > Streptosporangiaceae > Microbispora > Microbispora triticiradicis. The sequence goes on along the minus strand of QFZU02000042.1, from coordinate 6,832 downwards.
ATCATCCGGCAGGGCCTCAACGCGGCGGCCGACCAGATGAAGCAGTCGCTGATCCGCACCGCGTTCTCGCCGATCATCTACGAGGCGCTGGACTTCGCGGTCGCCTTCTACGACGCGGACATGTGCATGCTGGCGCAGGCCCCGACGCTGCCCGCGTTCATGGGCACGCTCGGCTTCTGCGTCCGGGAGGCCGTCGAGGGCGTCGGCGGGCCCGCCGCCCTCAGCCCAGGCGACGTCATCCTCTACAACGACCCGTACGGCACGGGCTCGCATCCCCAGGACGCGGCGATGGTGGTGCCGATCTTCCATGAGGACGTGCTGGCCGGCTACTCCGTGATCAAGGCCCACTGGCTCGACATCGGCGGCAAGGACCCCTACTGCACCGACACGATCGACGTCCACCAGGAGGGCACGATCTTCCCCGGGGTCAAGCTGTACGACGCGGGGCGCCTCGTCAGCGACGTCTACCGGATGATCCTCGCCAACAGCCGGATGCCCGAGATGGTCATCGGGGACATCAACGCGATGGTCGCCGGGGCGCGGACCGGGGCCGAGGCCCTCGGCGCGCTCGTGCGGCGGCACGGCCTCGGCACCTTCCGCCGGTGCGTGGCCCGGATGTACGCGCACGGCGAGGCGCTGGTGCGCGGCTGGTTCGAGCGCCTCCCGGACGGCGTCTACCAGGCGTCCAGCGTCATCGACTCCGACGGCGTCACCGGCAGGCCGATCCCGTTCGGCGTCGAGGTCGTCGTGGACGGCTCGTCGGTGACGGTCGACCTGACCGGCTGCCCCGACCAGGTGGGCGGGCCGGTCAACTGCCCGCTGCCCTCGACGGTGGCGGCGGTGCGGATCGCGGTGTCCTTCCTCGCGGGGGCGGGCGAGCAGCCCAACGAGGGTCACTTCCGCCCGCTGGAGCTGCTCACCCGGCCCGGCTCGCTGTTCCACCCCCTGCGGCCCGCGCCCTGCTTCATGTACGGCATTCCGTCCGACCACGCCATCGAGCTGATCATCAGGGCGCTCGCCGGGGCCGTGCCGGGATCGGTGCCCGCCGCGAGCGGCGGGGACATCAACGCCCTGGTGTGGTGGGGCAACCGCGAGGCCACCGGCGAGCCCTGGGCGGACGGCGCGCCGCACCCAGTGGGCCAGGGCGCCTCACGGTCGGCCGACGGCGCGAGCGCGCTGATGTACATCTCCGAGTCGGCCACCCGCTTCACCCCGGCCGAGGTCTGGGAGGCGCGCAACCCCTGGCGGATCGAACGGCTCGCGCTGGCCGAGGACTCCGGCGGCCCGGGCCGCCACCGCGGCGGGCTCGGGCTCGACCTGTCCTTCCGGGTGCTGGAGGACCAGTACCTCACCTCGGGCCTGGCCAGGACCGCGCTCGCGCCCTGGGGCCTGGAGGGCGGCCTGCCGGGCCGGCCGAACCGGCTGACCGTGGAGTATCCCGACGGGCGGGCCGAGGAGTTCTCGCTGAAGACGCGGATCTTCCTGCCCAGGGGCGCGGTCGTGCACCTGCGCACCGGCTCGGGCGGCGGGTACGGCCCGCCGGAGGAGCGCGACCCGGAGGCCGTGCGCGCGGACCTGCGGGAGGGGTACATCACCCCCGGGCACGCCCGGCGCCACTACCCCCACGCGGTCGGAGAACCGGGGATCACAGGGCCTGCAGTCCGCCGATCACCTCGGTGAGGAGCTTCTCGGTCGGGAAGCGCGCGACGTTGGCGGGCGGGCGCACCTCCACGAGCCCCTGCTCGTGGAGGTCGCCCACGAGCACCCGTACGACGCCGAGCGGCAGGTCGATGGCCACGGCGATGTCCGCCAGCGACGCCGCACGCGCGCACAGGCTGAGGATCATCCACTGCTCGGGACCGAGGCTGACCGGCGTCGGCCCGCCGATCGCGGTCACGATCGCGACGATGTCGATGTCCTTGTTGGACGGCCGGACGCGCCCGCGAGTCAGGGCGTAGGCCGGGACGACGGGTCCCGCGTCCTCGTCCAGCCACTGGTCCTGCATGCGGTCGCTCACCTCGGGTCCTCCTGGCCGGCGTGCTTGTCGTTCTTGGGCCCCCGGTTGAACGAGGCGAGAATGATGTCCTCCGGGGTGACCTCCTCCGTCTGCAGGCGGGTGAGGTCGTCGTCCTTCGGATAGACCATGAGCGCGGATGGGATCAGCACGATGGCGGTCGTTCCTCCGTATGGCGAGGGCCGAAGGGTCACGCGGATGTCCCGCCGGGCGGCCAGGCGCGCGACGACGAACAGCCCCATGCGGTCGGTGTCCGCGATGTCGAACTCCGGGGCGTTCGCCAGGCGCCCGTTCAGCTCCGCGAGGCGTTCCTTGGTCAGCCCGAGCCCGCGGTCCTCGATCTCCACGGCGAAGCCGGTGCCCACGATCTCGCCGCGTACCGCGACCGGCGTGTGCGGCGGGGAGTAGACCGTGGCGTTCTCGATCAGCTCGGCGATCAGGTGGATGACGTCGGCCACCGCGGACCCGTCGAGCCCGTGCTCCTCCATCGGCAGCACGTTCACCCGGGCGTAGTCCTCCACCTCGGCCGCGGCGCCGCGCACGACGTCGTACATCGGGACGGGCTTGCGCCAGGCGCGGCCCGGGGCCGAGCCGGACAGGATGATCAGGCCCTCCGCGTGGCGGCGCATGCGGGTCGTCAGGTGGTCGAGCCGGAAGAGCTCCTCCAGCATGTCCGGTTCGGTCGCGTGCCGCTGCATGCCGTGGAGCTGGGTCCGCTGCCGGTGCAGCAGCGTCTGGCTGCGCCGGGCGAGGTTGAGGAAGACCTGGCTGACCCCGCGCTGCAGGCGCGCCTGGCCGATGGCCGCCTCCACCGCGGCCTCCTGCACGGTCGAGAAGGCCCGCCCCACGTCCTGGATCTCGGCGGTCCCGCCCATGGTCCGGATCGGCGGCGCCTCCGACGCCACGTCGACGTCGTCGCCGCTCCTGAGCTTGGCCAGCACCTGGGGCAGCCGCTGGTTGGCGAGGTCGAGCGCGGCCTGCCGCAGCCCGGCCAGCTCGCGGGCGAGGCGGCCGCCGACGCGCATCGAGATGAGGATCGAGGCGACGACCGCGAGGAGGCCGAAGCCGCCGGCCAGCACGGCCCGCCGCAGGATCGAGTCGGCGATCGGCGCGGCGCGCCGGGCGAGCAGCGACGCCGCCTCGGTCTGCGCCTTCTGGAACGACTCGGCGAGGTCGTCGGAGGTCGACTGCCAGACCCGCTGCGTACGCGGCGAGATCCGCGGCGCGCTGATGATCTGCTCCTCCTGGAGCCGCAACCGCTGGTAGAGGGGCGTGGTGATCAGGTTCACGTGGAGCTGCCGCAGGCTGGTGTCCAGCTCGGGCAGCGCCTGGTCGATGAGGAACCGCCGGTTGCCCACGAGCTGGGTGAACAGCTTGCGCTCCTCGTCGGTGAGCCCGCCCGACGCGGCCGCGGCCAGCGCCTGCTCCCGGGTCAGCAGCTCCTTGGCGTACCCCAGCGAGATCACGACCCGCGACTGCTGGTAGATCGGGATGTCGTTGATCAGGGCGAGGCTGTAGTGCATCCGGTAGATCGCGTCGCTGACGAGGTTGTAGGTCTCGATGGCGTGCAGCCGCTCCGACAGCCCCTCGTCCACCTCTGCGCGGATCTCGTCCACCCGGGCCAGCCCCTGCAGCATCTCGTCCACCTGCGCGCGCATGGCGGTGGTGGTGGCCGAGCGGGACTCCCGGGAGAGCGCCAGGGTGCGCACCCGCTCCCTGGCGGCGTTGGTGCGCTGGCGCTGGAGGCCCAGCGCGGTGCGGTCGCTCTCGCTGCGCGAACCGAGGGAGCGGGCCGTCGCCAGCCGCTCCGCCTGCAGTTCGACGATCAGGGAGTCGGCGGGCTGCCGCAGCGTGGACCACAGCGTGTTGTACGTGCGCAGGCTCAGGCTCTCCTCGATGGTCACACCGGCGGTGACCGCCCACAGTGTGACCAGAGAGAACAGGGGGACGAGCAGCAGGCCGATGATCCGGGACCTGATCGGCCGGTCACGCCCGCGCGCACTCATGGCACCTCGCCACGTGAGGTACAAGCCTCACATTAAACACTTTTGCGACAGAGATAGAGGTTAGCAGTGAGATCGCCAGCACGCCGCCCTCGTGATCAATTGCCGGAAATATCACGTCCAATCGTGATCTTGCAGTAGGTTCGATCATGATAGACACCGGAAAGGACCCGCCCGCATGCGCCGTTTCCTCGTCCTGGGAGTGATGGCGGTGCTGGCCCTCACGGGGTGCGGCGGGGGTGAGCCCGCCGCGATCTCAGCCGCGGGGCTGCCCTCGGCGAAGGACTCGACCTTCGTCTACCTGCACCATCTCGACATCGTCACCGACTGGGACCCCGCCAGCTCCTACTCCAACGAGATCGTCGCGATGGAGAACATCTACGACTCGCTGACGATGTACAACCCCCGGACGAGGCGGGCCGGCCCGCGCCTGGCCGTGGCCTGGACGTCGTCGGCCGACGGCAAGACCTGGACCTTCACGTTGCGTGACGGCGTGGTCTTCCACACCGGCCGGCCGGTGGACGCGGCGGCGGTCAAGGCGTCCGTCGAGCGCACCAAGCGGCTGGGCGCCGGAGCGGCCTACATCTGGGACTCCGTCCAGCAGATCGTCGTGCGGGACCCGCTCACTGTGGAGTTCCGGCTCAAGTACGCCGCCCCGCTCGACATCATCGCCTCCTCCGGCTACGCCGCGTTCGTCTACGACACCCACGCGGCCGGCTCGGGCGACCTCGGGAAGTGGTTCCAGGCCGGCCGCGACGCGGGCTCGGGGCCGTACACCGTGGCGAGCTGGAAGAAGGGCAGGGAGAGGGAGCTGGTCCTGCGGGCCTTCGACGGCTACTGGGGCGGCTGGGACGGCCCGCACTACCGGAACGTCGAGTTCCGCGTCACCCCCGACCCCGCCAGGGCGTACCGGATGCTGCTGCGGGGCGAGGCGAGCTATGTGCAGCGGCTGAACACCGAGCTGTTCCTGCGGGCCAAGGCGACCGCGGGCGTGCGGACGATCCAGGTGCCGTCGTTCCAGAACATGCTCGTGCTGTTCAACACCGCCTCCGGCCCGCTGGCCGACGTACGGCTGCGCAAGGCGGTGCAGAAGGCCATCGACTACGACGGCCTGATCGCCCGGATGAGGGGAGCGGCCGCCCCCGCCTCCGGCCTGGTGCCCGAGGGCCTGCTCGGCCACGTGCCCGGGCGGCGGGCCCGGCAGGATCTGGCCGGCGCCGCCGAGCTGCTCGCCCAGGCGGGGTACGGCCCCGGCAGCGCGCCGCTGCGCCTCACTCTGACCTACGCCGAGGGCGACGACGACGAGGCCCTGCTCGTACGCCTGCTCACCCAGGCGCTCAAGCCGCTGAATGTCCAGGTCCAGGCCAAGGCGATGCAGTGGAACGACCAGTGGAGCCGGGGCAAGGCCACCGATCCCGCCAAACGCCAGGACATCTTCGTCATGTACTGGTATCCCGACTACGCCGACGCCTATTCGTGGTTCCTGAACGTCTTCCACAGCGCCGAGCCGGTGTCCTTCAACCTCACCTACCTGAAGGACAAGAACCTCGACGAGCGGATCGACAACCTCCCGTCACTCGTGACGAGCGACCGCGTGGCGGCGGAGAAGGCGTACGCCGACCTCCAGAAGAGGCTCGTCGAGCAGGAGGCGGTGGTCGCCGTGCCGTGGGTGTCCACCTATCAGCGGGCCTACCTGGGCAACGTCCAGGGCTACACCGACAACCCGGCCTACTCCAACGTCGTCTTCGTGCACGACCTCATCCCAGGAGGGTGAGCGGCGGCGCAGGGATGAACGGCGGGTGACTCAGCTCCGGAGCCGGCGGCTGACGCCGCCGCAGTGGGGGCCCCGGGGCGCGCGGGACCGCGGGGGAGCCGGCTCGTCGAGGTGGGTGAGCATGGCCTGCGCGCCCGCGGCGTCCGCCAGGATCCGCGGCGCCTGCTCCCCGTCGGGAAGCTGCCCGTGCCTGGCCAGCTCGTGCTCCAGGAAGGTCAGCGGCGCCTGGTCTCCGACGACGTCGGCGGCGACGGTGGCGCGAGCGGCGGTGAGCAGCCCGAGATAGTGCGAACGCAGGATCGCCTCGCGCGTGCGGAGCTGCTCCAGATCGTCGAGCAGGGCGTGCGCGAGCTCGAGCAGGTCGCCCGCGCGGGCCGGCTCGGCCGCGATGTGGGCACGGATGTCGTCGAACTCCGACCGCATGATGATGGCCACCTCCAGCGGCGGAAGTCCGGGCGGCCGGGTTGGCGCCGAACGGAGACTTCCGCGTCTTGTACGTACCGCGGGGCGATTGCGGGCGGCTTGACGTTTGGTTGACCGGGTAGGCGACGTCCCCGCGGGACCGTCACCGGACGAGGAGCGACGAGTGCGTCCGGAGCGTTGTCCCGCACGTCGCACCTCCCCGATCCTCCGCGCCACACCGGCGTGATCGCCGCAGCGCTAAGTAGATGCCTGAGGACCGGATCTGGTTGTCCGCGCGCGCCCTCGCGTTTCGAGAGATCCGCTACGCGCCGGATCTCGTGCCCGTCGACCCACCCCTCGACCTGCGGGAATAGGTCCGGCCCCGGGAGCGTTCCTCTCGGGCTGGGTCATGGTGCTGCCGGAGCCTGGTAATCTTCTGGTGTCGGCGCGGTCCGGCGCACTCCTCTTCGATCACCTGGGTGGTTGTGTTGTGTGTGCGCGGCCGGTTGGCCGGCGTCTCCTGTGGCTTCTGGGTCTTCGAACCGGTGGTTTTGCGTCGGGGTGAGGGTTCGGGTAAGTTAGAGGGGTTGCCCCGGAAACGGGGCGGTCGAATTCCTGTCGGTTGGCGGGTTTCGGGTC
>QFZU02000041.1 GCA_003260025.2 Microbispora triticiradicis | reverse complement strand
GCTGGCGTCCGCCCCCGCTGCGCTGGCCGGGATCCGCGCGGCGTCGCCCCGGCAGCCGGGGCTGGACGCGGCCGGGGCCCCGGCGCTGCTGGAGCGGGGCTGCCTGCGCGGCTCGCTGGTGGAGAGCATCACCGCGGCCGAGCGGCTCATCGGCCTCGGCCCCGGGCTCACGCCGAGCGGCGACGACATGCTGGCGGGGCTGCTGGTCGCGCTGCGCCACCTCGGCCGGGCCGCCGGGGTCCCGCGCGCGGTGTGGCTGGCGGACTGGCTGGCCGCCGCGGTCACCTTCGACGCCCGCACCAGGACCACCTCCATCTCGGCGACCCTGCTGCACTGCGCCGCCAGGGGCGAGGCGAGCCCGGAGGTCCTCGGCGTGCTGCGGGCGGCGGCCGGGCACCAGCCGCTGGAACCCGCCGTCAACCGCCTGCTCCGCCTCGGCCACACCTCCGGCGCCGACCTGGCGTGGGGGGTGCAGATCGGCGTGTCCGCCGTCCTGTCCCTCCTCGGCGCGGGTCCCGCCGTCGCGGGCGCCCCGTCCCGCCGGGAGCGGCCGTGACCGACCTCGTCGAGGTCCGCCCCGGCGTCTACCACGACTCGGTGACGCTGATGCAGGTGAGCCAGGCGCTCACCGCCCGGCCGGAGGTGGCCGTCGCCGTCGTCGCGATGGGCACGGACCTCAACGCCGGCCTCGCCCGCGACCTCGGCTTCGAGGTGCCGCCCACGACGCCCGGCGACCTGCTGGTGGCGATCAGGGCGGCCTCGGCCGCCGATCTCGGCGAGGCCGCCGCCGAACTGGAGCGGCAGCTCGCCACGACCGGGACGGCGGGCGGGGCCACCCGCGAGGAGGCGCCGCCCCGCACCGTCCGGTCGGCCGCGCGGTCGTGGGAGGCGACCGTGGCGCTGGTGAGCGTGCCCGGCGAGCACGCCTTCGCCGAGGCGCTGGACGCCGTGGAGGCCGGGCTCTCCGTCATGATCTTCAGTGACAACGTGCCGGTCGAGCAGGAGATCCTGCTCAAGGACCGGGCGCGGGCCAGGGGCGTGCTCGTCATGGGGCCCGACTGCGGCACCGCCGTCGTGGGCGGGGCCGGTCTGGGCTTCGCCAACGTGCTGCGGCCGGGCCCGGTGGGGGTCGTGGCCGCCTCGGGGACCGGCGCCCAGCAGGTGACGTGCCTGCTCGACATCGCCGGCGTCGGCGTGTCGCACGTGCTCGGCGTGGGCGGCCGGGACCTGTCCGCCGAGGTGGGCGGGCGCTCGGCCGTGCAGGCCCTGCGCGCGCTGGACGAGGACCCGGCGACCGAACTGATCGTGCTGATCTCCAAGCCGCCCGCCCCCGAGGCGGCCCGGGCCGTACGGGACCTCGACCTGGCCACCCCGGTCGTCGCCGCGCTGCTCGGGCCGGGGCAGGACGACCTGACCGCCGTCGCGGAGAAGGCGCTGCGCGCCCTCGGCCGGGATGTGCCCGAGTGGCCGTCCTGGCCCGCCGGCGACGCGCCCGCGCGCGAGGGGCGGCGTCCGCTGCGGGGGCTCTACTCCGGCGGCACGCTGTGCGCCGAGGCGGCCCTGATCGCCGGCGCCGTGGAGCCGGGCGGCGAGGCGTGGTTCGTCGACTACGGGGACGACGCGTACACGCGGGGGCGGGCCCACCCCATGATCGACCCGTCGCTGCGCCGGGAGGCGCTGCGCGGCGTCGACTCGGGCGTCGTGCTGCTCGACGTGGTGCTCGGGCACGGCGCCGACCCCGATCCGTCCTCCTGGCTCGCGCCCGAGGTCCGCGACGCCACCGCCAGGGGCGTGGACGTGGTGGTCGCCCTGGTCGGCGCCGACGGCGACCCGCAGGGGCCGCGCACCCAGGCCGCGCGCCTGAACGAGGCGGGCGCCGCCGTCTTCACCTCCAACGCGGCGGCGGCGCGGCACGCCCGCCGCCTGGCCGACGGCTGACGGCTGTGCGGCCGAGTAGTCCCACCCGGCTCACCGGAGGCAGCCGATGACCCTCTCCATGCTGTACGGCGAACCGCGCGTCATCACCGTGGGCGCCGAGGTGCTCGCCGAGGCGCTGGACCGGCAGGCCGTGCCGCAGCGGCGGGTCGACTGGCGCCCGCCGGCCCCGGGCGTCTCCGCCGCGCTCGCCGGGATGCTCGCCAAGGTGCTCGCCGATCCCCGGCGTGAGCGGGCCAACGCGACGGCCGTGGGGAGGATGCTGTCCGCGCGGCCCATGCTCTCCGGCGTGCGGCCGGCCCGCGAGGCGCTGGGCCTGGAGGCCGGGTCGTTCTTCCACGCCGGCCCGCCGATCACATGGGAGCGGGCGTCCGGGCCGATGCGGGGGGCGCTCGTCGGCGCCATGCTGTTCGAGGGCCTGGCCGCCACCCCGGAGGAGGCGGCGGAGCGCCTCGCCTCCGGCGCGGGGATCACCCTGGACTCCTGCCACCACCACCGCACGGTCGGCCCCATGGCGGGGGTGGTCAGCCCGTCCATGTGGATGCTGGAGGTCACCGACGCCGAGCACGGCGGCACGGCCTACTGCTCGCTCAACGAGGGGCTGGGCAAGGTCCTGCGGTACGGCGCGTACGGGCCCGAGGTGATCGAGCGGCTGCGCTGGATGGGCGAGGTCCTCGGGCCGGTGCTCGCGGCGGCCCTGGAGCGGTGCGGGCCCCTCGACCTGCGCACCCTGATCGCGCAGGCCCTGCAGATGGGCGACGAGCTGCACAACCGGAACCGGGCGGCGACGTCCCTGCTGGTGCGGGAGATCGCCCCCGCGGTCGTGGAGGCCGCCCCGGGCCGCGCGGCCGAGGTGCTGCGTTTCATCAATGGAAACGATCATTTCTTCCTGAACGCGGGAATGGCGGCGGCGAAAGCCGCGGCCGACGCGGCGCGCGGCGTGCCGGGGTCGAGCCTGGTCGTGGCGATGGCCCGCAACGGAACGGATTTCGGAATACAGGTGTCGGGGCTCGGCGACCGGTGGTTCACCGGCCCGGCCGGGGTGCCCGACGGCCTCTACCTCGGCGGTTACGGGCCGGACGACGCCAATCCCGACATCGGCGACTCCACGATCACCGAGACCACCGGGCTCGGCGGCTTCGCGATGGCGGCGGCCCCGGCGATCGTCAGGTTCGTCGGCGGCGAGGTGGCCGACGCCGTCGCGGCCACGACCTCGATGTACGAGATCACGCTGGCCGAGCACCCGGCGTACCAGATCCCGGGGCTGGGCTTCCGGGGCACGCCCGCCGGCATCGACGTCGCCCTCGTGGCGAGGACCGGTGTGCTGCCCGTCGTGAACACCGGCATCGCGGGCCGCGTCGCCGGAACGGGGCAGGTGGGGGCGGGGCTGGTCAGCCCGCCCGCCGGGGTCTTCACGGCCGCCCTCGACGCGCTGGCCGCCGCATGAATTCCCTTTGACCGTCATCAGACCGTAATATCGTCGTCAGTCTCAGATATCCGGAGCAATTCGCACGGTCCGGACGGGGGATCCTGCGGATCGAGCGTGAATTGGGGACCTTTTCTATGACGACCGATCGCCTGCTCGGTATGGTCCCCCCTATGCCAGAGGGTCAGGGACCCGCGGGGCGCCCCCCGGCCGGCGTTCCCGACGGGCAGGGCCGTCTCGTCGGGAGGCGTTACCGGCTGCTGTCCCCGGTGGGCCGCGGCGGCATGGGGATGGTGTGGCACGCCCACGACGTGCTGCTCGACCGCGACGTCGCGGTGAAGGAACTGCTCCTGCCGTTCGGGCTCGACCAGGCGGGCGCCCAGTCGGCGCACCGGCGCATGCTGCGCGAGGCGCGGTCGGCGGCCCGCCTCAGCCACCCCGGCATCGTCACCGTCCACGACGTGGTCGAGGAGGACGGGCGGCCGTGGATCGTCATGGAACTGGTCCGCGCCTGGTCCCTCGAACAGGCCGTGCGGCAGGGCGGGCCGCTGCCCGTCGTGCAGGCGGCCGAGATCGGCGTCCGGGTGCTCGACGCCCTGCGCCACGCCCACGCCGCCGGCATCCTGCACCGGGACGTGAAGCCCGGCAACGTGCTGCTCACCGCCGACCGGGTGGTGCTCACCGACTTCGGCATCGCCGCCATCGAGGGCGACGTCACGATCACCCAGACCGGCCTGCTGATGGGCTCGCCCGCCTACATCCCGCCGGAGCGCCTGCAGGGCCGTACGATCACCCACGCCGCCGACCTGTGGTCCTTCGGGGCCACCCTGTACGCCGCCGTGGAGGGCCGCCCGCCGTACGAGGGACCCGACGCGGTCGCCGTCCTCGGCGCGGTGCTGACGCAGGAGCCCAGCCGGCCCCGCCGGGCGGGCGCGCTGCTGCCGGTCATCGAGGGCCTGCTCCGCAAGAACCCGGCCGACCGCCTCCCGGCGGCGCAGGTCGCGGAGATGCTGGAACGGATCCTGCACAGCCACGGGGCCGGGCTGCCGGGACGGGCGGGCACGCCGTCCTCGGTGCCGACCCCGCAGAACTCCATGCCGGCTGGGCTGCTGCCGCCGCTCGACATCCCTTCGGGGCCGCTGCCCTCGCGCATCGTCGAGACGCCCTCGGGCCCGGTCCGCGTGCCGCTCGCCCACAACGGCCTCCCCGGCGGCGCGCCGCCCGGTCCTGCCGTCGAGCCCGCCGCGGAACCCGCCTTCGAGCCTTTCGCCGCCTTCGGACCCGTCACGCCCTTCGGCCAGGCCCCGGCGTTCGACCCGCTGTCGTCGCCGTCCGGGTCGTCGTACGCGCCGGAGCGGCGGAAGGAGGGCATGTGGCCGGCCCCCGCGCCGGGCGACATGCCCGGCGACCTGGGCGGCGGCCTCGACGCCGGCCCGGGATCGGGTCCGGCCTCCGGCCCCGGCGCCGGTCCTGGCGCCGGTCCGCCAGAGACGGACACGCGGAACGGCCGGAGGTCCGGCCGGGCCGCGGACTCCGTGACCACGGGCCCGCACCGGCCCCGGGTGGGGCGCAGGCGCAAGGAGCAGACCCAGCGGGGGACGGACCGCGACCCCCGCGCCAGGCTGCTGCTCGTCGTGGCCGGCGTCGCCGTCCTCGCGGTGATCGTCACGATCGCGCTCGTGCTGCTGCCGGGGGGCTCCGGCGACCAGGGGGAGACGACCTCCGGGGTACGCGGCCTGGCGACCGGAGCGGCCGGGGCGTCCACGGGCGGCGCCAGGGCGGCCGGGCGCTCCCTTCCCGCCGTACGCGTGCCCGAGGGCTACCGGCTCGTGACCGAGGGCGGTGTCTCGGTCGCGGTGCCCCAGGCGTGGACCGCGACGACCGACGACGGCGGGGCCGTCAGGCTCCTCGGCCCCAAGGACAGCGGGCAGAGCATCACCGTCAGGAGGATCCCCGACGGCGGCCTGGAGGCGCTGCGGGCCGCGGAGCAGAACCTGAACATCAAGGACTACCCGGACTACACGCAGATCCAGTTGCGGGAGGCGGACTACCACTACCCCGCCGCCGACTGGGAGTACACCTACACCAACTCCAGCCAGGTCACCGTCCACGCGGTCATCCGCTACCTGGAGGCGGACGGGCGAGCGTACGCGGTCATGTTCGCCTCGCCCGACTTCGACTGGACCGAGGCCGCCGCGCCGGTGCGGCAGGCCCTCTGGAACACCTTCCGCCCCGCCTGACCGGCACCGCCTGACCGGCACGCGCCCGACCGGGCGCGTCACTTCGCGTCGGCGTAGCAGGCGACCGCGACCGCCTCCATCGGGAAACGGACCGGGGTGTCGCCGAACAGCAGGCGGGTCGCCTCGTCCGCCGCCCGCCCGACCGCCTCGCGGACCTCGGCGGCCAGGCCGAGCGGGCAGTGCACCATCACCTCGTCGTGCTGGAAGAACACCAGACGCGCCGGGTCCGGAAGCAGCCCGCGCAGCACCGCGAGCAGCGTCAGCGCCCACTCGGCCGCGGTCGCCTGAACGACGAAGTTGCGGGTGAACCTCCCCCGGTCCCGGGCCGCCCGCGCGCCCTCCGGCCCGGCCACCAGGCGGCGCCACCGCTCCGACGGCGGCGGGCAGGTGCGGCCGAGCCACGACCGGACCAGCCGCCCCTCCTCCCCCGCGCGGGCGGCGTCCTCCACGAACGCGTACGCCTTCGGGAAGCGCCGCCGCATGACGGGCAGCAGCTTGGAGGCGTCGCCGCTGGTCCCGCCGTACATCGCGGACAGCATGGCCACCTTGGCCGAGTCGCGCACGCCGCCGAAGGCCCCGGCCAGCGCGGCGTACAGGTCGATCTCCCCGGCCGCCCGCGCGAGTCCCCGGTCGCCGGACAGCGCCGCCAGCACCCGGGGTTCGAGTTGCGCGGCGTCGGCGACCACGAGCGTCCAGCCGTCGTCGGCCACCACGACCCGGCGCATCACCTTGGGGATCTGCAGCGCGCCCCCGCCGCTGGTGGCCCACCGGCCGCTCACCACCCCGCCGACGACGTACTCGGGGCGCAGGCGGCCGCCGCCGACCCACTGCGCGGCCCAGGCCCAGCCGTGCGCGCTGTGCAGGCGGGCCAGCTCCTTGTACGCGAGCAGCGGCGCGACGGCCGGGTGATCGACCGCCTTGAGCACGTGGGACCGGGTCGACGGGACCTCGATCCCCGCGGCCTTGAAAGCCCGGACGATCTGCTGCGGGGAGTCGGGGTTCACCGGCTGCCCGAAGGCGGCCGCCACCTCGTCGGCCAGCGCCTGGAGCTTCGCGGGCCGCATGCCGTGGGCGGGGCGCGGCCCGAGCAGGCCGGTCAGCAACTCGTCGTGGACGTCCTCGCGCCACGGCATGCCGTCGTGCCGCATCTCGGCCGCGACCAGCGCCCCGGCCGACTCGGCGGCGACGAGCAGGCGGAACCGCCCGGGATCGGGCGTGCGGGCGACGCGGCGGAGCTGGTCCTCGAACACCTCGGCGACCATGCCGGCCTCGGACGCGGGGTCCTCGGCCGGCGCGGGCTCGAACAGGCTCGCCTGCGTGCCGCCCGGCTGGTGCCCCTCCGCGGCCTCGTGCGGGTCCTCGGGCACCGGAAGGCCGTGCAGGCGCGCGAAAGCCGCCCGCGCCTGCCTGGGCTCCCCGTAACGGGCGTCGGCCCCCAGCAGCAGGCCCTCGGTCAGCGCGACGTCGTGGCACCGCGACAGCCGTACGCCGGCCGCGAGGAGGGCCGGGTAGACGCGGCGCGCGTCGGCCCAGACCCAGCGGGGCCGCTCGGCGGCCTCCAGCGACCGGACGGCCGCGGCGAGGTCGGTCACCCGGGCCGCCGTCCCGCCGAGCGGCCGGATCGTCCCGCCCCCCTCGGCGCCGGCCGCGACCACGACGTGCATCCCCCCAGCGTGCCAGCCCGCACCGACAATCCCGTCAGAGGGGGATCTCGACCTCGTCCTCCAGCGGGGGCTCCTGCTCCTGGGGGAGGCAGCCGGTGGCGGCGAAGCAGCGCAGCCGCAGCGTGTCCCCGGTCACCGACATGTGCAGGAAACTCTTGAAGAAGGGCGGGGTGTCCCAGTCGGACAGCTCCGAGATGTACCGGTGGAAGACCCGCCCGACCGGCAGGCGGAACGGCATCGGCCAGCCGCCGAGCAGCCGGGCCGCCCACCTCACCCGCGCGCCGATCGGCGCCCCGGGCGTGGGCCGGGGCGGGGTGTTCCCGATCTGCCGGGACATCAGGGCCAGGCCCTCCTCCGGGGTGACGTACAGCCCGCGCAGCCGCAGCCGCCTGCTGTAGAGCAGGCTGTAGAACGACAGCGAGTCGCCGCGCAGCGGATAGCACTTGAAGTCGTCCTCGTGGACCCCGGCCACGTCCACCCGGGGGATGGTGTGCGTGGCGTGCATGAACGCCCCGCCGCCCCCGGAGACCACGTACTGGATGAGCCGGCCGTCCACCCGTACGGGATAGCGCTGGTAGTTGTGGACGTCGCCGCCGATAGCGGCCACGTAGTTGTTCGCCGGGTCGCGGACGACGTCGTCCACCGTGCCGCCGCCTTCGATCTCGCACGGGTGGTAGGCGTTGTTGACGTAGATCGGCTTGCCGGTGACCAGGACCTTCGGCCTGGGGTCGGCGGAGACCCGGCGCAGCCACTCGCCCTGTTCGCGGTCGAGGGTGCCCTTGATCCCGGTGTCGATGCCGACCAGCAGCAGGCGGCCGGTGTCGATCACCCAGTACGGCCCCGGCAGGGCGGGCCCGGGGTCCGGGCGCATCTTCCTCGCCTCGGCCAGGGCGTTCTCGTCGATCGTCTCCGGCTTCTTCCACAGCAGCCCGCGCAGCCCGCCGGGCGACAGGCGGAAGCCGCGCCGTTCGGCGGACAGGGGGCGGGCGTCGCAGAAGACCCGCATGAAGCCGCCGAGCCCGTCGTACCAGTCGTGGTTGCCGGGAATCGCGAAGATCGGGGCCGGGTAGTCCTTGTAGGGCCGGAAGAACTTGTCGCAGTACTCGTTGCCCGAGCCGGTCGGGTAGATCACGTCGCTGGCGACGACGGCGAACGACGTGCCCTCGCCGAGCCTGAGCAGCCCGGGCACCACCGCGTACTGGGAGGCGTCGCCCTCGCCGGTGTCACCGAGCAGCAGGAACGAGAACTCCTCACCGAGGTCGAGCCTGACCCGGAAGTCGGGGTCGGCGCCGCGGTCGCGCTGGGCCGCCACCCAGCGGCGGCGCACCTGGGGCGAGGGATCGCCGAAGAGCTGGGCGATCACCTCGTTGCGCGACCGCCAGAGCGTCGCCGGGCTCAGCCAGCTGAAGGAGTTCTGGTTGGGGCGCAGCGCCTGGAACGTGCCGATCTGCGAGCAGTCCCAGCCCGCTCCCGACTCCGACACCCGTGACGAGACCTGCTTTCCCCGCGCCGCCGCCGCGCCCACATCGACCATGGGAACAATCTTGGCGTTTTCCGGGGATCAGTACACCGGGATCAGCACACCCGGGTTGAGGATCCCGGCCGGATCGAGCCGTTCCTTGATCCCGCGCAGGATCTCGCCGCCCAGGTCGCCGATCTCCGCGGCGTACGCCTCCAGGTGGTCGCGGCCGACGCCGTGGTGGTGCGAGATCGTGCCGCCCGCCCCGACGATCGCCTCGCCGGCGGCGCGCTTGGCCGCCGCCCACTGCGCCAGCGGGTCGCCGGTCTGCGCCGTCACCACCGTGAAGTAGAGCGACGCCCCCGTGGCGTACACGTGGGAGATGTGGCACATGACCAGCGGTGAGCCGAGTGCGCCGTGCAGGGCCAGCCGTACGGCGTCGTACAGGCGCGGCAGGTCCGCCCAGAAGCAGGCGGTCTCCAGCGTCTCCACGGTCGCCCCGGCGGCCAGCAGGGAGTCGCGCAGGTAGGGGGCCGAGAACCGGCCCTGCGCCCACTTCTCCCCCGGTTCCGGCCCGAGGTGCACCCCGCCGGCCTCCACGAGCAGCGCGGCGGCGTGCTCCCGGCGGTGGGCCACGTCGCCCGGGGCGCCCTCGAAGCCCGCCACGACCAGGCAGCCCGAGTCGCCCCCGGGCGTTCCGAGGTCCGTGGGCTTCGCCAGCCCGACCATCGTCTCGGTCTCGTCCGACAGGCGCAGCACGGTGGGCGGCGCGCCCTCCTGCGCGAGCCGCCGCAGGGCGGCCGTCCCCGCCGCGAAAGTCTCGAACCGCCAGCCCTCGTACGCCCGGACGGCGGGGGCCCGGTGGACCCGCAGCCGCAGCGAGGTGATCACCCCGAAGGCGCCCTCGGAGCCCAGGAACACCTGGCGCAGGTCGGGCCCGGCGGCCGACTTGGGGGCACGGCCGATCTCCAGCGTGCCGCGCGGCGTCGCCACGGTCATGCCCACGACCATGTCGTCGAACCTGCCGTAGCCGGCCGAGGCCTGCCCGCTGGACCGGGCCGCCGCGAACCCGCCGAGCGTCGCGTACTCGTACGACTGGGGGAAGTGCCCGAGCGTCAGCCCGTGCCCGGCGAGCAACCGCTCCGCCTGCGGCGCGCGCAGTCCCGGCTCCAGGTCGGCGGTCATCGAGACGGGGTCGACGGACCGCAGGCGGTCGAGCCTGCCGAGGTCGAGGGCGACCACTCCCGCGTAGCCCCGCCGCGCGGGGGTGAGCCCGCCGACCACCGACGTGCCCCCGCCGAACGGCACCACCGCCACCCGGTGCTCCGCGCACAGGCGCAGCACCTCCACGACCTCCTCGTGCGAGCCGGGGAGCACGACGGCGTCGGGCGCGTCGGAGGCGTCCCCCGCGCGCATCAGCAGCAGGTCGGGCGTGGACTTGCCCCGGGTGTGCCGGATGCGGGCGTCGTCGTCGGCCCGCACGTGCTCCTCCCCGGTCACGGCGGCCAGCGCGGCGAGGACGGCCTGCGGCAGGGCCGCCGGGGGCAGCCGCACCTCGCCGAACGTCGCCGCCGGGGCGGCGGGCGGGCGCACGCCGAGCAGCTCTGTGAGCAGTTCGCGCACCGGCGCGGGCAGCTCGGCGGCCCTGGCGGGGTCGCCCCAGCCCGACCAGAGCATGGGTTCCGCGGGCAGGAGAGGGGATTCCATGACCGGTGCGCCTCCAGATAGGTTACTCAAGGGTAACGCGACCATAGAGGCGGGGTCATGGAATCCTCACTGAACGCCGCCCGGCGAGCCCGGGAACTCGACGAGGTGCGCACGGTCGTCGTCGACGTGCTCGTGGTGGGCCTGGGCGTGACGGGGGCCGGGGCCGCGCTCGACGCCGCCTCACGCGGGCTGTCGGTGGCCGCGGTGGACGCCCACGACCTGGCCTTCGGCACCTCCCGGTGGAGTTCCAAGCTGGTCCACGGCGGGCTGCGCTACCTCGCGAGCGGCCAGGTCGGCGTGGCCTGGGAGAGCGCCGTGGAACGCGGCGTCCTGCTCCGCCGCACCGCCCCCCACCTCGTGGCCGCGCACCCGTACCTGCTGCCGCTGACGTCCGATGTCGGCCCGGGTGAGGCCGCGACGGTGATGACCGGTTACCGGCTGGGCGACGCGCTGCGGGCCGCCGCGGGCACGCCGAGGAGCCTGCTGCCCGGGCCGTCCCGCCTGACCGCCGCGCGGGCGCTCGCCCTCGCCCCGTCCCTGCGCCCGCACGGCCTGCGCGGCGCGCTCCTGTCCTGGGACGGCCGGGTGGTGGACGACGCCCGCCTCGTGGTCGCGATCGCCCGTACGGCCGCCGCCCACGGCGCACGGGTGCTCACCCGGTGCCGCGCGCTGGCGCTCGCCGGGGACGGCGCCCGGGTGCGCGACGAGCTGACCGGCGTGGAGTTCGACATCCGGGCGCGGGCGGTGGTCAACGCGACCGGCGTGTGGGCCGGGGGGCTGGTGCCCTCGGTGGCGCTGCGGCCGTCGCGGGGCACCCACCTCGTGCTGCGGCCGGGAGCCCTGGGCGCGCTGCGCGCGGGGCTGCACGTGCCGATCCCGGGCGAGCGCGCCCGCTTCGCGCTGGTGCTCCCCCAGGCCGACGGGCGGATCTACGTGGGGCTGACGGACGAGCCGCTGGACGGCGCGGTCCCGGACGTCCCCGAGGCGCCCGAGAGCGACGTGGCCTTCCTGCTGGAGGTCCTCGGCGGCGTGCTGGACCGCCCCCTGGGCCGCGACCAGGTGGCGGGCGCCTTCGCCGGCCTGCGGCCGCTGGTCGACAGCCCGGGCGGAGCGGGCGGGGCGGGCCGGGTGGGCGGGGCCACCGCGGACCTGTCCCGCCGGCACGCCGTGCTGCGCTCGCCGGACGGCGTGGTCACCGTCGTCGGCGGCAAGCTCACCACCTACCGCCGGATGGCCGAGGACGCCGTCGACACCGCCTGCCCCAACGCGCCCGCGAGCCGTACGGCGCGGCTGCCGCTGGCCGGGGCCGGACCGGTGCGGCCGGGCCTCCCCCGGCGGCTGGTCCTGCGGTACGGCGCGGAGGCCGGGGCGGTGCTGGACCTGATGCGGCGCGAGCCGGAGCTGGCCGAGCCGGTGGCGGCGGGGATCACCCTGGCCGACCTGGTCTGGGCGGTCCGCCACGAGGGCGCGCTCGACGCCGGCGACCTGCTGGACCGGCGGACCAGGATCGGCCTGGTGGCGGAGGACCGGGCGGCCGCCCTTCCCGCCGCCGAGGCCGCCCTTTATCGCACCTGACCCCACCGCGAAGGCGTTTGTTCCTGATTCGTCGGGGAAGTCACCCGATTCTTGACCGCATTGGATAAGGTTAGTCTTACCTAAGAAACGTACGGGAGGGACGGGACCTGATGGCCAACGGGTGCGAGCACCCCGCCGCGTGCCACACGGGGGAGGCTCCCGTCCTGGCGAGCGCGACCAAGAAGGGCCGGTTCTGGCTGCTCATCGAGCACGCGGGGCCCTGGGCCGCGGAGATCGAGGAGTGCCGGCTGCCGGACGACGCCCGCACGCTGATCTCCCGCGCGCGCGAACTCGGGATCCGGCCGCAGCTCATCCGCCGCCCCGGCCGCAGGGAGGCCCGGAGCGGCCCGCTGCACGTCTACCTCGCCGCCGCCGCGGTGAACGAGCCGTGGCTCGCGGAGGCGTTCCCGGAGAGCCCGGACGATCTTGACCTGCGGTCTCTCGTGCACGGAGTGGTTCCGGAGTCCTGCATACTGGTGAACGAGCCGATGTTCCTGGTCTGCACCCACGGCAAGCACAACGCCTGCTGCGCTCGGCTCGGACTGCCGCTGGCCCGGTTCCTCAGCGAGAACCTGCCCGGCGAAGTGTGGGAAACCACACATGTTGGCGGCGATCGATACGCCGCCAACCTCGTATGCTTGCCACACGGGCTCTACTACGGCAGCATGTCTCAGGCTGCTGCGATCGCGGCGGCAAACGCGTACCGGCACGGCGAGGTCGTCCTCGACCGTTTCCGGGGACGCGCGGGTATCCCTGAGCCACTCCAGGCCGCCGAGCACTTCGTCCGCGCTCATACGGGCGAGATCTCGGTCGGCGGGGTGGCCGTGGAATCCTCCCGGTCGGTCGGCGACTCCACCGTCTGCGTCGTGCGGTGCACGACGGGGCGTGGGACGTCGCGATTCCGGGTCGTGGTCGAACCCACGGTGTTCTCGGCGCCGTGCGGGATGACCTGCGCCGACGGAATCCCGACCTACAGGTTGGCCGAACTGAGTCCGCTCATGCCGGTATCGACCTGAGGGCTTCGCGAGAAGCCGGGAACACCACGGCCTATCCCGGCGTTGGCACAAGGGACGCCACAAGCGTCCAAATCGGCACAAACACTGAAATACCTCTCACCAAAGGTGGTTTCTCATGTCTCAGGTACGTCGGCAGCTCGCCCGCCCGCGCCCCAGCTGGGGTTGGCAGGATGATGCCGCGTGCCGGGGAGAGGACCTGGTGCTGTTCTTCGGTCCTGACGGCGAGCGTCAGCCCGAGCGCGACATCCGGGAGCGCAAGGCCAAGGCCATCTGTGCTCAGTGTCCTGTGCGCGCGGAGTGCCTCGACTACGCGCTCTCGCGGCCCGAGAAGTACGGCACCTGGGGCGGTCTCAACGAGGACGAGCGCGCTTCCGAGCGTCGCCGCCGCATGCGCCGCGCCGCCAGCGCCGGCATCAGCGCCGTCGCCTGAGCGATTTTCCCCTTCCCCGACACGCGTCACCACGGTTCCATCACAGCGTCACCACAGGGCGTTCCACGTCCCGCCCCTGTCCCCCCGGACAGACGGCAGGCGTGAAACGCCCTTCTGGTGTCCGGCCCGTGATCGCGCGGGCCGCTACGGGCGGCCCATGCCGCGCATCTGCCGGTGGATCGACTTCCACTTACGGGTCTCCTCGGCGCGCAGCCGCGCGTCGGTGCGGCGGGCCATCCAGGCCGCCTCCCGCTGAAGCCGGCGCCAGCTCTCCAGCCGCCGCTCGGGCAGCTCGCCCGACTCCACCGCCGCGATCACGGCGCAGCCCGGCTCCTGCCCGTGCCCGCAGTCGGAGAACCGGCAGTTGCCGGCCAGTTCGTCGATCTCGGCGAAGACCAGGTCCACGCCCTCGCTCGTCTCGTACAGTCCCACCCGGCGGATGCCGGGGGTGTCGATGATCAGCCCGCCGCCGGGCAGCGGGATGAGCTGCCGGTGGACGGTCGTGTGCCTGCCCCGCCCGTCGCCGGCCCTGACGCGCTGGGTCTCCATCACCTCCGCGCCGGCGAGGGCGTTGACGAGCGTGGACTTGCCCGCGCCCGAGGGACCGAGGATCACCGCGGTGCCGGATTCGCCGAGATGGGCCCGCACCAGGTCCACACCGTCGCCGGTGAGCGAGCAGACCGGGTGGACCTCCACCCCGGGCACCGCCGCCTCGACGTCGGCGAGCAGGTCGCCGAGCACCCGGTCCTGCAGATCGGCGAACAGGTCGGCCTTGGTGACGAGCACGACCGGCCGGGCGCCGCTCTCCCAGGCGAGCGCCACGAGGCGCTCGATCCTGCCGAGATCGGCGAAGTCGTCGGCGTGCATGGACGGCTCGGCCACGAAGACGACGTCGACGTTCGCGGCCAGCACCTGCCCCTGGCCGTCGCCGGACAGGCCGCCGCGCGAGTCGCGGCTCACGCCGCCCCGGACGAAGGCCGTACGGCGCGGCAGCACCTCCGCCAGTTCGTGCCGGCCCTCGGCGAGGGGGGTGAGCGCGACCCAGTCCCCCACGCACGGAAGCGCGAGCGGGTCGGCCGCCGCGGCCCTCCGTACGCGGGCGGACAGCCGCGCGTGGTGGGTCCCGCTGGCGGCGACGACCTCGGCGGCGCCGCGGTCGACCCGCGCCACCCGGCCGGGCACGGCCCCGCCGGGAAGGTCGGGAAGCGACTCGGCGAGGTCGTCGTGCCAGCCGAGAAGCGAGAGTTCGTACGACATTGCTGTGGACACCCTTCGGAAAGACCGGGTGTCCCTGCGGAAAAGGGTTATGCGGACACCCGGGAGATGACGGACGGCATGGTCGTCAGAAAGACCCGCATGGTCCCCACCTCCCTGGTGTCAGGCCGCCGCCGGCGGCCACCCTCATGACGCTCGAGCGGCGTCGGATGCGGGAACGTTAGCAGCACCGCCGCCACCTCCCGCAACCCCTTTTTCCCAGGAATCAGGAAAGGCCGGGAGCCGGGAACCGGCTCGTCAGCTCCGTGACCTCGCCGTGCACCCGCGCGACGACGTCCTCCGCGTCGCCCTTGGCCACGGCGGTGACGACCTCGTCCATCCAGGCGGCGATCTGCCGCATCTCGGCCTCGCCCATCCCCCGCGACGTGACCGAGGGCGTGCCGATCCGGATGCCCGACGGGTCGAACGGCTTGCGCGGGTCGAACGGCACGGTGTTGTAGTTGGTCTCCAGGCCCGCCCGGTCGAGCGCCTGCGCCGCCGGCTTGCCCCCGACGCCCTTGGACGTGAGGTCCATCAGGATCAGGTGGTTGTCGGTGCCGCCGGAGACGAGGTCGAAGCCGCGGTTCAGGAGCTCGTCGGCGAGCGCCTGGGCGTTCTTCACGATCTGCGCGGCGTACGCCCTGAACTCCGGCCGGGCGGCCTCGTGCAGGGCGACGGCGATGGCGGCGGTGGTGTGGTTGTGCGGGCCGCCCTGGAGGCCGGGGAAGACGGCCTTGTTGAGCGCGGTGGCGACCTCGTCCGAGTTCGCCATGAGCATCGCGCCGCGGGGGCCGCGCAGGGTCTTGTGGGTGGTCGTGGAGATCACGTCCGCGTGCCCGACGGGCGAGGGGTGGGCGCCGCCCGCGACGAGGCCCGCGATATGGGCGATGTCGGCCGCCAGCACGGCGCCGACCTCCCTGGCGATCTCGGCGAAGGCCGGGAAGTCGATCGTGCGCGGGATCGCGGTGCCGCCGCAGAAGATCAGCTTGGGCCGGTGCTCCAGCGCCAGGGCGCGCACCTCGTCCATGTCGATCCGGCCCGTGTCGCGGCGCACGCCGTACTTCACGGAGTTGAACCACTTGCCGGTGGCCGACACCGACCAGCCGTGGGTGAGGTGGCCGCCGAACGGCAGGCCCATGCCGAGGACGGTGTCGCCCGGGTTCAGGAACGCCAGGTAGACGGCGAGGTTCGCGGGCGAGCCCGAGTAAGGCTGGACGTTGGCGTGGTTCACGCCGAAGACCGACTTCGCCCGCTCGACGGCCAGCGTCTCGATCTGGTCGATGACCTGCTGGCCCTCGTAGTAGCGCTTGCCCGGGTAGCCCTCGGAGTACTTGTTGGTGAGAACGGTCCCGGTCGCCTCCAGGACGGCCCTGGACACGTAGTTCTCGGACGCGATCAGCTTGACGGTGTCGGCCTGCCGCCGCTCCTCCGCCCTGATCAGTTCGGCGATCTCGGGATCGACGACGTTCAGCGAGTGCTCAGCCATGGCGCCTTCCTTCTCCACGTCGACAGCGGCGGCGACCCAGGCGCACGGCCTCCGCTGATTCGCTCCCCGGTGGTGCCCCACCTAGCGACGCTCCCCTGCCGGGCTCGTCAGCGCCAGTCGCGACCCTCCCCACCTTATCGGGACGCGGCGGTGCCCTCACTCATCGGCGACGGGGCCAGATCATGCCTTGCCGGACTTGCGGTGATGGTGCTCGTGCCGGGGGGCGCCGCCCAGCGGCCACAGCCGGTCGATCTCCGCGTTCAGGGTCGCCCCGATGAGCACGGCGAGCGCGGTGATGTAGAGCCACAGCAGCACGGCGATGGGCGCGGCCAGCGAGCCGTAGATCGACAGCGGGGTGAACCACGCGGCCAGCACCTCGCGCAGGAACGCCGCGCACACGATCCAGATCACCAGCGCGAGCACGGCCCCCGGCGTCTCCCGCCACCAGCGCGTACGGTGCGGCACGCTCACGTGGTAGAGCAGCGTGAGCATCAGCACCGAGCCGACGACGAGCACGGGCCAGTAGAGGATCGTCACCAGCGCGGCGTACCTGGGCAGGGCGTTGGACATCAGCGTGGGGCCGATCACCAGGACCGGCATGACGACCAGGCCCATCAGCAGCGCCGCGACGTAGAGGCCGAACGACAGGACGCGGGTGCGGATGATCCCCCGGGTCTCCCCCAGCCCGTACGCGATGGAGATGAGGTCGACGTACACGAACAGGGCCCGCGAGCCCGACCACAGCGACAGCAGGAACCCGACGGAGATCAGCGAGACCTGGCCGCCGCTCAGCACGTCGGACAGCAGCGGCTGCACGACCCGTTCCACCGTGTTGTGCGTGAACAACAGCTCGGACTGGTCCACCACCCAGCGCCTGATCTCGGCGACGCCGGCGTCGCCCAGCAGCCCGCTCAGATGACCCATGACCCCGAGCAGCCCCAGCACGAACGGCGGCAGCGACAGCAGGGCGAAGAACGCCGCCTCGCCCGCCAGCCCGGTCACCCGGTAGTTGACCCCCGCCATCGTGGTCGCCTTGACCAGGGCCCAGATGGTCGTCTCGCGTACCCAGGTCAGGCGCGCGCGGGCGATGGCCATGCCTTTGCGCGTGATGCGCCGCGGCCTGCGCGCCCGCGCGTCCGTGGAGGTCATGGCACCCAACCGGTCATGAGAACTGGGCTCTACCCGCCGGCGTGGCTCTTATCACGTGACGTGCGAGCGGATCGTCGCCGCCCAGAATAGGGGTCCCCGCCCTCCGCCCGCGAGGATCGCGCCTCTCACCTCGGTCTGTGCGGGTGTCATCCGGCTGTCATGGGAGGGGAACAATGAAGACATGATCTGCCGGGCGTGCGGGGAACACAGGCACGAGGAGTGCCGTGGCGGGTCCTGGTGCGACTGCCAGCACAAGGAGCCGGCCGAGCAGGACCGCGAGGCGGAGCCGCCGGAGAACTGGGTCCGCAAGGGCTGACAACCTCCCGTCATTATGCCGTTACAATCCCGCATCCTGGACACGAACTTGGACATCCAGGATCTCGGGGGTATCGTTTGGGACATGCCAGCGGACCCGTTGCTCGTCGTGCGACGCCACGTCGATCTCCTGCGCGTCCGTAGCGCGATCTGTATCGACGCCGGCTGACCGTCGCCCTCCGTTACCCGGGCGCTCGGCCAGGCGTCGTTTTCGTATGCCCTCATACTCGGCCGCGCAATGCCGCCGGCGAGGTGAGAGGCCGCCTGCGCCGGTGTCCGCCGAAGACCGATCTCGACCCGAGCCTCGGAGAAGGACGTGTGCCCATGAGCACCCCGGCCCGCCCGGCGAACCGCCACCACAGACGCCCGCGCGGCGAAGGTCAGTGGGCTCTCGGTTACCGTGAGCCACTGAACAAGAACGAGGAGAACAAGAAGAACGACGACGGGCTCAACGTCCGCCAGCGGATCATCGACATCTACTCGAAGGGCGGGTTCGACTCGATCGACCCCGCCGACCTGCGCGGGCGCTTCCGCTGGTTCGGTCTGTACACCCAGCGCAAGCCCGGCATCGACGGCGGCAAGACCGCGATCCTGCCGGACGAGGAGCTGGACGACCGCTACTTCATGCTGCGGGTCCGCATCGACGGCGGGCAGCTCAGCCTGGAGCAGCTGCGCACCATCGCCGACATCTCCAACGACTACGGCCGGGGCACCGCCGACGTCACCGACCGGCAGAACATCCAGCTCCACTGGATCGAGATCGAGTCGGTCCCGGACATCTGGCGGCGGCTGGAGGCGGTGGGCCTGTCCACCACCGAGGCGTGCGGCGACACCCCCCGCGTCATCCTCGGCTGCCCCCTGGCCGGGATCGACGCCGGCGAGGTGATCGACGGCACGCCGCAGATCCACGAGATCTACGACCGGTACGTCGGGGACAAGGCGTTCTCCAACCTGCCGCGCAAGTTCAAGACGGCGATCAGCGGCTGCACCGCCCACTGCACCGTCCACGAGATCAACGACGTCGCGTTCGTCGGCGTGGTGAACGAGCAGGGCGAGCCCGGCTTCGACGTCTGGGTGGGCGGCGGCCTGTCGACCAACCCGATGTTCGCCCAGCGGCTCGGCGCGTTCGTCCGGCCCGACCAGGTCCACGAGGTGTGGGCCGGGGTCACCGGCATCTTCCGCGACTACGGCTACCGCCGCCTGCGCCACCGGGCGCGGATCAAGTTCCTCGTCAACGACTGGGGCGCGGAGAAGTTCCGCCAGGTCCTGGAGACCGAGTACCTGCGATACGCCCTGCCCGACGGCCCGGCTCCGGAGGCGCCGCAGAGCGGCCGGCGCGACCACGTCGGGGTCCACCCGCAGCGGGACGGCAACTTCTACGTCGGCTTCGCCCCGCGCGTGGGCCGGCTGGACGGCGACACGCTGCACCGCATCGCCGACATCGCCGAGCGGCACGGTTCCGCCCGGATCCGCACGACGGTCGAGCAGAAGATGGTCATCCTCGACGTCGCCCCCGACCAGGTGGAGTCGATCGTCAGCGAGCTGGAGGCCGCCGACCTCCAGGTCAACCCGTCCACGTTCCGCCGCCAGACGATGGCCTGCACCGGCATCGAGTACTGCAAGATCGCGATCGTCGAGACCAAGGCCACCGCGTCGGCCCTGATCGACGAGCTGGAGCGGCGCCTGCCGGACTTCGCCGAGCCGCTGACGATCAACGTCAACGGCTGCCCGAACTCCTGCGCCCGCATCCAGGTCGCCGACATCGGCCTCAAGGGCCAGCTCGTGGCCAACGACAAGGGTGAGCAGGTCGAGGGCTTCCAGGTGCACCTGGGCGGCTCGATCGGGCTCAACCCGACCTTCGGCCGGAAGGTGCGCGGGCTCAAGACCACGGCGGAGGAACTGCCCGACTACGTCGAGCGGGTCGCCCGCAACTTCGAGAAGCAGCGGAACGAGGGCGAGACCTTCGCCGAGTGGGTCCAGCGCGCCGACGAAAGCGACCTCAAATGAGCGAGCGGGCGGCGCCGTTCTACTGCCCGTACTGCGGCGACGAGGACCTGGAGCCCTACGTGACCGAGGAGGAGAGCCACGGATGGTACTGCAGGGCCTGCGCCCGTGCCTTCCGGGTGAAATTCCTCGGCGTCGGCGTGCGTTCGTGATTGTTCGAAGGCTTGTCGTCCGATCATCCGATGAACCAGTGAACGACGTGTGAGGAGTAACGATGTCGGTGGCAGAGATAGAGGCGGGCCTGGAGCGGCAGCGGGCGACGCTGGACCTCCAGGGGATCGTGGAGTCCGCGGCGCGCTTCCTTGAGGACGCCCCCGCCCGGGAGATCATCCGGTGGGCCGCGGCCACGTTCGGCGACCGCCTCTGTCTCACCTCGTCGATGAGCGACGCCCTGCTGATCGACCTGGTCAGCAGGGTGAAGCCGGGCGTCGACGTGTTGTTCATCGACACCGGCTACCACTTCGCCGAGACCATCGGCACCCGCGACGCGGTCGAGACCGTCTACAAGGTCAACGTGATCAACGTGAAGCCGTCCAGGACGGTCGAGGAGCAGGACCGCGACCTCGGCCCGCGCCTGTACGGGCGCAACCCCGACCTGTGCTGCTACCTGCGGAAGGTCGAGCCGCTGAACCGGGCGCTGGAGCCGTACCTCGCCTGGGTGTCGGGCATCCGCCGCGACGAGTCGCCAACCCGCGCGAACACCAAGGTCGTCGAGTGGGACGCCAAGCGGCAGATGGTGAAGGTCAACCCCATCGCCCGGTGGACCCAGGAGGACGTCGACAACTACATCGCCGACAACGGCGTGCTGATCAACCCGTTGCACTACGACGACTACCCGTCGATCGGCTGCGCCCCCTGCACCCGCCGCGTGGCGCCGGGCGAGGACCCGCGCAGCGGGCGCTGGTCCGGCCTCGGCAAGATCGAGTGCGGCATCCACCTGTGACGAGTGCTCCACACGGGAACGCGCCGCTGATCGCGGTGGCGCACGGGTCCCGCGACCCGCGCGCCACCGCGACGGTGGAGGCCCTGCTCGACGGCGTACGGCGGGCCCGGCCCGGCCTCGACGTCCGCGCCGCCTACCTCGACCACGCCCCGCCGTCGCTGCCGCGGGCGCTGTCGGGCCTGGACGAGGCGGTCGTGCTCCCCCTCCTGCTCACCGCCGCCTATCACAGCCGGGTGGACATCCCGGCGGCACTGCGGGAGGCGTCGGCCCGCGCGCCGCGCCTGCGGGCCGTCTGCGGCCCCACGCTCGGCCCGCACCCGCTGCTGGTCCGGGCCCTCGAACGCCGCCTCACCGAGGCCGGGGTGGGGATCGGCGACCCGGAGACCGCCGTGGTGCTGGTCTCGGCCGGGTCCAGTGACGGCCGGGCGAACGCGACGATCGCCGCCGTCGCCCGCGCGTGGGCGCGGGAGCGCCCCTGGTGGTCGGTGACCGCCGCCTACGCCTCCGCCGCCGCGCCCAGGCCCCGGGAGGAGGTCGAACGGCTCATACTGGCGGGCGCGCCGCGGGTCGTCGTCGCGCCGTACCTGCTGGCCCCCGGCCACTTCGCCGACGCCGTGCGGCGCGACGCCCTGGACGCCGGGGCGCACGCCGTGGGCGGCGTCCTCGGCGCCGCCCACGAACTGGTCACGCTCCTGCTCGAACGCCACGCCCAGGCCGTCCGCGCCGCCCGCCAGGCGGCCTGACGGCAGCCTGTCCGTCGGGCCTGCGGATCACGACGTCCTGGTCGCCGGCGATCGGCGTCGCCCCGTACGACCGCGCGCTCGGGGGCCGTTCAGCGGGAGTCGCGTCGGCGGTCGCGGAGCCGGGGAGGACGAGGCGGGCGGGGCGGGCGGAGCCCGTGCATGCCGTGCAGTCCGTGCAGCCCGTGCTCGGAGCTCTCGTATCCCTCGGTGAGGGAGGCGCGGCGCTCCTGCCACCACTCGCTCCAGGCGAACCAGCCGCGCTTGATCGGCTGCGCCCGGGAGTCCCCGATGATCTTCACGTCGCCCAGCAGGACGTACGCCCTGACCCTGACGACGGGGGCGGCCTGCCCGGCGGGAGCCTCGATCACCTGGACCTTCTTGTCGCCCAGGACGGTGACGCCGGAGAGCTCCACGTCGACGCCGTCCGGCACGATGATCTTCAGGTCGCCCAGTGCGCAGACGGCGACGACGTCCACCTCACGCCCGCGCACCTCGGCCTCCCGCAGGTCGAGCGTCACGTCGCCCAGCACGCTGACCGCGCCGATGCCGTCGTCGATCCGCCACGAGCCGGTCCTCTTGGCGTCGCCCAGCACCGCCACGATCCACTTGCGCATCCTGCCCTGCGAGGCGGCCGCAGCCGCGGGCGCGGGGGCCGGGGCCGGGGCGCCGCCCGGCAGGTCGGCGATGATCTGGGCGAGCTCGCCGTGCGTCTGGGCCAGATAGGCGGCCTCGGTCCGCTCGGTCAGCTCGGCCAGCGTCAGCCGCCCCTCGGTGGACGCCACCCTCAGCCGCTCCACCACGGACTCGCGCTCGGCGTCGGACGCCCGCATGCCACCCGGATCGTTCACGTCCCCCACCGTAACCCCGACCGGCCCCGCTCCCCATCCTCCCTGGGGACGATCCCTGCGGGGTCCTCCAGAAGGGGTTGTGTGAGCATGGAGACGTGACCCGCAGCAGGTTGTTGGAGGCGATCGCGGAGGGGGACGCCGCGCGGGTGGCGGAGATGCTGCACCCGGAGGCCCCGGTATCCCCTGTGTCCTCCCCTGTGTCCCCCGCCGTCGACCCCGCCCAGGGGACGACGCCGCTCTACCGGGCCGCCGCCGGAGGGCACCACGAGATCGTCCGGCTGCTGCTGGACCACGGCGCGGACCCCGACCGGCCGAGCGGCGGGCCCGAGGAGGGGCTGCCGCTGTGCGCCGCGGCCTGCTGGGACCACGCCGAGACCGTGCAGGCGCTGCTGGACGGAGGCGCCGACCCCGACGCGGCGGAGGAGGGCGGCTGGACGGCCCTGCTGTGGGCGGCGGCCAACGGCAACCTCGAGTCGGCCGACGTGCTGCTCGACGCCGGAGCCGATCCGGGCCTGGCCGACGAGGACGGCGACACGCCGCTGACGCTGGCCGCGCTGTTCGGGGCGTACGGGATCGTCTGGTCCCTGCTGGAGCACGGCGCGGACCCGGCCGCGCCCGGCTGGGACGGCGCGACCCCGCTGGAGATCGCCGCCCGTCTGGCGGGAGCCGATCTGGAGGCGGTCCTCCGGGACGACGCCGCCGCGCGGCTGGGCGGCGAGCACACGGTGCTGGTGGCGCACTCCGCCGCGCCGGACGGCACCCGGCGGGTCACCGTCGAGGCGCGCGGCGAGGGCGCCCGCACCGGCGTCTACACCGTGGCCCGCCAGTACGGGCACGCGGCCGCCGCCACGGTCCTGGAGGCGGCGCTCGGCCTCCGGCCGCCGCCCGAGGAGCTGCTCCGCCGCGTCCTGCCCTACCGCGACCTGGACGAGGACGACGAGACGTGGTGGGCGGCCGTCCACGCGCTGCGCGGGCGCCACGACGAGGAGACGTTCCGGGCGGTGACGCGGTTGTGCGAGAGCGACGACCCGGTGCGGCGGGAGTTCGGCGTCGACGTCCTCGCCCAGTTCGGCCGCGACACGGGCCACCTCCCGGGACAGGACACGGGCCACGACGACCGGCAGGACGAGGTCCTAGGCATCCTGCGCGACCTGGCCCGCCGGGAGACCGAGCCCGCGGTGGTCGAGGCCCTGCTCGCGGCGTTCGGCCACCGGGCCGACGAGCGGGCCCTGCCCGAGGTGCTGGCGATCGTGGGCGGCCCGGGGCGCGAGCCCACCGTCAACGACCCGGTCGCGCTCGCCGCGGTCCTGCCGTCCGGCGACGAGGACGGCCTCGCCGCCCTGATCCGGCTGACCGAGTGCGGGGACGACGAGGTGCGCGACTGGGCGACCATGGGCCTCGCCGGCCTGCCGGCCGACACCGCCCGGATCAGGGAGGCGCTGGCCGCCCGGCTGGCCGACCGTGACGTGACGACCGTGGCCGAGGCGGCCCGCGGCCTGGCCGCGCGCGGCGACAGGCGGGCGCTCACGGGCGTCCACCGGGTGCTGTGCGAGGCGGGCGCCGGTCAGGGCTACGCGCGTGATCTCGCCCTTGAGGCGGCCCAGGAGCTGGGCCTGGACATCTCCGGCGCCTGAGCGCGGCGGCGGGTGTTTGTCCCGGCGGGCCCGAGTGCTGAGATGGAGTTCCGGCCTCGCCCGGTTCCCGGCGCCGAGGACCCGGCATCATCCGAGGAGGACCCTGTGACCCGCGACGCGACTCACGACGTGACCAACCAGGCACCCCCGCTGGCCGGGCACGACGTCTCGGCCGACCAGGCGCTGCTGGAGGGGCTCGCCAGGGAGGGGGCGGACTGGGCGACCGGGGAGCTGCGCCGGCTCGGCCTGCTGGCCGGATCCGAGAAGGCGCAGGAGTGGGGGCGGCTGGCCAACGAGCATCCGCCCGTCCTGCGCACCCACGACCGGTACGGCAACCGGATCGACGAGGTCGAGTTCCACCCCGCCTGGCACGAGCTGATGTCGGTCGCGGTCGGCAACGGGCTGCACGCCTCCCCCTGGACCTCGGCCCGGCCGGGGGCGCACGTCGCCAGGGCCGCGAAGTTCTTCGTCTGGTCCCAGGTGGAGGCCGGGCACGGCTGCCCGATCTCCATGACGTACGCCGCCGTGGCCGCGCTGCGGCACTCGCCGTCGCTGCGGGCGGAGTGGGAGCCCCTGCTGGCCTCCCGCACGTACGACTTCGGGCTGCGCCCGCCGCTGGAGAAGCGGGGCGTGCTGGCGGGGATGGCCATGACCGAGAAGCAGGGCGGCTCCGACGTGCGGGCCGGCACCACCCGGGCCGAACCCCTCGGCGACGGGAGCTTCGCCCTGACCGGGCACAAGTGGTTCAACTCCGCCCCGATGTGCGACGCGTTCCTGGTGCTGGCCCAGGCCCCGCGCGGGCTGTCGTGCTTCCTGCTCCCCCGCGTGCTGCCCGACGGCACCCGCAACGCGATGCGCCTGATGCGGCTGAAGGACAAGCTCGGCAACCGCTCCAACGCCTCCGCGGAGGTCGAGTACGACGGCGCGACGGCCTTCCTCGTCGGCGAGGAGGGCAGGGGCGTCCGCACGATCATCGAGATGGTCAACATGACCAGGCTCGACTGCGTGACCGGCTCGGCGGCCGGCATGCGGCAGGGACTGTCGCAGGCCCTCCACCACGCCCGCCACCGGAGCGCGTTCGGCCGGCCGCTGGCCGACCAGCCGCTGATGCGCGCCGTGCTCGCCGACCTCGCGCTGGAGTCCGAGGCGGCGACCACGCTGATGACCCGCCTGGCCGGGGCGACCGACCGGGCGGTGGCGGGCGACGCCGCCGAGGGGCTGTTCCGCCGGGCCGCCCTCGCCGCCGCCAAGTACTGGATCTGCAAGCGGGCGCCGGTCCACGCCGCCGAGGCGCTGGAGTGCCTGGGCGGCAACGGGTACGTCGAGGAGTCGCAGATGCCCCGGCTGTTCCGGGAGTCCCCGCTGAACGGCATCTGGGAGGGCTCGGGCAACGTGGCCGCCCTCGACCTGATGCGGGTGCTCGCCCGGGAGCCGGAGGCGGTCGAGGCGTTCTTCGCCGAGGTCGCCCGCGCCGGGGACCACCGCGTCGGCGACGCGGCCGAGCGGGTGCTGAAGACGCTCGCCTCCGCCGGTGAGGCCGACGCCCGCCGGGTGGCCGAGGAGATGACGCTGGTCCTGCAGGCGTCCCTGCTCGTGCGGCACGCCCCGGCGCCGGTGGCCGACGCGTTCTGCGCCTCCCGCCTGGGCGGCGACTGGGGCCGCGCCTTCGGCACGCTCCCGGCCGGCCTCGACCTGGAGCCGATCCTGGAGCGCGCGGCGTCCGCGTGAGCAGGCGGTCACGGGACGGCTACCCCACGGAAATCCGGCGGAAACAGGCCGCCGCTGTCATGAAGGGGACTCACCGGCTCACCCCGGTGAGGCGCACCTAGGGTTCCGTTCGGCTGGTCCGAGAGGTGCAGGCGGCTCGGCGCGGAGCCGTTCCACGGCGGGACAAAAGCCCGGGAGGCTGTGACTTCGGCGTCTCCCCGGTCAACGGCGCGGCCGGGACCGGGGAGACGCCGCGGGTCGCGAATCCCGCCGCCCGCCGGGCGGCGGTGGACCAGCCGTCCCCCCGAGGAGTGCCGTGGGCCACCTCCATTCCCACTACGGTCCCGAAGCCCGTAACGCCGTCGAGCGTGAGGCCGAGATCCCCACCACCATGCACGAGCGGGAGATCGCCCGCGGGCTCGAACTCGGCCTGCAGGGCGCCGACTCGATCGTCGACCGCACCATTCCCACCTTCTCCCGCGGCGAACTGCCGCACTTCGCCGGGATCAACACCTTCCTCAAGGCGCCGTACGTCGAGGACGTGCGGCGCTGCGGGGAGTACGACGTGGCGGTGCTCGGCGCGCCCTTCGACGGGGGCACCACCTACCGCTCGGGCACCCGCTTCGGGCCGCAGGGCATCCGCAAGATCTCCGCGCTGTACGGCCCCTACAGCTTCGAGCTCGGCGTCGACCTCCGTGAGTCGATCACGATCTGCGACCTGGGCGACATCTTCACGATCCCGGGCAACATCGAGAAGACCTTCGACCAGATCAGCAAGGGCGTCGCGCACGTCTTCGAGAGCGGCGCCTTCCCGGTGATCCTCGGCGGGGACCACTCGATCGGCTACCCGACCGTGCGCGGGGTGGCCGAACACGTGCGGGGAAACGTCGGCATCATCCACTTCGACCGCCACGTCGACACCCAGGAGACCGACCTCGACGAGCGGATGCACACCACCCCCTGGTTCCACGCCACCGACATCCCGAACGTGCCGCCGAAGAACCTCGTGCAGATCGGCATCGGCGGCTGGCAGGCGCCCCGCCCGGGCGTCAAGGTGGGCCGCGAGCGGGGCACCACGATCATGACGGTCACCGACTGCGTCGAGATGGGCATCGAGGCCGCCGCCGAGCGGGCCCTGGAGGTCGCCTGGGACGGCGCGGAGGCCGTCTGGCTGTCCTTCGACGTCGACTGCCTCGACGCGGCCTTCGTGCCCGGAACCGGCTGGCCCGAGCCCGGCGGGTTCCTCCCCCGCGAGGTGCTCAAGTTCATCCAGCTCATCGCCGACGCCCGGCCGCTCGCCGGGATCGAGGTGGTGGAGTGCTCCCCGCCGTACGACAACGCGGAGATCACCTCGCTCATCGCCACCCGGGTCATCTGCGACACCCTCGGGTGCCTGGTGCGCTCGGGACACCTGCCGAAGAGGAAGAAGGAGGCCGTCCAATGACGCGCCGACACCTCGCCGCCGTTCTCGTTCTGCTCCTGCTCGCGGGCTGCGCCTCCCCCGGGGAGCGGCAGGCCGCCGCCCCGGCCGGCTCGACGATCACCCTGGGCTTCAGCGCCTGGCCGGGCTGGTTCCCCTGGCAGGTCGCCGGCGAGCAGGGCCTGTTCCGCAAGAACGGCGTGGACGTCGAGCTCAAGTACTTCGACAGCTACACCGACTCGCTCAACGCGCTGGCCACGGGAACCATCGACGCCAACAGCCAGACGCTCAACGACACCCTGGCGTCCGTGGCCGGCGGGGCGAAGCAGAGCGTCGTGCTGGTCAACGACAACTCCAGCGGCAACGACCAGATCATCGCGGGGCCGGGCATCTCGTCGCTGTCCGGCCTGAAGGGCAGGACCGTCGCCGCCGAGCAGGGCACGGTCGACCACTACCTGCTCCTGCTGGCGCTTCGGAAGGCCGGTCTCACCGAGGCGGACGTGCAGTTCCGGCCGATGCCGACCGACGCCGCCGCGGCGGCCTTCGTCGCCGGGCAGGTGGACGCCGTCGGGGTGTTCGCCCCCTTCACCACGACCGCCCTCAAGCGGAAGGGCAGCCGGGCGATCGCGACGTCGGCCGACTTCCCCGGGGCGATCCCCGACCACCTGGTGGTGACCCGTGACCTCGTCTCCCGCGACCCGAAGGCCGTGCAGGGGCTCGTGTCGGCCTGGTTCGACGCGCTCACCTGGATCGGCGAGCACCGGCCGGAGGCCCTGGAGATCATGGCGAAGCGGGCGGGGGTGAGCGTGTCCGACTACGAGTCGTACGACAAGGGCACGACGATCTTCACGCTGGAGCGCAACCGGACGGCCTTCTCCGGCGAACTGGACGGCCGCGCCAAGGAGATCGCGGAGTTCCTGGTCTCGGCGAAGCTGGTGGACAAGGCCCCGCCGCTGGAGGGACTGTTCGCGCCCCAGTTCGTCCGCGCGGTGCAGCCGTGACCGCGGCCGAGGCGATGCCGAGACAGGACGCCGGGACGGCCCCGGCGGCGGAAGAGCCCGCGCCGCGCCGGGCGAAGCTCAGGACCGGGCCGCTCACGACCAAGGCGCTCACGACCTCGGTCTCCGCGCGTACGGCCTGGCTCCTGCGGTGCCTGTCGATCCTCGTGCCGCTGGCGGTCTGGCAGGCGGTCAGCGCGAGCGGCCGGGTGGACCCCGCGTTCCTGCCCTCCCCGTCGGCGGTCTGGGCGGCCGGGGTGGACATGGCGGCCGGCGGCGAACTGGCCGCCGACCTCGCGGCGAGCCTCGGCCGGATCGCGGCGGGCTTCGGCCTGGCCGTCCTGATCTCGGTGCCGCTGGGGTTCGCGATGGGGACGCTCGGCTGGGCGCAGCCGCTGCTCGAACCGGCCGTCGGCATCCTGCGCTACCTGCCCGCGTCTGCCTTCATCCCGCTGCTGATCATCTGGCTGGGCATCGGCGAGGCGTCGAAGGTGGCGCTGCTCGTCCTCGGCGTGGTGTTCTTCAACACGCTCATGACCGCCGACGCCGTACGGCAGGTGCCGCACCGGCTGCTGGAGGTGTCGGCGACCCTCGGGGCGTCCCGGCCGCGGGTGGCCGCCCGGGTGGTGTTCCCGTACGCGCTGCCGGGGATCATCGACGCGATGCGGGTCAACGCCGCCGCGGCGTGGAACTTCGTGGTCGTCGCCGAACTGGTCGCGGCCACCTCGGGACTCGGCTACCGGATCACCCGCGCCCAGCGGTTCCTGCAGACCGACCGCATCTTCGCGATCCTCGTGGTGATCGGCCTGATCGGCCTGGTCATCGACGTCACGCTGCGCCTGCTGCGCGCCCGGGTGGGGAGGTGGGCCCGTTGACGAGCGCACCGAGCGGTCTCCGGTTGGAGGGCGTGGGCAAGGAGTTCGTCCCGGGCCGGCCGGTGCTCCAGGACGTGGACCTGTCCG
Source organism: Microbispora triticiradicis (assembly GCA_003260025.2). GTDB lineage: Bacteria > Actinomycetota > Actinomycetes > Streptosporangiales > Streptosporangiaceae > Microbispora > Microbispora triticiradicis. The sequence continues at coordinate 24,299 of QFZU02000041.1, read as the reverse complement.
TGGCGTCCGGCGACTTCGTCTGCGTGGTGGGCGCGAGCGGCTCGGGCAAGTCGACCCTGCTGGGGATGGTCGCGGGCCTCGTCCCGCCCACGTCCGGCAGGGTGCTGCTGGACGGCCGGGAGGTCGCGGGTCCCGGCCCGGACCGCGGGCTGGTGTTCCAGACCGCCTCGCTGTATCCCTGGCGGACCGTGGCCCAGAACGTCGCCTTCGGCCTGGAGGCGCTCGGCGTGCCGCGCGCCGCCCGGCGGGAGCGGGTGCGGTGGCTGCTCGACGAGGTGGGCCTCGGCCACCTGGCCGGGGCCCTGCCCGGACGCCTGTCGGGCGGGCAGCAGCAGCGGGTGGCGATCGCCCGCGCGCTGGCCTGCGCGCCGCGCGTGCTGCTGCTCGACGAGCCCTTCGGCGCGCTGGACGTGCAGACCAAGGAGGACATGCAGCTGTTCGTACGGCAGGTCTGGCAGGACGTGACACCGGCCGGGGAACGCCCGACGGTCGTCATGGTGACCCACGACACGGAGGAGGCCGTGTTCCTCGCGCGCCGGGTGATCGTGCTGTCCAGCGATCCCGGCCGGATCAGCCAGGAGATCGCCATCGGCCTGCCGGAGCCCCGCCCGCTGGAGATCAAGCGCTCCGCGGAGTTCCTGCGGATCAGGGCGGAGGTCGAGGACCTGGTCCGGGCCGAGCACCGCGCCCACCAGGCGCGTGTCGCCGCCGCGCCGGCCTGATCGTGGGTTTGCGGGAGGGTCGCGGGACGACCGGCGGCGCGGGTGGCGTTAAGGTCGCTGCTGAATGGATTAAGACTCGCTAGTGAAGGGATATCGCCATGGCGACCACTCGTACCGCGACGACGCAGTGGAAGGGCGCCCTGCTCGACGGTTCGGGCGTTGTCTCGCTCGACACCTCCGGCGTCGGCACCTTCGACGTCTCCTGGCCCTCCCGGGCCGAGCAGGCGAACGGCAAGACGAGCCCGGAGGAGCTCATCGCGGCCGCCCACTCCTCGTGCTTCTCGATGGCCCTGTCCCACGGCCTGGCCCAGGCGGGCACTCCGCCGCAGTCGGTCGAGACCCGGGCCGACGTGACCTTCCAGCCCGGAGAGGGCATCACCGGCATCGTGCTCTCCGTACGGGCCCAGGTGCCCGGCCTGTCCGCCGAGGACTTCCAGCAGGCGGCCGAGACCGCGAAGGCGAACTGCCCGGTGAGCAAGGCGCTGGCCGGCACGACGATCACCCTGAACGCCGAACTCGTCGGCTGAACCACCAGTGGGGCCCCCGCCGGACCGGTCCGGCGGGGGCCTCCGCGTGCGCGGACCGGGAGCAGGGGTACCGCCCCAGGTGCACGAATCGTCCGGGCAGTGGAGAATGAGGTTACATGCGCGAGGTTTGGCCTGGAGAGCCCTACCCACTCGGCGCCACCTGGGACGGTGTGGGCACCAATTTCTCGGTGTTCTCGGAGGTGGCCGAGCGGGTCGAGCTGTGCCTGTTCGACGACGACGGCGCGGAGACCCGCGTCGACCTGCCGGAGGTCGACGGCTTCGTCTGGCACGGCTACCTGCCGGGGATCATGCCCGGCCAGCGGTACGGCTTCCGCGTGCACGGCCCCTACCGGCCCGAGCACGGCCACCGGTGCAACCCGGCCAAGCTGCTGCTCGATCCGTACGCGAAGGCGATCGAGGGCTCGGTCCGATGGAACGAGTCGCTGTTCTCCTACCACTTCGCCGACCCCGCCCGGCTGAACGTCGAGGACTCCGGGCCGCACATGCCGAAGAACGTGGTGGTCAACCCGTTCTTCGAGTGGGGCAACGACCGGCCGCCCCGCACGCCGTACCACGAGACGGTGATCTACGAGGCGCACGTGCGCGGGCTCACCATGCGTCACCCCGCCGTGCCCGAGGAGCAGCGGGGCACCTACGCCGGGCTCGCGCACCCGGCCGTGATCGACCACCTGCGGTCGCTCGGCGTGACGGCGGTCGAGCTCATGCCCGTCCACCAGTTCGTGCCCGAGCACTTCCTGGTCGCCCGGGGGCTGACCAACTACTGGGGCTACAACACGATCGCCTACCTCGCGCCGCACAACGCGTACTCCTGCGCGGGGCAGCGCGGCCAGCAGGTCCAGGAGTTCAAGGCGATGGTCCGGGCCCTGCACGACGCGGGGATCGAGGTGATCCTCGACGTGGTCTACAACCACACGGCCGAGGGCGACCACATGGGCCCCACGCTCGGGTTCCGGGGCCTCGACAACGTCGCCTACTACCGGCTGCGCGAGGAGGACCGCCGCTACTACCTCGACTACACCGGCTGCGGCAACTCGCTGAACGTCCGCTCGCCCCACGCGCTCCAGCTGATCATGGATTCGCTGCGTTACTGGGTGCTCGACATGCACGTGGACGGCTTCCGCTTCGACCTCGCCGCCGCGCTCGCCCGCGAGCTGCACGACGTCGACCGGCTCAGCGCGTTCTTCGACCTCATCCAGCAGGACCCGGTGATCTCCCAGGTCAAGCTGATCGCCGAGCCGTGGGACGTCGGTCCCGGCGGCTACCAGGTCGGCAACTTCCCGCCCCTGTGGACCGAGTGGAACGGCAAGTACCGCGACGCCGTACGGGACTTCTGGCGGGGCGACTCCCGGACGCTGCCCGAGTTCGCCTCGCGCCTCGCCGGGTCGAGCGACCTGTACGCGACCAGCGGCCGCCGCCCGGTCGCCTCGATCAACTTCGTCACCGCCCACGACGGGTTCACGCTCAACGACCTCGTGTCGTACGACCACAAGCACAACGAGGCCAACGGCGAGGGCAACCGCGACGGCACGGACGACAACCGGTCGTGGAACTGCGGCGCCGAGGGACCGGTCGACGACCCGGCCATAAACCGGCTGCGCCGGCGCCAGCGGCGCAACCTCCTCACCACCCTGTTCGTGTCCCAGGGCGTGCCGATGCTGCTGGCGGGCGACGAGTTCGGCCGCACCCAGCAGGGCAACAACAACGCCTACTGCCAGGACAACGAGACGTCCTGGACCGACTGGTCCCTGGTCGGGCAGGAACCCGGCCTGCTGGACTTCGTCCGCCGCCTGGGCGCGTTACGGCGGGCCCACCCCGTCTTCCGGCGCCGCCGGTTCTTCCTGGGCCGCACGGTCGGGGACGACAGCAGGGACATCGTCTGGCTCACGCCGTCGGGCACCGAGATGACCGACGCCGACTGGCAGACCGGCTACGCCAAGTCACTGGGCGTCTACGTCAACGGCGACGCGATCAGCGAGCCCGGCGCGCGGGGCGAGCGGATCACCGACGCGACGTTCCTGCTGCTGATCAACGCGCACCACGAGAGCCTGACCTTCGCCCTCCCCGGCCCGGAGCTGGGCGCGGCCTGGCGTCCCGTGCTCGACACCGCCGACGAGGACCCGCCGGACGACCCGGACGCGGCGGAGACGCTGGCGGCCGGGTCCAAGGTCACCGTCACCGACCGGTCCATGCGCGTCCTCGTGTGCGCCGGCGGCCCGAGCCGCCGGTTACCCTCGGTCGGGTGACTACGGCACCACCACAAAAGCCGCATTCCGGCCTGCCGCCGAAGCCCCGGTCGGCGGTCGTACGGGACGCCCTCGGGGTCGGCGCGGCGGTCGGGCTCTCCGGGTTCGCGTTCGGCGTGACGTCGGCGGGGGCCGGGATGACGCTCGCCCAGACCTGCGTGCTGTCGCTGCTGGTCTTCACCGGGGCGTCCCAGTTCGCGCTGGTGGGCGCGCTCGGCGCCGGCGGGGCACCGCTCCCCGCGGCGGCGGGGGCGCTGCTGCTGGGCGTCCGCAACGCCTTCTACGGCCTGCGTCTGTCGCAGGTGCTCGGCCTCCCCGCGGCGGTCCGCCCACTGGCCGCCCACTGGGTTATCGACGAGACCTCCGCCGTGGCCCTGGCCCAGCCCGACCGGCGCCTCGCCCGGCTCGGGTTCACCGTCACGGGCGTGACCCTGTACGCCGGGTGGAACGTCACGACCCTCCTCGGCGCGCTGGGCGCCGCGGCCCTGGGCGACCCGGCGGCCTGGGGGCTCGACGTGGCCGGTCCGGCCGTCTTCCTCGCCCTGCTCCTGCCCATGCTCCGGGACCGCTCCGCCGCCGCTCCTTCGGCGCGGGCAGGCGCCGCCCCGGCTCCGGGCCAGGGTGGGGAGGGCACGGCGACGGCCCGGCCGGCCCGGGCCGCGCTCCTCCGGCATGAGGTGGCGGTGGCGGCCCTGGCCGTCGTGCTGGCGCTGGCCTGCGTGCCGTTCCTGCCCGCGGGCGTCCCGGTGCTGGTGGCCGTGCTCGCCGCGCCCGCCGTCCTGGCCGTCGCCGCGCTCCGGTCCCGCGCCGCCGCACGGCGGGAGCGGAGCGCGGCGGCGCGGGCGGAGGAGGCGTGATGGGGGTGTGGATCGCGATCGCGGTCACCGTCGCCGGGTGCTACGCGGTCAAGCTCCTCGGGCTGTCGGTCCCGGCGGCGGTGCTGGAACGGCCGCTCATGCGCAGGCTCGCCGCGCTGGTGCCGATCGCGGCGCTGGCCGCGCTGATCGCCCTGCAGACCTTCGCCGACGGCCGCACGCTCGTCGTCGACGCCCGGGCCGCCGGACTCGCCGCGGCGGCCGTCGCGCTGCTGCTGCGCGCGCCCTTCCTGGTGGTGGTCGCGGTGGCCGTCGTCGTCACCGCCGCCGTCCGCGCCCTGACCGGCTGAGCTCTGCCGACTCTGCTCACCTCCGCCGAGCTCCGCCGGCCTCTGCCGGCCGGATGCCGGGACGGCTCAGCGGGCGAGGATCTCGTCGAGGTCGTAGCTCACCGGGCGTTCGAGCTGGTCGTAGGTGCAGGACTCGGGCGTGCGGTCGGTGCGCCAGCGGCGGAACTGGGCGGTGTGCCGGAACCGGTCGCCCTCCATGTGGTCGTAGGCGACCTCGATGACCCGTTCCGGCCGCAACGGGATGAACGACAGGTCCTTCTTGGCGTTCCATCGTGAGACGGCGCCCGGCAGGCGCTGGCCCTGCGCGCCACCCTGCGCGCCGCCCTCCGCCACCTCGGCCCAGTGTCCCCAGGGGTGCTCGCTCAGGTCCTCCATCCGGTACGGCGCGAGCTCCCCGACCAGTTCCTCGCGCTTCTTCATCGGGAAGGAGGCGGCCACCCCCACGTGGTGCAGACGGCCGTCGGCGGAGTACAGCCCGAGCAGCAGCGACCCGACGACCGGCCCCGACTTGTGCTCGCGGTAGCCCGCCACGACGCAGTCGGCCGTCCGCTCGTGCTTGACCTTGAACATCACCCGCTTGTCCGGCGTGTACGGCTGGTCTCCCGGCTTGACCACGATGCCGTCGAGCCCGGCGCCCTCGAACGCGTCGAACCACTCGGCGGCCCGGCCCTCGTCCCGGGTGACCGGGGTGAGCCGCACCGACCGGCCCGCCCCCGCCAGCGCCTCCTCCAGCCGGGCCCGCCGCTCCGAGAACGGCGCCTCCATCAGGTCCTCCGCGCCGACGGCGAGCAGGTCGAACGCGACGAAGGAGGCGGGCGTGCTCCCGGCCAGCAGCCGCACCCGGGACTGGGCGGGGTGGATGCGCTGCTGGAGCGCGTCGAAGTCGAGCGACTGGCCCCTGATGAGCACGATCTCGCCGTCCACCACGCACCGGGGCGGCAGTTCCTTCCTGACGGCCTCGACCAGCTCAGGGAAGTAACGCGTGAAGGGCCGCTCGTTCCTGCTGCCCAGGAAGACCTCGTCGCCGTCGCGGAAGACGATGCAGCGGAAGCCATCCCATTTCGGCTCGTAGTAGAGCGTGCCGTCCTGCTCGGGCAGCTTCTTGACCGCCTTCGCGAGCATCGGCGCGACCGGCGGCACCACCGGCAGGTCCAGGTCCGGGATCAGCGGCTCAACCGGCGGCGTCATCATGCGCCTCCCTGAGGTATCGGCAGAAGAGGAAGCCGTCCTCCTCCAGCACCTGGGCGAGGGTCAGCGGCGTGCGCGAGGCGACGCCGTCCAGTATGCGCGCGGCGTCGCCCCCGGCGAGCAGCGGGCTCACCGTCAGCGCCAGCTCGTCGACCAGCCCGGCCGCGGCGAGCTGCGCGTTGATCCGCGGCCCGCCCTCGCACAGGATCCGCCCGAGCCCCAGGCCGCGCAGCTCCTCCACCGCGGTCGCGAGATCGACCCGGTCTTCTCCGGCGACGATCAGGACCGCCTTGTCCGCGGCCTCGTCCCTGCGTTCCTTCGGCGCCGCCTCCGTCGTGATCACGATGGTCCGGGCGTACGGCTCGGCCTCGGTGAACAGCGGGCCCCCGAGATCGAGGTCGAGCAGGCGGGTGACGACGGCGATCGGCGGCACGGGCGGGCGGCCCTCGCGCGGCGCCCGCCACGACTCGCGCGGGCGGGCCGGACGGTAGCCCTCCGTGCGGACGGTCGCGGCGCCGGCGAGCACCACGTCGGCCAGGCCGCGCAGCAGCCCGAAGATCCGTTTGTCGGCCCGGCCGGACAGGCCCTCCGAGTGGCCCTCGACCCAGGCCGCGCCGTCGGCGCTCGCCACCATGTTGAGACGCAGCCAGTGGTCACGCGGGTAGGCGTAGGCGGCGGCGATGTCGGGATCGTCCTCGGCGTAAGGATGGATGCGGCGCACGGTTCCCACACTCGCACACCGCACCGACAACTCCGCCGTGACGCCTCCGCGACGACCCGGGCCGCCTCCTCCACCGTGGCGGCCCCACCACCGCCCCCGTTCGCTGCCGCCACGCCACGGCCACGGCCAGACCGTCTTCCCTGCTCAGCGGGCGCCGGGCCAACCACGGACAGAGGTTTTCCCAAAACGGGCCTTCCGTAGCCGTGGACTGCTTCGCGGGGGTAGGCACCGCAGTCGGCCGAGTCGGTTGCGGGAGGACCTCATGACCACGCACGCACGCAGAGCATCGGTGCCGCGGCACATACCCGCCGGGGCCTCCGCGAGCGGAGACGGCATCGTCGTGGGCGCGGGCCCGGTGACGATCGATGTCTACGTCGATTTCCTGTGCCCGTTCTGCCGACGGTTCGAGGAGACCGCGGGACCGACGCTGCACGCCATGGTGAACGACGGGCTCGCCACCGTCGTCTACCATCCGATGGCCTTCCTCGACGAACTGTCGGCCAACGTCTACTCCTCGCGCGCGTCCGCTTCGTCCGGCTGCGCCGCAGACGGAGGGGCGTTCGTGGAGTACGCCGAGGCGTTGTTCGCCAACCAGCCGCCGGAGGGCGGGCCGGGCTTGACGGACGACGAGCTCACCGAGATCGGCCGGCTGGTGGGGCTCGACGGCCCCGCCTTCGGCAGGTGCGTGCACGCCCACGCCTACCTCGGCTGGGCCGCGTACGTCGCCGGCCACAGGGACGACAACCCTCGCAAGGCGCGGTCCCGAGTACGAGCTGATCCCTGGTGCCACGAGCGGGGCCTGCCGATCATGGCGTACTCGCCGATCAAGCAGGGCGGATGATGGGCCATCCGGCGCTCTTCGACGTGGCCGACCGGCACGAGGCCACCCCGGCGCAGGTCGCCCTGGCATGGGTGCTCAGGAACGACGGCGTGATCGCGATACCGAAGGCGGGCGACCCTGCCCAGGTCCGGCACAATGCGGCGGCCCTTGGCATCCACCTGACCCACGACGATCTCCTGCTGCTTGACGCGGTATTCCCGCCGCCACTCTCGCGGCGTCCGCTCGAAACGATCTGAGCCTCGCCACGCGTACGGACCGAGGCGCGCGGGCCCGACGTGGATCGACTCCCGGAGAGGCTCCGGAAGTTCGAGCGCGAGATGCTCCTCACGCGACAGGCCGCTGCGCTCGGCCACCCTGCCGAAGAAGTCCCTGTGCTCCACACTGGCTCCATTTCCCCTCGCGTCCGCCCGACACGGAGCCGACGGACACCCAGAAGCTTGGAGCGATGAATACCGAGGTCCCGGCACCCCTGCCCTTCGCGCAGGAATGACACCGAGGTCGGCCGTTCGAAGGGGGCGACGCGGGGAGGGGCAGATGGCGCACGACGACCGCCGCGCCCCCTAGTCCACAGTTCTCAAGGTTCGCTCCCCCAAATACGAAGGCCCGCGAACATTCTCGAGAACACGTCGCGCTTGTTCATCCGCTACTCGAGTTACTACTTGCTGCGCGATACCGAAGACGGCCGCCCAGGCAAGAATCTGACCACCGGTGTCCAGGTCGGTCAGGCCTGGAATGAAACCACCTTGAATCAGCAACAGCCCCAGGACTGCGGAAACCGCGCCTGCCGGAAGCTTTAGGAGTGCCAATGCTATAGGAAGAGTGTAAGGCGTAGCCGCCCCATGAATATGACGCAAGGTGGCAGCCCCCACCAATGCCGCACCAGACAACCCGATCAATTCCACGAGCGGAATATCCCACACACTGGGTCGCCCGCCAAGTGGACAGACCAGGCCCTCTTTAGGATGATAGCAGAGCCTCAACTTGTCGGACTCAAGAATTCCCAAGAACATGAACAAGACAGCTATCGAAGCCAAAATGATGGCAGTGACCAGGACGATGTTTCGAAAGCTCCGCAGGTTCACTCTCTCCAATTGAGCGGCTATGTTAGCCGCCTGCATCGTTTGAATCGCCAATCCACGGTCACATGCGGCCAACTTCCCGTCGGATCGCCTGAGCTGCGATTCAAATTTGGTCCGCCGAGGATCATTACGACCCAGGTGCTGTCTCGCGCGCGCAAGAACGTTTATACCCCACCACTCCAGTTCGCTGGGCGGCACCAACCGCAACAACTCAACCTCAGCCTGGTGGATGTTGGCCCACGCACGATCGACTGCCGACCCCGTCCAAACGGACATCGGGTTTCGAAGTCGTGTCGCCGCACCTCGCGCAGCGCCTAAATGTCGCCGCACCCCCCTTGCATAAGCGGAGTCGTTGTTCAGGCGGTCAAGTTCAGTTTCCAAACCATCGATGGTAGCGAGCGCTCGCTCTCGCCAAGAAGTCGTCTTCCGGTCGATGCTTTCGACCGAGGAGCCCTCTCGCATTTCTTCCCCAGGTAAGCTACAGAATAATGCTTACAACTCCAGGGTAAGGCTCCCATATAAGACATGACGACCCAACAAAAGGTATCATTCCTCCAGAGTGGAGCCATCATTGCGAGCAATGCGTAATACATCCTCAAAAGCCGGCCATCTGCACTGACTAACAAACGACCAACCACGGCCTACTGGCAATCAGGCCAGGGAAGTGCTCCCTGACGCGGCCGGGTGGCGGTGGTACGGCCGAAGCTCGCGGCTCCGCAGCCCGTACGGCCAGCCGCATTATTGGCTGATAGGCCCCGGGATGGTGACCACCGTGGGCCGGAAAACCCCCGAAGGACTCGCCCGGGCCCTGGCCGTGCAGGACGACGTCGCGCACCGCACTCGCTGAGCTGCCCCGCCGTCTCATCGCCTGCGGGGTGAGACGCGTCACAGCCTCTGCGAGCACTCACAAGCCCGCGCCGACTCACCGTACGCGTATCACTCCGCAGGCGATGCGGTCGCCCGAGTCACCGGCCTTGAGCGTCTCGGCGTCGGGGCCCTTCGTGCCGGAGCGGTAGCGGTCCGGAATCTGCGCCGCGTTGTCGGCGCGGGCGTGGACGATCAGCGAGGCGCCCTCCGGCGCGCGTAGCCGGTCCAGGCCGAAGCGATCGGTCAGGAACGTGGCCCGCCCTCTCCCGTCCTTCCCGACCAGCAGGTTGGGCAGGTCACCCGCGTGGTCGGGGTGGGAGCCCATGCCGAGGTGCCGGCCCGCGCTGGCGAACGGACTGCCGGTCGCGGGGTCGGTCGACGAGGGGTCGCACACTCCCTTGGCATGGAGGTGCAGCCCGTGGAACCCGGCCGGCAGGTTCTCGACGGCGACGCGCACCCTGGTGGCGCCGTCCTTCTGCTCATTGACGCGGACCACACCGACGGTCCGGCCGTTGGCGTCCTTCAGCGTCGCCCGGGCGTCGGGGCCGTCGCGCACCACCGTCGAAGGCGGGCCCGGGGCGGCCATATGCGGCAGCCCCACTGCGGGAGCCAGGGCGACGATGAACGACAGGTACGTCCGCCACAGCATGACGATCTCCCTCCCGCCGGAGGAAACGGCTCGTACTGCCCAGGGTAGGCACGCACGGCGAGGAGACGGGGCCAAGACCCTGTCAAGTCTCGGCCCGCACTTCCGACGAGGCGACCTCGACGAGCGCCGCGAGCACCTGGGAAAGCCGGGCCGACATCCGACCGGCGCCCCGGAGTAGCCCGGCCGCCTTGGCTACGCGAAGCGTCATCCTCCGCTGGACGGCCTTGCCTTACTGGGCTGCACCCGCTTGGGCTCGCCGGGCATCTTCGGGTAGTTCGGCGGATACGGCAGGTCGCCTCGCTCGTCGGCGTCGTACCACTCCAGGAGCGTGCCGATGCCGAAGGCGCGGTCGTCGATCTCCCGCTGCACGTCGCCCAGCGCGGCGAACCGGTCCGGCATCGTCCTCAGGTCGAAGGCGCCGGGGTCGCAGTCCTCCAGCTCGGCCCAGGTCACGGGAGCGGACACCCGGCCGTCGGGCCGGGCGCGCACCGAGTAGGCGGACGCCACCGTCCGGTCGCGGGCGTTCTGGTTGTAGTCGATGAAGACCTTCTCCCCCCGCTCCTCCTTCCACCAGGCGGTCGTCGCGAGATCGGTGCGCCGCTCCACCTCCCGGGCGAAGGCGATGGCGGCGTGCCGCACCTCGGTGAAGGTCCAGCGCGGCTCTATCCGCACGTTCACGTGGACACCGCGGCTGCCGGAGGTCTTCGGGAAACCCCGCATGCCGAGCTCGTCGAGGACCTCCTTCGCGGTGAAGGCGACCGTACGGGCCTGCTCGAACGAGGTGCCGGGCTGCGGGTCGATGTCGATGCGCAGCTCGTCGGGGTGGTCGAGGTCGGCGCGGCGGGCGTGCCAGGGGTGGAAGTCGATCGTGCCGAGGTTGGCGCACCAGGCGATGGCCGCCACCTCGGTCGGGCAGAAGGCGTCGGCCGTGCGCCCGCTGGGGAAGCGCACGGTGACGGTCTCGATCCAGTCGGGATGCCGGGGCATCCGCTTCTGGTAGATCGCCTCGGAGCCGACGCCGTCCGGATGCCGCTTGAGGTAGGTCGGCCGCTCCCGCATCGCGCGCAGCGCGCCCTCCCCCACGCTCACGTAGTACGTCACCAGGTCGCGCTTGGTCGCGCCGATCGCCGGGAAATAGACCTTGTCCGGGTTGGTGACCTTGACGACCCGGTCACCCACCTCGATCTCGATGTACGGCGAAGCCATGTAGGCGACCCTACCCCCGGGGAAGATCCGGGACGGCCTGATGGTTCCTCACTTCGTAATCCCCGCGAGGGGCCACCGGGCACAGGGTGGTGAGCATGGAAAAGGTAGTCAAGAGCGACGCCGAGTGGCGCGCGCAGCTTTCCCCGGAGGAGTTCCGCGTCCTCCGGCAGGCGGGGACCGAGCGCCCCTACACCGGCGAGTACGTCGGCACCAAGACCGTCGGCGTCTACTCCTGCCGCGCCTGCGGCGCGGAGCTGTTCCGGTCGGAGGCCAAGTTCGAGTCGCACTGCGGCTGGCCGTCGTTCTTCGAGCCGTCGGAGTCGGAGGCCGTGACGCTGCACGAGGACGACTCCCTGGGCATGCGCCGGGTCGAGGTGCGCTGCGCGCGGTGCGACTCGCACCTCGGGCACGTGTTCCACGGCGAGGGTTATCCCACCCCGACCGACGACCGGTACTGCATCAACTCCGTCAGCCTGACCCTGCGGCCGGCCGAGTAGGGCCGGCTCAGTTCGGCTTCGGGTAGGTGACCCGGCAGTCGTCGTCGTCCGGACCGAGGACGTTGGCGAGGACGGGGTTGCCGTTCTCGCCGAACCTGGACTGGACGAACACCACGGGGTTGACCTCCCCCCGCTCGGCCAGGTACTCCAGGCCTCGCTTGCACAGGGTGATCGCGGCCTTGGAGTTGTCGGCGTTCTCCGGGAGGCTCGTGTAGATGCGCAGATAGCGGCCGGTGGTGCGGATGTCCTTGACCTTCTTGGCCGTCTTGTCGTTCCACCGGCTGCGGAAGTAGGCGTCCGCCTTCTTGTCGGTGTACTTGGACGGTCCCGACGCCTTCTTCGCCGACGCCTTCTTCTTCCGCGCGCCGTCCGCCTTCTTCCCCGTGTCGACGCTCGCGACGGTGAGCTCACCGGCCGGGGAGGCGTGCGGCGCGGGCGCGGCGGCCACACCGGCCGGAGCCGCGTCCGGGTGCGACAGCGGCCCGGCGATCGCGAAGGCTCCGACGGCGAAGGCGGCGGCTCCCAGCGACAGTTCGACGACGTGTGAACGGGTCCGCCTCTTACGGCGATGCCCCCTGGAACGTGCCAGCCCGCTTGACACTCTGCCTCACCTAGACGTAGATCTTCCGTCACAGTATGGCAAAGTCCGGCCGCCGCCAAGTCCCTTTCAGGCGTTTCGCACACGGTCCGACAGAATGTCCCTTCCAACGGAGTCCCGTCCTCCGCCGATCACAGGGAGGGTCCGTGCCGGCCGCCGTGTCCCCCACCGTGTCCTCCGCCGCGTCCTGGCTCGTGTTCGGGCTGTCCTGCGTCCTGGTCGCGGCCGGAGGGGCGCTGGGCGGCGCCGACCCGGTGGACGCCGCGGTCGCGCTCGGCTTCACCCCGCTCGGCGCCTATCTGGTCGCCCGTCGCAGGGGCGGCGCCGTCGGACCCTGCTGTCTGGTGACCGTGCTCGGCGCCGTCGCCTACTTCGCCGACTCCTACTCACTCCGGCCCGGCCTGCCCGGCGGCCGCTGGGCCGCCTGGGTGGGCACACCACGACCTGTACGGGACCGGGCCGTGGCTGCGCCGGGTGCTGACCCTGGGGCTGCTGACCGGGGTCCTGGCCCTGCTGTACTTCACGGTGTCCGGGCTCACCGGGGCGCACGTCGCCGCCGCGGCGGCCGTCGCGGTCGCGGTCGAGCCGCTGCACCGCTGGCTGCGCCGGGCGTCCGGCCGCATCCTGTACGGCGGCCGGGCCGACCCCGAGACCGTCCACGCCCGGCTGGGCGCCCGCCTGGCCGCGACCTCGGAGCCCGCGGAGATCCTCGCCGCCGTCGCCGACGCGGCGGCCGAGGCGACCCGGGCCGCCTACGTACGGGCCGAGCTGGGCGCGCCGGGCGAGCCGCTGAAGGTCGCCGAGCGGGGCACGCCCGCCCCGCTCGGCGTGTCGGTGCCGCTGCGCTTCCAGGACGAGGTCCTCGGCGTCCTCGGCCTGTCGGGAGGCGACGTGCGGGCGCTCGCCCCGCTCGCGTCGCACGCCGGGGCGGCGCTCGCCGCCGCCCACCGCGCCGCGGCGCTGCAGCGCTCGCGGACGCTGCTGGTCACCGCGCGGGAGGAGGAGCGGCGGCGGTTCAGCAGGGACCTGCACGACGGGCTGGGCGCCTTCCTCGCGGGCATCGGCTTCACGGTGGACGCCGCGGGCAACGCGCTGAAGGCCGACCCGGAGCGGGCGCGCGGCCTGCTCACCCAGATCAGGACGCAGGTGGCCGAGGCGGGCGCGGGCGTACGCCGCCTGGTGCGGGGGCTGAGGCCACCCGAGCTGGCCCAGCTCGGGCTGGCCGGCGCCGTCGAGCACACCGCCGCGACGCTGGGCGCCGGCGGGGTGGAGATCGAGGTCACGGCCGGGGACGTGAGCGGCCTGCCGGCCGCCGTGGAGGTCACGGCCTACCTGGTCGCCCGCGAGGCGCTGACGAACGCGGTGCGGCACGGCGGGCCCCGCCGCTGCGCCGTACGCCTCGGCCGGACGACGGACGGGTTCGAGCTGAGCGTGCGCGACGACGGGAGCGGGCTCGCGCCCGAGGCCGTCCCGGGAGTCGGGCTGACCTCCATGCGGGAGCGGGTGGAGGAGCTGGACGGAAAGCTGACGATCGACGCCGCCCCCGGCGGCGGAACGGTGGTGGCCGCGTGGATTCCCCTGTGATCAGGCTGCTCGTCGTCGACGACCACCCGGTGGTCCGCGACGGCCTCGGGGCGCTGATGTCGACCGTGGAGGGCATCGAGGTCGTCGCGGTGGCCGAGGACGGTCTGCGGGCGCTCGCCGCCGCCCGCGAGCACAGCCCCGACGTCGTGCTCATGGACATCTCGATGCCGAACATGGACGGCATCGAGGCGACCCGGCGGCTGTCCGCCGGGGCCCGCCCGCCGAGCGTGGTGATGCTCACGATGTCGGACGACGACCTGTCGCTGCTGGCGGCCGTCCGCGCGGGCGCCAGGGGCTACCTGCTCAAGAACGCCGGCCAGGACGACGTGGTCGCGGCGGTGCGAGCGGCGGCCCGGGGACAGGCCGTCTTCGGGACCGGCGCGGCCGAGGCCCTGATCAACCTGCTGCACGCGCCGCCCCGCGTGTCCCCGCGGCCGTTCCCCGCGCTCACCGACCGGGAGTACGAGATCCTGGAACTCCTCGCGTCGGGCCTGGGCAACCAGGCGATCGCGGCGCGCCTGGGCGTCAGCCCGAAGACCGTGGCCAACGCCGTCTCCGGCGTCCTCGTCAAGCTCGGCGTGCGCGACCGCGCCGGGGCGGTGGCCGCCGCCCGCGCGGCGGGACTCGCCACGGGCTGAGCCTGTCTCCCGGAAGTCCGGGAGACGTTCCCCCTCAGGCGGGAACATCGGCTCCTCCGGCCGGGATCGTCACGGCCCGAATCTGGACGGGCAACGACAGCACCCTCCGGAGGAGAACAGGCATGGACGCCACCGCGTCGCCCCGCACTTCCACCACCCCCGCCGCGCCGGCCGTCGCCGCGGCGGCGGCGGCACTGACACTCGGCGTGACGCAGATCCTGCACGCGCAGACGGTGCCGTTCGCCTCTCCGGCGGACTACGTCATCGAGGGCGCGTACGCGCTCTATCTGGTGGCGGCGGTCGCGGCCGTCCTCGCGCTGCGCCGTGTCCACCGCGCGCTGCGCCATGTCCACCGCCCGGCGGGGGGCTGGGGGCGGATCGGCGACGCCGGGGTGCTGCTGTACGGCCTCGGCCACGCGCTCGTCGCGGTGCCGGTGACGACCACCTTCCTCCTCGGCCACGACGCGCCGGACCCGCTCGGCGCGCTGTTCGTGCCGGGGATCGTGCTGTGGATGGCCGGGCTGGTCCCGCTGGCGATCGCGTGCGTCCGCCACGGGCCGGTGCCCCGTCCCGTGGCGGCCGTCCTGCCCGCGACGCTGCCGCTGACGATGGCGCTCGGCGCGGCGGGCCCCCTGGTCGAAGCCCTGACCTGGGCCGTCCTTGGGGTGTCGATCGCTAGGGCAGCGCGGCGACGAGTTCGCTGACCGGCTTGCGGGTGCCGGTGTAGAAGGGGATCTCGATCCTGGTGTGCCGCCTCGCCTCGGCCCCCCGCAGGTGGCGCATCAGGTCGACGATGCGGTGCAGTTCGTCGGCTTCGAAGGCCAGCATCCACTCGTAGTCGTTGAGCGCGAAGCAGGCGACCGTGTTCGACCGCACGTCGGGGTACTCGCGGGCCATCATCCCGTGCTCGGCGAGCATCCTGCGGCGTTCGGAGTCCTCCAGCAGGTACCACTCCAGGGACCGGACGAAGGGGTAGACGCAGACGAAGCCGCGGGGCTCCTCGTCGGCGAGGAAGGCCGGGACGTGGGACTTGTTGAACTCCGCGGGCCGGTGCAGGGCCATCGCCGACCAGACCGGCTCGCTCGCGCGGCCGAGCGCCGTACGGCGGAACCGGGCGTAGGTCTCCTGGAGGTCCTCCGGCGAGGGGGCGTGCCACCAGAACATGAAGTCCGCGTCGGCGCGGAACCCCGCCACGTCGTAGCAGCCGCGCGTCGTCACATCCTTGCCCGCCACCTGGGCGAGCAGCTCCTCGACCTCCCCGGCGACGGCCTCACGGGCGTCGGGGAGCCGGTCGCGCAGCCGGAAGACCGACCACATCGTGTACCGGATGACCAGGTTGAGATCGCGTGCCTTGGGGCGCGGGGCGGGCTCCGTCATGGCTCCATTCTGCCCGTACGGCGAGGTGGTCAGGCCCCCGGGGCGGCCTGCGCCGCCCGCAGGTGGTCGAGCACGAGCCGGGCGGCCGTCCGGGCGCTGGCGACGCAGGCCGGGACGCCGACGCCCTCGTACGCGGCGCCGCACACGGCCAGGCCGGGCTGCCCGGCGATCGCGGCCCGCACCCGGGCCACCCGGTCGAGGTGGCCGACCTCGTACTGCGGGAGCGCGCCGCCCCAGCGGGTCACCCGGGTGTCGAGCGGCAGCCCGCGCACGCCCATCACCTCGGTCATCTCGTCCGTCGCCAGGGCCGTCAGCTCGGCGTCGTCGCGCTGGAGCACCGCCTCCTCCCCCAGCCGTCCGAGCGAACACCGGACGATCAGCACGTCCCGGCCGGCCTCCGCCAGGTGGGGCCACTTGACGCTGCTGAAAGTCGCGGCCTTGACCGGCCGGCCCTCCACCGGCGGGACCAGGTAGCCGCTGCCGGTCGGCGGCTCGGGAAAGGCCGTCAGGGGGTAGGCGAGCGTGACGATCGCCATCCCGGCGTACTCGATCGCGGCCAGTTCCGCAGCCGCCCCTGGCACCTCGCGCCGCAGCAGCCGGGAGGCGGGCCGCGCCGGGACCGCCAGGACGACCGCGTCGGCGTCGATGATCTCCTCGTCGCGGGTGGGGCCGGTGACCAGCCGCCAGCCGTCCGGCGTGCGGAGGAGGTCGCGCACGGTGACGCCGGTCCGGACCTGCGCGCCGGACTCCTTGGCCACGGCGGCCGGCAACGCGCCCATGCCGCTCCTGAGGGTCGTGAAGACCGGCCCGGCGTCCGCCGGGGCCTCGGCGGCCATGCTCCTCGCGGCCTGCAGCAGGGACCGCTCGGTGCGGGCGGCGGCGGCGACGCGCGGCATGGTCGCGTCGAGCGACAGCGACTCGGCCCGCCCGGCGTAGACGCCGCCGAGCAGCGGCTCCACCAGCCGCTCGACGACCTCGCTCCCCATCCGGGCGCGCACGTAGGCCGCGACGGAGACGTCGCCGGTCACGAGCGTGGGCGGCAGGAACTGGTCGAGCGGCACCCGGGCGAGCCCGGCGGGCGACAGGATGCCCGAGCGGGCGAGCGCGACCACGTCCGCGGGCACGCCCATGACCTGCTGCCTGGGCAGCGGGCGCAGGGACCCCCGCGACAGGACCGCCGCCCGGGTCGTGCCCGGGTCGGCCAGGTCGTCGCCGAGACCGGCGAGCCGGGCCAGTTCCGTGCCCTCGGGCCGCCGCGCCAGCATCGACTCGGCGCCCGCGTCGACCTCCACCCCCGCGACGGGCGAGGAGTACAGCTTGCCGCCGATCCTCGGCGCGGCCTCCAGCACGGTGATCCGCAGCCCCGCCTCGGCCCGGCTCAGGTGCAGCGCCGCGGCCAGTCCCGCGATGCCGGCGCCCACGACGACCACATGACTACCCGCTGTCCTGCCCATGGAGGCAAAGCTACCGGCCCGTACGCGCGGGGGCCGTATCGGCATGGCCGCCACCTGGGCAAGATTCATAGAAACTTTTCACATACAAGGCTAAAAGTCAGGCAGTCCTGTAATAAAGTTGAAGGGGTCAGAGCAGAAGTAGAGTCAGTTACCACTTGTAACCGATTTCCTCGACACCGAAGTTTCCCGGCCCGAAGTTCTCCCGACCCCGAAGAGCGGCGTGAAGCGAATGACGGTTCGCCCCGAGAATCCGCACCAGGCCCGGCTCCTGCGCCTCCTGCGTCAGGACGGCGCGCGCTCACGCGCCGAGCTCGGGGAGGTGGTCCGTCTGTCCGCGTCCAAGCTCGCCCTCGAACTCGACCGCCTCGCGCAGCTGGGCCTGGTGGAGTCCGGAGGCCTCGCGGCGTCCCGGGGCGGACGGCGCTCGGGCATCGTGCGCCTCTCCTCGGATCTGCGCTTCGTCGGCGTCGACATCGGCGCCACCTCCATCGACGTGGGCGTGACCAACGGCGAGCTGGAGGTGCTCGGCCACCTGTCGAAGCCGGCCGACGTGCGGGAGGGCCCCGAGGCGGTCCTCGACCAGACGATGGAGCTCGTCGGCAAGCTGCTCACCGGTGAGACGGCCGAGACGCACGGCGTGATCCACGGCATCGGCCTCGGCGTCCCCGGCCCGGTGAGCTTCCGCGACAGGACGCCGGTCTCGCCCCCGATCATGCCCGGCTGGGACCGCTTCCCCGTACGGGAGTCGCTGACCCGGGAGTTCGGCTGCCCGGTGCTGGTGGACAACGACGTGAACATCATGGCGCTCGGCGAGCTGCACGCCGGGCTCGCGAGGTCCGTCGACGACTTCCTGCTCGTCAAGATCGGTACGGGCATCGGCTGCGGCATCGTGGTCGACGGCGGGATCTACCGCGGGGTGACCGGCAGCGCGGGCGACATCGGCCACATCCGGGTGGACGAGGAAGGCCCCCTGTGCACGTGCGGCAACACGGGCTGCCTCGAGGCGTACTTCGGCGGCGCGGCGCTGGCCCGCGACGCCCTGGCCGCCGCCCGCTCCGGCGACTCCGCCTTCCTCGCCGAGCGGCTCGCGCACGAGGGCGTGCTCACCGCCGAGGACGTGGGCGCGGCGGCGGCCTCGGGCGACGCCGCCGCCGTACGGATGGTCCGCGAGGGCGGCCGGCACGTGGGGCTCGTGCTCGCCTCGCTGGTGAGCTTCTTCAACCCCGGCCTGGTGATCATCGGGGGCGGGGTGGCGGGTCTCGGCCACGCGTTGCTCGCGGAGGTCCGCAGCGTCGTCTACCAGCGTTCCCTGCCGCTGGCGACCGGCAACCTGCCCATCGTCTTGTCGGAGCTCGGCGGGACCGCCGGAATCGTCGGGGCGGCCCGCCTGATCAGCGACCACCTGTTCTCGGCGGAGTGAGCCTTCCCCGAAGGCGAAGGCCGCCGCCCCGATCGCGGGACGGCGGCCTTGTCACAGGTGTCTCTCAGCCCTTGAGCAGCTGCGTCAGCAGGCCCTTGAACTCCGTCGCGGCGTAGGACTCGCCCTCGAAGGGGCCCAGCAGCACCGGACCGTCCGCCGCCGTGTCGGGCAGGCGGCCGTGGCTGCCCCGCACCGGCGCCGGGTCGAGGGGCACCACCGACATCATGTAGCGGAAGCCCAGCTTCTTGCGGGCCAGCGCCGCGCCGGCGCGGAGCTTCACGAACGGGTCGTCCGGATCCATGAACAGCTCGGCCGGATCGTATCCGGGCTTGCGGTGGATCTCCACGAGCTTCGCGAAGTCGGGCGCGCGATCGTCGGACAGCCAGTAGTAGTACGTGAACCAGGCGTCCGGGTCGGCCACGGCGACGAGGTCGCCGGCCCGGTCGTGGTCGAGGCCGTACCTCGCCTTGCCCTCCTGGCCGAGGACCTCGTCCACGCCGGGCAGCTCGGCCACGATGTCGCGGACGCGGGGCAGGTCGGCGGGGTCGCGCACGTAGAGGTGGGCGATCTGGTGGTCGGACACGGCGAAGGCCCGGGACGCCCAGGGGTCCAGGTACTCCATCCCGGCCTGGGTGTAGACCTCCAGCAGCCCGGCCCGGCGCAGCGCGCGGTTCACGTCCACAGGCCGGGACGCGTTGGTGATCCCGTACTCCGACACCACGACGAAGGTGGCGTCCTCCCGCAGCAGGGGCGCGAGGGCGGCGTCGACCTCACGGGCCGCCGCGACGGCCTGCGGCGCGTCCGGGCCGAACCGCTGCAGGTCGTAGTCGAGGTGCGGCACGTAGACCATCAGCAGGTCCGGCCGTTCCCGGGTGAGGATGCGCCGCGCGGCCGCGATGATCCACTTGGAGGAGGCGATGTTGGCGTTCGCCCCCCAGTAGGAGAAGAGCGGGAACTCCCCGAGCTCGGCCACGAGGTCGTCGTGCAGCGACGGAGGACGGGTGTAGCAGTCCTGGTCCTTCTTGCCGTCCGCGTAGTAGACGGGCCGGGGGGTGACGATGAAGTCGCTGGAGCCTCCCATGGCGTACCACCAGCAGACGTTGGCCGTGCGCATCCCCGGCACCGCGTCCCACAGCTGCTCGCTCTGGATCAGCCGGTTGTGCTGCCGCCACAGGAAGACCTCGCCGAGGTCCCGGAAGTACCAGCCGTTGGCGACGATGCCGTGGTCGCGCGGCATGGCCCCGGTCAGCAGGGTGGCCTGCATCGTGCAGGTCACCGCGGGCAGCACGGGCTTCAGGGTGGCCGCGGCCCCCACCTTGGCGACGTTCGGCATGTGCGCGAGCAGGCGCGGGGTCAGGCCGACGACGTTGACGACGACGACGGGCGCCATCAGATCTCCTTAAGTCCGAGGGCGGCGAGCCGCCGCCGGGTCCAGTCCAGCTCCGCGGCGATGCCCTCGGCGATGTCCACCGGGCCGGGCAGCACGCTCCAGGTGTAGGTCTCCACCTCGAGGTGCCGGGTGAGGGGGGCGGCGAGGTCCCCGTGGGGGGAGGCGGGGGTCACCAGCAGCCGCAGCAGGTCCTCCAGATAGGAGGAGGTGGTGGTGAGCGGCGGCGGGGGCGCGGCGTGCAGGGGCATGTGGAAGTGCGTGCGCCACGGCAGGTCCGTGGGCAGCGCCCCGGCCAGCGCCTCGGGCAGGTCGTCGGTGTAGCCCGCCGCGCACCGCGTCTGGTGGAGGTACCGCTCCTCCACGTACGCCGCGAGCGCGTGCTGGCCGCCCGGCGGCGCCTCCACCGCCGACGACACCTGGAGCTTGACGATCGGCAGCCCCAGGGCCGCCGCGTCGGCGGCCTCCTCCAGGCCGACGGCGAGATGGCAGGCGTCCAGGCAGACGCCGAGGTGGTCGCGGTCGGCCCCGCCGAGCAGCGCCACCGCCTGCGGGGTGGTCTCCACGACGCAGCCCGGCTCGGGCTCGAAGCCGACCCGGATCGTCTTGCCGGTGCGCTCCGCCAGGGCCCGCAGGCCCCGGGCGAGCACGGCCAGGCTGGCGTTGACGGCCGCGGCCTTGGCCGGCGTCCAGCCGGTGCGCCAGGCGAGGGGCAGCGTCGAGATCGAGCCCTCGGTCACGTCGTCCGGCAGCAGCGCGGTGAGGATCTCGGCCAGGTCGAGGGTGTAGGCGAGCCGTTCCGGCTCCGCCCAGTCGGGCCGGTAGACCCGCAGCTTCACGACCTCGTCGTGGAAGCCTCCGTACGGGAAGCCGTTGAGGGTGACGACCTCGAGCCCCTGCTCGTCCAGCCGGGCGCGCAGCCGGGCGAGCTCGGCGGGGTCGTCGCGCAGCGCCCGGGCGGCGCGGCGCGACAGCCACAGCCCGAGCCCGAGCCGCCCGGCGCCGGTCAGCGAGCGCACCCGCGCGGCGACTCCGGTGAGCTGCTCGTGGATTCCCGCGAGGTCCTCCGCGGGGTGGACGTTCGTGCAGTAGGCCAGGTGGACGACGGGACCGGCGGGATGACGCAGGCGCATGGTCAGCGCGTCCCGCGCAGGATCGTGTTGCCCTCGTAGTCGCCGCCGGACTCGACGTCGTCGAGGACCAGGCGCCCGCTCTGGCCGTAGAAGGCCACCGGGTTGCGCCACAGCACCTGGTCCACGTCGTCGTCGGTGAACCCGGCGGCCAGCATGGCCTCGCCGACCTCGCGGGTCTTCAGCACGTCACTGCGTCCCCAGTCGGCGGCCGAGTTCACGATCATCCGCTCGGTGCCGTACTCCTTGAGGATCGCGACCATGCGGTCCGGGTCCATCTTGGTGTCGGGGTAGATCGAGAAGCCCATCCAGCAGCCGGCCTCGTGGACCATGCCGACGGTCAGCTCGTTGAGGTGGTCGACGAGCACCTTCCCCGGGTCGATCCCCTTGACCACGTCGAGCGTGCGGCGGGTCCCCGCGGCCTTGTCGCGGTGCGGCGTGTGCACGAGCACCGGAAGGCCGTGCTCCTCGGCCAGCGCGAGCTGGGCCTCGAAGACGCGCTCCTCCTCCTGCGTCATGGAGTCGTACCCCGTCTCGCCCACCGCGACCACCGAGTCCTTCAGCAGGTAGCGGGGCAGCTCCTCGAGCACGCCCAGGCACCGCGGGTCGTTGGCCTCCTTGGGGTTGAGCGCGAGCGTGCAGTGGTGGCGGATGCCGTACTGCGCGGCCCGGTAGGGCTCCCAGCCCAGCAGCGCGTCGAAGTAGTCGAGGAAGCTCCCGACGTTGGTGCGCGGCTGGCCGAGCCAGAAGGCCGGCTCCACGATGGCCCGGACCCCGGCGGCGTACATGCGCTCGTAGTCGTCGGTGGTGCGGGACGTCATGTGGACGTGGGGATCGAAGATCCGCATGGGAATCAGAGCCTCTCGAGAACGTCGGGGGGAACGGGACGTCCGGCCGCGCGGCGCTCGGCGGCGAAGTCCGCGAGCATGCGCCGCAGCTCCTCGTCGAAGCGCCGGTCGAGGCCCTCGACCGAGGCTAGCGGAACGGACATGAAGACGCACTTGAGCACCCCCTGCCGGAAGGCGTGGTCGTCGAGCCAGGCCGAGCCGTACGGGCCGAGCGCGGCGGCGACCAGCCGGGTGTCGTTGGTGCGCAGGGCGTCGTGCACGAGCGGCAGGGCGGCCGGGCCGAGGTCGAGGTCCGGGAGCGCCCGCAGGATGTCCAGCCGCTCGGAGGCGTCGCCCTGCCAGTAGAGCCTCGTGACGGCCTCGGCCGGCTCCGGCCCGGCCTTCGCGAGCGCTCTCAGCAGCTCCACGCGGGCGCCGGGGCCGCCGTCGCGCGCGGCCCTCGGGAACAGCGCGTGGACGGTCTCCGGGTCGCGCTCAACGTCGGCTACGGCCCGCGCCAGCCAGGTCATGTGCCCTCCTCAGGAATTCGATCGACCTTCTCGCCACGTCGGGAGCCGCGTGGCTGTGCCGGGCGAGCTCGACGGCCACGAGGCCGCCGAAGCCGTCGAGGGCGGCGAGCGCGGGCGGGAAGTCGATCTCGCCCTCGCCGAACTCGAGGTGTTCGTGCACGCCCCGCCGCATGTCCTCGATCTGCACGTGGACCAGATAGGGCTTCGCCCGCTCGACGCACTCGGGCACGTCGTACGGCTCCAGGCAGCGGCAGTGCCCGATGTCGAGGGTGAGGCCGAAGCGGGGGTGCCCGCCGAGCAGGCCGCGCAGCCGTTCGTACCCGGCGAGGTCCTGCACGAGCATCCCCGGCTCCGGCTCGAATCCGAGCGTGACGCCCACCCGCTCCGCCTCGGAGAGCAGGCTCTCGCAGTGCCGGGCGAGCCGGTCCCACGCCTCCGCCTCGGGCACCTCCGGCGGCCGGATGCCGCTCCAGAAGTGCACCACCGGAGCGCCGAGGTCGGCCGCGATCCGCATGGCGCGGCGGATCAGATCCGCCCGCGCCTCCCCCTCGGCGTGCAGCAGCGTCGGGAAGTGCTTGCGCCGGGAGTCGAGCGTGTACCTGCCGCCGGTCTCGACGGCCAGGGCGAGGCCGAGCCGCCGCGCCAGCCCCGCGATCCGGTCCACCTCGGCGGGCGGCGCGTCGGGGGTGAGGTGACCGTGGTCGAGGGTGATCGCCGCACCGGTGTAACCGAGGCCGGCGAGGACGCGCAGCGCCTCGTCGAGCGGGTGGTCGCGGAAGCCGTTGGTGCAGTACGCCCAATTCACGGGGACGCTGTTCAGGAGCGCGCTCACGAGGTGGCCACCTTCGCCGACAGCCACCGGCCGGCGGGCAGCGCGGCGAGCAGCGCCGCCGCCTGGACGAGCCTGCCCCGCCCGGCGACGGCCGCCGCCTGCAGCGGGATCAGGCCGAGGATGCTCATCCGCACGGCCTGCCGTACGTGCTGGGGGTCGGGGTCGGTGCACAGCGCCACCTGGGCGCGCCCGGCCGTGGCGAGATACCCGGCGATCAGCCCGGCGGCGCCGAGGCGTTCCGCGGTTCCGCCGCCGCTCTTGCCGCCGAGGCAGGCGACGGCGGTCAGCGCGGCGGTCGCGCCGGTGGCGGCCATCGCGCCGACGATCGTCGAAGGCTCGGCGCCGTCGACCTCGGCGGTGCCCAGCAGGGTGATCCCGTACGTGTGCGCGCCGACGGCCAGGGCCATGGGGGCCGCGGCCCGGGTGGCGGGGCCCGCGCCGAGCAGGACGTCGAACACGCGGCAGGCCGCCATGGCGGCCGGGCCCGCCGGCGTGTGCTTGAGCTTGATGTCGTAGGCCCACACGGAACCCGCGAGCAGGCCCGCGAGCGCCAGCCCGCGCCGTCCGCCGAAGATCCCGGCGGCGGCCACCCCGGCGCCGGTCAGCGCGACGGCGACCCCGAGCGCCCCCGCCGGGCTGATCCGCCCGGAGGGGATGGGCCGCTCCGGCCGCTCGACCGCGTCGAGCTCGCGGTCGGACCAGTCGTTGAGCGCCATGCCGGCCCAATAGAGCAGCACCGACGCCGCGGCGAGGCCGGGCCGGGCGGCCCGCCCGGCCGCGGCCGCCCCCGCGAGCG
>QFZU02000040.1 GCA_003260025.2 Microbispora triticiradicis | reverse complement strand
TGCTGCGCGAGGCGCTCGCCCCGCTCGTCCCCTGACCGGCGCCGCGGCCGGCCCGGGGCGCGCGGGCGCCCTGCTCGGCCCCGAATAGGGGATTCCAGGCGGGCCCGGCGGGTTTGCGCGGCGCGGGGCCTGGCGAGGATCAGGAGACGTGTGGCCGAGCGACGCGACTTCCACGGTGTTCACCGAGATCGGACTGCTGTTCACGGGAGATCCCGAACGAGAGGAGATCCGGGACGCCGCGCTGGTCGCGGAGAAGGGGGTGGTCCGCTGGATCGGGCCCACGGCCGGCGCCCCGCCCGCCGACGAGCGGGTCTGTGTCGAGGGACGCGCCGTCGTCCCGGGGTTCGTCGACAGCCACGCCCATCTCGTGTTCGCGGGCGACCGCACCGCGGAGTTCGCCGCGCGGATGGCGGGCCGGCCCTACACGGCGGGCGGCATCCGCGCCACCGTCGCCGCGACCCGGGCGGCCACCATCCCCGAGCTCGTCTCCACGACCGCGCTGCTGGTCTCGGAGATGACGATGCAGGGCACGACGACCTTCGAGATCAAGAGCGGGTACGGCCTCACCGTCGAGGACGAGCGGCGCAGCCTGGAGATCGCCCGGCAGTTCACCGAGGAGACGACGTTCCTGGGCGCGCACGTCGTCCCGCCGGAGGCCACCGCCGACGAGTACGTCGAGCTGGTGACCGGCCCGATGCTGGAGGCCTGCGCGCCGTACGCCAGGTGGGTGGACGTGTTCTGCGAGCGCGGCGCGTTCGGCGAGGAGCACGCGAGGCGGGTGCTCGCGGCGGGCCGCGAGGCCGGACTCCAGGTCAGGGTGCACGCCAACCAGCTGGGGGAGGGGCCGGGCGTGCGGCTGGCCTGTGAGATGGGGGCGGCGTCGGCCGACCACTGCACCTTCCTCGGCGACGCGGACGTGGACGCGCTCGCGTCCTCCGGGGTGGTGGCCACGCTGCTGCCGGGAGCGGAGTTCTCGACCAGGTCGCCGTACCCCGACGCGCGGCGGCTGCTCGACGCGGGGGTCGCCGTGGCGCTGGCCACCGACTGCAACCCGGGGTCGTCGTTCACCACGTCGATGCCGTTCTGCATCGCCCTGGCCGTCCGGGAGATGGGCATGACGCCGCTGGAGGCCGTACGGGCGGCCACCCGCGGGGGCGCGCGGGCGCTGCGGCGCACCGACGTCGGCACCCTGGGCGTGGGCGGCCGCGCGGACCTCGTCATCCTGGAGGCGCCCTCGTACGTCCACCTGGCGTACCGGCCCGGCGTGCCGCTGGTGGCACAGGTGTGGCGAGGGGGACGCCGCCTTGTTTAGACCCGGCACACCTGGGTAAACGGCTTTTTTCCCGGCCCCGCATCCTCCTTGGGGAGGAACTGGAAACCATTCCCCGGTCGTATTCATTTGGGGAATCTTTGCCATGGACCGGCCGTTGACCGGGTCAGGAGCAGGAAGCCGGGGGCCACGCCGAACGGGGCGGACGTGTCCGGCCACCGGCTCACATATTGCATATCGTGGCGGCGGAACGAGGTGCCATCGTATGGCGACGGGGAATCGGACGCAGGAGCAGCAGATCGCTGACCGGGATCTGCTGGGGACGTATCTGGCCGAGATCGGCCGCGTTCCGTTGCTGACCGCGGACCAGGAGGTCGAGCTCGCCAAGCGGATCGAGGCGGGGTTGTTCGCCGAGCAGTTGCTCGACGGCGGGAGGGCCGAGCCCAAGATCGCGGACGCGACCGACGAGGAGCTCGAGCGTCTCGCCGTTTCGGGGCGGCGGGCGAAGGACGAGTTCATCCAGGCCAACCTGCGTCTGGTGGTCGCCGTGGCGAGAAAGTACTCGGGGCGGGGGATGCCCCTGATCGACCTGGTTCAGGAGGGCAACCTCGGGCTGGTCCGGGCGGTGGAGAAGTTCGACTACCGCCGGGGGTACAAGTTCTCGACCTACGCCACCTGGTGGATCCGGCAGTCGGTCGGCCGTTCCATCCACGAGCAGGCGCGGCCGGTGCGGCTGCCCACCCACGCGGGCGAGCAGATGACCCGGCTCATGCGGGTCCGCAGGGACATGCTGGCCGAGTTCGACGCCGAGCCGACCGACGCCGACCTCGCCGAGGTGCTCGACCTGCCGATCGAGCGCGTGCAGGAGCTGCGCCGCTGGGCGTCCGACCCCGTCTCGCTCCAGCTCGGGGTGGGCGACGAGGACGAGACCGAGCTGGGCGACATGATCGCCGACGAGACCTGGGCCGACCCTGAGCAGCAGGCCATGGCCACGCTGGAGAAGGAGCGTCTGGAGCAGTGGCTGACCGGCCTGGAGGGCCAGATCCGCGACATGCTCCGCTGGCGGTACGGCCTGGTGGACGGCCGCGAGCACACCCTCACCGAGGTGGGCGAGCGTTACGGCATCGGCCGTGACCGCGCCCGGCGCATCGAGCGCGACGCGCTGACGCGGCTGCGGAAGATGGCCAGCGCCGCCTGACGACCGCCGTACCGGGGTGACCCGGCGGGTGGCCCGGGCGGCCCCTCAAGCGGCTCGGTGAACCCCGGCGGCACCCGTGGCGGCCGGCGTGCCGCCCACGACGACGCGCACCCCCAGGGGTGCGCGTTTTGTCGTTCCCTGCACGTCCGAAACTTGGCCGAAACACGGGATGGGCGAGTTTCACACATGTGAAACACGCATGGTCATGAGCTGAAACGGCGGAAGAACACGCTTTCGCCAACGTCAGTGAGCCAGCCGGCCGAGGAAGCCCGGGACGACGCCACTGAGGGAGTGATAACCGGCCACACGCCAAATGTAAGGAGGGCCGCGTCGGTGAAGATCGATACCGGTACCACCGCCTGGATGATCACAGCAACCGCACTGGTGCTGTTGATGACGCCCGGGCTCGCGTTCTTCTATGGGGGCATGACCAGGGCGAAGAGCGTCCTGAACATGATGATGATGTCGTTCGTCAGCATCATCACCGTCACCCTGACCTGGGTCCTGTACGGCCACTCGCTGGCCTTTGACGCCTTCGGTGACGGGGACAACGTCATCAACAAGATCATCGGCGGCGGGGACGCCCTGGGTCTGCAGAGCCTCATCGACACGGCCACCAAGGACGACGGCACCGGCATGCCGAACCTGGTGTTCTCGGCCTTCCAGCTCACCTTCGCGATCATCACCGTCGCCCTCATCAGCGGCGCCATCGCCGACCGGGCCAAGTTCGGGGCGTGGGTGGTCTTCGGCATCGCCTGGGCGACGCTGGTCTACTTCCCGGTCGCGCACTGGGTCTGGGGCGGCGGCTGGCTGGCCGGTCTCGGTATCGAGGACTTCGCGGGCGGCACCGTCGTCCACGTGAACGCCGGAGCCGCGGGCCTCGCGCTCGCGTTCGTGCTCGGCAAGCGGACCGGCTGGCGCAAGGACCCCATGCGCCCGCACAACCTCACCCTGGTCCTGCTCGGCGTGGGCCTGCTGTGGTTCGGCTGGTTCGGCTTCAACGCGGGCTCCGAGCTCGCCGTCGACGGCACCGCCGGTCTCGCGTTCATGAACACCCAGGTCGCCACGGCCGCCGCGGCCGGCGCCTGGATCCTCGTGGAGAAGCTGCGCGACGGCCACTCCACCACCCTCGGCGTCGCCTCCGGCGCCGTCGCCGGCCTGGTCGCCATCACCCCCGCCTGTGGTTTCGTCGACCCGTGGGCGGCGCTCGTGCTCGGCCTCGTGGCCGGCGCGGTCTGCGCGTACGCCGTGGGCCTCAAGTACCGCTTCGGCTTCGACGACTCGCTCGACGTGGTCGGCGTCCACCTGGTCGGCGGCGCGATCGGCGCGGTCTCCCTCGGTCTCATCGCCCGCTACCCCTTCGCCGACGGCCAGAACGAGGGCCTCATCTACGGCGGCCCGATCTCGCAGCTCGGCGTCCAGGTGCTCGGCCCTGTCGCGGTGGGCCTCTACTCCTTCATCATGGCCTATGTGATCGGGAAGATCATCGACAAGACGATGGGCTTCCGGATCGAGCAGGAGGACGAGGTCACCGGCATCGACATCACCACCCACGCCGAGACCGGCTACGACCTCGGCACCGTCCACTCCTCGGGAGTGGCCTCCGTCAACGGGCCCGTTTCCGCGGCACAGGCGAAGAAGGTCGACGCATGAAACTCATCACCGCAGTCATCAAGCCGTTCAAACTGGACGACGTGAAGGCCGCCCTGGAGCAGTTCGGCATCAAGGGAATGACGGTCTCGGAGGCCAGCGGCTACGGCCGCCAGCGTGGCCACACCGAGGTCTACCGTGGCGCCGAGTACCAGGTCGACCTCGTGCCCAAGGTCCGGGTCGAGGTCCTGGCCGAGGAGGACGACGCCGAGGACGTCATCGACGTCATCGTCAAGGCGGCGCAGACCGGGAAGATCGGCGACGGCAAGGTCTGGTCGGTTCCCGTGGACACGGTCATCCGGGTCCGCACCGGGGAGCGCGGACCGGAGGCGCTGTAACCGGATGATGAGAGGGGAGGCGCGCTCGTTCGCCGCGACCCGCAAGGACCGGGCCGCGGACATCGACAGATGGCTCACCGATCTGTTCCGCACGGCGGCCACCCGGCCGTACGCGCGGGAGGAGGGATCGGGAGGGAAGGGCGGCCTCCCCGACGAGCGAGGCCCCGCCGCTCCCACCGGGATCAGCGGCGTGGCCCTGGTCGCGGTGGGCAGCCTGGGCCGGGGCGAACTCGCCCCCGGCAGCGACCTGGACCTCGTCCTGCTCCACAACGGCCGCGACGACGTGGCGAGGATCGCCGACCGGATCTGGTACCCCATCTGGGACTCGGGGATCGGTCTCGACCACTCCGTCCGCACCGTGGACGAGGCGGTGAAGGTCGCGAGGGAGGACCTCAAGGCCGTGCTCGGGCTGATCCAGGCGCGGCACGTGGTGGGCGATCCCGAACTGACCCGGTCCGCCCGGGAGGCGGTGCTCGTGGAGTGGCGGGCCGACTCCCGGCGCAGGCTGGCCGAGCTGCGGGCGTCGGCGGACAAACGCGCCGAAACCGGCGGCGAGCTGGCCTTCCTCCTCGAACCCGACCTCAAGGACGCCAGGGGCGGCTTGCGCGACGTGCAGGCGATGCAGGCCGTGGCCGCCGCCTGGGTGGCCTCGGCCCCCGGCCCCCGCGTCCGCGAGGCGTACGAACTGCTGCTGGACATCAGGCACGGGCTGCACCTGGTCACCGCCCGGGGAACCGACCGCCTGGTGCTCCAGGAGCAGGACGCGGTCGCCGGGACGCTGGGCATGCTCGACGCCGAGGCGCTGATGCGCCGCCTGGCGGAGGCCGGCCGCACCATCTCCCACGCCTTCGACGCCACCTGGCGCACCGTCGACCGGCTGCTGACCGGTCCCGCGCCGCGCGGACGGCGGCCACTCGCGGACGGCGTCGTCGAACACGGCGGCGAGGTCGTGCTGGCCCGCGGCGTCACCCCGCGCTCCGACCCCACGCTCGTGCTGCGGGCGGCGGCGGCCGCCGCCGAGGCGGGGCTGCCGATGGCGCCGGCGACGGTCAACGCGCTCGCCGCCCAGTCGCCTCCGCTGCCCGTGCCGTGGCCCCCGGAGGCCCGCGGCGCGCTGGTGGCGCTGCTCGGCGCGGGCCGCGCCGCCGTACCGGTCTGGGAGGAGCTCGACCAGGCCGGCGTGCTCGTCAAGCTGATCCCCGACTGGGAGCGCGTGCGGCACCGTCCCCAGCGCAACCCGGTCCACCGGTACACCGTCGACCGGCACCTCATCGAGACCGCGGCCGGAGCCGCCGCCTTCACCCGTGAGGTGTCCCGCCCGGACCTGCTGCTGATCTCGGCGCTGCTGCACGACATCGGCAAGGGCTGGCCGGGCGACCACTCGACCACCGGTGAGATCGTCGCCCGGGACATCGGCGCCCGGATGGGCCTGCCGCAGGCGGACGTGGAGATCCTCGCCACAGTGGTGCGGCATCACCTGCTGCTGCCCGAGACCGCCACCCGGCGGGACCTCGACGACCCGGTGACCATCTCCCGGGTGGCCGAGGCGATCGGCTCCCGGGAGGTCCTCGAACTGCTGGCGGCGCTCGCCGTGGCCGACGGCACCGCGACCGGCCCGGCCGCGTGGAACTCCTGGAAGGCGTCCCTGGTCTCCGACCTGGTCAGGCGGGTGAGGTCGGTGCTGTCCGGCACGCCGCCGGCGCCGGCGCCCGCGTTGTCGGCCGAGCAGGCGGCGCTCGCCCGGCACGGCGGCGGAGCGGTGCGGGTCAACGGCAGCGCGGTCACCGTGGTCGCGCCCGACCGGCCGGGCCTGCTGTGGCGGGCGGCCGGGGTGCTCGCGGCGCACCGGATGGCGGTGCGCGCCGCCTCCGCCGCGTCCGCCGGGTCGACCGCCGTCATCGAGTTCGTCGTCGTCCCCGAGTACGGCTCGCCGCCGGATCCGGCGACGCTGGAGGCCGATCTGCGCCTCGTCCTGGCCGGACGGCTCGACATCGAGCAGCGGCTGGCCCGGCGGGCGAGGTCCATGCGCCCTTCCCGGGTGCCGGTGGCGCCGCCGCGCGTCACACTACTTGACGACGCGTCCAACACGGCGAGTGTGGTGGAGGTGAGAGCGCACGACAGGCCTGGTCTGCTGTGGCGTATCGGCCGTGCCTTCGGCGAGTGCGGACTTGACGTACGGGCCGCGCGTGTGGAGACTCTGGGCGCAGAAGCGGTGGATGTCTTCTATGTGGCGGATCGTACGGGCCGCCCCATTGTGGACGAACAGCAGCGGATCCAGGTGCGTGAGCACGTCCTCGCGGCCCTCAGGTGATAAGGGTCACGATCCTCACCTCTTGGTAACAATTGGGGCGCTGCGGCAGGGGTAGGGCCGCTCGCCTTGATGACCTTGTGGTCGAATTGTCCCCGCTTATATAGCTGTGTCACTTCATGCTGTCCAGACGCGTGAAGGCAGGCCGAACGATGGCGGGGCCGGTGAGCATGAAGCAGTCGAATACCGATAACCGCAGGCGGAGGAGCCCGTTCTCACCGCGCAACTGGAGGGTTCCCACACGCCTGACCGCGCTGATCCTCGCTCCGACGCTCGTGGCCGTGCTCCTCGCCGGCCTCCGCGTCGTCAGCTCGATGGACAGCCTGACCGCCTACCAGCGGACCAGGTCGGCGGCGGAGTACTCGGTGCACCTGCGGGACCTGGCCGAACAGCTCGCCCTCGAACGCGACCTGTTCGTCTGGGGAGGCAACAGCAGGCGCAAGTTCGACATCGACGGCCAGACCGAGCTGACCCGCGCCGACCAGCGCGCGGTGGTGGACCCCCTGGTGCAGCAGGTGAGGGCCGACCTCAAGAACGTCGACGCGGACTACGGCGCGCGGGCGGGGGAGCAGGCCCAGCAGCTCACGAGCCGCTTCGCCAGCCTCGCCGGCATCCGCGCCAACGGCGCGCCG
This sequence comes from Microbispora triticiradicis, assembly GCA_003260025.2. Classification (GTDB taxonomy): domain Bacteria; phylum Actinomycetota; class Actinomycetes; order Streptosporangiales; family Streptosporangiaceae; genus Microbispora; species Microbispora triticiradicis. Next base: position 8,938 of record QFZU02000040.1, on the reverse strand, counting down.
GAGGACTACAGCGCGCTGATCGCCAACATCCTGCGCCTGCACGACGAGCTGGGCACGAGCGACGGCGCCCCCGAGATCGTCGGCGACGTCCGCGCCCTGGGCGGTCTCGCCCACGCCAAGGAGGAGGTGGCCCTGCAGCGGGCCGCCCTCACCCGCGAGTTCATGGAGCGCAACCAGACCTTCACCACCTTCGAGCTGCAGGACTTCCTGGCCGCCCAGTCGCGCCAGGCGAGCTACCTCGCGACGTTCTACTCGGAGGCCCCGCAGGCCGAGGCGACCCGCCTGGTGACCCTCTTCGCCGATCCGGGCGTCGTGAACGGCGAGCTGACCAAGTCGTGGGCGCTCAGGCTGGGCCTGCAGAACCAGTCGCTCAGCCGTTACCGCAGCAGGGACAACACGGCCCAGCGGTGGTTCCAGGACAGTACCAAGACCATCGAGCAGATGGCGGCCGTCGAGGGCCGCGTGTCGTCGCTGGTGCAGGACCGGACCCGCGACCTGCAGTCGGCCGAGCAGCGCAACGCCCTCATCGCCGGGGCCCTGATCCTCGCCCTCCTCGTCCTCGTGCTGGCCACCACGGCGCTCATCGCGCGCTCGATGGTCCGGCCGCTGCGCCGACTGCGGGTGGAGGCGCTCGACATCGCCGGACGCAGGCTGCCCGAGATCGTACGGCGGATGCGCGAGTCGGACGACCCCGACCGGGAGTCGCAGGTGCAGCCGATCGCGGTCGGCAGCACCGACGAGATCGGCGAGGTCGCCCAGGCATTCGACGAGGTCCACCTGCAGGCCGTACGGCTGGCCGCCGAGGAGTCGCGCCTGCGGGCCAACGTCAACTCGATGTTCGTGAACCTCTCGCGCCGCACCCAGACGCTGGTGGAGCGTCAGATCTCACTGATCGACGGCCTGGAGCGGGGCGAGGAGGACGGCCGGCGCCTCGCCGACCTGTTCAAGCTGGACCACCTCGCCACCCGCATGCGCCGCAACAGTGAGAACCTCCTGGTGCTCGCCGGCCACGAGCCGCCGCGCAAGCGCAGCCAGCCCGCCCGGCTGGTCGACGTGGTCCGCGCCTCGCTGTCGGAGGTCGAGGACTACGAACGGGTCGTCGTCCGGATTCCCCGCAGCATCGCCCTGGCCGGGCACGCCGCCAACGACGTCGTCCACCTCCTGGCCGAGCTCGTCGAGAACGCCATCGCCTTCTCGCCGCGCAACACCAAGGTCGTGGTCTCCAGCAGCCCGGTCGAGGGTGGGGCCGTGATGCTCGGGGTCACCGACGCCGGAATCGGCATGTCCGCCGAGGAACTGGCGGAGATCAACCGTCGCCTCGCCGAGCCGCCCACGATCGACGTGTCGGTGTCCCGCCGGATGGGCCTGTTCGTGGTCGGCCGCCTCGCGCTGCGCCACGGCATCCGGGTGCAGCTGCGCCGGGGTGACGGCGCGGGCATCATCGCGATGGTGCTGTTCCCCGCGCAGCTCATCTCCAACGCCGACCAGCCCCTCATGCCGCGTCCGTCGGTCCCGGTCGGGCAGACCGCGGCCGGGCTGCCGGCCCGGCAGGCGTTCGCCGAGCCCAACCCCACCGGCCAGGCGCCGGGAGCGGGCACGTTCGAGCCGTGGAACCCCGGCAACGGCGCGGCCGGCGGCGTGGGATCGCGCCGCCCCCCGGTGGCCGGCGGCGCCGGGTCAGGCGGAAACGGCTCGGGCGGCTTCTCCGCGTTCGGCGCTCCGGTCAGGGAGGCGCCCGCGCCGCCCGAGCATCCGTACGGCGCGCCGGGTCCCGCCGAGGCGCCGCCGGCCGAGACCCCATACGCCGGAAACACGGCCACCGGTAACACGTACACGGGGAACTCGGGCCCGCAGCCGATGCCCGGAGCACCGGGAGGGTCTCCGGACGCGGACTCCCTCCGCCCGGCCTTCGGCGGGCAGGCGGGCGCGTCGTGGCCCTCGGCGTTCGGCACGCCGCTCGATGAGGAGCCCGCGCCCGGCCGTTCCGAATCCTCCTGGCCGTCGCTGCCCACCGGGCCGACCCCGCTCCCGCGGCGGGACGCGGCCACCCCGGCCGGCACGACCGGGCCGAACGCGTTCCCGCAGCCGCCGCAGAGCACGGGTGAGAACGCGCTCGCACCCTCTGCTTACAGCACCGGGCCGAACGCGTTCCCGCCGTCACCCCAGAGCACGGGTGAGAACGCGTTCCCGTCCTCTCCCCAGAGCACCGGACCGAACGCCTTCGCCCCGTCGCCCCAGAGCACCGGGCCGAACGCGTTCCCGCCGTCGCCGCAGAGCACGGGTCCGAACGCCTTCACTCGGGAAAGCACGGGGGTGAGCGCTTTCACTCCGGCGCCGGGAGGCACGAGATCTCCGGGAGACACCGGGCCGACCGCCTTCCCTCCGCCGCCCGCAAGGGCGCGGGCCGGCGGCGCAGGGGACCTCGCGTCGGCGACCGGTCCGCTGCCGGAGGCGGAGGACTCGCCGCTGGAGCGCGGCGACGAGTTCCTGCCGATCTTCGCCTCGGTCGAGTCGGCCTGGTTCCGCCGTCCTTCCGACACCGGTCCCACCGCGGTCCCGCCCGCGGACGGGGAGACCGCGGCGGAGACAACAGGAGAGATCGCGAGAACTCCCCGGGCCGCCGCGGCCCCGGCACCGGCCCCCGGGCCGATGGACGGGCCGGCGGACGGACGGGCGAACGCCGCCGAGCAGTCCGGCGACACCGGCTTGTGGCGGTCGCGGGCCGACAGCGGTTTCCAGGCCGCGGCGAGCGTGCGCGACCCGTCGCTCGGCGGCGTCACCGCCGCCGGACTGCCCAAGCGCATGCCGAAGGCCAACCTGGTGCCCGGCTCGGTCGGCACGGAGAGCGCCGCGCCTCCGCGTCCGCCGGTCTCGGCCGAGGCGGTGCGCAACCGCCTTTCCAGCTTCCAGCAGGGTGTGCGGCGGGGCCGGGCCCAAGCGGCCGGCGGCCTCACCGAAGGGTCGGGTAAAGAGGAGGAGGGCTCGTGACTGAGCTGAGCGTGGAAGCACGCAGGTTCGACTGGCTGATCACCGACTTCGTCGGCACCACCCCTGGGGTGGCGCACGCGGTGGTGGTCTCGTCGGACGGCCTGCGGCTGGCCCAATCGGACGGCTTCCCCCCTGACCGCGCCGACCAGCTCGCGGCGGTCGCCGCCGGCCTGCTCAGCCTCACCGTCGGCGCCTCGCGGGTGTTCGAGGGAGGCTCGGTCACCCAGACCGTGGTCGAGATGCAGCGCGGGCTGCTGCTGGTCATGGCGATCAGCGACGGGTCCTGCCTGGCCGTGCTGGCCTCCCCGGACTGCGACATGGGTCTGGTGGCCTACCAGATGACCCTGCTCGTGGAACGGGCCGGACAGGTGCTCACCCCGGCGCTGCGCGCCGAGCTGCAGACATCGCGGCGATGACCATGGGAGTGAGGCATGCGCGATCGTGACGGGACAGAGGACGAACCTCTGTTCCGTCCGTACGCCGTCACCGGTGGGCGAGCCGAGCCGCGTTATCACCTGGCGATGGAAACGCTCGTATCATCGGTGGCCTTGAAGAGCAATGACTATTCCCTGCTCGGTCCGGAGCAGGAATCGATCATGATGCTGTGTCGTACCGTACGATCGGTCGCGGAGATCTCGGCGCTGCTCCGGGTCCCGCTCGGCGTGGCCCGTGTGCTCATCGCCGACATGGCCGACGAGGGTCTGGTCCGCCTGCACATGCCGCAGCTCAACCAGGGACAGCCAGACCTCAACCTGCTCGAAAGGGTGCTCAGTGGACTACGCAGGCTCTAGTCGTGGTCTTACCTCGACGAAGATCGTCGTGGCGGGTGGGTTCGGCGTCGGGAAGACGACCTTCGTCGGTGCCGTCTCCGAGATCCTTCCGCTGACGACCGAGGCCGTGATGACCGACGCCAGCGCCGGCATCGACGACCTGGGGCTCACGCCGAACAAGACGACCACGACGGTCGCGATGGACTTCGGCCGGCTCTCGCTCGACCAGGACCTCATTCTCTATCTGTTCGGCACTCCGGGGCAGCACCGCTTCTGGTTCATGTGGGACGACCTCGTCCGCGGTGCCATCGGGGCGGTCGTGCTCGTGGACAGCCGCAGGCTCGCCGACTGTTTCCCGGCCATCGACTACTTCGAGGAGGCCCAGCTTCCGTTCCTCGTCGCGATGAACGGCTGGGAGGGGCAGTTCCTCCACTCGGAGGACGAGGTCCGCGAGGCGCTGTCCCTGCCCCCGCACGTTCCGGTCGTCCGTACGGACGCCAGGTCGCGGGACGCCGTCAAGTCCACGCTCATCAGCCTGGTCGAGTACGTGCTCACGGTCCGGGCCGCGTACGGCAGGACATACTGAGCGCGGTCCCGTGAGCCCTCGGGGAGAGGGCGGCGAGGGCGGTACCCCCGGGGTGCCGCCCTTCGTGGCGTCCGGCCGCGGCCGCGCCCGGCCGGGCCGCCCGCGTCACCGGATTCCGAGCCTTCTGCCTGTGGTTTCGTGAGATGGTGACCTAGCCGGAAGGGCAGAATCCGGTAATGAAGACGACCCGATATTTAATCAAATAACATCATCTCCGTGCCTGTATAGGTTGTTTGTGCACGGGTGTTCGGTTGGCCTCCCTGGTGTCGGTGTGCTGCAATTACCCTCGCCTGCAGGACGTCTCCCGTGTCACGCCGACCACATCCGTGACGAGACACTCCCCCTGTGCGCACATACGGCGAGAGGTTGCGAAGCCTGTGAGGACACTAGACCCCCGGACCGATGAGAGCCCCGGGACCGGGGTTCCGGCTGAGCAGGAGCCCGACGAGGGAAGCCGTTTCCTCCTGCGTAACTGGCGGGTGCGTTCCCGGCTGGTGGCGCTGATCCTCATACCCACGCTGGCCGCACTGGTGCTCGGCGGGTTCCGCATCGTGACCTCGGTGGCCACGGCGGCGCAGTACCAGCAGACGAGCCAGCTGGCCCGGCTGGTGGACCGCGTCGCGAACCTCACCCACGAACTGCAGACCGAGCGGGACCGGTCCGCGTGGAGCGCCACGATCGGCCGCCCGGCCAAGGCGGCCGCCGCCGTCAAGGCGCAGACCATCCTCACGAACAAGGCGGCCACCGCCGTACGCGACCTGGCGAACGAGATCAGGACCGGCGTGAGCGACCGGGCCTCCGCCGAGATCGAGCACATCCTCGGCAAGCTCGACGGCGTGGAGTCGCTGCGCGGCCAGGCCGCGGAGGGGAACCTGCAGCCGCGGGCGGTGCTCGACCAGTACACCCTCGTCATCGACAACCTGCTGGCCCTGCAGGACGAACTGGCCAAGGGCACGGTCGACGACCGGCTCGGCTCCATGTCGGTCACCCTGGCCGCACTCGCCCGCGCGAAGGAGAGCGCCTCCCAGCAGCGCGGCCTGCTGTCCACGGTGCTGACCTCCGGCCGGTTCGAGCAGGCCCAGCTCCAGAGCTTCCTCGGCGCGATGTCCGCCCAGGAGAGCGAGCTGCGCGCGTTCCGCAAGAGCGCCACGCCGGAGGAACGGACCGACTACGACAACACGGTCTCCGGCGGCAGGGTCGACCAGGCGGAGTTCCTCCGGACGCTCGTGCTCGACCGGGCCAACTCGGGCTTCGACCTCAGAGGCCTCGACCAGTCCGTGCGCGACGACACCCGTCTGTGGTTCGACGCGATCTCGCAGCCGATCAACCGGATGCGCACCGTCGAGGCCAAGCTGACGTCGGCGATCGTGGCCCGCGGCCAGTCGCTCAAGGACGACGAGCAGCAGCGGGCCGTCGTCATCGCCGTCGCCGTCGCGCTCCTGCTGATCGCGGTGCTGCTCGTCACCGCCGGCGTCGCCCGCTCGCTCGTACGCCCGCTGCGACGACTGCGCAGCGAGGCCCTGGAGGTCGCCGGGCAGCGCTTGCCCGACACGGTCCAGAAGCTGCGGGAGGCCGGTGACAACGCCCAGGTGCCGGCCATCGTCCCCATCGGCGTGGTCGGCCGCGACGAGATCGGCGAGGTGGCGCGGGCCTTCGACGAGGTCCACCGTGAGGCCATCCGCCTCGCGGGCGACGAGGCGCGCCTGCGCAGCAACGTCAACGCCATGTTCGTGAACCTGTCGCGGCGCACGCAGACCCTGGTGGAACGCCAGCTGTCCCTGATCGAGGGACTGGAGCAGGGCGAGCAGGACGAGGACCGGCTGGGCAACCTGTTCAAGCTCGACCACCTGGCCACCCGCATGCGCCGTAACAGTGAGAACCTGCTGGTCCTCGCCGGGCAGGAGGCCGCGCGCCGCTGGGGCCAGCCGGTGCCCATCGTCGACATCGTCCGCGCCTCCCTGTCGGAGGTCGAGAACTACGAGCGCGTCGACATCCAGGTGCAGCCCGGCGCGTCCATCGTCGGCCAGGCGGTCAACGACGTCGTCCACCTGGTGGCCGAGCTGGTCGAGAACGCCATCTCCTTCTCGCCCCGCGACACCAAGGTCACCGTGTCGAGCAACCGCATCGACGGCGGTGGCCTGATCATCTCCGTGAGCGACCTCGGCATCGGCATGACGCCCGAGGAACTGGCGGAGACGAACTACCGACTGGCCAACCCGCCGGTGGTGGACGTGTCGGTGTCCCGCCGGATGGGCCTGTTCGTGGTCGGCCGCCTCGCGCTGCGCCACGGCGTCCGGGTGCAGCTGCGCCAGCAGGACAGCGGCGGCCTGACGGCCATGGTGCTGCTGCCCGAGTCGCTGCTGGCCCACGCCGGCCCGGCCTTCCCGGGAGTGCCGGGCATGCCCCAGCCGGAGCTGACCAGCCCGATGCCGGCCGTCGGGACCGGGCCGCAGTTCGGCGCCCCCGCGTTCGGCGAGCCCGCGTTCGGCGCGCCGGCCCTCGCCAGCCCGACCTCGTTCGACAACCCGCCGCGCACTCCCGTGTTCGGCGCGGACGCGCCGGGGGTCGGCGCCCCGGCCGCCGCCTCCTTCGAGCGCGGGCCCTTCGAGACCTTCCCGCGCGAGACGACCGGTTTCGACCCCGATCCGTTCTCGCGCAATCCGTTCGAGCCGCCGCAGCGGAACGCGGGCAACGACCCCTTCGCCCGCAACCCCTTCGAATCGGGCGGCTTCGAGCGCCCCGCGGAGCCGGATCCCTTCGCCCGGAACCCCTTCGACAGCGGGGGGTTCGGCCAGCCCGACCCGTTCGCCCGCAGCCCGTTCGAGTCCGGCCCCTTCGACCGGGCGGCCTTCGACAAGACGCCCCTCGACAAGGAGGCCCCCGACAGGGGCTTCGCCGACAGGACGCCGTTCGAGAAGACGCCGGCCGAGCGGGACCCGTTCGAGACCACGACCTTCGACTCCGGACCCTTCGACTCACGCGCGTTCGAGTCACGCCCGTTCGACTCGGGCGCGTTCGACTCGGGCTCGTTCGAGTCCAGTCCCTTCGACACCAACCCCTTCAGCCGTGGCCGCGTGGGTGAGGCGCCCGTCGACACGCCCTGGCCCGGCCACCTGCCGCCGCCGGGGAGCGCCTCCTGGCCGGGAGGGCAGGAGGAGGGCGGCGCGGGCTGGCCCGGCTGGGCCGGACGCGGTTCCTTCGAAGGCGAGGACAACACCGGCCCGCTTCCGGTGGTGCGCAGCTCGCCGCTGGAGTCGGAGGAGGAGTACCTCCCCATCTTCGCCGCGGTCGAGTCGGACTGGTTCAAGAAGGCCGACGGCCCGGAGGAGAAGGACGACTCCGCCGAAGACGGCGCGGAGAGCAGGGCCTGGTCGTCCCCGGCCGACGTCGGCTGGCAGGCGGCCCAGGCGGCCAGCGAGCCGGCCCTCGGCGGGGTCACCTCGTCGGGTCTGCCCAAGCGGGTGCCCAAGGCCAACCTCGTGCCGGGTTCCGCCAACGCTCCCGCACCCTCCGCGGAACCCGCCCCCGCGGCGGCGGCCACCCCGCCGCCACCCCCGCCCGTGCTCTCGCCCGAGCGGGTGCGCAGCAGGCTCTCCAGCTTCCAGCAGGGCGTACGGCAGGGCCGTGCGGTCGCGCGCGGGGAGGCCGGAGAGGACCAGGGATACCCCGGGGCGGCGTCCCTGGGCATGCCTGATGCCCAGGACAGTGAGAAGGAGGACTGATGAGGGAGATGAGTCAGGCCGCACGCGGCATCAACTGGTTGATCACGGACTTCGTGAACAACGTGCCCGGTGTCGCGCACACCGTGGTGGTGTCGGCCGACGGGTTGCCTCTGGCGTTCTCGGACGGATTTCCGGATCGGGCGGATCAGCTGGCGGCGGTGGCCGCGGGGTTGATCAGTCTGACGCAGGGGGCGTCCCGGGTGTTCGAGGGCGGCCCCGTCACGCAGACCGTGGTGGAGATGCAGCGGGGTTTGTTGCTGATCATGTCGATCAGTGACGGGTCGTGTCTGGCGGTGCTGGCTGCGGCGGACTCGGATCTCGGTCTGGTGGCCTATCAGATGACGTTGCTGGTGGAGCGTGCGGGGCAGGTGCTGACCCCCGCGGTCCGGGCCGAGCTGCAGTCGTCCCACCCGAGGTGACCGGCGTTCCGTGAGCTGAGACCCACGGCGGAGGACAGATCGGGAAACGCGCCCCGGGAGCGGGGCGCACGGGGTGGCCACCGGGATTCCGGAGTGACAACGAGAACGTCAGGAGGACGTTGTGGCAGGCGGAGGCTGGAACAACGAGCCCTACCCGCCGGTGGCCGACGCCCACCGGCAGTACGGCGGCGCGACCCCCGTCCCGAGGCCGGCGCCGACGGAGCAGAGCTCCCTCGTCCGGCCCTACGCGGTGACGGGAGGACGGACGACGCCACGCCTCCAGCTGGCGATGGAGGCACTCGTGTCCTCCGCCACCTCGGTGCGCCAGGACCTTTCCACGCTCACCCCGGAGCGCCAGGCGATCAGCACGCTGTGCCGTCAGGTGCGGTCGGTGGCGGAGGTGTCGGCGTTGCTGCGGATTCCGCTGGGTGTGGTTCGTGTGGTGATCGCGGA
>QFZU02000004.1 GCA_003260025.2 Microbispora triticiradicis | reverse complement strand
CCGACACGGGCGGCGGCGGCGCGCCCGGTCCGGGCGGGCCTCCCGCCACGAACTCGGCCGGACCCACGGCTCCGGCCCGAGCCTCGGCGGCGCCCGCGCACGGCCAGGCGGCCGTACGGAAGGCGCTGCGCAGGCTGGAGGTCTCCTTCCGGGGCCGCATCGGCGCGTACGCGATCGACATGGCGACCGGGATCACGATCGGCTACCGGGAGGGCGAGCGGTTCCCGCTGGCGTCCACCTTCAAGGCGTTCGCCGCCGGGGCGGTGCTGGCCGGGACCACCGAAGCCGAGCTGACCCGGCAGGTGGTCCGCTGGACGGCCGGAGAGGTGAAGCCGCACTCGCCGCAGACGGGCAGGCACGTGGCCGACGGGATGACGCTCGCCGCGCTGTGCCGGGCGGCGATCGTCCACAGCGACAACACCGCCGGCGACCTGCTGCTGAAGCGGATCGGCGGGCCGCGGGGCCTGACCCGCTACTTCCGTTCGCTCGGCGACCCGGTCTCCCGTCTCGACCGCTGGGAGCCCGAGCTGAACGTGTGGTCGCCCAGGGAGAGGCGCGACACCACCACACCCGTGTCGATCGCCCGTGACCTGCGCGCGCTCACCACCGGCGGCGCCCTCGACGCGGCGGACCGGTCCCGGCTCGTCGGGTGGCTGCGCGGCAACACGACCGGCGACGCGCGCATCCGCGCCGGCCTGCCCCCGAAGTGGATCGTCGGCGACAAGACCGGCACCGGCGGCACGTACGGCACCGCCAGCGACATCGCCGTCGTCTGGCCGGCCGAGGACGCGGCCCCGATCATTCTGGCGATCTACACGAACCGCCTCACCCCCGGCGGCTCCGCGGACGACGAGGTCGTGGCGCGGACCGCCACCGTCCTCGTGCGCGGCCTCGGCCTGCTGTCGTAGGACCGCGTCAACAATTCCCTTTACGGCCCCATAACCTTGTCCTTATCGATTCGGGGGACGATCGGGGTCGGGGAGATCGAGTTGGGGATGATCGGGTGAACGCCACGGGGAAGGTGCTGCGTCTGGCGGCCATGGGAGCGGCGGCGGGCGTGCTGGTCGCGGGGATCGCGCTGCCGGCGGTCGGCGGCGCGGGGGTCGGCCTGGTGTCGGCCGTCAAGGACGTCGGCCTCGAACCGCGTGACCTCCCCGAGCCTCCGCTCGCGCAGGTCTCGGTGGTGCAGGACGTCAAGGGCCGCGAGATCGCGCGGTTCTACGAGCAGTACCGCGAGGTCGTCCCGCTCGACGAGATGGCCGACGTCATGAAGACGGCCATCATCTCGATCGAGGACTACCGCTACTACGAGCACGGGCCGATCGACATCGAGGGCACCCTCCGCGCGCTGGCCAGGAACATGCAGGCGGGTGGGGTGGCCCAGGGCGGCTCCTCGATCACCCAGCAGTACGTCAAGCAGGTGCTGCTGAACTCGGCCGACACCGAGGCGGAGAAGAACAAGGCCCTGGAGGCCAGTTACGCCCGCAAACTCAACGAACTGCGGTACGCGATGGGCGTGGAGAAGAAGTACTCCAAGGACGAGATCCTGGAGAAGTACCTCAACATCGCCTACTTCGGCGCGGGCGCGTACGGCGTCGAGGCGGCGGCCAAGCGGTTCTTCGGGGTCGGCGCGAGCAGGCTGACGCTGCCGCAGGCGGCGACGCTGGCGGGCGCGGTGCAGGACCCCAACGCCACCGACCCCAACCTCGGCAAGACCCACCGCGACCGGCTGCTCAAGCGGCGCAACGTCGTGCTCGACCGGATGGCCGAGCTGGGCAAGATCACCGCAGCCGAGGCGGCCAAGGCCAAGGCCACCAAGCTCGGGTACAAGGGGACGAAGCTGCCCGGCGGCTGCGAGTCCAGCAAATATCCGTACTTCTGCGTCTACGTGCGCAACGAGATCCTCAACAACTCCGACTTCGGCAGGACGGCCAAGGACCGGTTGCGGTTCCTCAACCGGGGCGGCCTGACGATCAGGACGACGATCGACCCCTCGATGCAGGCGGCGGCGGACGCGGCGATCAGGAAGTGGGTCAACCCGTCCGACAACCCGGTGGCCGCCGAGGCGCTGGTGCAGCCCGGCACCGGGGCGATCAGGGCGATGGCCGCGAGCCGCCCGTACGGGACGCGCAAGACGAGGAAGGAGATGTCCTACAACCTGGTCGCGGACGCGGCGCACGGCGGTGGCATCGGCTTCCAGGCGGGTTCGACCTTCAAGACCTTCACCCTGCTCACCGCGTTGAAGCAGGGCATGAAGATCAACGACGGGTTCAGCGTGGGTGCCGGCTACACCGCCCCCGGCGCCTCGGCGTTCAGGAACTGCGCGGGCGGGTCCATCGGCGACCCGGGTCACACGGTCACCAACGACGAGGGGTCGCCCGGGTGGCTGACCCTGCAGACCGGCACCTGGCACTCGGTCAACACGTTCTTCATGGAGCTGGAGCGGCGGGTCGGGCTCTGCGAGGTGGTCAAGACGGCCAAGTCGCTGGGCATCCACCGCTCCGACGGCGGGGCGCTCCAGGAGTTCGAGACGTTCACCCTCGGCATCAACGAGATGGACCCGGTGACGGTCGCCAACGCCTACGCGGCGATCGGCGCGCGCGGTAGGTACTGCGCGCCGATGGCGATCAGCCGGATCACCGACAGCACCGGCAAGACCACCGACTACAAGCCCAAGTGCCGTCAGGCTCTCGACCCCGAGGTGGCGGACGCGGCGGCGCACGTGCTGTCCGGCGTCCTGACCAAGGGCACGATGGCGGCGGTCGGCGGCATCGGCCGCGACGCGGGCGGCAAGACCGGGACCAACGACAACTCCTCCTCCGCCTGGTTCGCCGGGTTCACCCCCGACCTGGCCGGCGCGGTCAGCCTCGGCGACCCGCGCGGTACGTCGAAGTACAAGCTGAACGGCGTGACGATCGGCGGCCGTTACTACGGCGAGGTGTTCGGCGCCAGCGTTCCCGGCCCGATCTGGAAGGACACGATGCTCAAGGCGCTGAGCGGCGTGCCGGCGACGAAGTTCGCTCCGCTCGACCCCTCGTTCGGCGGGTGCGGCCAGAGCTGCCGTCCCGTGGCGCCGTCGCCCGACGACACCCCGGTGGAGATCAGACTGGACTGACGGCTCCGGCCCGGTCACGCTTCCCAGGGGGCATCAGGTCGCCCGGCCGAGGCGGGGATGGTCGGTGGCGAGGTCGGCCAGCGCGTCGGCGGTGTCGAGCACGCGGAACAGCCGGGTCAGGTTCGTCCAGCGGAGGATCCGCAGCACCTGGCCTCCGGGGGCGATCAGCGCGAGGTCGCCGTCCCGGCCGCGCAGGTTGTGCGCCAGGCGGACCAGCAGCCCGACCCCGGTGGTGTCGATGAAGCGCACCTCGCTGAGGTCGAGGGCGAGCCACGGGCCCCTGGCCTCGATCAGGCCGCGCAGGGGCTCGTGGAGATGCCGCACCGCGTGGAGATCCAGCTCTCCGCGCATGCCCAGCACCCACCAACGGGTGGGGGATGGGGTCGGTGCCGTCCACGTCTCCACGGTGGCTCCCTTCGCTCTCCCTGACGCCGGGGACCACTGAAGGAGCCGTGGGGGAGGTCCGGGGCGACCAGGCGAAGCGCTTCGACGGCAGGACGTCGAACGCGTCCTGGCTCACAGAGGTAGGGCTCGGTTGAACATTGGACCACCTTAGCCCTACTCAGAGTAACAATTCCTACCCGGTGCGTCGATCGAGTGGGGTAAAGCTTCCATGGTCAGGAAAGAGACGAGTGACTATTGTCACGATTCATGGGGGTTGAGCGCGCGCTCAGGCGCCGACTGGTTCTGGTCGGGGGAATCGTCGCGCTGGCCGCCGCGGGTTCCGCGCCTCTCAACGAGGAGCTGTCCAGGGCCGTCGCCGTCGCGTACGCCGCCCAGGGCGCTCTGCCGTACTCGTGGGGCGGGGGACACGCGACGCGGCCGGGGCCGTCGAAGGGGACCTGCCGGGGGTACAGCGGCTCGGTCATGCCCTGTCCGGCGAGCCGGACGCGCGGCTTCGACTGCTCGGGGTTCACCCGATGGGTGTACGACCTGGCGTTCGGCGACGACGTGCTCGGTCCCGGCAACACCGACGACCACGTCGGCCGGCTGCGCCGGGTCGACGTGCCGCAACCCGGCGACCTGGTCTTCTACGGCAGGCCCGGCAGGACCCACCACGTCGGGGTGTACGTCGGAGGCGGCAAGATGATCAACGCGTTCGCCACCGGCACGCGCATCCGCATGGACGACGTGTCCGTGCTGGATGACCTGCTCGGTTACTACCACTATCGAGCCTGATCCCTATGCTTGCCCCCGTTATGGTGCGATTGAGGATATTGGGGCGGATAGCGGCGGAGGTCGACGGCCGTCGCGCGGACCTCGGGACGTCGCTCCAGCGTGCCGTGCTGGCCCGGCTGGTCTGCGCGCACGGACACGTGGTGTCGACCGACCGTTTCGTGGACGACCTGTGGAAGGGCCAGCCGCCTCCTCGCGCCCTCGGCGCGTTGCAGGTCTATGTCTCCAACCTGCGCCGCGTGCTGGAGCCGGACCGCCCGCCCCGCGCCGCCGCCCGTGTGCTGGTGACCGCTCCGCCCGGCTACCGCCTCGCGCTGGAGCCGGACGACGTGGACGCCTGGCGCTTCCCCCGGCTGGTCGAGGCCGCCTCCGGCTTCCTCGCCGAGGGCGCGCCCGCCCGGGCGCTCGACCTCGTCAACGAGGCCCTGGCGCTGTGGACCGGCCCGGCGTACGCCGAGTTCGGCGACGAGGAGTGGGCCGTGCCCGAGGTGGGCCACCTGAACGAACTGCGGGTGGTCGCCTCCGAGTACCGCGCCGAGGCGGCGCTCGCGCTGGGCCGCCACGCCGAGATCGTCCCCGAGCTGGAACGCCACCTCACCGAGCGCCCCCTGCGCGAGAACGCCGTACGGCTGCTCGCGCTGGCCTACTACCGGGGCGGCCGGCAGGGGGAGGCGCTCGCGGCCCTGCGCCGCACCCGCGCCCTGCTCGCCGACCAGCTCGGCGTCGACCCCGGGCCCGCGCTGCGCACCCTGGAGGCGGACATCCTCGCGCAGGCCGAGTCGCTCGACCCGGCCCCCGTGATCGGCCCGCCCGTACGGGAGACGCGGGCCGAGCCCGTCCCCGCCGACTTCCGGATGATCGGCCGTACGGCGGAGCTGTCCCGGCTGGTCTCCGCGGCCGGGCAGGCGCGGGACGGCTTCCGCATCGCCTGGCTCGGCGGCGAGGCGGGCTCGGGCAAGAGCACGCTCGCCGCCGCGTTGGTGCGGCGGTTGGCGGAGGACGGCTGGCAGACCGTGGTCGGCCGCTGCCCGGAGACGACCGGCGGCGTGCCGCCCGCCTGGGCCTGGAGCGAGGTGCTGCGCGACCTTTCCGCCACCCGCCCGCCGGAGCCCGGGACGGCGGCCAGGCTCGCGCCGCTGCTGACCGACGACGCCGCGCCCGTCGGCCAGTTCTGGCTGGCGCGGGCGGCCGGCGACTACCTGGAGGGCGTGCCGGGTCCACTGCTGATCGTGCTGGAGGACGTGCACCGCGCCGACGAGGAGACCCTCCAGCTGCTGCGTCATCTCGCCGGCCGCCTGGCGCGCACGCCGGTCCTCGTCCTGCTGACGCACCGGCCGGCGGAGGCGGGCGACGACCTCACGGCCACCGCCGCCGCGCTCGCCGTCCAGGCCGTGGAGAACATCACGCTGGGCGGCCTCGGCGAGCCGGAGGTGGCGCGCCTGCTCGCGGAGCGCTCCGGCGCGGAGGTGGACGAGACGCTGGTCCGCACGGTCACCGAGCGGACCGGCGGCAACCCCCTGTTCGTGGCCGAGACGGCCCGGTTGCTCGCGGTCGACGGCCCGGCCGCGGCCCACGCGCTGCCGCCGGGCGTCCGCGACCTGATCCGCCGTCGTCTCGCCCGGCTGCCCGCCACGGCGCAGACGACGCTCCGCACCGCCGCCGTCCTCGGCCGGGAGGCCGACGCGGACGTGCTCGTCGCGATGCCGGGGGCCGACGAGGAGACCGTGCTCGACGGCCTGGAGGCGGGCGTGCTGTCCGGCCTGCTGGAGGAGCCGCGCCCCGGCCACGTCCGCTTCGCCCATGTGCTCGTCCGCGAGACGCTGTACGAGGACATCCCCCGGCTGCGCCGTACGCGCATCCACGGCAGGGTCCTCGCCGCGCTGGAACGCGTGCGGCCCGGCGACGTCGGCGCGCTCGGGCACCACGCGCTCGCCGCCGCGACCACCGCGACCGCCCTCACGGCCGCGGGGTACGCCGCGCGCGCCGCCCACCAGGCCTGGTCGGTCTACCACGCGCACGGAGAGGCGGCGACGCTGCTGCAGGGCGCCCTGGACGCCCTCGACCTGCTGACCCCGGGGACCGGCGACCCGCCCCGGGACGTCCGCCTCGGCCTGCTGTGCGACCTGGTGTCCGCGCAGGCGCACGCGGGCGACGTGATCACCGCACTGCGGAACCGGGAGAAGGCCCTCGCGCTGGCCCAGGAGATGGGCGACCGGGCGGCGGTCGCCCGCGCGGTCACGTCGTTCGACGCGCCGGTCATCTGGACCATCCAGCCCGACCGCGCGTACGACCCCCGGCTCGTCGGGGCGATCGAGGGCTCGATGCCGGCGGAGGCGGGGGAGCTGCGCTGCCGCATGCTCGTCGCCCTCTGCCACGCGCTCGAAGGACACGACGCGGAGCGCGTCGAGACGGCGAGCGCCGAGGCGCTGGCGATCGCGGACGCACTCGGTGATCCCCGGCTGCGCTGCATGGCGCTCAACGCCCGCTACTGGGCCTGCCTCGCGCCGGACCGGCGGACGGAGCTGGAGACGCTCGGTCACGACCTGCTGACCGCGTCCGCCGACGCGGGACTGCTCGGCTACCAGACGCTCGGCCACTTCGCGCTGCTCATGGTCGCGCTCGCCCGCAACGACTGGGCGTCGGCGCGCGAGCACGCCGACAGGGGCGCCGCGCTGTCGACGACCGGCCAGCTCGGCCTGGCCCTCGGCATCCTCGCCTTCCTCGACGCCCTGCGCCTGCTGGTGACGGGCGACTTCGAGCGGGCCGGCCGCGCGTACGGCGAGCTCGGCGAACGGCTGGCCCGCACCGGCGACGCGAACGGCGCGATGGTGGGGATGGTCGGCCGCTTCGTGGTCGCGCTGGCGTCAGGGCGCCTCGCCGGGATGGTGGAGGAGCTCACCGTCCTCTGGGAGCGCCTGCGCGAGGACAGCATGGAGATGTACACCCGGGTGCTCGTCGGCGCCGGCCGTCTCGACGAGGCCCGCGCCGTGTGGCTGCCCGGCCACCGGCCCCGGCGCGACTACTACTGGCTGCTGCTGATGTCCATGCGGTCGGACAACGCGGCGGCGCTGGGCGACCGGGAGGTGGCCGCCGAGTGCTACGAGCTGCTGCTGCCGTACGACGGCGAGCTGGCCGGCCTGCACTCGGGGTCGGTCACGGCCGGGCCGGTGGCCCACACGCTGGGCGACCTCGCCGTGTTCCTGGGCCGGCCCGGCGACGCGGACGCCCACTACCGGCGGGCCGCCGAGGTGGCCCGGCAGGCCGGCTCCCCGCACTGGGAGGAGGCCGCCCGCCGGGCGCTCACGCCGCGCCGAACACGAGACGCTCGCGGCGACGGTGGCCGGGACGCAGCAGCGCCAGCATGACGACCAGGACGGGCCCGGCCAGCCTGCGCAGCTCGGCCAGCTCCTCCGGCCGCGCGTGCCGCTCGATGCGGGGCAGCTCGAACCGCGGGTCCCCGCCCTTGCGGACGTGCTTCTCCAGCTCCTCCCAGTCCTTCGCGGTGACGTGCCGCATGATGACCGGGAAGAGCTGCCGCTCCTCCTCCACGATGTGCTCGTCCAGCAGGTCGGCCAGGCGGCGCATCGGCTTGGCCAGCTCGGCCGGGTCGCCCGCGACGGACCGGATCTCCTCCAGCAGCGGATCGAGCTCGGAGTGGTCCTCGCTCAGCTCGCTCAGGTCCACCTCGGCGCCCGCCGAACGGACGAGCAGGGGCCACAGGTGGTCGTCCTCCGCCTTGTGGTGGTGATGGATGCCCTGGCACAGCTTGACCACATAGTCCCTGATCGCCGCGGCGCGCTCGGGGCCGCACGGCTGCCGGCCCGCGGCGATCTCGCCGGTGACGTCGGCGAGGCGCCGGGAGTCGGCCCGCATCGCGCGGTGGGTGATGCGGAAGCCGAGCAGGTTGGGGGCGGGCAGGTTGGCGGGGTGCGGGACGGGGGCGTCGGACATCGCGCGATGCCTTTCGTGAGCGGGGTGGTCTGGCACGCTCACTGTGCGCCCCGGTGCTTGGGGTCCATTAGGTCCTTACTTAAACCCGATCCCTATGGGACGGGAGAGAACGGTGGGAAGAACCGATAGCTTGTTCCCCTATGGACAGGCGATGGGTGGGTCCCGACGGGTACGAGATCGTTCCGGCGTACCGCCGCGACCGCCAGGTGCTCCGCGTGCGGCGGCACGGACGGCTGGTCGCCGACTGCCTGTCGGTCGAGGAGGTCGCCCGGTTCGTCGACCTCGCCGACCTGTGCGAGGTGATCGCCCTGCCGGAGCGGGCCGGCGACGCCCGTACGGCCGTCAGGTAGGCGGGCCGCAGGCGTAACCCGCGCCGACCCTGGGCACTCAGAGTGCCGAGGGGGTATCGATGCGCCTGGCCACCACTGTCACCAAGCTCGCGGTCGCGGTCCTCGGCGCGGGGGTCTCCGGCTGCGGCGCGTCGCAGGCCGGCCCGGTCGCGGAGACACCGGTGTACGTGCTCAACCTGCAGGGCTCGGAGCAGGGGCGGCCCGACCAGCGGCCGGCCATCCTGGTCCTTTCCGAGTTCACCACGATCAGCGAGGTCACCTGGCACTCCTGGGGGCCGACCCGGGCCGTCGGCGCGGGCAGGCTCAGCGGCACCTGGTGCCTGCCCGCCTGCGAGAACGCGCCGTACGAGGCCACGGTGACGCTGAGTAACGTGACCCCCGTCCGGGGGAAGGGCTACTTCAGCAGGTACGCCGTCGCGGCCGAGGTACCGCCCCGCCAGCGGCCCGCGGCCGATCTCTCCGGGATGCTGCCGACACCGTGAGCCGGCGCCGTGAGCGTGGCTGTATTCGAGTTCGCATCGGTCAGCGTGGCCGTGTATGGTTACACCTGTCCGCGAGGCGCGAGAGCGCAGCCGGGCCCGCCCCTATAGCTCAGTCGGCAGAGCGTCTCCATGGTAAGGAGAAGGTCAACGGTTCGATTCCGTTTGGGGGCTCTGGCCGGAAAGTCCTATCTGAGCATTGTTCCTGTTGGAGCGCTGCCGGGTGGGGCTTTCGGCTTGGTGGGGGTGCCTCTTCCCCACCGGCTGACCGATCCCGATCACGGCTGATCCCGATGCGCGAAGAGCCGTACGGGTCGGGTATCCTTGCGTGGCCGGATGCAGTTTCTCCGGCCCGAGGCGGAGTAGCTCAGTCAGGCAGAGCAAGCGGCTCATAATCGCTGTGTCGCCGGTTCAAGTCCGGCCTCCGCTACTACCCTGCCGGGTCACCTCACGAAGGCGGCCCCGGCCTGGGTTGTCCAGTAGTCCCAAACGCAGAAAGGCACTCCCACGTGGCTGCCACAGACGTTAGGCCGAAGATCACGCTGGCCTGCCAGGAGTGCAAGCACCGCAACTACATCACGCGGAAGAACCGGCGCAACGACCCGGATCGGCTTGAGCTGAAGAAGTACTGCCCCAACTGCAAGACGCACCGGGCGCACCGCGAGACCCGCTGAGTCGTAGCGCGGTCCGGCGCGCGTGGTTCCGCGCCGCGAACGCGGCGGTCGGCTTACACGGCCTGACCTCGACACAGCACGACCTCGTTCACGTATGACCGGCGTCTCCGTCGCGGAGGCGCCGGTTTTCGTGTCGGTGCTTCCGCCGGTGCTTCTGGGTCGGATGCTCTGGGCCGGATCTTCCTCGGTGCGGCGGTGACGGCCGGCCGGATCGGGTGTTGCTAGCGTACGGTCACCCGCTCATCCCCTAAGGAGCACGGCCGATGCCTCTGAATCGCGACTTCGTCGGGCGGACGTACCAGGCGTCCGCGCCCTACGAGGTCAGCCGCGTCAAGATCAGCGAGTTCGCCACCGCGATCGGCGACGACAACCCGATCTACCACGACCGGCAGGCAGCCGTGGCGGCCGGGCACCCGGACGTCGTGGCGCCGCCGACCTTCCCGATCGTGTTCAGCCTCCTCGGCACCGGTGACGCGCTCACCGACCCCGCCCTGGGGCTCGACTTCTCCATGGTCGTCCACGGCGAGCAGCGGTTCGAGTACGAGCGGCCCATCCAGGCGGGCGACGAGCTCGTGTGCAGCTCGACCATCGCGGAGATCCGCAGCGTCGGCCGCAACGAGTTCCTGACCGTGCGCAGCGACGTGCACACCACCTCCGGCGAGCTGGTCTGCCGGACCTACAACATCATCGTGGAGCGCGGAGGGGCGGCCTGATCATGGCGGCGACGGTCAAGTACGACGACGTGGAGACCGGCCAGGAGATCCCGGCCGCCGAGTACCGGGTCCGCCGGGTCGACCTGGTGCGGTACGCCGGGGCGTCGGGCGACTTCAACCCCATTCACTGGAACGAGCGCCACGCGAAGGCGGTCGGCCTGCCCGACGTCATCGCGCACGGCATGTACACGATGGCGCAGGGCGGCCGGTTCGTGACCGACTGGGCGGGCGACCCCGGCGCGGTGGTCGAGTACGGGGTCCGTTTCTCGTCCATGGTCGTGGTGCCCGACGACGACAACGGCGCGACGATCACGATCAGCGGGATCGTGGAGGAGAAGCGCGAGGACAAGCGCGTCGTGGTCACGCTCACGGCGAGGTCCGGCGACTCCCGGGTCCTCTCCAAGGCCCGCGCGGTGGTCCAGCTCACCTGACCGGCCCCGATCGGCCGCGATGAGCCACGAGGGTGCTTGGCGGCGCCGGTGCTGGGTAGCGGTCGGATCGTGAGCGAGCGAGACACTTCAGAGACCGAGGGCGTCGTCAACGAGCCGGTCACGACCCAGCGGGAGCAGGGCGACACCGCCGGCGTGGCGACGCAGACGCAGGACCCGGGCAAGGCCGGGGACGCCCAGGGAGGCGGGCTGCCGTCGCCCCGCGCGGGGAACGCGCGGGAGGCCGCGCGGGCGGCGGGCCACGAGAAGATCACCGAGGTCAAGCGCGACGTCGCCCCCGGCGGGACGATCGAGACGGCGCTGACCCCGTCGGGCGAGGCGTCGATGGTCGCCTCCCAGCTTCTGTGGGACGGCAGTTCGGCCACCTCCCGGATCGACCAGACGATCGCCGAGACCGGCGTCGACACCGGCACCGACTCACCTCCCGACCGGGACGCCCCGCACACTCCGTGAGGGGGCGGGCGGGGGCGGGGTGGCTATCCTGTTCCTCTACACGGCCCTGGGTTCCTCTACCCGGCCTGGGGGGACGCGCTGAGGAGACGAATGGCTGACCGGCTGGCAGGGGTGGCCCTCGCCCGCTACACCACCCTGCGTACGGGCGGCCCGGCCCGGGCGTTCGCGGAGGCGGACACCACCGGTGACCTGGTCGGGTTGGTGGCCGAGGCCGACCGCGACGGGGAACCCGTGCTGGTGCTCGGCGGCGGCAGCAACCTGCTCGTCGGCGACGAGGGGTTCGGCGGGCTGGTGGTCCGCGTCGTCACCCGGGGCGTCGAGTCGGCACCGGACGGGGACGGGCGCGTGCTCGTCACGGCGCAGGCGGGGGAGGACTGGGACGCCCTGGTCGCCCGGTGCGTCGCCGAAGGCCTGTCGGGGATCGAGTGCCTGTCGGGGATTCCCGGCCTGGTGGGCTCCACCCCGATCCAGAACGTCGGGGCGTACGGGCAGGACGTCTCGCAGACCGTCACCGGCGTCCGCGTGTACGACCGCGGGACCGGCGAGGTGGCCGACCTCACGGCCGCGGAGTGCGGTTTCGCCTACCGGCACAGCGCCTTCAAGCACGACCCCGAACGGCACGTGGTGCTCGCGGTCACCTACGCCCTGGAGCGGTCCGCCCTGTCGGGGCCCGTGGCGTACCGGGAACTGGCCGCGCGGCTCGGGGTGGAGATCGGCGAGCGGGTGCCGCTGACCGAGGCACGGGAGGCGGTGCTGGAGCTACGGCGCGGCAAGGGGATGGTGCTCGATCCCGACGACCCCGACACGCGCAGCGCGGGGTCCTTCTTCACCAACCCCGTGCTCGGCCCGGACGAGGCGGCGGCCCTGGAGCTTCGGGCCCCCGGTCATCCGCACTGGGACATGCCCGACGGCTCGGTGAAGATCCCGGCGGCGTGGCTGATCGAGAACGCCGGGTTCCCCAAGGGGTACGAGAAGGGCCGGGCCCGCATCTCCACGAAGCACACGCTGGCCCTGACCAACCCCACCGGTGAGGCGGGCGCGGCCGAA
This sequence comes from Microbispora triticiradicis, assembly GCA_003260025.2. Lineage (GTDB taxonomy): Bacteria > Actinomycetota > Actinomycetes > Streptosporangiales > Streptosporangiaceae > Microbispora > Microbispora triticiradicis. The sequence goes on along the minus strand of QFZU02000004.1, from coordinate 65,248 downwards.
CTGCTCGCGCTGGCCCGCGAGGTGCGCGACGGAGTGCACGAGAAGTTCGGCGTGTGGCTCGTCAACGAACCCGTGCTGGTGGGAGCAAGTCTTCAGCTCGATTAAACTGGGACAACACCGAAGGGGAGTAGTCCGAAATCCACTGATCGACACACTGGCGGTTCGCCCGCCCGGTCGTGGAGCCCCCGTGGCGGACGAGACCTTCGGCCCGACAGTCATGACCACATGCTGCCGGGCCGAAGTCGTACCCGCTCCCCGGGTGTCGTACGGCGGCCCGGTCGCATCTCCCCTCGGAAGGCGACCCCGTGCAAGCCCTCTGGATCTCCCTCGTCGTCATCTTCGTGGCCGAGCTCGGCGACAAGAGCCAGCTCATGGCCCTGACCTTCGCCACCCGGTTCAGGACGCTCCCGGTGCTGGCCGGCATCACCGTCGCGACCGCGCTCGTGCACCTCGGCAGCGTCGCCCTCGGCAGGGTCGTCGGCGACGCGCTCCCCACCACCGCGATCTCGATCGTCGCGGGCCTCGCGTTCCTCGGCTTCGCGCTGTGGACGCTGCGCGGCGACGAGCTCAGCGAGGAGGAGGAGGGCAAGGCGGCCAAGACGACCCGCAACGCGTTCATTGCCGTCGGCGTGGCGTTCTTCCTCAGCGAGCTGGGCGACAAGACGATGCTCGCCACCATCACGCTGGCCACCCAGCACGGCTGGTTCGGCACCTGGATCGGCTCCACCATCGGCATGGTCGCGGCCGACGCGCTGGCGATCCTCGTCGGGCGCTTCCTCGGCAGCCGCCTGCCGGAAAAGTGGATCAAGTACGGCGCCGCCGCCGCGTTCGCCGTCTTCGGCGTGCTGCTGCTGATCGAGCCCTTGTTCGGCTAGTCGAGAAGAGACAGGCGGTGGGCCGCGGCGGCGGCCTCACCCCGGGTCGACACGCCCAGCTTCGGCAGGATGTTCGACACGTGGACGCTGACGGTCTTGGCCGAGATGAACAGCTCGGCCGCGATGTCGCGGTTGCTCCGCCCGGCCGCCACCAGGCGGAGCACCTCCAGCTCACGGGGGGTCAGGTCGGCCTGCCGTCCGGACCTGGCCGGCGGAGCGGGGGTGGCGTCGGGCAGCGGGGCCTTGGACAGCGGCGTGCCGACGCGGCGGGCCAGCGTCTCGATCTGGGTGACCAGCGGGGCCGCGCGGAGCGCGGTGGCGAGCGGGCAGGCCTCGTGCAGCCGCGCGGAGGCCCCGTCGCGGTCGCCGCGCGCGGCGGCGTCCACCGCCGCGAGCAGCAGCGCCTTGGCCTGGACGTAGGGGCGGCCCAGCCGCCGCCACGCCTCGGCCGCCGCGTCGAACTCTCCCCGGTAGACCAGGCCGAACGCCTCGTTCACCGGTCCGTCGCCCAGGTTCTCCGCGAGGCGGTCGCCGTGCGCCCGCACCTTCGCGACCCGCTCGGGCGCGACCGGCGCCGCGGCGTCGCAGACGTACCGGATCGACGCCAGCAGCCGCCCGGCCAGCATCGCCTTGCGTGACAGCGGCGGGTTGTCGAGCGCGGCCTCCAGCAGGTCCAGCGCCTTGAGCGGCTCGCCGCGCAGCAGGTGGAAGGCGAGCGCCAGGCGGGTGTTGTTCGTCCACTCCTGCGTCTGCTCCTCGCGGCGCGGGGAGAAGACGCCGACCTCGGAGAGGATGTCCTGCGCCAGGTCCTCCTCGCCCCGGCTGATCGCGATGTCCGCCCGGACGCGCAGCATGTGCCAGCGGGTGCGCATGGTGGGGCCCATGGTCATGGCCCGGTCGATGACCTCGATGGCCTCGTCCCACCGGCCGAGAGACTCCAGCGCCTCCGCCCGGTTGTTGGCGATGAACACCCCCTGGTGGCGGAACCTGCCGTACCGGCGGGCGAGCTTCTCGCCCTCCAGGGCGAGCAGCACCGCCTCCTCCGAGCGGCCGAGGTTGTCCAGGGCGTCGACGTTGTTGCCGAGGGCGCGCAGGATGATCCGGGGCGAGTCCAGGCGGGTGCCCATCGCCAGCGCCCGCTCGTTGAGCGCGAACGTGGTCTGCAGGTCGCCGTTGATGGAGTGGCCGAGCGCGAGGTTGATCAGCAGGTCGGCCTCCTGGACCTCGTGCCCCTTCTCGCGGGCCGTGCGCAGCGCCTCCTGCGTGACCGCCGTGCCCTCGACGACCTGGTCGGAGCACATCAGCATCGTGCCGAGCCGGGTCAGCACGAGCGTGCGGGTGTCCCCGGGCAGCGGGACCAGGCCCTCGGCGCGGCGCAGGTCGTCCAGGCTGCCGGGCTTGGCCTTCTGCGACTTCACGTTCGCCATGCGGACCAGCAGCTCGGCCACCCGCTCCGGGGCGGTCCGCTCGTCCAGCTCGGCGAGCGCGCCGCGTACGTACTTGAGGCTCTGCTCCATGTCACCGCTGACGTACGCCGCCTCGGACGCCCGTTCGAGCACCGTGCAGTGGTCCTGGCCGATGCGGCCGGCGGCGCCGGGCACCTTGTCCCACAGCGTCAGCACGCGTTCGAGCAGCTGGATCTGCTCGGTGTAGGCGAACGACTTGGCCGCCTTCTCCGCCGCCTCCCAGGCGGAGACCAGCGCCCACTCGTCGTCGCGGGCGGAGTACCAGTGGTGGGCGATCTCGATGGCCGCCCGGCCCGGAGGGACCAGCGTGCGGTCGCGGTCGATCTCCTCGGCGTACCGCGCGTGCATGCGGGCGTGCTCGCCCGGCAGCAGCTCATCGTGCACCGCCTCGCGGATCAGGGCGTGCCGGAAGGCGTACGCCCCGCCGTCGGCGACCTGCAGCACGTTCGCGGCGATGGCCGGGCGCAGCGCGTCCTCCAGGTCCACGTCCGACAGCTCGCTCACCGCCGCGAGCAGGGCGTGCCCCACCCGTACGCCCCCGGCCGCGGCGACGCGGAGCACCCGCTGGGTCTCCTCGGGCAGGCGTTCCACCGATCCGATGATGAGGTCGTGCAGCGAGTCGGGGAACGAGCACTCCTCGCCGCAGTCGAGCAGCGCCTCCACGAACAGCGGGATGCCGCCGCTGCGCTCGAAGACCCGGTCGACCCTGGCGAACTCGGGGGTGACGCCGAGGATCCCGGCCATCTGCGCGGCGACCTCGTCCTGGGTGAAGCGCGGCAGGTCCAGCCGCACCACCCCGTCGACCCGGCCCAGCTCGGCCAGCACGGGCCGCAGGGGATGGGTGCGGTGCAGCTCGTCCGACCGGTACGTCATGACCATCAGGACGGGGGCCGTCCTCAGATTGCGGCTGAGGAAGGCGATGAGGTCGCGGCTGGAGCGGTCGGCCCAGTGCACGTCCTCGATGATGAGGACGACCGGCCGCCGCTCGGAGAGCCGTTCCAGCAGCGTGAGGATCAGCTCGAACAGCCGGGCGCGGGCCGACTCCGTCTCCCCGTCGCCGGTCGGCTCGCCGAACTCGGGCAGCAGCCTGGCCAGGTCCCGGCCGGCGCCGTCCGGCAGCAGTGCGGTGACCTCGGCGACCCCGGCCTCCCTGACCAGCTGGCGCAGCGCGGCGGTGAACGGGGCGTACGCGAGACCCTCGGCGGACAGCTCCACGCAGCCCCCGACGAGCACGTGGGCGCCGTCCTGTGCGGCCTCCTCCGCGAACCGGCCGGCGAGGCGGGTCTTCCCCACCCCTGCCTCGCCGCCGATCAGCACCGCCGCGGTGGCCTGCTTGCGGGCCTGGTCGTAGGCCTCGGCGAGGGTCTCCAGCTCCGCGTCCCGCCCGACGAAGACGGGGCTTACCGCCCGGCGTGTCATGTCGTAAAGCATGTCATGACCCTTTGTCTGGCTTCGCCTGCTTTTTTGCCCTACGGGGGCTGGCAAGCCCGGCCGGGAGGGAGGGTCCGGCCGGGCCTTCGTACGCGGGTCACGAGCTGCGGAGCTTGCCGAACGTCCCGCGCAGCCGGCGGGAGCGCTGCTGCGCCTTGAGGCTGGCCAGCGCCTGGCGGGCGCGCCGGTGCGACGCGGCCTCCTCCTGGAGCTCGGCGGCCCGGTTGATCATGATCTGGTAGTGCAGTTCCGGCCCCATCGCGGTTCTCCTTGTTCGAGGCTTCTTTCCCTTACACATCAAGGTTCGTTCTAAGACGCCCCCCGCCACATCGGGCGGATGCCCTATCTCTTGGCCGCCCTGTGTGCGACCGCCGGCCTACGCCGTCTAAGGCGGGTAAGGCGATGCCTTAGGAACACCCGGGTCCCCGGGTTTGGAATCATTCGCCGTGGTCGGCGATGCTGGTTCCGTGCCAACTATGACTACTCCGCTCGCGGAGGTCGCCTCCTCAAATTCGACGCTGCGGGCGTTCCTGCACGGCCTTCCCGGGGTCGACCGGGTCGGCGCGGACGCCCGCGCCGCGATGCTGGGCACGCGATCCATCAAGACGACCGCCAAGAAACAGGCCGTCGACATGGCCATCGGCATGGTCGACCTCACGACCCTGGAGGGCGCCGACACCCCCGGCAAGGTCAGGGCGATGTGCGCCAAGGCCGTCCGGCCCGACCCCGCCGACGCCTCCGTGCCGCCGGTCGCCGCGGTCTGCGTCTATCCCGACCTGGTCGCGACCGCCGTGACCGCCCTCGCGGGTTCGGGGGTGAAGGTGGCGTCGGTCGCCACGTCGTTCCCCAGCGGACGGTCCTCCCTGGAGGTCAAGGTCACCGAGACCTCCCTCGCGGTGGCCGCGGGCGCGTCCGAGATCGACATGGTCATCGACCGCGGCGCGTTCCTCGCCGGCGACTACCTCAAGGTGTACGAGGAGATCGTCGCGACGAAGGAGGCATGTGCCGGCAGGCATCTGAAGGTGATCCTGGAGACCGGGGAGCTCGCGACGTACGACAACGTGCGGCGGGCCTCCTGGCTGGCGATGATCGCCGGAGCGGACTTCGTCAAGACCTCGACCGGCAAGGTGTCGCCGGCCGCGACCCTCCCGGTGACGCTCGTGATGCTGGAGGCCGTGCGCGACTTCCACGCCGCGACCGGCCGTCAGGTGGGCGTGAAGCCCGCGGGCGGCATCCGCACCACGAAGGACGCGATCAAGTATCTGGTGCTCGTGAACGAGACCGCGGGGCCCGACTGGCTGCACCCCGACTGGTTCCGCCTGGGCGCCTCCTCGCTGCTGAACGACCTGCTCATGCAGCGGCAGAAGATGGCCACCGGCCGGTACGCGGGTCCCGACTACTTCACGCTCGACTGAGGGCTGAGTCATGTTCGAATACGCACCCGCGCCCGAGTCGCGGGACATCGTCGACATCCGGCCGTCGTACGGCCTTTTCATCAACGGCGAGTGGGTCGAGCCGCAGGGCGAGGAGCGCCACAAGACCGTCAACCCGGCCACCGAGGAGGTGCTCGCGGAGGTCGCGTGGGCGGGGGAGGCCGACGTCGACCGCGCCGTGGGGGCCGCTGCCAAGGCGTTCCCCCTCTGGTCGGGCATGCCGGGCGCCGAGCGGGCCAAGTACCTGTTCCGGATCGCCCGCATCATCCAGGAGCGGTCGCGTGAGCTGGCCGTGCTGGAGACGCTCGACAACGGCAAGCCGATCCGCGAGTCGCGCGACGTGGACCTCCCGCTGGTCGCCGCCCACTTCTTCTACTACGCCGGCTGGGCCGACAAGCTCTCCTATGCCGGGTTCGGCCCCGACCCGCGGCCGCTGGGAGTGGCCGGGCAGGTCATCCCGTGGAACTTCCCGCTGCTCATGCTGGCCTGGAAGATCGCGCCCGCGCTGGCCTGCGGCAACACGGTCGTGCTCAAGCCCGCCGAGACCACGCCGCTGACCGCGCTCGCCTTCGCCGAGATCTGCCGGCAGGCCGACCTGCCGCCGGGGGTCGTCAACATCGTCACCGGCGCGGGCGAGACGGGGGCCGCGCTCGTCGCCCACCCCGGCGTGGACAAGGTCGCCTTCACCGGCTCCACCGAGGTCGGCCGCCACATCGCGAGGAGCCTCGCGGGCACCCGCAAGAAGCTCACGCTGGAACTCGGCGGCAAGGCCGCCAACATCGTGTTCGAGGACGCCCCGATCGACCAGGCGGTCGAGGGCGTCGTCAACGGCATCTTCTTCAACCAGGGCCACGTGTGCTGCGCCGGGTCGCGGCTGCTGGTGCAGGAGTCGGTCGCCGCCGACCTGCTGGAGGCGCTCAAGCGGCGTCTCGGCACGCTCAGGCTCGGCGACCCGCTGGACAAGAACACCGACATCGGCGCGATCAACTCGGCCGAGCAGCTCGCGAAGATCCGCGAGCTGTCGGAGGCCGGGGAGGCGGAGGGCGCCGAGCGCTGGTCGCCCGCCTGCCCGATCCCCGACCGCGGGTACTGGTTCCCGCCCACCCTGTTCACCGGCGTCGCCCAGTCGCACCGGATCGCCCGCGAGGAGATCTTCGGGCCGGTGCTGTCGGTGCTGACGTTCCGCACGCCCGCCGAGGCGGTGGAGAAGGCCAACAACACGCCGTACGGGCTGTCGGCGGGCGTGTGGACCGAGAAGGGCTCGCTCATGCTGTGGATGGCGTCCCGGCTGCGGGCGGGCGTCGTCTGGTCCAACACGTTCAACCGGTTCGACCCCGCCTCGCCGTTCGGCGGCTTCAAGGAGTCGGGGTACGGCCGCGAGGGCGGGCGGCACGGTCTGGAGGCCTACCTTGCGGTATGACCGATGTGACCGTCACGCGGCCCGGCCGCACGCCCGTTGCGACGACGGACGCTGCGGCCGCCTGGCCCGCCGGGCCGACGCGGGAGCCGGAGAGGGCTTCTCCCGGGCCCGCCGCTCCCGCCGCTTCGCCGTACGGCACGGGTGGTTCGCGCACCGCGGCGGCGTGTGCCGGTGCGGCCAGACCTACCAGCCCGCCCGTCCGCTCGAGATTGGAACCTTCGATGAGTGAGCAGGCCGCGCGGCTGGCCGTGCGCAAGACGTACAAGCTGTTCGTCGGCGGCGCGTTCCCGCGTTCGGAGAGCGGAAGGTCGTATGCCGTGACCTCCTCCAAGGGAGACTTTCTCGCGAACGCGGCGCGGGCCTCGCGCAAGGACGCCAGGGACGCCGTATCGGCCGCCCGGAAGGCGTTCTCCGGGTGGTCGGGCGCCACGGCGTACAACAGGGGCCAGATCCTGTACCGGATCGCCGAGATGCTGGAGGGCCGGCGCGCGCAGTTCGTCGCCGAGGTCGTGGACGCCGACGGGGTCTCCGCGAAGAAGGCCGGCGAGCTGGTGGACGCGGCGGTCGACCGGCTGGTCTGGTACGCGGGCTGGTCCGACAAGATCGGGGCGGTCCTGGGGTCGGCCAACCCCGTCGCCGGGCCGTACTTCAACCTGTCGAGCCCGGAGCCGACCGGCGTGGTGGCCGTGGTCGCCCCGCCGATGGGCCCGCTGCTGGGCCTGGTCAGCGTGATCGCGCCGGTGATCGTGACCGGGAACACGTGCGTGGTCGCGGCCTCCGAGCGGGCGCCGCTCCCGGCGATCACGCTGGCCGAGGTGCTGGCGACCTCCGACCTTCCCGGCGGGGTGGTGAACATCCTCACCGGCTCGTCCGCCGAGATCGCTCCCTGGCTCGCGGGCCACATGGACGTCAACGGCATCGACCTGACGGGCGCGGACCCCGATCTGGCCGTCACGTGCGAGGAACTCGCCGCCGAGAACCTCAAGCGGGTGCTCCGGCCCCCGGCCGGCCGCGTGGACTGGCTCGCCGACCCCGGCATCGAGCGGATGACGGCGTTCCTGGAGACCAAGACCGTCTGGCACCCCATCGGGGTCTAGTTCTTCGCCAGGGCCAGGAGGAGTTCGGCGTTCGAGCCGGTGTTCTTCAGCGAGCCGAGGAAGCGCTCGAACGACTCCTGGTCCTGCAACGCCCGCCGCAGCCGCCAGATCAGCGGCAGTTCGGCGGCGTGGAGCAGCAGTTCCTCCCGGCGGGTGCCGGACGCGACGACGTCGACGGCGGGGAAGACGCGGCGGTCGGCGAGGCTCCGGCTCAGCTTGAGCTCCATGTTGCCGGTGCTCTTGAACTCCTCGAAGAGGTTGTCGTCCATCTTCGAGCCGGTCTCGACCAGCGCGGTCGCGAGGATCGTCAGCGAGCCGCCGCCGGCGATGTTGCGGGCGGCGCCGAGCACCTTCTTGGGCTGGTGCAGGGCCCGCGCGTCCATGCCGCCGGTCAGCACCCGCCCGCCGCTCGGCGCGGCCATGTTGTACGCCCGGCCGAGGCGGGTGATCGAGTCCATGAGCACGACCACGTCCCGGCCGGTCTCCACCAGCCGCTTGGCCCGCTCGACGGCCAGTTCGGCCGCCGCGATGTGGTCCTGCGGCGGGCGGTCGAAGGTCGAGGCGACCACCTCGGCCCGGACCGACTCGCGCATGTCGGTGACCTCCTCGGGCCGCTCGTCCACCAGGACGACCATGAGGTGGCACTCGGGGTGGTTGGCCGTGATCGCGTTCGCGACGGCCTTGAGGAACATCGTCTTGCCGGCCTTCGGCGGGGCGACGATCAGGCCGCGCTGCCCCTTGCCGACCGGGGCGAACAGGTCGATGACGCGGGTGGCCAGGACGTTCGGAGCCGTCTCCAGGCGCAGCCGCTCGTCGGGATGGATCGGCACGAGGTCGGCGAAGTCGGGCCTGGCCTCACCGGTGTCGACGGGGGCGCCGTTCAGCGAGACGACGGAGGCGAGTCGGCCGTTCTCCCCGGCGCCCCTGACCAGGTCGCCGCGGCGCAGGCCGTACCGCGCCACGAGTGCGGCGGGGACGGCCACGTCCTTCGGCCCGGGCAGGTAGCCGCGGGAACGGATCACCGCGTTCCGGCCGGCGAAGTCGAGCAGGCCGCCGACCTCGGTGGCCACGGTCGCGGAGGCGGCGGCCGGGGCCCGTCGCGGGCGGGAGGAGGCGCGCTGCTTGGGAACGGTGAGAGTGGTGGTGGTCATAGGACTCCTCGGTCCGGGAATGTGCGGGGTCCCCCTTGGGACTCACACGCACGCAGTGGGGTTCTCCGCTGGAGGCGGATCGTGGGACGCCGCGCCCGGAAGGACGGACAGGATCGCCCGTCAGATCGTGGATCGCGAGATCACGGATCGCGCGGGAGGTCTCGTGTCGGCTGGTCGCCGACGGAAGATATGCGGTGCGCGTATGGGCTCGAACGGAGCCAGAACCATACGGCTACCGCCGACTATAACAGTCGCGGCCGTTCTGGTGATTCCCTCACCTTGCCTGGAGCGCGTCGAGGGCCACGGCCATGGCGATGACCAGGCGGCGGTCGAGGCGCGGGTCGTGGATCTCGATGGCGTACCGGTCGCGCAGGCCCCAGCGGCGGTCGACCGAGAACGCGATCGAGGCGCCGATGCTGAAGTCGAAGTGGTAGGGCAGCCACTCCAGCGAGTCGGCGAACCGGCGCAGCAACGCGACCACGAGGTTCCGCTCGTGGCCGGTCAGCGTCGGCAGGCCGGGCTGCTGGAGGTGCCAGGTCGAGCGGAGCAGCGACTGGCCGAAGTTCTTGCGGAAGGTGCCGATCGACGTTCCGGCATGGTCCACGACGTCGTACTCCCCGGCGATGTCGAGCACCTTGCGCGCCTTGAAACCGGCGAGGACCGTCTCCCGCGACTCGTCGGTGTAGAGCGTCACCTGCTCCTTGAGCGCCATCCGCTTCTGCTCGGCGAAGCCCACCAGCTCGCCCTCGGAACCGCCGGGACCGGCCACATGGACGACGTACCTGTTCACCATCATGGTGATCTTCTGCCGCAGGTACAGCCGGGTCTGCCCCTGCAGAGTCGCTATATCCATGTGTAACTCCCACGACGGTCTTTTGGCTCCGTATATGCCCCCTTCCACGAGAAGATCACCGGCCCGGAGCCCTGAATCGCCGAATCAGGGAGGGTCAGGGTTTTATCAGGGTTCCTCGCGGAACGTGACCTGTCGAACGGTCCGTTGTATCGGATGACGAAAGGAACCGACGATGTACCGATCGAGACAGCACAAGATGATCGCCGGCGTCTGCGGCGGGCTCGCGGAGCGGTGGGGCACCTCGCCGACCGTCATCCGCGTGTTGTTCCTGTTGTCCTGCCTCCTGCCCGGCCCCCAGTTCGTGGCCTACATCATCATGTGGGTGATCTTCCCCAAGGCCCCGGCCGCGTCCACGGCGGCCTACGACTACTCGTACGACCGCAGGTAGGCGGCGCGGGGCCGCGCGGGCGCGTCTATGGCTCACATCGGAATATGCTCACATCGGGAGAGGTGAGCGATGATGCGGCGACGGCCCCTGACGCTGATCCAGGACGACCTGGTCGACTACGAGAAGGCCATGGAACGCATGGCCGCCCTGGTCGAGGAACGGCAGGACGACGCGCGGCCCGACACACTGTGGCTGCTGAGTCATCCGCCGGTCTTCACCATCGGGAAGCGCACCCTGGAGTCCCATCTGCCCGACCCGGCCGCCGGCATCCCCGTGGTGCCGACCGGCCGCGGCGGTCAGCTCACCTACCACGGCCCCGGGCAGCTCGTGGGCTACCTCGTCGTGAAGCTGGGCGCCGGCGAGGGCGTGGTCGACTACATCCGCGAGGTCGAGCTGCGCCTGGTGGAGGCGCTGGCCGCGCTCGGCGTCCCCGCCGAGCGGCGCGACACCCCGCCGGGGTCGGAGCTGCTGACCGGCGTGTGGACCAGGGACACCGGCCGCAAGATCGTGTCCATCGGCATGCGGGCGAGCCGGTCGGTCACGAGCCACGGCTTCGCCCTCAACGTGGAGGGCGACCTCACGCCGTGGAACCTCGCGATCCCCTGCGGGATGCCGGACGTGGAGATGACGTCGATCGCCCACGAGCTCGGCCGGGCCTCCATGGAGGAGACCCGCCGAGCCGTCGCCACCGCCTTCGAGTCCTCCTGAGCTTCGCGTCCTCCTGAGCCTGCCCTGAAACACGTGGACGGCGCGGGGGTGGCCGTACGCCGTCAGGAAAGCGGGTCGTACTGGAACTCCCGGACCTCCTGCGGGCAGCGGCAGGAGGCCGCGATCTTCCTCGCCCACTCCAGCGCCGCCTCGCGGGAGGGCAGGTTCAGGATGGTGAATCCGCCGTCCAACCGCTTGGTCTCCGGATGGGTGCCGTCCGTCACCGTGCCGTCACCGGCCACGAGCGCTTCCCGGCCCTGCTTACCGGCGTGCACAACGGGCGAGATGGGGCAAGTAGGCTGCCCTTGATCGTTCGCGACGGTGAAGGAGTGGCTCATGGCCGCCGACCCGACGATGGCCCGGATCGGCCAGGCGGTGGAGTTGCATCACGGTCAGGGTCAGCGTGAAGCCGCTCGCGACCTGTTCGCGCGGATCTGGGATGACATCGGCGGTGAGCAGGGCGACCCGCTGCATGTCTGCGTCCTCGCCCACTCGATGGCCGACGTGCAGGACGACGTCCACCAGGAGCTGATGTGGGATCTGCGGGCGCTCGCCGCCGCCGATCTCGTCACCGACGAGCGGGTGGCCGAAGCCGGGGTGCCGCTCTCGGTGGCGGGCCTGTATCCGTCGCTGCACCTGAACCTGGCCGATTGTTACCGCAAGCTGGGCGATCTCGACCGCGCCCGTGAGCACCTCCGGCAGGCGCGGGCGGAGATCGGCGCGCTTGGCGAGGACGGGTATGGGCGGCTCATCAGGGGCGGTCTGGAGCGACTGGCCGAACAGCTGGGTGAGCCCACCTGACCACGTCCCGTACGGCCCGCCCCCGGGCGGGCCGTACGGAGGGGTCCGCCGGGTTACGCGACGGGCTCGGGTTCGTCCACGCCGCCGACACCGTCCATGCCGTCCACGGTGTCGACGGTGCGGCGGGGGCCGGTGAACCAGTGCCTGGCCGACAGGCGCCACCACAGGGCGATGCCGATGAGCACGGCGCCCACGGCGATGGGGGCGTAGTTGACCGATGTCCAGGTGAAGCCGGGGTCGCCGGGCACGCCCGCGGGTGAGATGGGCAGGACGAAGTAGACCGAGATGATCGCGATCTCGATGACGGCGATCCAGCAGAGTGCCCGGTACTTGCGGCCCAGCGTCCACGGGCCGGTCTGGAAGGAGTCGCCGGCGCGCAGCCGCAGCCAGATCGGGATGAGGAACGCGAGGTAGAGCCCGATGACCGCGATGGACACCACCGCCAGGAACGCCACCGGCGTCGCGGTGCCCTCGGGGGCGTACAACGCGGGCAGCGTGATCAGCAGCGCGACGGCGCAGCCGCCGATGATCGCGTTCACCGGCGTGCGGTTGCGGTCCACCTTCGACCACAGCCGCCAGCCCGGCACCGCGCCGTCGCGGGAGAACGCGTACGTCATCCGGGACATCGACGTCACGCAGCTCATCCCGCAGAAGAACTGCCCGATGGTGGAGATGCCGAAGACGACGGTGGCGAGGGTGGACGACAGCGACGAGGTGAAGATGGCCCCGACGAAGCCGCCCTCGGCGTTGACGGCGTCCACGTTCGTGGCGGCGAACAGGAACGCCAGCAGCAGGATCCAGCCGCCGATCGCCGAGTAGAAGATCGACTGCCAGAGGCCCTTGGCCGCGGCGCGGGCCGCGCCGTGCGTCTCCTCCGACACGTGCGCGCAGGCGTCGAAGCCGGTGATCGTGTACTGCGTGAGCAGGAAGCCCAGCGGCAGCACGTACAGCCAGAAGGCGGGCCCGGAGTCGCCGCCGCCGAAGCCGGAGTGGTTGAACGTCTCGAACAGGAAGCCCACGCTCTGGTGCTTCGACGGGCCGAAGACCAGGATCAGCACGACGGCCGCCGCGCCGAACACGTGCCACCACACCGAGATGTTCTGCAGCAGCGAGATCAGCCGGTGGCTGAAGATGTTGATCAGCGCGTGCAGCACCAGGACGATCGCGAACAGCAGGAAGGTCTGGTGCAGCGCGTTGCCGTTCGCCCAGGAGTCGCTGAACCGGCCGACCACGATGTTGAGGAACGTCGCGCAGCCGTAGTCGACGGACGCCGTCACCGCGATCAGCCCGATCAGGTTCAGCCAGCCGGTGAACCAGCCGTGGACCGGTCTGCCCAGCTTGGCGGCCCACCAGTAGATGCCGCCCGCCGTGGGGTAGGCGGAGACCAGCTCCGCCATGCAGAACCCGATGATCAGGATGAACGCCGAGATCAGCGGCCAGCCGACGGAGATCGCCAGGGGCCCGCCGTTGTTCCAGGCCTGGCTGAAGGTGGTGAAACAGCCGGCCAGGATCGAGATGATGGAGAAGGAGATCGCGAAGTTGGAGAACCCGCTCCACGTGCGGGCCAGTTCCTGCTTGTAGCCGAGTTCCGCCAGTCGTTTGGCGTCGTCGTCGAGGGCTTGCGCCACTGAGGCCTCCTCTAACCGGTGCGGGGTTTCCGGACGCCGTCGAGCAGGCGTCCGAAGCTGGGATCCCCGAGGTCGCGTACGGCTTGGGCGAACTTGCCGGCGGCCTCGGCGGAGTAGTCGAATCCGGGCATGGCCCCGGAGCGGACCAGCCCCTGGTGGACGACGAACCAGAGGGTCCAGGTGAGGTTGGCCATGATCAGGTTCAGCCGCACGCGGGGGACGTGCTCGTCGTCGCCGAAGTAGGCCCGCGTCAGCCGTACGACCTGGCCGGGGTCGAAACCGGCCTCGGCGGCGATGTCGCCCAGCTCGAAGCAGGGGTCGTTGTTGCCGGACAGCTGGTAGTCCACGATGCGGACGCCGTCACCGGTGGCGATGAGGTTGCCGCAGATCAGGTCGTTGTGGCAGGGGACGGACGGCAGCGGGCGGCGGGCCAGCGCCGCCTCGACCTCGTACGCCAGAGGCAGCACGTCCTCGAACCCGGCGGGCAGGGCCAGGTCGTGGGCCCGGCACCGGGCCAGATAGTCCCGGAGCGTGCGGAAGATGGAGAAGTCGTTGCCGAACCGGGGCCCGGCGTGCAGGCGGCGGCAGGCGGCCGCCACCTCCTCGATCCGCGCCGCCACGGCCGGGACGTCGAGCGTGACGCCCTCGACGTACTCCAGCACGAGGGCCCCCGGCAGCACGTGCACGACCCGGGGGCCGACTCCGGCCGCCGCCGCGGCGACCGTGTTGGCGATCTCCTGGTCCAGCGGGATGCCGAGACCGGCCTCGGTGATGCGCGGGTCGAGCACCCGCAGGATCCAGCGCTCGCCGTCCGCGCTGTCGATCCTGGCGACGTGGTGGCTGAGCCCGCCCGTGATCCTGGTGAACGTCAGCGGCCGTCCGGCCCAGCCCGCGACGACATCCCGCACGTCACCGACGGGATCTGGCATGCCCGGCTCCTTTGGTCTGCCTTCAGACCATTGCTTTGATTCTCCGGGCGGGGTGTTACGGGACGGTACCAATGTCGCAACGTCCCGCGTCCCTGACGAGGGTCAGCGCACGCGGCCCACGCCGCCGAGCGCGCCGGCCTTGCCCTCCCGTACGGAGACGTAGTCGGCGTCGGGCCGCCACTCCTGCAGCGGCACCACTCCCGGCTCGACGAGGTCGAGTCCGTCGAAGAAGGCGAGGATCTGCTCCCGCGACCGGGAGGTGGTGCCGGGGACGGAGGTGCGGCTGAAGACCTTGCGGCCCTCCTCCTCCTGGTCCTCGCTCAGTTCGCCGAGCGAGCCGTGCGAGATCGCCAGGTAGCCGCCAGGCGCCAGCGGGCCCCGGAGCGCTGTGACGATCTTCAGGGCCTCCTCGTCGTCGGGGACGAAGTGCAGCACCCCGAGCAGGAGGACGGCGACCGGCTGGGAGAAGTCGAGGTGTGCGCGGACCTCCGGAAGGGTCACAAGCGCCTCGGCGTCGCGCATGTCCGCGCCGACCGCGATCACCCGCTCGTTCTCGGCGAGGAGCGCCCGGGCGTGGACCAGGACGATGGGGTCGTTGTCCACGTAGACGACGCGCGACTCCGGGGCCAGCTCCTGGGCGACCTGGTGGACGTTGCGCTGCGTGGGAAGCCCGGCGCCGATGTCGAGGAACTGCCGGATGCCCTGCCGCGCGAGGTGGGTGACGGTCCGGATCAGGAACTGCCGGTTCTCCCGGGCGATGTCCGGAAGGTTGGGCAGGATCCCGATGATCTTCTCGGCGGCCTCGCGGTCCACCGCGAAGTTGTCCTTGCCGCCCAGGTAGTAGTCGTACATCCGGGCGACGCTGGGTGCGAACGGATCAACGCCCGCCGGTGCCCTCTGCTCGTCCACGGCACCCCTCCTCGTCGTACAGCAAGGATGGTACCGGTCTTGATCGGGATATCGCGGACACTTATGGCGGAAGCTCGCCGCGGGTGGGGAGGCCCTGCCACGAGCTAGGGCTGGCCACGGAGAAGGCGGCCACCGAGATGCCGCGTTTGAGCCGGTCCGAGGGGTGGAGCCCGTCGAGGATCGCGCTGAGATAGCCCGCCACGAACGCGCCGCCGACCTCGGCGGGGTCGACGGACGTCACGGGGGCGGCCTGGGTGTCGTAACGCAGGCCCTCCACGGTGGCGCTGGCGCCCTTGGCGCCCCGGGTCACGACCAGTTCGGGGATCGACGCGAGCACCGGTTCCACGAGCCCGAGCTCGTCCTGGGTCGCGAAGAGCACGTCGGCGCAGGCGGCCAGCTCCGTCAGGCCCTGCCGCGCCTCCTCCACGCTGTCCCACAGGTGCGGGCGGTGGTTGACGTCGACGGAGACGAGCACGCCGGCGTCCTTGGCGAGCTTCGCCGCGTGGTGGACGGCGCTGTAGGCGTAGCCGCTCAGCCCGACGGTGACGCCGGTGACGTGGAGGATCCGGGCGGACTGGACGGCCTCGCCTGGCACGTCCCCGGTCGTCAGGCGGGACCCGGCCGACCCGCCGCGGTAGTACGCCGCGTGCGACGACCGGCCGATGCGCCGCTGGCGTACGACGAGACCGGTGGACGCCGTCGGATCGACCCGTACGGACGAGACGTCCACGCCCTCGCCGCGCAGGACGGTCATCGTGCGGACGCCCAGTTCGTCGGCGCTGACCCGGCCCAGCCAGCTCACCGAGTGGTCGAGCCGGGCCAGGCCGACCGCCGTCGTCAGCTCGGGTCCCTCCACGTCGAGGCGGGTGCTCGCGTCATGCCGGAGCCGGTCGGCCGAGACGACGGCCAACGCCTCTCCGAGCGTGAATACCTCGGTCATGCACTGCGTCCAGGGGGTAGCACCGGAAAAGCATGGCAGACCGTGATCCGCTCGGAAAGGGCTCTGGAACGATCCCGCGCCGCGCGGGGGCTCAGCCGCCGAACGCGTCCACGGCGGCCTGGCAGAACGCCTTGAGGTCGTCCGGCTTGCGGCTGGTCACCAGCGTGTTCGGGCCTCCGGTGCAGACCACGACCTCCTTGTCCACCCAGGTCGCCCCGGCGTTGCTCAGGTCGGTCCGCAGGCTCGGCCACGAGGTGAGCGTGCGCTCGCGCACCACGTCGGCCTCCACCAGCGTCCACGGCGCGTGACAGATTGCCGCGACCGGCTTGCCCGCGTCGAAGAACTCCTTGACGAACCGTACGGCCTCCGGCTTCGTCCGCAGGAAGTCGGGGTTGGCGACTCCGCCGGGGAGGACCAGCCCGTCGAAGTCCGACGCGGCGACGTCTCCCGCCACGGCGTCCACGGGGAACGTGTCGGCCTTGTCGAGGTGGTTGAAGGCCTGCACCCGGCCCTGCTGGGTGGAGACCAGTTTCGGCGTGCCGCCCGCCTGCTCGACGGCCTTCCACGGCTCGGTGAGCTCGACCTGCTCGATCCCCTCGGGGGCGACGAGGAATGCGATCGTCTTGCCCTGAATCATCGTGCTTCCTCTCAGGTATTTTGCTCCGTCTTGACGACGCGTGCCCGGCGATCCGCGATCTATGCCGTTCGCGGGGTAGGTAGCGGACATGCCCGTGCTGGTGGGGACATCGGGATGGCAGTACGCCGACTGGCGCGACCTCGTCTACGGGGGAGTGCCGCAGCGGCTGTGGCTGGAGAGGTACGGCGAGATCTTCGCCACGGTCGAGAACAACAACGCCTTCTACCGGCTGCCGAAGCGGGAGACGTTCGAGTCGTGGCGGGAGCGCACCCCGCCGGACTTCGTCATGGCGGTCAAGGCCAGCCGCTTCCTCACCCACATCAAGCGGCTGAAGGACCCGGAGGAGCCGGTGGACCGGCTGATGGGCGTGGCCGAGGGCCTCGGCCCCAAGCTGGGGCCCATCCTGCTCCAGTTGCCGCCGACCCTGCAGGCCGACGCCGTACGGCTGCGGGCCTGCCTGGCCCGGTTCCCGTCCTCGGTGCGGGTCGCGGTCGAGCCGCGGCACGCCTCGTGGTGGACGGCCGAGATCCGCGATCTGCTGACGGAGTTCGGGGCCGCCCTGTGCTGGGCCGACCGGCTCGGACGGCCTGCGGGGCCCCTGTGGCGCACCACGAGCTGGGTCTACCTGCGCTTCCACGAGGGCCGGGCCGACCCCTGGCCGACGTACGGGCGGCGCGCGCTGCGCAGCTGGGCCGACCGGCTGGGCGACGTGCCGGACGCCTACGTCTACTTCAACAACGACCCGGGCGGAGCCGCCGTACGCAACGCCGTCACCTTCGCGGAGATCGTGTGCGCGCGGGGGCGGGAGGTGACCAGGGTGCGGCCTCCCGCGGGTCTGGGCGGCGAGGCCCACCGGCTGCAACCCGCCCCCTCATAGGTGTGTCTCCCGCTGAGGGGGCGGGCCGCCGCCGCCCGGACACGCCGGTCAGGCGTGCCGGTCGTCGGCCGCGTGCCGGCCACCCGCGACCAGCTGGTCCGGCGACGACTGCCGGGGCACGGAGAGGCGGTGCGGTGCGGTGTCCCGCTCGGTCCGGTTCTCGGCCCTGGCCTCGTTCCCGGCCTCGGCCCTGTCGTCGACGCCGTCCCGGTCCCGGTCGACCTTGGGGTAGGCCGCGGTGACCGGAGCCACGCCGTCCCGCTCGGCCTCGGCCTCGGTCTCGGTGGCGGGGGTGGTCGCCGGAGACGACTGGAGACGGCGCTCCAGCTCGCGCTTCTCGGCCTCCAGACGGGAGACGCGGTCCCGCTCGGCGAGGCGCGCTTCGCGCACCTTGCGGCGCTTGACGGCCCCGCGGCGCAGGCCGCCGGTGATGAGCATCAGGCCGACGACGAACACGGCGGCGGTCACCACGCCGGCGATGAAGAACTCGAACGGGCTGAGGTTGAAGGTGCGGTCCAGCACCGTGATAGGCAGGGTGTTCGCGGTGTCGTTGACCGACACCTCGATCACCGCAGCCGCCGCGATCAGGACCAGAAGCAGGCCCAGTAAGACCATCTGCCGTCACTCCCTGGTGCGGTGTGCGATTCGTGGACGCACTCCGTCTGCCCCCAAAGGCGCGGATCATGTGCTCCCGGTCACAATGGGGCAGCGGTTTGTCAAGCAAAGAACACGCGTTAACACCCTGGTTACCAACGGGCAAAGGTTACGAAATGCCAGAACGGCACTCTCAAGCGTGGCGGACGAACGCCAGGCCGCCTCGCTTCGAAAGGGATCGACGTGACCTACAAGGCCGAGTACATCTGGATCGACGGCACGGAGCCGACCGCGAAGCTCCGTTCCAAGACGAAGGTCCTCGCCGACGGCGCCGAGCCGGGGCTGTGGGGCTTCGACGGGTCCAGCACCAACCAGGCCACCGGTCACTCCTCCGACCTGGTGCTCAAGCCCGTCTTCATCTGCCCTGACCCGATCCGCGGCGGCGACCACGTTCTGGTCATGTGCGAGGTCCTGCACACCGACATGACCCCGCACGCCACCAACACCCGCGCCGCGCTCGCCGAGGTGGACGAGCGGTTCGCCGCGCAGGAGCCGTGGTTCGGCATCGAGCAGGAGTACACCTTCTTCAAGGAGGGCCGCCCGCTCGGCTTCCCGCTGGGCGGCTTCCCGGCCCCGCAGGGCGGCTACTACTGCGGCGTCGGCGCCGACGAGGTCTTCGGCCGCGACATCGTCGAGCTGCACCTCGACCGCTGCCTCGCCGCCGGCCTGAAGATCTCCGGCATCAACGCCGAGGTCATGCCCGGCCAGTGGGAGTTCCAGGTGGGCCCGGGGGGTCCGCTGGAGGTCGGCGACCACATGTGGGTCGCCCGCTGGCTGCTCTACCGCACCGCCGAGGAGTTCGACGTCGCCGCGACGCTCGACCCCAAGCCGGTCAAGGGCGACTGGAACGGCGCCGGCGCGCACACCAACTTCTCCACCAAGGCCATGCGTGAGGGCTACGAGCCGATCATCACCGCCTGCGAGGCGCTGGCCGACAACGCGGTGGAGCACGTCAAGCACTACGGCCACGGCATCGAGGACCGCCTGACCGGCCACCACGAGACCGCTCCGTGGGACAAGTTCAGCTACGGCGTCTCCGACCGCGGCGCCTCGGTCCGCATCCCGTGGCAGGTCGAGGTCGACAAGTGCGGGTACATCGAGGACCGGCGCCCCAACGCCAACGTCGACCCCTACCTGGTCACCCGTCTGATCACCGACACCTGCTGCTCGGCCCTGGAGAAGGCCGGCCAGGTCTGATCCGGCGTCTCACCGCGTCTCTTCGTACGGCTCCCGGGTCACCCGGGGGCCGTACGCGTTTCCCGGGGAAGGCACGCGAAGGTCACGTCCGGTACGCCTGACCCGCCTAGCGTCCCGGACATGACCATGATCCGCAGATCCGCCGTCGTCGTCCTGTCCGTCCTCGCCGCCGGTACGGTGGCCGCTGTGTCACACCAGCCGGAACCCGCCGCCGCCGGGCGGGAGCGTCAGCCCGTCGTCATCGGGCACCGGGGCGCCAGCGCCCTGCGGCCCGAGCACACGCTGCTGTCGTACGAGACGGCCATCGCGCTCGGGGCCGACTACATCGAGCCCGACCTCGTCTCCACCAAGGACCACGTCCTGGTGGCCCGGCACGAGAACGAGATCTCGGGGACCACCGACGTGGAGAACCATCCCGAGTTCGCCGCCCGCCGGACCACCAAGACCATCGACGGCGTCCCGGTCACCGGCTGGTTCACCGAGGACTTCACGCTGGCCGAACTGCGTACGCTGCGGGCCACCGAGCGCATCCCCGACCTGCGCCCGGACAACGCGGCCCTGGACGGCCTGGCCCAGATCCCGACCTTCGACGAGGTCGTGGAGCTGGCGCGGCGGCGCGGCGTGGGCGTGTACCCGGAGACCAAGCACCCCTCCTACTTCGACTCCATCGGGCTGTCGCTGGAGGAGCCGCTGCTGGAGGTGCTCGGCCGGTACGGCTGGCGTGACCGGCGCGACCCGGTGTTCATCCAGTCGTTCGAGACGGCCAACCTGCGCGAGCTGAGCGGAAAGACCCGCCTGCCGCTGATCCAGCTGGTCAACGGGTCCGGCGCGCCGTACGACCGGGTGGCGGCGGGTGACCCGCTGACCTACGACGGGATGGTGACGCCCGCGGGTCTCAAAGAGATCGCGACGTACGCCGACGGGATCGGCGCGGCGACCTCACGCGTCGTCCCCACGGGCCCCGACGGGCGCCTGCTCGCGCCGACGACGCTCGTGCGCGACGCCCACCGGGCGGGCCTGGACGTGCACGTGTGGACGGTCCGCGACGAGAACTCCCAGCTTCCGGCCGACTTCCGGCTCGGGGACCCGGCGAACCCGGCGTACGCGCGGACGACCGGCGACGTGACGGGCTGGCTGTCGCGCCTGCTCGACCTCGGCGTCGACGGCGTCTTCGCCGACAACCCCGGCACGGCCCGCGCCGTCCTCGCCGCCCGCACCCGCCGGTAGGTGGCCACGGCGGGCGCCGGGATGTCCTAAGTTGACAATGATTTTCATTTGCGGGACAGTTGAGTGGGATGCCTCCCCTGATACGCCGACTTGAGGATCTCTCGTGCTCTCGCCGCTTGCCCGAACCCTGTCGTCCGCCGCGCTGCTCGTCCTGTTCGCCGCGGGGTGCGGCGGTGCGGAGCCTGAGACCCCCGACGACCCGTCGCTGCCGCTGAAGGTGGTCGCGACCACCACCCAGGTCGCGGACTTCGCCCGCAACCTGGGCGGTGACCGGGTCGCCGTCCACCAGCTGCTCCGGCCGAACGTCGATCCGCACGACTACGAGCCGTCGCCCGCCGACATGCAGGCCATCGCGGAGGCCGACGTGCTCGTGAAGAACGGCGTGGGCCTGGAGAAGTGGCTCGACGACACGATCCGGGCCGCCGGCTTCGACGGCCGGGTGGTCGACGCCTCGCAGGGTGTGCCGGTTCGCGGGGGCGACGGCGAGGAGGGCGCGGGCGATCCGCACATCTGGCACAACCCGCTGAACGTCAAGACGATGGCCGCCACGATCGGCAAGGCGTTCGCCGCCGCCGACCCGGCCGACGCCGCGGCGTACCAGGCCAACCTTGCGGAATACGACGCGAAGCTGGACGCGCTCGACGCCGAGATCGCCAGGAAGATCGGCTCGATCCCGGCGGACCGGCGCAAGCTGGTGACGAACCACGACGCCTTCGGCTACTACCTCGACCGTTACAAGCTGACCTTCGTCGGGTCGATCATCCCGAGCTTCGACACCTCCGCCGAACTGTCGGCCAAGCAGGTGTCCGATCTCGTCGCCGAGATCAGGGCGACCGGGACGGTCGCGATCTTCTCGGAGGCGTCGCTGCCGCCCAAGACAGCCGAGGCGATCGGCCGCGAGGCCGGGGTGACGGTCGTGGCGGGCGAGGACGCGTTGTACGGCGACTCGCTCGGCCCCGAGGGGTCGGCCGGTGCTACCTATCTCCAGATGGAGGAGCACAATACCGACACCATCGTCAACGCGTTGAGGGGGACGTCCACATGAGTGAGCGCGCGCCGACCCTGGTGATCGACCGGGCGAGCGTGGCCTACGGCGACGTCCCCGTGCTGGAGGAACTGGACGGCGTCGTCCACGAGGGCGAGGCCGTGGCGCTGATCGGCCCGAACGGCGCGGGCAAGTCGACGCTGATCAAGGCGTTGCTCGGGCTGGTTCCGGTCGTACGCGGCCGGATCGAGGTGCTGGGCACGACCCCGGCGCAGGCCCGCCGCGACGTCGCGTACGTGCCGCAGGCCGACACGCTCGACCCCGACTTCCCGGTGTCGGTCGAGCAGGTGGTGATGATGGGCCGCTACCGCCGGATCGGCTGGCTGCGCCGTCCGTCCGCCGCCGACCGGGCCGAGGTGGCCGGGGCCCTGGAGCGGGTCGGGCTGGCCGCGCGGGCCCGCGACCGGTTCGGCACGCTGTCGGGCGGGCAGCGCCAGCGGGTGCTGCTGGCCCGGGCCATCGCCGCCGGACCCCGGATGCTGCTGCTCGACGAGCCGTTCAACGGCGTCGACGCGGTCAGCCAGCACGCGCTGCTGGAG
Organism: Microbispora triticiradicis; assembly: GCA_003260025.2. Taxonomy (GTDB): domain Bacteria; phylum Actinomycetota; class Actinomycetes; order Streptosporangiales; family Streptosporangiaceae; genus Microbispora; species Microbispora triticiradicis. Next base: position 43,043 of record QFZU02000004.1, on the reverse strand, counting down.
GCGATCGGCTCGCTCAAGGAGCAGGGCGCCTCGGTCGTCGTCAGCACCCACGACCTCGCCATCGCACACTTGGCGTGCGACGAGGTGTGCCTGCTCAACCGGCACCAGTTCGGCTTCGGCCCGACCGGCGACGTGCTGACGCCCGAGCGGCTGCGCGCGACGTACGGCGGGCACGCGCTCGAACTGCGCGGCGACCGCGTGATCGTGACCCAGACGTGAGGGTGGCGCGATCATGATCTTCTTCGAGCCGTTCCAGCTTCCGTTCATGGCGCGGGCGCTGGCCGAGCTGGTCGTCCTCGGCGCGCTCGCGGGCACCGTCGGCGTGCTGGTGCTGCTGCGCCGCCTGGCCTTCGTCAGCGACACCCTGACGCACACCGTCTTCCCCGGGGTGGTCATCGGCCATCTCATGGCGGGTGACGGCGGCGTCTTCTGGGGCGCGCTCGCCGCCGGGGTCGTCACCGCGGTCCTGCTCACGCTGCTCACCGCCCGTCGCAGGGTGAGCGAGGACGCCGCGCTCGCCGTGCTGCTGACCACGCTGTTCGCGGCCGGCGTCGTGCTGGTGTCGCGGCAGACGGGGTTCACCTCCGACCTCACCGCGTTCCTGTTCGGCCGGGTGCTCACCGTCACCGAGGAGCAACTGGCGCAGACCGCCGTCGTGACGGTGCTGGTCGTGGCGCTGCTGGCGGTGCTGCGGCGGCCGCTGCTGCTGCGGGCCTTCGATCCCGTGGGCGCCCGCGCGGCGGGGGTCCGCGTCGGCCTGCTCGACCTCGTGGTGAACGTCGCGGTCGCCCTGGTCGTCGTGGCCGCCGTCAAGGCGGTCGGCACGATCCTCGTGATCGCGCTGCTGGTCGTGCCGGCCGCGGCGGCCCGCAGCCTGTCGGAACGGCTCGTGGTGATCGTGCCGCTCGCCGCGCTCCTCGGCGCCGCCGCCGGATGGCTCGGGCTGGTCGCGAGCTACGAGGCGTCGATCGGGTACGGCCTCCGGCTCGCCTCCGGGGCGACCGTGGTGCTCGTCCTGGTCGGGTTGTACGGCCTGGCCCACGCCGCCGCGTTCGCCCGCCGGCGTGCGGGGCTCGGCCGGGCCCGCCGCCGCACCGCGCCGGACGACCTCGACGTCCTGGAGGCGGCGTGAGCTGGCTCGACTCCACTGTTCACCGGGCCCTCGTCGAGGCGGTCCTGGTCGGCGTGCTCGGCGGGGTGACCGGGGTGTTCGTCGTCGCCCGGCGGCTGCCGTTCTTCACGATGGCCCTCACCCACGCGACGTTCCCGGGCATCGTGGTCGCGGCCATGCTCGGGGTGAACCTCTATCTCGGCGGGGGACTCTTCGGGCTGCTGGTGGTCGCCGCCGTGCTGGTCTTCAGCCGGGGCCGCGGCCAGGACTTCACCACGGCGACCGGCATCGCCCTGTCGGGCGGCTTCGCCCTGGGGGTCGTGCTGGTGTCGTCGCAGGACGGGTTCACCCGCGACCTCGCGGCGTACACGGTGGGCGACGTCCTCGCGGTGAGCACGGGCGACCTCGCGGCGACCGCCGCCGTCACCGCCGGCGTGCTGCTCCTGCTGGCCCTGGTGGGCAAGGAACTGCTGCTCGCGGCCTTCGACCCGGTGGGCGCCGCGGCGCTCGGGCTGCCCACCGTGCTGCTCGACTTCGCCCTGCTGGCGGTCGTCGAGGTGACCGTCGTCGCCACCGTGCCCGCCCTGGGGACGATCCTCGCCGTCGCGTTGATCGTCGGCCCGGCCGCGACCGCACGCCTGCTCAGCGACAGGATCGCGCTGCTGTTCCCGATCGCCGCGGCGATCGGGGTCGCCTGCGCGCTGGCGGGCGTGTGGGTCTCCACCGTGTGGAACGTCGCGACCGGGGCGTCGATCGCCCTGCTCGTCGGCCTGGTGTTCGGGACGGTCTTTCTCGCCACCGCCGTACGCGGCCGGACGAGACGGGCCGTGCCGGTCAGGGCGTGAGCAGGACCTTGATGGCGCCGTCCTCCTTCTTCTGGAAGATCTCGTAGCCGTGCGGGGCCTGGTCGAGCGGCAGGCGATGGGTCGCCAGGTCCTCGACCCCCAGCGGGTCGCCGTCGCCGGTCACGAGCGGCATGAGGTCGTCGATCCACCGCTTGACGTGGGCCTGGCCCATCCGCAGCGCGATCCCCTTGTCGAACATCCGCAGCATCGGCAGGGGATCGGTCATCCCGCCGTACACGCCGCTGATGGAGATCGTGCCGCCGCGCCGCACGGTCTCGATGGCGTCCTGGAGGGCGGCGAGCCGGTCGAGGCCGGCGCGGGTCATCATGGCGGCGGCCGCCTTGTCGGGCAGCATCCCGGTGACCGTCTGGGCGAACTTGCCGACGGTGTAGCCGTGCGCCTCCATGCCGACCGCGTCGATGGCCGAATCGGTGCCCCGGCCGCCGGTCATCGACCGGACCACCTCGGGCACGTTGTCGGTGTCGCCCGCGTCGATCACCTCGATGCCGTGCCTGCGGGCCATCTCCAGGCGCTCGGGCACGAGGTCCACGGCGATCACCCGGTAGCCGCGGTGGCGGGCGATGCGGGCGGACATCTGCCCGATCGGGCCGAGGCCGAAGACCGTGACGCTGCCGCCGTCAGGGATCTCCGCCCACTCGACCGCCTGCCAGGAGGTGGGCAGCACGTCGGAGAGGTAGACGAACCTCTCGTCCGGCGGCCCCTCCGGCACCTTGATCGGCCCGAAGTGGGCCTGCGGCACGCGGAGATACTCCGCCTGGCCGCCGGGCACCTCGCCGTACAGCTTGGTGTAGCCGAACAGCGCGGCGCCGGTGTCGTACTCGCGGACCTGGGTGGTCTCGCACTGGGCGAACAGCGCCCGGTCGCACATGTAGCAGTGGCCGCACGAGATGTTGAACGGGATCACGACGCGGTCACCGGGGGCGATGTGGGTGACCTCCGCGCCGACCTCCTCCACGATCCCCATCGGCTCGTGGCCGAGGATGTCGCCCTCTCCTATGAACGGGCCGAGCACCTCGTACAGGTGGAGGTCGGAGCCGCAGATGGCGGTCGTGGTGACCCGGATGATCGCGTCGGTGGGTTCCTTGATCGCCGGGTCCGGTACCTCCTCCACCCGCACGTCGCGCTTGCCGTGCCAGGTGAGTGCCTTCATGGTTTCCCCTTCCAGAAGGGCCTGGGTGTCACGATCGTTCCCGTATGCCCGAGTTATGGAAGAGGAAACGACTCTTGTCAGAGGTGGAGCACGCTGCCCTGCTCGTCCACGTGGTCGGCGCCCTCGTCGTCGAACCACACGCCGCCCGTCGCGAGGTAGCGGAACCGGTGCGCGCCGGGCGGGAGGATCACCGACACGGTGCGGGTGCCGTTCCTGCGCCGCAGCAGTTCGTGGCGGCCGGGCAGCCAGTCGTTGAAGTCGCCGACCACGCTGACCGTCCCCAAGGGCTGGTCGACGGGCAGCGTGAAGGTCACCCGGGTCTTCGGACCGAACAGCCTGTTGCGCTTCAGCATGCGTCTCCTCCCATCCAATGCGATGACGCATATCTTCGCGTATTGCACCTAAAGGAAGAAACCAGTACAGGAAGGACGTAACACAATATTCACGGCTTTTTCAGGGAATTCGGCCGACCCCGCAGAGGAACCAGGTGGGCAGGTTGCGCCGGGCCTGCCGGGCAAGCGGATTCTCGTCGTCGGGCCGCCAGTCGTCCAGCGGAACGAGGCCGGGATCGAGGACTTCGCAGCCGTCGAACAGTTCCTGGATCTGGTCGCGGCTCCGCAGGGTGACGCCCGCGTCCGAACCCCGGTAGACGGCCGCCCCCTCCCGGGCCGCCCCACCCCGCTCCTCGTCCGTGACGTGGGACAGCACGAGGTGACTCCCGGGGACGACGGCGTCCCGCAGCCTGGCCACGAGCTCGGCCGGCTTGTCGGCCTCGGACAGGAAGTGCACCACGGCCACGAGCAGGATCGCGACCGGCTGCGACAGGTCGATCAGCGACCGCAGCCCGGGATCGGCGAGGATCTCCTCGGGCCGCCGCAGGTCGCCCCGCACCGTGACGGTGGAGCCGGCGCCGGACAGCAGGGCCCTGGCGTGCGCGAGCACGACCGGGTCGTGGTCCACGTACGCCACCCGCACGGTGGGATCCAGTTCGTGGGCCACCTCGTGGACGCCGCCCTGGGCGGGCAGCCCGGTGCCGATGTCCACGAACTGCCGGATGCCGGCCTCGGTCACCAGGTGGCGTACGGCGCGGCGCAGGAAGGCGCGGTTGCGGCGGGCCAGCATGCGGGCCTCGGGCGCGACCCGCAGGACCCGCTCCGCCGCCTCCCGGTCGGCCGCGTAGTTGTTCTTCCCGCCGAGGAAGTAGTCGTACATGCGGGCGGGGTTGGGGACACTCGCGTCGATGCCCGGCGGCGGCGCGTCATCGGCCACGTGTCGTCTCCCTGACCGGCGGTAGCGAAGGTGACTCGCAGCGATCATAAAGGCCGCCCCAGGGAAAACCCAACGCCCGACGGCCTAGGACCATCGTCCGATGTCGCCGGGGGTTCGGGCCGATCTATAACGGACCTGCTCAGTTGTTCGCGGAGGGGAGACAGCCGCATGTACGCGGTCCGACTGCACGCCTTCGGCCCTGCCGGCAACCTCGTCTACGAGGAGGTCGCCGATCCCGAGCCCGGTCCCGGCCAGGTCCGCGTCGCCGTACGGGCGGCCGGGGTCCACCTGGTCGACACCGTGCTGCGGGCCGGGAAGTACGGCGGGGGCCCGATCCCGGTGCCCGACCTGCCGACGATCCCGGGCCGGGAGGTCGCCGGGATCGTCGACGCGGCCGGGCCGGAGACCGACCCCGCCCTGGTCGGCAGGCGGGTGGTCGCCCACCTGGGCATGGCCCCCGGCGGCTACGCCGAACTGGCCGTACGGGACGCGGCCGCGATCCACGAGATCCCGGACGGCCTGGGCTTCGGCGAGGCGGTGGCGATGATAGGCACCGGCCGGACCACCATGGGGATCCTCGACGTGGCGGAGATCCGGGCGGACGACGTCGTCCTCGTGACGGCGGCGGCGGGCGGCGTCGGCGCCCTCCTCGTCCAGGCGGCGGTGCGGGCCGGCGCCACCGTCGTCGGGCTGGCCGGCGGCGCGGCGAAGACGCACCGGGTGCTCGGCCTGGGCGCCGCCCACGCCGTGGACTACACCGCCCCCGGCTGGCCCGAGGCGGTCCGGGCCGCCCTCGGCGACCAGGAGGTGACGCTGGCGCTGGACGGCGTCGGCGGGGACCTCGGCAGGCAGACCCTGGAACTGCTCGGCGTCGGCGGCAGGCTCGTGCTGTTCGGCTGGGCCGACGCGGCGGGCGGGCCGACCAGGCTGACCACCGAGGACCTGTACGCGCGGGGGATCACCGCGGCGGTGGCCGTCGGCCCGCGGGTGCTGAAGCGGCCGGGCGGCCTGCGGGGCCTGGAGGAGCGGGCGCTCGCCGCCGCCGCGTCGGGCGCGCTGACGCCGCTGGTGCAGAGCTTCCCGCTCAAGGACGCCGCCGCCGCGCACACGGCGCTGGAGACCCGCGCCACCGTCGGAAAGGTGGTCCTGGCCCCCTGAAAGCGCCGTGCGCTCACGCGGGCGACGATCAGGTGAAGGCTTTCGCCGCCGTCACTTGGCGGCGCGGTCGATGAGACCGCGCAACCGTGCTGCTTCCTTCGAAGCGACGTCGCCCATGAGCTGTGCGGCGATGAGCCGGGACATCGCGCTGCGCTCGTTCGCGGAGCGCTGGGCCAGGGTCTTGGCCATGAGCCGTATGGACCCGACCACTCCGGGGCTCTCGTCCTCTCCCAGCTCCTCGGCCACCGCCTTGGCGGTGTCCTCGCCGGGCTTGGTGACGAACGCCTGCCAGGCCTCCGGTGACGCCGCTTCCGTGGACGACTCGCTCGACATGCTCGACATGGTTTGCCTCAGGCCACGAGGACGGGGTGGGGGAGCACCGAGTTGTGGCAGTAGCCGAGGGCGTTCCAGGGGGTGGCGTCCGGCTGGGAGCGGCCGTGCTCGTCGGTGGCGCGCACACGCACGACGTGCGCTCCCGGGGTGGGATCCCAGGTGAAGCGCCACCGGGTCCAGACACCGGGGAGATCCGGCCCGTCGAGGCCGGCCGGCCGCCAGGGGCCGTCGTCGATCCGGTAGTCGACCGCCGCCACCCGGTCCTCCCCGGCGTACGCCCGGCCGCGGACCAGGCGCGGGCCGGGCCGCAGCCGGGCCGGCCAGGGCAGCTCGACCAGGCTCGCGACGGGGGTGGAGGTGATGGGCACGGCGGTCTCGCCGGGAGTCACGAGCACATAGTCGTCGGTGTTCCACGCCACGTGCAGGGGGTGGTCGGACACCTCGATCCGGCCCACCCACTTGACGCTGGCGGCGCCGAGCCAGCCCGAGACCACCATGCGGGCGGGGAAGCCGTGGTCCGGCGGCAGGATCTCGCCGTTCATGGCGAGCGCGAGCAGGGTGTCGGGGGCCAGCGCCTTGGCGAGGGGCATCGGACGGCGTGCGCGGCCCTCGTCGAGCCCTTCGGGCATGACCTCGACCGCGGTGCCGGTGAGCCCGGCGGCTTCGAGCAGGTCGCGCAGCGGGACGCCGGTCCACTCGGCGGTGCCGATCGCGCCGCGTCCCCACTGGACCCCGTCGAAGCGGCGCCCGCACTCGGCGGCGAACAGGGCGCGCCGGTTGCCGGCGCACTCCAGCGTACGGACGACCGAGACGAGCGGGAACCGGTGCCACAGGTCGTCGTAGGTGTAGTCGACGGCTCGCCGTACGCCGGCGCCCTCGACGCGCAGCGTCCAGATGCGGGGGTCGAGGCGGGGGGTCGGCGCGTGACTGCGGACGAAGAACCGGTCGTTCGGGGTGAGCAGGCCGGGCAGGCGGTCGGGCCGGGTGCCGTAGTCGAGGCCGGTGCCCGCGTCCTCCATCAGGGCGGCGGGAGTCGGTTTCACCACCGCCGTGCCGGGGACGTCGCGTACCCGCATCCGCGCCTCCTCACACTGTCGGCGGCCCGGCGCGAGCGGCGGGCGTCAGCCCAGGTCGCCCGCCCGCCGGGCCTGGCGCTCGGCCCAGGACGCGAGGCGTGACCAGCGCCGGGCCGCGGCCATGCGGCTCGCGACGCGGGCGTGGTCCGCCGCGCGGTGCAGCTCGGTGACCCGCTCGGTGGCCAGGGAGTAGTCGTAGAACATCATTGCCGCCCCAACGCCGTTGTAACTGTCTTTATTTTCTTAGGCAGTTACCAAGGTAACGCAAAGCCGGTAACTGGTCAAGGCGATTTGGACGGTTACGTACGCTGGACGCACCGCGTCTCGTACGCGCGGAGCACGGAGTCCAGCAGGCCGGGGAAGAGGGCGTCGAGGTCCTCCCGGCGCAGGCAGCTCATCTTGGCGGTGCCGCGGTAGACCTGCCTGATCACCCCCGCCTCGCGCAGGACCCGGAAGTGGTGGGTGCTGGTCGACTTGCTGACGGCGAGGTCGATCGCCGAGCAGGACGCCTCGCCTCCGCCCGCGAGGTAGTGCACCACCTGGAGGCGGGCGGGATCGGACAACGCGTGCAGCACGTCTTCGAGCCGGATCTCGGCCCGGTCCGGATGGTCGAGCGTCCGGAGTTGAGGGGTGGTGGACGGCATCGGCGGCTCCCTTCGCGAACCCCTCATTGTACGAGGGCCATCGTAGTTTGACAGATGACGTACTACGACGGTTATCGTATTAGCGTCCCGACGACGAGAGGAGCGCGGCCGTGAGCGCGTTGTTCGAGCCCCTGACCCTGCGCGACCTGACCATCCCCAACCGTGCCTGGATGTCGCCGATGTGCCAGTACTCCGCGGCGGTGGAAGGCCCGGAGCAGGGCGTGCCCACCGACTGGCATCTCACCCACCTCGGGTCGAGGGCGGTGGGCGGGGCCGGCCTGATCATGACCGAGGCCACCGCCGTGTCCCCGGAGGGCCGGATCAGCCCCGCCGACCTGGGGCTGTGGAACGAACGGCAGCAGGAGGCGTTCGGCCGCGTCGCCCGGTTCCTGGCCGAGCACGGCGCGGTGCCCGGCGTCCAGCTCGCCCACGCCGGCCGCAAGGCGTCGACGGACCGGCCGTGGCGCGGCGGCGCGCCGGTCGGCCCGGAGGAGCACGGCTGGCGGCCGGTCGGGCCCGGCCCGATCCCGTTCGACGAGGGCCACCCGGTGCCCCACGAGCTGGACGAGGCGGACATCCGGCGGCTCGTCGGCGCCTTCGCGGCGGCGGCGCGCCGGGCGCTCGCGGCGGGCTTCAAGGTGGTGGAGGTCCACGGCGCCCACGGCTACCTGATCCACCAGTTCCTGTCGCCGTTCACCAACCACCGCACCGACGCGTACGGCGGCTCCTTCGAGAACCGCGCCCGCTTCGCCCTGGAGGTGGTCGACGCCGTGCGCGCGGAGTGGCCCGAGGAGCTCCCGGTGTTCTTCCGCGTCTCGGCGACCGACTGGCTCAGCGAGAACCCCGAGGACCCCCGCGAGGGCTGGACGGCGGACGACACCGTGCGGCTGGCCAAGGAACTGCTCTCCCACGGCGTCGACCTGCTGGACGTGTCGTCCGGCGGCAACGCGCCGCGGGCGCGCATCGCGACCGGCCCCGGCTACCAGGTGCCGTTCGCGGCCAGGGTGCGCGCGGAGACCGACCTGCGCGCCTCGGCCGTCGGGCTCGTCACCGAGCCGCGCCAGGCGGAGGAGATCGTCGCCTCCGGGCAGGCCGACGCGGTGATGCTCGGCCGTGAGCTGCTGCGCGACCCCTACTGGCCGAACCGCGCGGCCCGGGAGCTCGGCGCTGCCGGCCGATGGCCCCACCAGTACCACCGGGCCGTCTGAGCGCCCGTCTGAGCGGTCCGTCTGACCTGGACGGACGTGGGTAGGGGTCGCGTATGGCAGAGATCGGTTTCACACTCATGTCCGAGCAGAGCCCGGCGAAGGAGCTGGTGGAGGACGCGGTCACGGCCGAGCGGGCCGGTTTCGACTACGCCGTCATCTCCGACCACTACTTCCCCTGGCTGGACGAGATGGGGCACTCCCCGTACGCCTGGTCGGTGCTCGGCGCGGTGGCGCAGGCCACCGAACGGCTGCCGCTGATGACGTACGTCACCTGCCCGATCATGCGGTACCACCCGGCGGTGGTGGCCCAGAAGGCGGCCACGGTTGGGGTGCTCAGCGACGGGCGGTTCACGCTCGGGCTCGGGGCGGGCGAGAACCTGAACGAGCACGTCGTGGGGCACGGGTGGCCGCCGGTCAACACCCGGCACGAGATGTTCCGCGAGGCCATCGAGGTCATCAGGGAGCTCTTCCAGGGTGGCTACCGCAACTACCGGGGCGAGTACTTCGACATCGACTCCGCCCGGGTCTTCGATCTGCCGGAGCGCCCGGTGCCCATCGCGATCGCGGCGTCCGGCGGCCAGTCGGCGGACATCGCGGCCGAGCTCGGCGACGGCCTCATCGCGACCGACCCGGACGGCTCGCTGGTGGAGAAGTTCGCCGCGTCGGGCGGCGAGGGCAAGCCGGTGTACGGCCAGCTCGCCGTCTGCTACGACCCCGACCGGGACGCCGCCGTCGAGCGGGCGCACCGGATGTGGCGCTGGGCGGTGACCGGCTGGAAGGTCATGTCCGAGCTGCCGGCCCCGGTCAACTTCGCCGCCGCGACCGAGACCGTACGGCCCGAGGACGTGGCCGAGAAGGTGCCCTGCGGCGCCGACGTGGACGCCGTGGTCGAGGCGGTGCGGCAGTACACCGACGCCGGGTTCACCCACCTCGCGCTCGTCCAGGTGGGCCGGGAGCGCCAGCGGGAGTTCTTCGAGTGGTCGGAGAAGGAGCTGCTCCCCGCGCTGCGCTCGCTCTGACCACTCACAATTAGAGAGTTGCTCTAGAGAGTTTCTCTAATTAGAGTCGCTCCCATGACGCGTACGGCTGTGGTCACCGGAGGTTCCCGCGGGATCGGGCAGGCGGTCGCGGCCCGCCTCGCCGAGGAGGGGTACCGGGTCGTGATCGTCGCCCGTGATCCCGTACGTGGAGAGGCAGCGCGGGCGGCCCTGCCGGGCGACGCCGTGCTGGTCGTCGCCGACCTGGGCGAGACGGCGTCGGTGCGGGAGGCGGCCGGCGCCCTGCTGGACGCCTGCCCGCGCCTCGACGTGCTGGTGCACAACGCGGGCGTCTGGCCGGCCCGCCGCGAGATCACCGCGGACGGCGTGGAGCGCGCGTTCGCGGTCAACCACTTCGCGCCGTTCCTGCTCAACCACCTGCTGGAGGAGCGCCTGCGCGAGAGCGGCACGCGGGTGGTCCAGGTCAGCGCGGGCCTGTACGTCAAGGGCCGGGCGGAGCCGGGCCGGACCGCGACCGGGCTGGACTTCCACCCCATCCGCACGTACGCGGACACCAAGCTGTGCAACCTCATGATGGTGCCGCTGTTCGCCCGGCGGTGGCAGGATGCCGGGGTGACGATCGACGCGGTCCACCCGGGCGTGATCCGGACCGACCTCGGGGCCAGGGGCGGCCCGCTCGGGCTGGTGCTGAAGGCGGTCAAGCGCACCTGGGACACCCCGGAGGCCGGCGCGCGGCCCGTCGTGCGCCTCGCCCTCGACGCCTCCGGCGGCACCGGCCGCTACTTCGAGATCGACGAGGAGACCCCGCTCGCCCCCGTCGCGCGGGACGCCGCGCTCGCGGAGGCGCTGTGGAGCGAGGCCGCGGCCCTCACCGGGACGGCGTGACCCGGCAGCGGCGCGGCGAGGAGACGGCGCGGCGGCTGCTCGACACCGCCCTCGCCGTGTACGCCGACGACGGCCCGCAGGGCTTCACGATGCGGGCGGTCACCGGGCGCGGCGGGATCAGTGTCGGCAGCCTCTACCACCACTTCGGCAGCTTCCCCGGCCTCGCGACCGCGCTCTACTCCGCGTGCCTGGCCGATCTGCTCGACGCGCTGGTCGAGGCCGTGGAGGGGGTGGACGACCCCCGCGCGGGGGTGCGCGCGATCGTCGTCGCCTACCTCGGCTTCGTACGGGAGCACCCGGCCAAGGCGAGGTTCATCCACGCCTCGCCGTACCTCGGGCACGTGGAGCCCGGGGCGGCGGCCGCCGCGAAGACGCCGCGCCTGGACGCGCTGGTGGCGTGGCTGCGCCCGCACGTCGCGTCGGGGGCGATCGCCGGCCTGCCCGTGCCGGTGATCGAGATACTGCTGATCGGCCCGGTGGCCGAGGCCACGCGCCGGTGGATCGCCGGTGCGCCGGAGGCGGATCTCGACGAGGCCGCCCGGCTGCTGCCCGAGCCCATCTGGCAGTCCCTGCGCCGCCACCCGCCCGCCTCCTGAGCCGGGCCGCCGGCGCCGCCGGCCCTACTGCGCGGCGATCCGGTCGGGGTCTCTGTCCGAGGAGTCCGGTGAGGAGTCCGGTGAGGTGCCCGCTGAGGAGGCCGCCGTACGCGTCCAGGGCAGCGGCGGCAGGCCGCAGCGCACGCGCAGGACCATCCAGAAGGCCGGGGCGAGCAGCAGCACGGCGAGCAGGGCCCAGACGGTCTGCGCGTTGCCGACGCCGAACATCTTCAGCGCCGAGGCGAGCAGCACGAAGGCCAGGGCGCGGCGGATCAGGCCGCCGGGGGCGCGGGAGGAGATGCGCGAGCCGAGGTAGACGCCGGGGATCGAGCCCGCCAGCAGCGCGACCGTGACCGACAGCGTGAACTCGCCGAAGAGCAGGTGGCCGAGCGCGGCCGACATGACCAGCGGCACGGCCTGGACCAGGTCGGTCCCGACGAGCTGGTTGGCCTTCAACGCGGGGTAGAGCGCGAGCAGCGCCACGATGATCAGGGAGCCCGAGCCGACCGAGGTGATGCCGACGACGAGCCCGCCGACGGCCCCCACCAGCGCGGTCGGCAGCGGCCGTACGGTGACCGAGGGCATCTCGGTCGCGGCCGGCTCGCCGGGGGCGGCGGTGCGGCGGCCGGTCTCGGGGGTGCGGCCCTCGGCGCGGTCGCGCATCGCGAGGTAGCCGCGGACGGCCAGGCCCGCCGCGGCGATGAGCAGCGCGATGCCGAGGCCCTTCTGGATCACGCTCTGCACACCCTCGCCGGTGCCGAGGGCGCGGGCGATGAGCACGCCGCAGAACGCCGCCGGGACCGAGCCCGCGCACAGCCAGGCGACGAGCCTCAGGTTGACCGTGCCCCGGCGCAGGTGCACGAGGCTGCCCACCGGCTTCATCACGGCGGCGGCGACGAGGTCGCTGGAGACGGCGGCGAGGGGCGGCACGCCGAAGAACGTCACGAGCATGGGCGTCATGAGGGCGCCCCCGCCCATCCCCGTCAGGCCGACGACGACGGCGACCAGAAAGGAGCCGATCGCCATGGTGTAGTCGAAATGCACCTGCGAACCCTACCAAATCGATCGGAATTATGGAAAGCCTCCGTGTCCTCCTGTTCGCCCGGGCGGGTCCCCTCGCGGCCCTTCCCGCCCCCGCCCCGCCGATGTCCGCGGGGCCGGATATTTACCGCTGAACCGGTTCGTCGACGGCCGCCCGGGTGCCGGTGACGGAGCGTTGACGCGGCGGTCGTCAAGCGACTACCGTTGCGGGGCCTTATCCGGTTAAGTGACGGGAGCGACCGTGGTGGAGAGACCGGGGACGCGGCGATGACCGTGCTCGCGGTGGACATCGGCGGCACGAAGTTCGCCGCCGCGGCGGTCGCGCCCGACGGCGAGATGCTGGCCCGCACCGAGGTGCCGCTGCGCGGCCCGGAGTCGGCCGGACGGACGCTGTCGGAGGTCGTGCGCCGGATCACCGAGCGGGTGGCGCCCGACCGCCTCGACGGGATCGGGGTCGGCTCCGCCGGTCCGCTCGACCCCCGCCGCGGCACGGTCAGTCCGGTGAACATCCCCGCCTGGCGTGACTTCCCGCTGGTCGACGCGCTCGGTGAGGCGCTGCCCGGCCGTCCCGTACGGCTCGCGGGCGACGCCCAGTGCATGGCGCTCGGCGAGTGGTGGCGCGGGCTCACCGGCCCCGTCCCCGACGGGCCCACCGGGCGGAGCCGGGCGATGCTCGGCATGGTCGTGTCCACCGGCGTGGGCGGCGGTCTCGTGCTGGACGGCGTGCCGTACGTCGGCCCGACCGGCAACGCCGGTCACATCGGCCACATCACCGTCGATCCCGGCGGCGAGCCGTGCCCCTGCGGCGGCGTCGGATGCGTCGAGACCATCGCCAGCGGGCCCGGCATGGTGCGCTGGGCCGCCGCGAACGGCTGGACCGGCGCGGACGCCCGCGCTCTGGCCGCCGACGCCCGCGCCGGTCATCCCACCGCCGTCCGCGCCTTCGAGCGCGCGGCCGGCGCGCTGGCCACCGCCGTCCTCACGGCGTCCGCTCTGTTCGATCTCGACGACGTCGTCGTCGGAGGGGGCGTGGCCGCGGCGGGACCGATCCTGTTCGACCCGCTCAGGCGGGCGATCGGGCGGAACACCGGGCTCGGCTTCCTGCGCCGCCTGCGGGTGGAACCGACCTCACTGGGCCGCGACGCCGGGCTGTTCGGCGCCGCCGCCCTGGTCCTGCTCCAGGGCGGCGCTTGACCCGTCCCGTGGTCAAGGGGCGCGGATCGGGCCGTCGGGGCCGAAGGTAGTCTGGCAAATACGACGCATCCGAGGACCGAGGGCCATGAGGAGAACGCACGGGTGAGAGGCGCCACCGGCTCCACGAACGCGGGAGCCGCGCGGGCGACGCCCGGCGACATGGCGGCGCTGCTGGACGGCAGCGACGAGGGAATCGTGTTGTGCGACGCAGGCGGCGTCGTGCTGCTGGCCAACGCGGCGGCGGCCCGGCTGGCGCCGGAGATCGTCCCGGGCAGGCCGGTTCCCCCACAGCTGGACCCGGCCGGATCGAGCATGGTGACGTACGGCGGCCGGGTGATCCGGGTGCGGACGGAGGCGGCCGGCGACCACCGTGCCCTCTACCTGAGTGAGGCGCCGTCCCTGCCGCGCCGCGCCGAGTTCCTGCTGGAGGCCGCGCGCCGCCTGTTCGCGTCGCTCCACCCGCGCCGATGCGCCCGCGCCGCCGTGGATCTGGGCACCGAGTTCCTGTGCGACCTGGCGGTCGTGGTGCTGCCGCCCGCCACCAACCGCCGGGTCGAGTGGATCCGGGCCGTCGCCGGGCACCCCGGACCGGAGGAGGGCGTCATGCCGCTCTCGACGGCGCTGCGGGTGCCGGGCCTGACCGACGCGCTCGCGGGCCTGACGCACGGCTCGGGCGGGCGGCAGGACGCGGGCGCCGTGCCGGACTGGCTGCTGCCGGAGGGGTTCGGCCCGGCCGTTGACCTGCTGGTCTTCCCGCTGCCCGGCAACAGCGTCCCCGCGGGGGCGATGGCGCTGGTCCGCCGCGCCGGCCGGCCTGCGTTCGACGACGAGGCCCTGGCGATGGTGCGCGACCTCGCGTCCCGGGCGGGCGCGGCGCTCTCGGCGGCATCGCTGTTCCGGGAGCAGAGCGCGGTGAACGCCATCCTGATCGACGACCTGCTGCCGCCCGACCTGCCGGAGGTCGAGGGCATGCGCCTGGCCGGGAGGCTCCGGTCCTCCCAGCAGGCCGGCGCCGTGGGCGGCGACTTCTACGACGTCTACATGTCCGAGACCGGCGCCGGTCACGACAGTGGGATCGGCATCGTGGAACGGCCGCCTCTGATCATCCTGGGTGACGTCTGCGGCAAGGGCGCCCGCGCGGCCGTACTGGCCGGGCAGGTCAGGCAGAGCCTGCGCGCGCTGCTGCTGCTGGAAAGCCGCCCGGTCCAGCTACTCGAACTGCTGAACCGGTCACTGCTCGCTTCGCCGGCGCCGAACTCCTACGTCACGCTGGTCCTCGCGGCGCTCCGTGTCGCCCCCGACGAGCACGTGCTGGTGGATCTGGCCGTGGCGGGCCATCCGCCGCCGCTGGTGCTGCGCCGGGACGGCACGGTGGAGGAGGCGCCCGCCCGCGGCTCCCTCCTCGGCGCGCTGAAGAAGACCGTGGTGCGGCCGGCCACGGTCGACCTGGCTCCCGGCGAGGTGTGCCTGCTGTACAGCGACGGCATCACCGAGGCCTTCGGCGGCCCGACCAGGCGGGAGATGTTCGGCGAGGAACGGCTCAAGGAGGCCCTGGCGAGCTGTGCCGGCATGCCGGTCGACGCGCTGGTGGAGCGGCTGGAGCAGATCAGCAGTGAGTGGCTCGCGGGCGGACAGCAGGACGACCGCGCCCTCCTCGCCGTACGGGCGGGCGGGCACGACCCGGCGACGGGTACGGAGACCGGTACGGCGACGGTCGCCACGCCGGGCGCCATGACCGTGTGGGCGGAGACGACGGGATGACCCAGGCAGGGATGACGGGCGGTCCGGCGGGCACCGGCGCCGGGACCGCGGTGGAGCGCTACCTGAAACTGATCGGCGAGGCCGACGAGTACGGCGCGGTCGATCTCGTCCTGGACCTGATCGACGAGGGCGTCCCCGCCGAGGACGTGCTGCTGCGGGTCGTCGCCGCGGGCCAGCGCAGGGTGGGTGAGCTGTGGGCGGCCGGCGACTGGTCGGTGGCCCGCGAGCACGGGGCCACCGCGGTCAGCGAGCGGGCCGTCGCGGCGATCGCCGGGCGGGTGCGGTCCAAACCGACGCGTGGCCGGGTGACGGTGGCCTGCGCCGACGGGGAGTATCACGCGCTGCCCACCCGCATGCTGGCCGAGGTGCTGCGGCTGCGGGGATGGCGGGTCGACTTCCTGGGGGCGAGCGTGCCGGGCCCGCACCTGATCACGCACCTGCACCAGACGGGCCCCGACGTGGTGGCGCTCGGCTGCATGATCGCGACCCGGCTGCCCCGGGCGCACGCCACCATCGCCGCCTGCCGCGCCGTGGGCGTCCCGGTGCTCGCGGGCGGGGCCGCCTTCGGAGCCGACGGCCGCTTCGCCCGCCTGCTGGGCGCGGACGCGTGGGCGCCCACCGCCGACGCGGCGGCCGACCGGCTCGCCGCCGGGCTGCCGTCGTTCGCCGCCGGCAGTGACGGGGCGGTCCACCTGGGCGACGAGGAGTACGGATACCTGACCCGGCACCGCGCCGAGGTGCTGGCCAGGGTGCTGGACCTGCTCAGGGAGTCGTACGCCCCGATGGGCGGATACAGCGAGCGGCAGCTTGAGCACACCGCGGAGGACCTCGGGCACATCGCCGACTTCCTCGCCGCCGCGCTCTACGTCCACGACGCGATCCTGTTCACCGACTTCGTCACGTGGACCTGCGAGGTGCTGTCGGCCCGGAAGGTGCCCGCCGAGTCGGTGGTGCTCGGGCTGCGGCTCTTCCGGGACGTGCTGGCCGACTGCCCGCGCGCCGGCGCGCTGCTGGCCGAGGGCATGGAGGCGGCGACCGCCTCCCGCCCGTCCGGCGGTTCACCCCCACGGGTAACGTGAGAAAGAGGATTCAGCTGAAGGGGGCGTGACGTGGGAAGACCCCGGCGGCTCCCCCCTCGGCCGGTGGCCGTGCGATGGTGAGCGCCCCGGCGGCGGGCTTCACGAGCGAGATCGTCCGCTATCTGCGACAGATCGAGGAGGCCGACGAGTCCGGCGCCGTCGACCTGGTCTTCGGGATGCTCGACGAGGGCGTTTCCGCGCAGGACGTGCTGCTGCGGGTGATCGGGCCGGCCCAGCGCCGGGTCGGCCGGCTCTGGGCGGTCAACCGGTGGTCCGTGGCCCAGGAGCACGCGGCGACCGCGGTCAGCGAGCGGGTCGTCGCCGCCGTCGCCCGCAGGGTGAGCCCGCCCCCCACCCGCGGGCGGGTCGTGGTCGCCTGCGTGGAGAGGGAGAATCACGCGCTGCCCACCCGCCTCCTGGCCGAGGTGCTGCGCCTGCACGGATGGCGGGCCGACTTCCTCGGCGCCAGTGTGCCCGCACCCCATCTGGTCGAATGGATCGGGCAGGCCGGCCCCGAGCTGGTCGCGCTCGGCTGCACGCTGCCCGTGTGGCTGCCCCGCGCGCACCGGGCCGTCGGCGCCTGCCGGATGGCCGGCGTCCCCGTCCTGGTGGGCGGGGCCGCGTTCGGCGCCGACGACCGGATCGCCCGTCTGCTCGGCGCGGACGCCTGGGCCCCGGCCGCCGACATCGCGGCCGACCTGCTCGACACCGGGCCGCTGCCGCTCGCCGGGGAGAACGGCGCCGAGTTGCCGCCCGACGGCGAGTACGCCTGCCTCGCCCGGCGCCGGGGCGAGCTGCTGCCGCGGGCGCTGGACCTGCTCGTCGCCTCCTACCCGCCCATGCGGGACTACGACCCGTGGCAGATGGAGCAGATAACGGAGGATCTCGGGTACGTCGCCGACTTCCTCGGCGCCGCGCTGTATCTCGGCGACGTGTCGGTTTTCACGGACTTCGTCACCTGGACCTGCATGGTGCTGGCCGCGCGCGGAGTGCCGAGCGAGTCCGTCGTGCTCGGATTGGCCGTCCTGCGCGGCGAGCTGACAGACTGCCCTCGCACCCGGGCGTTCCTCGCCGAGGGTATGAGAGCGGCGGGCGTGGCCCCTGACGCCCCCGATCACCCCGAACCCGAAGAGACGAGCCCCTGATGCAGGACACGCCGCCGTTACTGGTCGAGTACGTCACCCCCGAGCCAGGCACCGCGCGCCTGGTGCTGACCGGTGAGCTCGACTACACCACCGTGGACGAGGCGGCCGAAGAGGCGGACAAGGTGCTCGCGGACAACCCGCGGGTGATCGAGCTCGACCTGGCCGGGCTGAGGTTCGTCGACTCCTCCGGCATCGCCGTCGTGATGAACCTCTACCGGGGAGCCGAGGAACGCGGGGCGGCCCTCCGGATCGTCGCGCTGACCGCCTACCTGCGCCATCTGCTGCGGGTCATCGCCCTCGACGACGTCTTCGACCTGCCCGACTGAACCGCCGCCTGAACCGCCGCCTGAACCGCCGCGAGACAATGGGCCCGTGAGCAGGCGTGCCGTCGCCGACGGCTGCGACCACCTGCGGGAGACCACCGGCCTGTCGGCGGTGGCGGTCTCCGGTGGCGTCTTCCAGAACCTGCTCCTGCTCGATCGGGCTGTCACCCTGCTGGAGGAACGCCGCTTCACCGTGCTGACCCACTGTCCGCGTCGCGGTACTCGTCGACGAAGCGCATGATCTCACCCCTCCGCGCCCGGGCCCGAGTCGCGCAGCGCCGCGAGTTCGTCCTCGTACGCCTGGCCGATGCCCTCCAGGAACTCCAGCGCGGCCCTGGCCTCGTCCTCGTCGATCTTCGACAGGGCGAAACCGACGTGGATGAGGACCCAGTCGCCGGGCCGCAGCGGCTGACCGTCGAGAAGGTCGATGTTGACGGCCCGGCGGACCCCGCTCACGTCGACCGTGGCGAGGTCAGGCCGATCGGACGGGATCTCCACGATCTCGCCCGGAATCCCCAGTCACATGGGCCGCCTCCACGATTTGCACCGACTCCAGGACGAGGCGATCCCCGCCCTCGGCGTCGATGTCGATGCCCCCGCACTCGCCGCAGATCGTCATCGGGTTGTCGCACAGGGCGTTGTGCCCGCAGCCCCGGCAGACGAGCCGGACGGGCTCGACGACCAGGTCGAGCGTCGCCCCCTCGGCCACCGTGCCGGTGGCGGCGAGGCCGAACGCCTGCTTCAGGACCGCGGGGGAGATGCGGAGCAGGGCGCCCGCCCGCACCCGGGCCCGCCGTACCCGCCTGCCCTTCGCGCGGTGCTCCACGGCGTCCAGAACGGCCTCGGCGATCCCGAACTCGTGCATCGCCGTCACACCCCCCTGACCTGCCGGCTCTCGTCGACCGGGCCCGGGCCGAACGCTCCTCCGCTGATGCCGATCAGCAGGTGGGCCGCGACCAGCGAGTGCCGCAGGGCCTCCTCGCGCGGCGCGTCCGCACGCTCCCAGCGGGCCGTGTTGTGCACCTCCACCCGCAACCTGACCAGCCCGTACGGATCGGCCAGCCGCTCGGCGGAGACCCGCAGCTCCGCGTGGATCGGCTGGTGCTCGCAGATGACGCGGCCGGTGCGCTCACCGCTCGGGGAGAGGATCGGCTCGATCTCCCGGCCCCAGGGCACGTGGACCTCGATCGTGCGCCGCCCGCCCGTCAGGGGGATGACGGCCCGGGTCTCCCGCTCGACGGCCTCGTCGAAGCCGAGGTAGTCGTGCCCGGCGACGGTCAGCTTCGGCACCGGCCAGTAGCCGTCGTCCTCCTCCCGCTCCACGGTCCTGCACCTGACGTGCAGGAACCGCAGCCGCAGGTCGATCGTCGCGTCCGGGTCCGCCTCAAGGAGGCACTCCGTCACGCCGGCCGACGGCTCGCCGGGGAAGCCCGGCGGCGCGAGCACGCCGAACTGCCAGCGCATGCGGTGCTCCATCGGCGCCGTCATCGGGCCCGCCTCTTTCACGAGCGCCTCCCTCCGGGCTCACCTGACACCACACCGGACCACGGCGATGGCCTCCTTGGCGTGGACCAGCACGACGTCGCCAGGCTGGACGTCCACCAGGGCGACGCTCACCACCTCCCGGCCGCGGCCGGTGTCGGCGAGCGCGAGGCCGGCGTCGAGGAGCCGTACGACGGTGACCGCGACCGCCTCGTCCGAGCAGGTGACACACGTGTCATCACGGCAGTTCATCAAGACCCCCGAAACGCCCCCGAAAGACGACCGTACGCCGCCCCGGGCCGGGCGAATTCAAAGGAAGTCGGTGATTGCGTAAAGGTCGGTGAAGTCCGGGAACGCGCCGACGGCCCCGGCCTGTGCCGGGGCCGTCGGGGAGGGCCTATCCGACGCTTCCGCGCCGGAAGACGGCCACGGCGGCGACGACGCCCAGGGCCGCCAGCGCCACCTGGATGATCAGTTCCAGCCAGTCGATGCCGGGGGTGGTCGCCACTCCGAGGCCTCGCGCGATCGCCGTGCCGATGAGGGCGGCGATGACGCCGATCACCATGGTCAGCCAGATCGGGATGGCCTGACGCCCGGGCACGACCAGTCGGCCGAGAGCGCCGATGATGAGTCCGATGATGATGGCGGAGATGATGCCGCTTACGGCCATGCTGCCACCCTTCTCTAGTTCTGCTGCCCACCTCCTGCCCGTTCCGGGTGATTTGACACATTTCGGGCTGTTGTGTCACGTACGTTCTGTGAGTCGGTTCTCCCAGGCCCATGCGGCGATCTCGACGCGGTTGCGCACTCCGAGCTTGGCCTGGATGCCCGACACATGGGTCTTGACCGTGCTGAGCGAGATGAACAGCTCCGCGGCGATCTCCTGGTTGGTACGGCCCCGCGCGACGGCCTGGACGACCTCGATCTCCCGGTTCGAGAGGGGATGTTCCAGACGGGTGGCCGGGTCGGTGGTCCAGTGGGTGGTCAGGTGGCGCAGCAGCCGCAGCGTGACCGAGGGGGAGACGAGGGCGTCCCCGGCCTCCGCGGCCCGCACGGCCTCCACCAGCAGGGCGGGGCCGCAGTCCTTCAGCACGAAGCCCACCGCGCCAGCCCGCAGCGCGCCGTACACATACTCGTCCAGGTCGAAGGTGGTGACCACGACCACCTTGAGCGGCTCGGGGACTCCCGGGCCGGCCAGGAGACGGGTGACCTCGATGCCGTCGAGCCGGGGCATCCGCACGTCGACCAGGCACACGTCCGGCCGCAGCCGCCGGGCCAGTTCGACGGCCTCGGCGCCGTCGGCCGCCTCGGCGACCACCTCGATGTCGGGCTGGTCCTCCAGGATGAGCCGCAGGCCGCCGCGTACCATCGCCTGGTCGTCGGCCACCAGGACTCTGATCGTCGTCACGTGTCGCGCCGGGACTCTTGGCGGGGGCTGGGCAGGGCGGTCGGCAGTGGGGCGGGCAGGGTGGCGAGCACCGACCAGCCGGATCCGGGGCGTGGCCCGGCCCGCAACGTGCCGCCGAGCGCCTCGACCCGCTCACGCATCCCGAGCAGGCCGTACCCCCCACGAGATCCCCCGCGCGATCCCGCCTGCGACCCCGGCGGCGCGTCGTCGGCGACCTCCACGACGACGACGTCCCGGTCCCGCTCCACGCTGACCGTGACTTCGCGGGCCCGCGGCGCGTGGCGCGCGATGTTGGTCAGCGACTCCTGCACCACCCGGTAGACCGTCGAGGCCACCTCGGGCGGCCACACCGCCGTCTCCTCCTCGCGCGGCAGCCGCAGGCGCACCGGGCGGCCCCCGGCCTCGAACCGCCCGACCAGGTCGCCGAGGCGGCCGGGCTCGGCGACTCCCGGGCCCGCGTCGGGGCCGCCCGCCTCACCCTCGGCGACGCGCAGCAGGCCGACGACGCGACGCATCGCGGCCAGCGCGTCGGACCCCGCCGCCTCGATCTGGCCCAGGGCGTCGCCCGCCCTCTCCGGGCTCCGCCGCGCGACGAGCCGGGCGGCCTGCGCCTGCACCACGATGCCGGTGACGTGGTGGGCGACGACGTCGTGCAACTCCCGGGCCAGCGCCAGCCGTTCGGCCTGGCGCACCGCCTCCGCGACGGCCCGCCTGCGGGCGTCGAGCAGTCGCGGGCTCAGCCCGGCCACGACGGCGGCGGCCCAGGCCGCGACGTTCATCGCGGTGACCGACGGCACCCCGGCGGCGGACGTGTGCGCGGTCAGCAGGCTGCCGACGGCCACGGCCAGCCCGCCGGCCGCCACGCCGCAGGCCGTACGGACCGGCAGTCTCCTGACCGCCGCGGCGACCAGCACGGCCAGACCGAGGGCCATCCCGGGACCCGGTTCGGCGGGCAGGTCGGCGAACCTGGCGGCCAGGACGGCGGTCGCCGCCACGGCCAGGCCCGCCACCGCCGCCCATGCCCGGTCGCGCCGCCGGAACAATGCGATGGCACAGACCGCGGCCCCGGCGGCGCAGTCGAACCGCCAGTAGCCCCCGCCCCAGCTGTCGGCGATGAGGGAGGCCCAGAAGGCCAGGACCACGGCGAACACGGCGCCCAGCCCGGCGTCGGCCGCCCATCTCCGCACACGGCCCCCGGCTACAGCGCCCTCAGTAAACACAGGCCGAGGCTACGAGATGGGCGGGCCGCGCAGAACCAGCCGAAAGTATGGTCCCGCGCCGCCCGATTCCCGCTTGCGGCCGATGCCGGAGGCGTACGGGTCCGCGCAGGATGCGGCTCTCATGGAAGCTCTCACGGAACCTCCCGCGGCCCACAGAACGCGACGTGAGCGCATCACCGCGCTCGACGTGGTGCGCGGCTTCGCGCTGTGCGGAATCCTGCTCGCCAACGTCAAACCCATCGCCCACACCGGAGACGTCCTGCGGGCGGCCGCCCCCACGACCCCCGACGACGCCTGGATGGGCCTGCTCGTCGAGCAGCGCTTCTTCCCGATCTTCTCGCTGCTGTTCGGCGTCGGGTTCTCGCTTCTGCTGGAGTCGGCCGCCGCCCGAGCCGCCCGCCCGAGGGTGATCCTGCTGCGCCGGCTCCTCGTGCTGCTCGCGGCCGGGCTGGCGCACTTCCTCCTGCTCTGGCCCGGCGACATCCTGAGCACGTACGCCGTCATCGGCCTGCTGGTGCTGCTGCCCTCGACCTGGCTGCCGCGCCGGGTGGTCGCCGGGCTCGCCCCCGTGCTCGTCGCGGTGGCGCTGTTCCTCGGCGGGGAGAGGTTCACCCTGGTCGCCGGATTGTTCCTGCTGGGATCCGCGCTGACCAGATACGGCGTGACGGCCCGGATCGAGCGGTCCACCCGGGTGCCGGCGCTGCTCGGACCGGCCTTCGCGGCCGCGGCGGCGCCCGCCCTGTGGTGGTCGGCCGGTCAGGAGGGCGACGACCCCGGATTCGGGCGGGCGCTCGCCCTCTCCGGGCTGCTGCTCGCGGGGGTCTACGTCTGTGCCCTGCTCGTGCTGCTGCGGACGCCGCTCCGGCCGGCGCTGACGGCCGTCTTCGCGCCGCTCGGCCGGATGGCGCTGACCAACTACCTGACCGCGACCGTCCTCGTCCTGCTGGCCGCCCGCCTCTGCGGGTGCTCACCGGAGGCCTGGTCCTCGGCGAGAGTGGCACTGACCTCGGCCGTCATCCTCGCCGTCCAGTGGCTGTGGTCCGTTCTCTGGCTGCGCACGTACCGGTACGGCCCGCTGGAGTGGCTGTGGCGGTGGGCCACCTGGGGCCACCGGCCGTGAACGGGGCCGCAGAAAGGTCAGGAACGGGGCGGCGCGGTGCTCTCCCGTACGACGAGGGTGGTGGCGAGTTCGACGCGGTGCTGTTCGAGCGGCTCGCCGTCGGCGAGGTGGAGGACCATCCGCGCGGCGGTGGCCCCCATCTGCACGAGCGGCTGCCGTACGGTCGTCATGGGCGGCCCGGCCCACTGGGTGAACGACAGGTCGTCGAACCCGATCACGCTGAGGTCCTCCGGGACGCGCAGCCCGGCCCGTCTGGCGGCCTCGTACACGCCGAGGGCCTGCAGGTCGTTGGCGCAGAAGACGGCGGTCGGCGGGTCGGGCAGGCGCAGCAGTTCGGCGCCGTCGCGTAACCCGCCCTCCACATAGAGAGTGCTGATCCGCAGGAGGGCGGGGTCCACGTACACGCCCGCCGCGTCCATCGCGGCCCGGAAACCGTCGAGCCGGGCCCGGCAGCACGGCCACTGGGTGGGCCCGCTCAGCATGGCGATGCGGTGATGGCCCAGGTCGAGCAGGTGCCGGGTGGCGGCCATCCCGCCGCTCCAGTTGGTGGCCCCGACGGACGGCGTCTGGTGCAGCGGCTCCCCGGTCGGATCCAGCACGACCAGGGGGATCGAACGGGTGGCGAGCTGGGACTGCTGCTGCACGGTGAGCTCGGAGAAGACCGCCACGACCCCGGTGGGACGGCGGGCGAGCACCTGTTCGGTCCAGGCCCTGCCGGGGGTGAGCCTGCCCTGCATCTCGGTCAGCACCACGGCGAGCCCACGCTCCCGCGCGACCTGCTCGACGCCCTGGATGATCTCCAGCGCCCACAGGCTCTCCAGGGCGTGGAAGACCAGTTCCAGGATCGCGGCGGGCTCGCTGTCGCGCCGCCGGTAGCCGTGCTCCCGGAGCACCGCCTCCACGCGCTGCCGGGTGGCCAGGGCGACCCCGGCCTGCCCGTTGAGCACCCTCGACACGGTCGGCGGAGACACACCCGCCAGATTGGCGATCTCGGCCAGAGTCGGCCGGTGCCGGGGAAGCTCCCCGCCGGGGGCCCGGTCGGTCGCGGTCACCGCCCCAGTATGCAGGACAGGCGATCAGGACTCACCCGCGGCTCTCCTCGCGCACGAGAGGCCGCGTACCGTCAGGTTTTGGGGGTGAATGTCGTGTTCGTGGATCGTCGTGACGCCGGGCTTCTCCTCGGCGAGCGCTTGCGTGACCTCCGTGAGGCAAAGGATGGCGTGGGGGACGTGGTCGTCGTCGGGCTGCCCCGAGGTGGGGTGCCCGTGGCGTTCCAGGTCGCCCGGGCCCTCGGCGCTCCCCTGGACGTGATCCTCGTGCGCAAGCTGGGCGTGCCGTACCAGCCGGAACTGGGGTTCGGCGCCATCGGTGAGGGCGGGGTGCGGGTGGTCAACCCCGACGTCGTACGGCTCGCCCGGCTCACCGACGACGAGATGGCGGCCGTGGAACGCCGTGAGCGGGCCGAGCTGGAGCGCCGTGCCCGCCGGTTCCGCGGCGCCCGCGAGCCCGTCGACCTGGCCGGCCGTACGGTGATCGTGGTGGACGACGGGATCGCGACGGGAGGGACGGCCCGCGCCGCCTGCCAGGTCGCCCGCGCGCACGGCGCGTCCACGGTGGTGCTGGCGGTGCCCGTGGGCGCGCCGGAGACGATCGCGAGCCTGCGCGGGGACGCCGACGAGATCGTCTGCCTGGACACCCCGGACCACTTCTACGCCATCGGCGCCTGGTACGAGGACTTCACCCAGACGAGCGACGAGGACGTCATGGAGTGCCTCCACCGGGCTTAGTACCTCACGGGCTCTGCGGGCACCACTCCAGGTAATGCTCTATCCGGACGTCGGGGCCCGGGTAGAAGCACAGCGTCTCCCGTTCCTCGTCCAGCCAGCGCACGAGGTAGGGCGGCGAGCCGTCGGTGTGGTAGAGCGCCAGCACGATCCCGACGCGACCCACCCTGCCCCGTTGGATGCTCTCGACGACCAGTCGGTCGCCGACCGCCGCCTTCATCCTGATCACAGTCCTCTCATCGCAATCCTGCCGGTGTGGCGACCTCGGTCGTGATCGGCGTCCAGCGGTGCGACAGGCGCCTGGTGAGAGAGGCCATCGTGGTGTATTCCAGGTCTTCCAGCGGCAGCCGGTGCGGCTCGAAGGGGCCGTGGCGGCGCAGGTAGTCCATCACCTCGGTCGCCTGCCGGCGCGCGCCGTCGAAGGCCGGGTCGTCGAACATGTCGCGCGGGCCGACCAGCCTGCCGTCCTTGATCTGGAAGCCCAGCGCGACCACCCGGGGCGGGCCGTCGAAGCGGGACGGGTGCGCCTGCCCGACGGGCACCGGCATGATCGGAGCGTGGTGCGAGCCGCGCATGCAGCCCGCCACCGAGTACGCGAAGGCGAACGGCTCCAGCGCCTCGCCGACGGCCGGCAGGCCCGACTGGCAGCGTACGATCATGACCGGATCGTCCTTGCCGACGTACCTCCCGGCGATCAGCGACAGCCGCTGGGTGCTGGTCGCCGCCGCGGTCGTGCCCAGCGTCTTGGACCGTACGCCGTGGACCACGTAGCGGGCCGGGGCGCCGATGTACATGAGCATGTCGTACAGCTCGGCCGGGCAGTCGAAGACGATGCGGCGGTCCTCGCACAGGTCGTACACCTCGAACGCGAACCCGGCGTGCATCATCTCGTCGATCACCAGGCCGGCGGTGTTGGACGGGTCGGCGAACATCTTGTAGAGCGGCAGGTTCCACGCGCCCGGCTCGGTCTTGTCCGCGAGGAAGCACAGCACGGGTTCTGACGGCCGCTCCTCGAACTCCATCTCCGCGTAGCCCGGGCCCATGCCGCGCAGGTTGCCGGAGAAGGCGTCCGACAGCAGGTCCTGCCCGGCGCCGTACAGGCCGAGATCCTTGGCGATGTGGGTGGTCGCCTGGAAGGTGTCCCAGGCGAAGGAGTGGATCAGCCCCGCCTCGGGGCCGTACGTGTGGGTCATGATGAGCGAGATGTCATCGCCGCAGCTTTCGACGTGGCCGTCGACGAGCAGCCCCGATGACTTGGCCCGCTCGATCTCCCGCCTGGCCTCGGCGGTCAATCGGGGGTGCACGGCGGAGTGGCCGACGAAGCCTCCGGTGTCGGCCTTGATGACGCTCAGCGTAATCATGGTCATCACCTCCAAATACATCCTTCTCTGTATTTTCGGGAATAAAAAGAGCACTAGGTCACAAATAGGGCGGGGCTTCTGTACGGCGGGTAGGAGTGGGCTGAGGACAGGGCCCTGGGCGGGCGCGGGGGGAGTGCCGGCCATGAAGATCAGAGATGTGATGTCCACGCCCGTGGTGGTCGTCCCGCCGGTCACCCCGGTACGGGACGTCGCGCGGCACATGGACTACTCGGGCGTCGGATGCGTCGTCGTCTCGGAGGGGCAGGGCGTCACGGGCGTCGTGACCGACCGCGACCTCACCCTTCGCGTACTCGCCCGCGGGGAGGACGCGGACACGCCCGTCGGCCGGGTGATGTCGGAGCGTCCCGTCGTGGTGCGGCCCGGCGACGAGGTGGAGGTGGCGTTCGACACCTTCCGCCACCACTCCTTCCGCAGGCTGCCCGTGGCGGACGAGGAGGAGGGGGTGGTCGGCATGCTGACCATCGACGACCTGCTCCTCCAGATGCACCAGCTCACCGCCGACCTGCTCACGCCCGTGGTCAAGGAGATCAGCGAACCGCAGCGGCAGAGCGACTAGATGCGGCGCCGGTACGGCGTGATCACGGGGTGGGCGCGGGCGTGGCCTCCGGCCGAGGAGTGGCGGGCGATCATCCGGCGGGTGCGGGAGGAGGCGTCCCGGGAGCGCCTGTCTCTGCTGGCCGCGGGCATCGCCTTCTGGGGAACGTTGTCAGTCTTCCCGAGCCTGATGGTCGTGGTGGCGGTCTACGGGCTGGTTGCCGACCCCCGGCAGGTGGCCGGGCAACTGGCGTCGTTCACCCGCCCGCTGCCCCCGGACGTCGGCCGGCTGCTCGTCTCCCAGCTCACCCACGCGGTGCGCGCCGGGCGCCAGGGTTTCGGCGCGCCCCTGGCGCTCAGCCTCGTCGCGCTGCTGTGGGCGTCGTCCCGTGCCGTCCAGGCGCTGGTCCGGGCCGTCGACGCGGTCTACAGTGGCCGGCGGGAGCGCGGCTTCCTCCGTACCCGGCTGACGGCCCTGGTGCTCACGGTCGCGGCCATCGCCGGGACGTCCGTCCTGCTGGCGCTCGTGGCCGCGTTCCCGGTGGTGCTGGGGCACCTGGGGCTCGGCGCGGCCGCCCGCGCCGCCGTCTCGGCCGGGCGCTGGTTGATGCTCGTCCTGCTCTTCGGTGCGGGGCTGGCGCTGCTCTACCGGTATGTCCCCGGCGCCCGGCTGGAACCCGGACGGCGCCCTGGGTGGCACACGGTCGGCTGGGGAGTGGGACTCGCCGTACCGGCCCTGTTGCTGGTCTCGGTGGGCCTGTCGGTCTTCGTCAGCGGCTTCGGCCGCTTCGACCAGACGTACGGCGCTCTGGGGGCGGTGGTCGTGCTCATGCTCTGGCTGTACCTCTCCTCGCTGGTCGTGCTGTTCGGCGCGGAGATCAACGGCGCGATCGAACGTCATGCGCGAGAGGCGAGCCCCATGCGTGAACCGGACCACCCCTCGAATGACCGTTCCTGACGCGTCGGGATGGTGGTGCACTGCACGGCATTTGTCGCGATAAATCGTAGATTGTTTGGGCAGTAGGGGAGGCGTGCCCGACACCGGTCGTTCCCCAGGCAACGGCATCTCCAGCGTCTTCCCCTCACTCCCTGGTCAGGGTGAAGGGACACTGGAGTCGGCCGACTCTCCGACGTCTCCTGACCGGCCGTCCCCCGAGCGGCCGGTGCCCGAGCCGGCTGCCGACACCGGTGGCGTGGGCGGCGGCGTGGGCGGCGGCGAAACGGGCCGGGACACGCGCGCCGGCACAAGCGTCGGCACGGACGGCGGTACGGGTGGGGGCGCGGGCGATGGCACGGGCGATGGCACGGGTGACGGAGTCGCGGTGACGCCCCTCGACCGGCCGTTCGGCATGCCGGGGCGCCCTCTGCGGAGCAACCCGTTCATGTTCGGCCTGACCGGGGCCCTCGGCGTGCTCACCGCGTGGCTGCTGGTCCAGACGATCGCCAGCGCGGGTTCGGCGCTCGTGCTGATCGTGGTGTCGTTGTTCCTCGCCATCGGCCTCAACCCCGCGGTCGAGGCACTCCAGCGCCGCAACCTGTCCCGCCGCGTCGCGATCACGATCGTGTTCGGATCGGTGATCGCGTTCTTCGTCGCCTTCGGTCTCGCGGTCGTGCCGCCGCTGACCGAGCAGACGTCCGGGTTCTTCGGCCACCTGCCGGAATACGTGCAGCAACTGCAGAACCACCCGCTGATCCGCTCAGTGGACGAGCGTTATCAGGTTCTGGACAAGCTCCAGCAGTACGTGACCGGCGACAAGCTGGCCACCCAGATGTTCGGCGGCCTCCTCGGCGTGGCGAGCGTGCTGATCAGTGCGCTGTTCAGCGGGTTCACCGTGCTCGTGCTGACGCTCTACTTCCTCGGGTCCCTCAACTCCATCAAGGAGACGGCCTACCGGTTCGTGCCGCGCTCGCGCCGTACGCGGGTCCGGCTGCTCGGCGACGAGATCATCAACCAGATCGGCGGCTACGTCGCCGGAAACCTGATCATCTCGTTGATCGCCGGAGTGGTGACCTTCCTGTTCCTGTCCATGATGAAGGTGCCGTACGCGCTGGCGCTGGCCATCTTCGTCGCGGTCACCGACCTGATCCCGCTGGCCGGCGCGGTCATCGGCGCGGTGGTGGCCTCCGGGGTGGGCTTCCTCGTGTCGGTCCAGGTGGGCATC
This sequence comes from Microbispora triticiradicis, assembly GCA_003260025.2. Taxonomy (GTDB): domain Bacteria; phylum Actinomycetota; class Actinomycetes; order Streptosporangiales; family Streptosporangiaceae; genus Microbispora; species Microbispora triticiradicis. The sequence goes on along the minus strand of QFZU02000004.1, from coordinate 14,114 downwards.
GCCTGCGCCGTGTTCTTCATCGTCTACCAGCAGGTGGAGAACTACTGGATCTCGCCGAAGGTGTTCAAGTCGTCGGTCGACGTACCGCCCGTGGCGACCATCCTCGGGGCGCTGCTCGGCGGCGCCCTGCTCGGCATCGTCGGAGCGCTGCTCGGGATCCCCCTGGCGGCCGCCCTGCTCCTGATCGCCCGCGAGGTCGTGCTGCCCCGCCAGGATCGGCTGTAGCGAGTCTTATCCGATTGTCTGCGTTCATATCTGTTCCGAACGGCGCACGCGCTCCGGGTGATGAGAACGTACGCTTTCGGCATGGGCACTCTCGGCGGTTTTCACCGGTGTCTGCGCGTCGGCGTCTCGTGTAGCGGCGTTTGTGCGTCGGCGTTTGTGCGCCGGGGTCTGTGAAAGGCGCGTCGGCCGGGCGCTCGAACGGCCCGTTGCCGTAGCACCATAGCCGCCCTCCGACATCGCCTTGAGGCGGGTGAAGCCTGGCCGCTGTAGTCCGGGAGTGACGTCCGTACGGGCCTCGACGATCGGAGGGACGTGTATCCGCAGGAGAGAGCGCCGGCCATGCGGGTTCCCTTTCGGATCGCGGCCCTGTGGATACGTGTCGTGCTGCTTGTCATCCTCCTCTGGGGCGCTTTTCTGACGGTTCTGAGCATTTTCCCGCGCGAGAGCACGGTCGCCGAGTTCCAGACGGCGCTGCGCGCGGATCAGGTCACGTACGTGATCTTCTTCAAGGGCGATCCGGTGCGGTTACGGTGGTCCACCGGCCCTTGGTTGTGGTACGACGTCGATCGGGTCACGGACGCGGCCCGCGTCCGCCGTGAGCTCGTGCGCGAGTCCGAGGCCGCCGATCAGCACCCGTTGGTCATCTGGCGCTGGACCAGCAATCAGAACAACCCGCGCTATCCGACATGGCCCTTCCAGGTGCCCTTCCCCGGCGCGCCCTGGATCGTCGGCGGCGCGTGGCTAGCCACTCTCCTCACCATGCTCGGCGCGGGCCAGCCCCGCTGGGGCAACAGATGGGCCTGGTTCTGGCTCTTCTGGGTGGGTGAGGTGGGCGCGATCCTGTTCCTTCTCCTGGAGCCGCGGTCCCTCTGGTACGGGCTAGAGCCGCAGAAACCGATCCTCAGCCCGATGCGTGGGGGCCGCGGCTGCGTGCTGTCCATCTGCCTCAGCCTCGTGGGCGCTGGCCTCGCCGCCACCGGGATCTCCAGAGCGATCCAAGCCCTGGCCGATCTTCTGGCCACCATCCCCTGAGTCCTCGACCGGAGATCATGTCCGGCCGGCCTCCGAGGCGTCGCCCAAGCCGGCTGCCGGCTCCGCAGGCTCTTCTCCCGCACTCCCGGCCACGGTGGTCGCGGTAGTGCCCTGCTGTTCCCCGTTCAAGGCCTTCTGCGGCGGTTGTTTTCTGTTCAAACGGTGCAACACGGCAGATGTCGCATATGCAGCTAGTCGGAACATCGCCTGTAGCTCCAACAAATCCCGGTGCCGGGGTGTTCGTGGTCGGTTGGCGTGGAAGAATTAAGACAGGATTTCGAATTTCTCGGGGAGGTGCGATGGATCTGTTCGACGATGATCCTGAGCGCCCCCAGCGTTCTAATGCCAGCGGCGACATCGGCGACGACTGGTGGGAGCAGCTCACCGCCGGCTCGCCCCTTTGGTCGTCCGAGGGCGCACTTGCCCGTGAATATGTGCCGATCGTCGATCCCGATGCACGAGAGCACGTGAGCCGGCACGGCATCCCGGCGACTTTTCCCTTCGTTCGAGCATTTACGACTCGTGCCGGTATCGCTGCCGTTGACGACTTCAGCGTTGGCGACTCCAGCGCTGACGAAACCGTGAGTGGCTCCGCCCCTGATGGCGCTCCTGACCATGCCAACGTCCCCGGCCCTAGGGTCGGTTCCGCTGCTCCTGTCCATCACGCAGGAGATGCCGACAGCAGCGCCCCTGGCCCTGCCGGTGCCGGTGCTGATGCCCTGAGCGCCGATGCTCCGCGCACGGATGCCACGGACGCCGATGCCCCGGGCACCGATGCCACGCGCACCGCTGGCGGTGCCGCCGACGGTGCTTTTCCTGACGGTGTTTCTCCTGGTTGTGCTTCTCCTGACGCGGCTTCTCCGGGATGGCGCTGGGGGTGCCCGGGTGCCTACAGCGGCGCTTCCGGCGGTGCCTTCGCTGGTGCTTCTGGTGGTGAGTCCGGTGGCGTGTCTGGCGGTGCCGAGGGCGCCGGCCGAAGCGATGCGGGCCCGGACCGGGATGCTTCTGGTGCTGGTGGGTCGTCGTCGTGGGTGGCGGTGGCTGTTGTTGGTGAGGCGGCCCGGGCAGTGGCGCTCGCGCCGGCGCCCGAATCGGCGCAGGTGTGTCTGGCCGAGGCGGAGGAGTTGCTGGCGGCCCGCGACCGGATCACTTCGGCGTTGGCCGCCCGGGTCGGCCGGGTGCATCGGGCGGGGGAGGCGAGGAACCACGTTGTGGCTGCGATCCGCTGGCGGAATGACCATCCCCGGCGCGGGCCGGTTGGTGACGATGGGCATGGAGTTGGGTCGTCTGTTGTAACGGCGGGCTGGAGGGAGAGTTCTACCTCCCGGTCGAGGCCGCGGCGCGGTTGCAGCACCTGCTGGACGTCTACGCCAAGCCGAAGGCCGAGGGGGATGACCGCACGCTGAGTGTGCGGAACGCGGATGCGTTCATCGCGTTCCTGGAGAACAAGATCGCAACCGAGCTTCTGGTGCTGGTCACCGCCGAATCCCTCCCCGACGACCCCCCAGCCGACAACCCCGGAGCCGACAACCCCTCAGCTGACCACCCCACCAACGGCCCTTCAGGCACCGGCCCCTCAGCTGACTACCCCACCACCGACTCGGTAGACACCGACCCAGGCCCTGGTCCCGACCCTGGTCCCGACCCTGGTCCCGACCCTTCGGGCACCGGCCCCTCAGACCCAGACCTCTCAGACCCAGACCCGAGCGATGACCCTGGCCCCGGGCCTGACGCCTGGACCGCTGAGGACTTCGACATCGACTCCTGCGCGACCTGCGCCGACGCCACCGACGCCGACGCCGACGCCACCGACGCCGACGCCGACGCCACCGACGCCGACGCCGACGCAGCGGACGCCGACAGCGAGCGCTCCGCCGCCGACCCCGATGAGCAGTGGAGTGATTGCCCGGCCCGTGACTGCCCGGCGGAGGGCTACCGGCACGCCTCCTGGACAGGCGAGGCGCAGCGTGGGATGCCGAGGGCGGCTTGCAACGGCGCGCCGGAGGCAGAGGCCGACGCCCCGCCGTTGGCGGAAGGCAGCGCCCGGCTGGGAGGCAACGCCTGGCCGGGGGCGGGCTCAGACGCGCCGCCCGGGCCGGGAGGCCGGGCGTTGGCCGAAGGCAGCGCCCGGCTGGGGGGTAGCGCCTGGCTGGGAGGAGACGCCCGGGTGGGACGCGAGGCCTGGTCGGGAGGCAGCGCCCGGCGGGGAGGTGGCGTCTGGGCGGGGGTGGGGGTGAAGCGGGCGGTCTTCGCCCGGTATGCGACCTGCTGGGTGGACGGCTGCCCGCTGCCCGCCACGATGTGCCAGATCGACCACGCCGACAACTGGAGCAGCGGCGGCTTGACCGACCTCAAGCTGCTCGGGCCGGCGTGCCAGTTCCACAACCGCGACCGCTACCGCCACCCCGCCCGCTACACCCGCCGCAAGATTGGAGCCGACCGCTGGGCCTTCACCTACCGCAACCCCCGCACCACCCGACTGCGGGTGTAGCCGATGGGGGAGAGGCGAAACCGGTGCCGGGCGAAGACACTCGGCGCCGCCCTGCCCATGCGACAGGGCCGGGACGGCGAAGTGTCGTCGCCCCGGCCCTGGGTCGGGCGCTGTGCGGGTCCTGTGCGAGCCCTGCTCCGTACGGCCACCGCGGGAGTCGACCTGACCGTCCGGGAGGCGGTCGCGTTCGACTCGGCGATGGGGGTGGAGGTGGAACGCGACCCGCTGCCGGCCGAGATCGTCGACAGGATCAGGGCCGTGCCCGGTGTGGCCACCGCCACCCCCGTCGTACGGGGTCAGGGGCTGCTCGAAGCCGGGGGGAAGGCCATCGTCCCCTCGGGGCCGTCGCTGCTCGCCTCCTGGGAGCCCGCTCCGGTCGGGCCGTTCACCCTGCGCTCCGGACGCGCGCCGGCCGCCGACGGTGAGGTCGTGGTCCACGCCGCGACCGCCCGGCAGCACCGCATCGGCCTCGGCGCCGAGGTCACCGTACGGGCCGAGCGGACGGCCCGGCTGCGCGTCGTGGGCCTGGCCGGGTTCGCGAAGGCCGACGGGCTGCCGGGCAGCACGGTGGCCCTGGTGGCCCGGCCGGCCGCGCAGCGTCTGCTCGCCCTCGGCACGGACGTCTCCGAGGTCGCCGTCGTCACCGCCGACGGCGCCGACGTCCAGCGGGTGCGCGGCGCCGTGAGCGCCGCGCTCGGCTCGCGGTACGAGGTCTCCTCCAGCCGCGACATCGCCGCCGGCAGCGCCGCCGCGGCGAAGAACCAGGTCTCCTACCTTCAGATGATGCTGCTGGCCCTCGCGGCGGCGGCACTGCTCGTCGGCGCGTTCCTCATCGCCAACACCTTCTCGATCGTCGTCACCCAGCGCACCCGGGAGCTCGCCGTGCTGCGCGCGGCCGGGGCGACCGGCGCCCAGGTCATGCGCTCGGTGCTGGGCGAGGCGCTGTTCGTGGGTGTGCTCGCCTCCGTCGCGGGGACCGGTCTCGGCATCGCCGTGGCGAGCGGACTGCGCGGCCTCGCCGGAGCGTTCGGGATGACGCTGCCCGGTGGCGGGCTCGACGTCACTCCGCGGACCCTGGTCGTCTCGCTGGTGGTCGGCGTCGGCGTCACCGTCCTGTCGGCCCTGGGGCCGGCCCGCCGCGCCGCCAGGGTGGCGCCGGTCGAGGCGATGCGCCGTACGGCGGTCGACGGCGTGTCCGGGCGGTCCGGCTGGGGCCGCACCGTGGTCGGCGCGGTCCTCACCGCGCTCGGCCTGGCGGGGCTGTCGATCGTCCTGGCTGGGCCCGGCTCGGTCGTCGTGCTCGGCGAGGCGGCGGTGTGCGCCGTCGTGGGGCTGGCCCTGCTCGGGCCGGCGGTCACCCCGGTCATGGCCCGGCTGCTCGGACGGCCGCTGGTCGTGACCGGCGTCCCCGGACGGCTGGCCCGCGAGTCCGCCGCGCGGGCGCCCCGGCGTACCTCCGCCACCGCCCTGGCCCTGGCGTTCGGCCTCGCGCTGATCAGCTTCACGACCGTGCTGGGCGCCTCGATCAGGGAGTCGGCCGCGCGGTCGTACACCGAGGCGGTCACCGCCGACTACGTGGTGGAGAGCGCGCGCAACGAGATGCTCGGCGGCCTGCCCGAGCACGCCTACCACCACGTCAGCGAGTTGCCGCAGGTCTCGGTGGCCTCGCGGATCCGTTACGGGCACTGGAAGGACGGGCAGACGACCGAGGCGCTGACGGCGGTCGACCCGGTCACGCTGCCCCGCGTCACCTCGCTGCACATGGTCGCCGGACGGCTGGACGCCCTGGCCGGCGGCGGGATCGTCCTGGCCGCGAACGTCGCCAAGGAGCGGAACCTCAGGATCGGCGACAGCATCGCCATGACGTTCTCCCGTACGGGGACGCAGCGTCTCCGGGTCGTCGGGCTGCTGCGGGACCGCGACGCCCAGGCCCTGTCCACCAGCTACATCGTCTCGCTCGACACCTACCAGCGGAACTACAAGGAGCACGTCGACGCGAGCGTCTTCGTCAAGGTCGCCGACGGGGTGAGCGACACCGAGGCGAGGAAGGCGATCGACGGCGCCCTGGCGGACGCGCCGACCGCGCAGGTGCGCGACCAGGCGGCGGCGGTGGCCGGGCGGACTCTGATGATCGACCAGGTGCTCGGTCTGGTGACCGTGCTGCTGATGCTCACCGTCCTCATCGCGCTGATGGGCATCACCAACACGCTCGCCCTGTCCATCATCGAGCGGACCCGGGAGATCGGGCTGCTGCGGGCGGTCGGCATGACCGGCGCCCAGCTGCGCTGGATGATCCGCGGTGAGGCGGTCCTCGTCGCGGCGCTGGCGATCGTCGCCGGCGTCGCCCTGGGTGTCGCCTTCGCGGCCGGTACGGTCGCCGCGCTGGGCCGCACCAGCGAGGCCACACTCACGCTGCCGGTCGGCCGGCTCCTGCTCGTCGTGGCCGTGGCCGCCCTCGCGGGGCTGGTGGCCGGGCTGCTGCCGGCCCGCCGCGCCGCCCGGCTCGACGTGCTCGCCGCGATCGCCACATCCTGACCGCCGCTTGGCCACGCGAAGAGGGAAAGGGGCGGGGGGCGAAGGGTATGAGCGGGATGCGCCGCTTGCACCCATGAGCGGCCGGAGCGGAGGTGGAACGGATGGGCGGCGACAGAGCAGGGAGAGGGAGGGTCCGGGCTGTGGCGGGGTACGTCCGGCCCCTCGCCCTCGCCGTGCTCCTCGTCGCGATGTCCGGTGTCACACGCCCCGGTCACCTGATCCCTGAACTCGCGGAGCCGGTCTCGTCCACGGCACTCGTCGCCCCCGCCGATCCCGGTCCCGGCCCCGGCCCTGGTCCCGGCCATGACGGCCATTCGTCCGGCTCGGCCCATCCGACCGGCGCGGGCCGTCCGGCCGGAGCGGCCGCCGCGGCGCATCCCGCCGCCGCGGAACCCGTCCACCTCAAGGGACACGGCAAGGGACACGGCAAGAGACACGGCAGGAGGCACGGTAGAGGGCACGGTAGAGGGCACGGCAGGGTCTACGGCGGCGGTGGTCAGCGGACGGGTGGAGTCAACTCGGCCGGCGCCCCCACGATGGACAGCCCGCCCTACCAGCTGAGCACGGGCCGGCACAACGTGAACGCCCCGGCGGGCAACAGCGCCGTCGACTACTCCGGCGTCCAGCAGGTGTCGAGCGTCAGCATCTACACCAACACGATCAACGGCAACTGCGGGAGCGGGGCCCGCCACTGCTCCATCAACCAGAACCTCCAGAGCGCCGAGGGCAGGGGATACAACGGGCGCTGAGTACGGAGCCGAGTACGGAACGGGCGTCCTCCCACTTGGGAGGACGCCCGTCGTCGCTGGTGGATCAGGGCCGGATCAGGGCCGGATCAGAGCGCGCCGCTCTCGATCGCCTGCTTCAGGGCGCCCTGGAGCTGCTGGTGAGCGGCGGTGCCGTTCGCGGCGACGAAGTCGATCAGCGAGTCGTCCGCCTCGAAGGCGAGGTTCTCCGTCACCCGGGTCTTCCCGCCGGGCAGCGGGGTGAATTCGATCTTCTGGTGCGTGACCACGTTGGGCTGCGACCAGCTGTCGGTCTCGTAGTAGAACCCGTCGGCGTGGAGGCGCTGCTGCGCGTGCGTCTTGCTCACCACGATCGTGCCCTGGTACGGGATCTCCTCGATCGCCGTGAGGTTGCGGTAGAGCACCGGAGCGGCCTTCCACTCCTGGTGTGTGACGACCCGCTTCAGGAACGGGTTCTTGCCGATGTGGTTGTTGAAGTCCGAGTACTTGTAGAAGGTCTGCGGCATCGGCGAGTCGATGTCGACGGAGATGCTGTTGACGACCCGGCTGCGGCCCGAGCCGGGCGCCGGCGGGGTGGCGTCGGTGAAGTGGTAGGTGTCGTACACGCTCTGCCACTCGAGGGCGATGTCGGCGTCGCTCTCGGTCGTGTCGGCGTGCGCGGGGTTGGTCAGGGTGGTGACGACGAAGGCGGCGGCGAACATCTGGGCCGCGACCACCCGAAGGATCTTTCTCACATGTACCTCAAAGAGCGAGGAAAAAGGGTACGAGTGATCTTTTACCGAAATCGCTCCAAAATCCACTAGAGGTTCGATACCGAACCGATCACGACACGTGGTCGGCGCAACAGGGGGTCGGGTCCGGCACCTCGGCCGGCGCGATCCGCCCGCCCGGAGCAGGCATGACGAGCAGGGTCATCAGCCCGTCCCGCCAGACCGGGCGGACGTGGCCGTTGGTGACCAGAACCACGTCGTCGGCCGGAGGCTCGGCCTGGGCGAGCACGACGACGCGGTCGATCGCAGTCCGGTCCAGCAACTCGCCGACCGTGAGCGTCCCCGGCAGGTCGTCGCCGCCGGGGAAAAGCACGACCCGCCCGCCGGTGCGGGCCGCGTGCTCGGCCGCCGCCACCGCCGCGCCCTCCGCATCCGGTCCCGTACGGCTGTCGCCGAGGGCGACCGACACCCCCTCGGGGAGCCGGGACGTCTCCAGGTGCCCGGCCAGGGTCAGCGAGCAGGCGACGTGCGGCAGGTCACCGGTGCGGACGAAGTGGGTGCAGCCGACGACCCCGGACGACAGGCCGAGCGCCTCCACCACCTGGTGGAGGAGATGCTCGGCCTGGGCCACCGTACGGGCGCCGTTGTCCAGACCGGCGATCATCGGCGCGGCACGATCCAGACGGGGTTGCTGTAGAACCACAGGTCCTTCCAGGGGTCGGCGTCGCCGGGCACGTCCATCGCCGGGCCGTGCGGGTCCACCGACGCGCCGAGCAGGCCGGGGGCGACGCGGTTGCCGTCGGTGCCGCGCAGCCGTACGTAGACCGGGTGGTCGACGGCCCCCACCTGGTAGGTGAAGGTGACGGTTCCGCTGTTCCTCCCGACCTCGTACGACGTGACGACCTTGGTCTTCGGCGTGGTGAACACGTCCTTGTCGGAGACCGGGCCGGTCACGTCGCCCTGGATGACGTCCACCCGGGCCAGCGTGGGGATGAACTGCGCCCAGTTGGGCCGGTTCGCCAGGGTGATCTGGATGGACACCTCGACCCTGGTGCCGGGGCGGACGGACAGCGTGTCGCCGAGGGTGACCCCGTTGTCGCCGCCGTTGCCGCGCGCCCGGGCGCGGACGACGAGGCCGCTGATCAGGCCGCCGTGGTCCACCCAGACGCGGCCCCGGCGGATGCCGTCCATGACCGCGCCGTACGCGAAGGAGGTCGCGCCGACGTGGGTGCGGCTGTAGTAACCGGGCCAGAAGTCGCCGTTGGACAGGTTCGGCACGCCCTTGTAGATCGGGTCCTCGTACCGGCCGTTGGCGTTGAAGTCGCTGTTCGGCCCGCGGTCGCTCGCGTCTCCGTAGACGGTGTGCGAGTCGGAGTTGGCGGTGATCCACCAGGGCCTGCCCTCGGCGAGCAGGCTGTCCCACAGGCCGCCGACGGTCGCGGTCATCCAGTCGAAGCCGCCGAAGGTCCGGTAGCTCTCCGCCGGATAGCCGGGGAAGGAGTCGGCGCTCTGGCTGTTGTCGTAGTAGCCGCGTCCGGAGCCGGGCCCGTTGGGCTTGGGGATTCCGGCGGCCTGGTGGCCCGGAGCGCCCTCCATGCCGACCGCGATCCCCGGCGCCGCGTCGCGCCAGGCGCGGATCTCGTGCGGGGAGTCGATGCCCTTGCGCGCGGGGTGGTTGGCCAGGAACAGCGCGTCCGGGACGCGGCGGCGCTTCACGGCCTGGGCCAGGAAGTCGAGCCCGGCGATGGCGAGGGCCTCGTTCTGCGGGGTGCTCGCCGTGGCGCCCTTCACCGACCCGTCGAAGGAGTTCTCGAACTCCTTCAGCGTCTCCACCTCACCACGCCCCGGCGCCACGAACACCGTGCCGTGCTCGGCGGCCGGGATGTTCCACTCCAGGCCCTGGAAGACGAGGGTGTCCCTGACCGCCTGACGCGCCGCGACGATGTCGGGGTTGACCTTCTCCACGCCGATCTTGGCGTGGGTGACGCTGCCGTGGTCGGTGACCACCATCCAGTCGAGGCCGTACGCGTTGGCGTGCCGCACCTGGTCGACGACCCGGTACATGGCGTCGGAGCTGTACTGCGTGTGGATGTGGTGGTCACCCGCGAGCCACAGGAAGCCGTCCTTCGGCTCCCGGTCGTCCCGGCCGGTGCTCGTCGCGGCGGCGGCCGGGCCGGGGGCGCCGAGCACGCCGGCGGCGGTCAGACCCGCGCCGAGCAGTCCGGCCCGCCGGAACATCTGACGGCGCGAGAGCTCACCCGGCGACAGCGCCTCGTCGGGGACGTCCATGTCCACGACCGCCGCCGTCTCCCCGGGGCCGTGGTCGTGGCTGTGGGGATGGGGGTGGGGGTGGGGGTGGGGGTGCGCGTGCCCCTCGCTCATGTGCGGTGCCCTTTCGTTCCGCCGGGGGGATCGCTCCGGCTCCGAATGCACCCTCGCGGCAACGGCTGAACCTCACGTGAACTCCGGAGACCGCCCAGGGAGCCGGGGCTTTACCGGTCAGGTCAGGTCCCACAGCAGGCGGTAGTAGGCGATGCGCTCCGGATCGGGGACGACGCCGTACGCCTCGTACACCTCGCCGTCGTGACCCGGGCCGTAGTTCCACTCGGTGCTCCAGGCGGCGACCGCGAGGTCGGCCCACCGGTCGGCCACGCCCAGCGACCCGAGGTCGACGTGCCCGGCGACCGTCCCGTCGTCGTGCAGGAGGGTGTTGGGGGCGCAGGCGTCGCCGTGGCAGACGACGAGCCGGTCGGGAGCGGGCGGGCGGCCGAGACGCCGCCGCGCCTCGGCCCGGCCGAGGCGCTCGCCGGCCCGCCGGAGTCGGTGCTCGACTCCCCAGTCGTACGGGCACCGTGCCACCGGCAGCGCGTCGTGCAGCAGGCGCAGGCCACGGCCGATCGCGGCCGCGGCGGTGCGGGGGTCGGCGGTCCAGCGCGGATCCACCGCCGAGCGGCCGGGGAGCGCGGCGGTGACGAGCCAGGCGCCGTCGGCGTCCGATCCGTACGCGAGCACGCGGGGGACGGTGGTCCACTGCCGCGCCCAGGTCAGTCGTTCCGCCTCGCGCGGCAGGTCGATCTCGGGTGTGCCGGTGGCGGCCCACTTGACGTACCTCGTGCCACCCGCGCCGTCACCTGGGCCGTCGAGCCGGAACGTGAGGCCGCCGACCTCGTTGCGCCAGACGGGGGTGACGGCGTCGCTCCCGGCGAGTTCGGCGACGACGCGCGGCACGTCGACGGGTCCGGCCGGAACCGAGGCGATCGGGGGACGGCTCACGACCGACATTCTCGGTCATGAAGCAGTGCGGTCATAAAGCAGTGGCGGCCTCGCCTCGGCAGACGGTTGACTCACCCCGTGATCGTGATATCCGCAGCTTCCGGCGCGCTCGGCCGCCTCGTCGTCGACCATCTTCGTACCCGGGCGGAGGTGGTGGCCGCGGTACGAGACCCCGGCCGGGCGCCCGAAGGCGTGGCGGTGCGGCGTGGCGACTACGACGACCCGGCGAGCCTGCGTGAGGCGTTCGACGGGGCCACGCGTCTGCTGCTCATCTCCTCGCCGGAACTCGACACCGCGCGCCGGATCGGACAGCACCTGAACGCCGTGGCCGCGGCCGGGCAGGCGGGAGTCGGCGCCGTCGTGTTCACGAGCTTCCTCGGGGCCGGCACCGCCGCCACGGGCATGACGGAGGCCTACCACGCCACCGAGCAGGCGATACTCCGCAGCGGCATGCCGTACACGTTCCTGCGCCACCCCTTCTACAGTGACGCGTTCGTGCCGCGGGCCGACGACGGCGAGATCACCAGCAGCACCGGAGGCCGTGGCCTGAACACGGCGTTCCGGGCGGATCTCGCCGAGGCGGCGGCGAACGTCCTGACCGGCGAAGGGCATCTGGGCCGGGCGTACGACCTCACCGGACCGCTGTGGAGCTATCCGGAGGTCGCGGAGGCGCTCGGCGTGCCCTACCGCGAGGTGCCCGACGCCGGATCGGGCCCCATGAGCTGGATCAACGCGCGGATCCGCGCGGGAGCGCTGGAACAGCAGACCGGCGACCTGGTGGCGTTGCTCGGCAGGCCCGCCGAGACGGTAGCCGGGCGTGCCCTGAAGAGCCCGACCGAGGGAAACAAAAAGTAAACTTTACTATTGACAGAGCGTGTGAACGGGTGTTGCATCGGCAACCACACTCCGAATCACTCCCCCCGGACCGGAGACCCCCATGCGCAAACCCCGGTTACTCCTGATCGCGGCGGCCCTGGTCGTCGGCCTGGCCGGCGCCCTGAGCGGTATTCCCGGCAACGAGCGGGCCGAGGCCGCCATCGGCCCGGTCACCTGGTCGGACGAGTTCAACGGCGCCTCGGGCAGCGCCGTCGACCCGGCCAAGTGGAGGTTCGACATCGGCGGTGGCGGCTGGGGCAACAACGAACTGGAGTACTACACCAACTCCACCCGCAACGTGTACCAGGACGGCCAGGGCCACCTGGCCATCACCGCCCGCAGGGAGAACCCCGCCGGCTACCAGTGCCACTACGGCACCTGCCAGTACACCTCCGGCCGCATCCTGACGGCGGACAGGTTCAGCCAGGCGTACGGCCGCTTCGAGGCGAGCATCAAGATTCCCAAGGGGCAGGGCATCTGGCCGGCCTTCTGGATGCTCGGCGGCGGCAACTGGCCGAACACCGGTGAGATCGACATCATGGAGAACGTCGGCAACGCGCCGAACACGGTCTACGGCACCGTGCACGGCCCCGGCTACTCGGGCAGCGGCGGCGTCGGCGGCAACCGTACGATCGGGGCGCCTCTGGGCGACGCCTTCCACAACTACCGCGTCGACTGGTCCCCCGGCCTCATCGTCTGGTACCTCGACGGGGCGGAGTACTTCCGCGTCACCCCGGCCGACATCCGCGGCAACCAGTGGGTGTTCGACCACCCGTTCTTCATGATCCTGAACGTCGCGGTCGGCGGCTACTGGCCGGGCAACCCCGACGCGACCACCGCGTTCCCGCAGACGATGCTGGTCGACTACGTCCGCGTCTCCGCCTGGAACAACGACGGGAGCGGCACCGGCACCGCGCTCAGATCCGCCATGAACGGCCGCTGCGTGGACATCCCGAGCGCCAACCCCGCCGACGGCGCCCGGCTGCAGATGTACGACTGCAACGGCACCGTCGCGCAGCAGTGGTCGGTGAACGGCGACGGCACCGTGCGCGCGATGGGCAAGTGCATGGACGCCGCCGCGGCGGGCACCGCCAACGGCACTCCGATCCAGCTCTACACGTGCAACGGCACCGGAGCCCAGCGCTTCACGCTCACGCCGGCGGGAGACCTGGTCAACGTCCAGGCCAACCGGTGCGTGGACATCGTGGACCGGGGCAGCGCGAACGGCGCCCTTCTGCAGCTCTGGGACTGCACCGGCGGGTCCAACCAGAAGTGGACCCGCGGCTGAACGTCAGTGGCCCTCTTCCTCGTCGTCGGCCGTGAGCGCCCCGCTGCCCGGGGCGGCCGGGAGGTAGACGTGCTGGTGCCCGCTGCCCGCGTCGACGCTGACCGCGTCGAGGGCGGTGGCCCCGACCGACCAGGTGAAGACCGCATCCATCCGCTGCCGGGCGGCGAGGGCCAGCATGTTCGTGCGGGCCGGTCCCGTGAGCGCCTGCGCGGCCGCGAAGCTGTCGACGGTGGTGGCGAGCTGCCGTACGGCGGAGGCGAGACCCGACCTCGCCAGGTTGGTGTACGTCTCGCCCGAGGGCGGGTCGGCGAACGACTGGACGGCGGCGGCGGTCGCCTGCCGCCAGTTCGCGATGTCGGCGCCGGTGGCCTTCTCTGGCTTCCCGCCCTCGGGGGAGGCGGTGGTGGAAGCGGCGGCGGGGGCGGAGCCGTCCTCCACGGGCATCACGCGTTCCAGCCCCTCCAGCACGGGCACGAGCTTGTCCCGGGTGGTGCGGGCCAGCGCGGTCAGCTCCTTGATCTGCGCCTTGTCGCGGACGGCGTCCTCGGCGCGGATCCGGTTCACCGCCTGCTCGGTCGAGTCGGGCCGGGTCGCGGCGAACACCACGCCACCGGCCACCACCGCGCCGAGCACGAACGCGGCCACCAGCGCGAGCACGCGGTGGCTCCTGGCCGGCTGCCGGGTCACCGTCGGTTCGCTACGCCGGCTCATTGCTGCCACCTCCTGGTCGAAGTTCTCCGCGGGGAGTGTTAGGCGGAGCGTAGTAGGGAGCGTCACCCGGAAGCGACACCGGGAGCGAACATGGACGCCCGGAACGTGGAGTCGGACTCGCACACGTTCCGGACGTCCACGACGTGGGTCAGGACTGGTTGAAGAGGGAGAGGGTGAGGGTGGAGTGGTATTCGCCGGCGGCGACGTCGACGGGGGTGCGCAGGGCG
>QFZU02000039.1 GCA_003260025.2 Microbispora triticiradicis | reverse complement strand
TGGTGGCGGCGGGCACCGGCGCGGCCCGCATGGACCGCACGGCGGACCCGCCGCCCGCGCGGCCCGTGGTGATCCCCGAGGACGGCGCCACGCCGCCGCCGGACGTGCTCAGCACCTCCCGGCCGCCGGTGCTGCCCGTCAGCGCCCGCCGGCCGAGGGCGACGGTGACGGCGACGCGGACGATGCCGCCGTCCGCGCCGGCGACCCCGGACGAGCAACGGGCCACGGCGGTGCCCTCGCCGCCGGCGGACGGCGGGACGCTGCGTCCCCCGCCGGAGGGGCACTGCGCGCCCGGGCGGCGCGGGGACTGCGGTCCCGGGCGGCCCTCCCCGCCGGAGCAGCCGAGTTCTCCGCCGCCGTCGCCGGGGATCACCACCGAGCCGCAGTGGGGGGACGGGGAGTCGCCCCAGCCGAGTCCGGGCCAGCCGACGGCGAGTCAGTCACCGGCCGGCCAGCCGCCGGGGGTCGTCGCCACCCCCGCGCCGTCTTGGCCCTGAGCCGTCCACTTCCTGGGACGGCGTCGTGAGCAGGCGCGTCCATGCCCCATGCTTTGGGGTCATGGACGCAGCTCTCGAACTCGACGACGTGACCGTTCGCGTGGTCGGCCGCACCCTCGTGGCCGCGGCCGACTGGCGGGTGGAGCACGGCCAGCACTGGGTGATCCTCGGGCCCAACGGCGCGGGGAAGACCACGATGCTCTCGGTCGCCGCGGCCGTGCGGCACCCGTCCTCCGGGACCGCGACGGTGCTCGGGCGGCGGCTCGGCCGCACCGACCTGCGGGAGCTGCGGCGGAGCATCGGCCTGGTCGCCGCCAGTCAGCGGCTGGTGGACGAGACGCTGCTGGAGGAGGAGGGCGCGACGGCCCTCACCGTCGTCCTCACCGGGCACACGGGGACGAGCGCGCCGCTGTGGGACCGGTACGGCGACGAGGAGCGCGAGCGGGCCCACCGCCTGCTGGCCGACCTCGGCTGCAAGGACCTCGCCGACCGGAGGTTCCAGGTGTGCTCACAGGGGGAGCGGGCCCGCGTGCGCGTCGCCCGGGCGCTGATGGCCGACCCGGCGATCCTGCTGCTGGACGAGCCGTTCGCGGGCCTCGACCTGCCGGCCAGGGAGGACCTGATCGAGGCGCTGGAGGACCTGGCCCGGGCCCGGCAGGGCCTCACCACGGTGATGGTCACCCACCATCTGGAGGAGGTGCCCGCCACCACCACGCACGCGCTGCTGATGCGGGACGCCAGGATCCTGGCCGCCGGTCCGGTCGGGGAGGTGCTCACCGAGACGCACCTGTCGGACTGCTTCGGGCGGCGGCTGCGCATCGACTCCCTCGACGGCCGCTGGTACGCCCGCGCGCCGCGCTGAGCCGTGCCGGCTCAAGTGTGCCGGTTGAAGGCGTGCCGCTCGTGGGGGTGGGCCCGCCGCGGCTCCTGCTCCCCTTCGTACGGGTCCTCGTGAGGGCGCTCGTAGAGAGGTGAGAGAGTCCACGGCGGGCCCCGGCTGCGGCACGGTGCGGCCCCGGTGCGGGTACGGGTGCGGGCCCGGTGTGCGCCCGGCGCTCCCGCTTCCGTCAGCGGGTCGCGGCGAACTGCGCCTCCTCCGTGGAGCCCTTCAGGGCCGTAGTGGAGGAGTCCGGCGCGACGGCCGTGCTGACCAGGTCGAAGTATCCGGTGCCGACCTCCCGCTGGTGGCGCGTGGCGGTGTAGCCGCGGTGCTCGGCGGCGAACTCCGCCTCCTGCAGTCCCACGTACGCCGTCATGCCCTCGTCGGCGTAGCCGCGGGCGAGGTCGAACATCGAGTAGTTCAGCGAGTGGAAGCCCGCCAGGGTGATGAACTGGAACTTGTATCCCATGTGCCCCAGCTCGCGCTGGAACTTGGCGATCGTCGCGTCGTCCAGGTGCCCCCGCCAGTTGAACGACGGCGAGCAGTTGTAGGCCAGCATCTGGTCGGGGTACTCCCGCTTGATCGCCTCGGCGAACTCGCGCGCCACGTCGAGGTCCGGGGTGGAGGTCTCCATCCACAGCAGGTCGGCGTACGGCGCGTAGGCGAGGCCGCGGGCGACGCAGGCGCCGACCCCGTTGCGGACCCGGTAGTAGCCCTCGGCCGTGCGGTCCCCGGTGGTGAAGGCCTGGTCGCGGGGGTCCACGTCGCTGGTCAGGAGCGTCGCGGCCTGGGCGTCGGTCCGCGCGATGACCAGGGTGGGGACGCCCGCCACGTCGGCCGCCAGGCGGGCCGCGTTCAGGGTCTTGACGTGCTGGCCCGTCGGGATGAGGACCTTCCCGCCGAGGTGGCCGCACTTCTTCTCGGAGGCGAGCTGGTCCTCCCAGTGCACGCCTGCGGCGCCCGCCTCGATCATGGCCTTCATCAGCTCGAACGCGTTGAGCACGCCGCCGAACCCGGCCTCGGCGTCGGCCACGATGGGCGCGAGCCAGTGCGGCGCGTCCTCCTCGCCCTCGGCCCAGGAGATCTGGTCGGCCCGCAGCAGCGCGTTGTTGATCCGGCGGACCACCGCGGGAACCGAGTTGGCCGGGTAGAGGCTCTGGTCGGGGTAGGTGTGACCGCTCAGGTTGGCGTCGGCCGCCACCTGCCAGCCCGACAGGTAGACGGCCTTGAGGCCCGCCTTCACCTGCTGCACCGCCTGGTTGCCGGTCAGCGCGCCGAGGGCGTGGACGTAGTCCTCACTGTGGAGCAGGCTCCACAGGCGCTCCGCGCCGAGCCGGGCCAGCGTGTGCTCCTCCCGCACCGATCCGCGCAGGCGGACGACGTCCTCGGCGGAGTAGGTCCGCCGGACGTCCCGCCATCGCGGGTCGGTGTCCCATTCGTGCTGTAGCCGCTCGGCGGCCGAGGTGAGCCGATCCGACATCCCGTTCACTCCCTTGTTGCGTACTCCGTCGTCACCTGGGGCTTGCTTCCGAGTTTGTGTCGATATCAAGAGACCAGACAAGGCGGCTAGCGTGGAAAGAGTGAGAATTTTTCTCGTAGTGATGAAACTGATGAGTATTCCATTGTGAAGAAGTGTAAAGTTTTCTCCAATGGACTAGACCAATCCACGTGCGGAAGATCACTTGGGCGTGGAAGAATCGCGGATTTTCCGCGTAGGATCGGGGCATGACCTCCGCGCTGGGCGAAGAACCGCTGTCTTTGACGCACGAGCTCGATCTGCTGGCCTTCGGCCAGCGGCTCAGGCACCTGCGCAAGCAGCGCGGCCTGACGCTCTCCGAGCTCGGCGACCGCGTCGGCCGCGCGCCCAGCCAGCTCTCCCTGCTGGAGAACGGCAGACGCGAGCCGAAGCTGTCGCTGCTTAAGTCGCTCGCCGCCGCGCTCGGCGTGCCGGTGGAGGAACTGCTGCGCAGGCAGGCGCCGAACCGGCGGGCACAGCTGGAGATCGCCCTGGAGGAGGCCCAGCGCGACCCGCTGTACGCGAGCCTCGGGCTGAGCCGGCTCAAGGTCTCCGCGCGGGTGCCCAACGACGTGCTGGAGCACATCCTCGGCCTGTACGAGGAGCTGCGCGCCAGGGAGGCCAAGGGCACGGCGACGCCGGAGGAGGCGCGGGCCGCCAACGCCGAACTACGGCGGACGCAGCGGGAGCTGGGCAACTACTTCGAGGAGATCGAGAAGGCCGCCGCCGACGCGCTGACGGCGGTGGGCTACCGCACCGGCGCGTTGTCGGAGAGCACCGTCCAGGCGCTGGTGTCCCACTTCGGGTTCACCGTGCGGTCCGCGCCCGATCTGCCGAGGTCGGCCCGTTCGGTGACCGACCTGCGCAACCGCCGCATCTACGTCAAGCGCCAGCAGCTCGGCATGCACACGCCCCGGACCGTGCTGCTGCAGGCGCTCGGGCACATCGCGCTCCAGCACCACCGGCCGCGCGACTTCGCCGACTTCCTGCGCCAGCGGGTGGAGGCCAACTACTTCGCCGCCGCCGTCCTCGTCCCCGAGACCGCGGCCGTGCCGTACCTGCGCGAGGCGAAGCAGGACCGCGCCCTGTCGGTCGAGGACCTGCGCGACGTCTTCGCGGTGTCCTACGAGATGGCCGCCCACCGGTTCACCAACCTCGCCACCCGCCATCTCGACCTCGTCTGCCACTTCGTGCGCAACGACGCCGGAGGGATCATCTACAAGGCGTACGAGAACGACGGCATCGTCTTCCCCGCCGACGAGCAGGGGGCGATCGAGGGCCAGCGGCTGTGCCGGCAGTGGTCGGGCCGCCAGGTGTTCCACTCGCCCGACCGGTTCTCGCTGTACTACCAGTACTCCGACTCGCCCACCGGCACGTACTTCTGCGTCGCCCACGTGGACCCGTCGCAGGAGAAGGACTTCGCCATCACGCTCGGCGTGCCGTACCGGGAGTCGCGGTGGTTCCGCGGCCGGGAGACCACCCACCGCACCAGGTCGAACTGCCCGACCGGCGAGTGCTGCCGCCGCCCGCCCGCCGAGCTGTCGCAGCGCTGGGAGGGCTACGCCTGGCCCTCGGCCCGCGCCAACTCCCACGTGCTGGCCGCGCTGCCGCCGGGCTCGTTCCCCGGTGTCGACGAGGCCGACGTGTACGCCTTCCTCGAACGCCACGCCACCCAGGCCTGAGCCGCGGCGGCGTGGACCGGCGGCTCACGCGGGGCCGGATCCGCGGGGTCAGTCCCGGACGGCGGCGCGGACGAACGCCATGAGGTGCCCGCGCAGCGCCTCGCGGCCCTCGGGGGTCGTCGCGTCCTCGCCGGCCGTGATCCTCGCGAGCTGCGGCATGGCGCTCGGCCACATGGCCATGCCGATGAGCGTGAACAGCGTGCGGGCCATCGCGGAGTCAGGCTCCCGGCCGAGACCCGCGGCCAGCGAGACGGTCTTCGACCGGCACTTGTCCACCCGGCGCTCCTGGCCCGGGAGCAGGGCGTCCTCGCTCCGGTAGTGCAGCGCCTCCCACATCATCAGCCGTACGACGTCGGGGTGGGCGGCGTAGTAGTCGAACAGCCTGCTCACGTAGTCGGCGGGGTCGTCGCCGGGCATCGCGACGGCCTCGGCCATCTCGTCCAGCGCCGCCGCGACGACGGTGTCGAACAGCTTCTCCTTGCTGCCGAAGTGACCGTAGATCCGCTCCTTGTTGACCCCCGCCCGGTCGGCGATGCGGTCCACCCGGGCGCCCGCCACGCCGTACGCCGCGAACTCCGCGCGCGCGGCCTCCAGCAGGGCGGCCTTGGTGGCGGCGGTGGGGTCCTTGACGTCTTTTCGGGGCGGCATTCGGCCTTCCTCCGTGTTCGCGAGCGGGATGGACGGTGTTTCAGGAGCCGGGGTGTCCGAGAGCTGACGCGCCCAGCATACCGAGCCAACCACCAACTGGTTGGTTGACATCCAACTGGTTGGTTGGCTACCGTCCCGGCCATGAGCACATCGACGTCCGCCCTCCGCCCACCCGCTGCCGCCGCCGCGGCCTACGCGCCGCCGCGACGCACCGTGGCCGCGTTCGTGCCGGCCGGGCTCCTCGCCACCGGGCACCTCTACGTCGTGATCCCCCTGCTGGCCCGGATGTCGGCCGAGTGGGGTGCCCCCGCCGCCGTCCTGACCTGGCTCGTGAGCGCGTTCGGCCTCGGCTACGCGGGCGGGTTCCTGCTGTTCGGCCCGCTGTCCGACCTGTACGGCAGGCGCCGCGTGATGACCTGGGGCATGGCGGCCACGGCCGTGACCACCGCATCGGTCGCGTTGAGCCCCGGACCCGGGGCGGCGCTCGCCCTGCGGGTGGCCGAGGGAGTCACCACCGCCGTCTTCGCCCCCACCGCGTTCGCGTACATCGCCGAGCGCGTCGAGCCCCGCCGCCGGGCCGTGACGATGACCTCCGTGGTCAGCGCGCTGTTCGCCTCGGCCGTGGTGGCCCAGCTCGCCGGCAAGGCCCTCGCCGACCTGCTCGGATGGCGGCCGGTCTTCCTGCTCGGCGGCGCCGCGTTCGCCGTCATGACCGTGGTGCTGCGGCGGGTGATGCTGCCCGACACCGCCAGCGGAGCGGGAGGCAACCCCTACGCCGCCGTGCCGGTCCTGCTGCGCGACCCGCGCCTCATGCTGATGTACGCCGCCACGCTGACGGTGCTCGGCGCGTTCGTCGCCCTCTACACCGCGCTGCAGCTGGAGGGCCCCGCGGGCATCGCCGGAGACCCCTCCGCGCTGCTGACGTTGCGGGCCACGGCGCTGCCGGCGATCGCCGCGATCCCGTTCGCGACGCCGTACCTCACGCGGTTCTCCCCAGCCCGCCGGGCGGCGGTGATGCTCGGCGCCGCCGCGGTGATCGCACTGGTGGTCGGTCTCACCGCCCCCGGCGTCGCGGCGCTGGCGGTGCTGCTGGCCGCCTTCGCCTTCGCGATCGGCGTCACCGCCCCCGCCGTCATCGAGACCGTGGGCCTCCTGGCCGGCCCCGCGCGGGCCACCGCCGTCTCCCTGTTCACGTTCTTCCTGTTCACCGGGGCGAGCCTCGGCCCGGTCGCCGCCTCGGCCGCCGCGCCGTACGGCTTCGCCGTCCTCATGTACGGCGTGGCGGGGGTGCTCGCGCTGGGAGGAGGACTCGTCCTGATCGCGTCGTCCGGCCGCCGCATAAGGTGAGCCTTGTCGGATGCGGCGGACGGGGGGAGAGCGCGTGCTGCCTGAGGTGGAGGCCTGGCTGGCCCGGCGTACCTCGTCGGCGGCGGACTGGCCGGCCCGCGCCCTGCTGTCCGCCAAGGGGGACAGCAGGATCTCGGTGGTGCTGCCCGCCAGGAACGAGGCGGAGACGGTCGGGGAGATCGTCGCCGCCGTCCGCCGCGAGCTGGTGGAGGCCGTCCCCCTGGTGGACGAGCTGGTCGTGATCGACTCCCGGTCGGCGGACGACACGGCGGTGCGGGCGTTACGCGCCGGCGCGAAGGTCTTCGCGCAGGACGAGATCCTCCCCGAGCTGCACGACCCGCGATACGACGGCAAGGGCGAGGTGCTGTGGAAGTCCCTCGCGGTGACCACCGGTGACCTGGTGGTGTTCGTCGACGCGGACCTGCGCGAGTTCCGCACCTCGTTCGTGACCGGCCTGCTGGGGCCGCTGCTGGCCGACCCCTCGGTCGCGTACGTGAAGGCGTGCTACGACCGGCCGCTCCTCGGGGCGGCCGAGCCGAACGCGGGAGGCAGGGTCACCGAGCTGGTCGCCCGGCCGCTGCTCAACCTGCACTGGCCGCTGCTCGCGGGGTTCGTGCAGCCGCTCGCGGGGGAGTACGCCGGCCGCCGCGCGGTCCTGGAGCGGGTGCCGTTCGTCACCGGGTACGGCGTGGAGCTGGGGCTCCTCATCGACCTGCTCGACCAGGTGGGGCTCGACGCCCTCGCCCAGGTCGACCTGGGCCGCCGGATCCACTCGCACCAGTCGACGGAGGCGCTCGGCCGGATGGCCGGGCAGATCATGCACACCGCCTGGGCCCGGCTGGAACGCCAGGACCGGATCATTCCGCTGCACGAGCCGTCGTCCCGGCTGGTGCAGTTCGAGCGCGGCCACGCCGGGCACCGCGCGGTCACGCGGGACGTCGCGGTGGCCGAGCGGCCGCCGATGGCGACGGTCCCGCAGTACGCGTCCCGCCTGCGCTGAGTGGCGCCCCCTTGGAGTGTTACCGTTGGTAACACTGTGGAGAGGAGAGGCCCCCGATGACCTTCTGCCCCGAGTTGAGCGACGACGTCCGCGAGGTGCGCGACTGGGTCCACGAGTTCGCCCGCGACGTCATCCGGCCCGCCGGCGCGGAATGGGACGAGCGTGAGGAGACGCCCTGGCCGGTGATCCAGGAGGCCGCCAAGATCGGGCTGTACTCGCTGGACTTCTTCGCCCAGCAGTGGTTCGAGGAGTCGGGGCTCGGCCTGCCGGTGGCGTTCGAGGAGCTGTTCTGGGGTGACGCCGGGATCGGCCTGTCGATCGTCGGCACCGGCCTGGCCGCCGCCGCCCTCGCCTCCAACGGGACCCCCGAGCAGATGGGGGAGTGGCTGCCCGAGATGTTCGGCACCCCCGACGACGTCAGGCTTGGCGCGTTCTGCTCCTCCGAGCCGGACGCGGGCAGCGACGTCGGCGCGATCAGGACGCGGGCCGTCTACGACGAGGCGGCGGACGAGTGGGTCCTGAACGGCGTGAAGACCTGGGCGACCAACGGCGGCATCGCCTCCGTCCACGTCGTCGTGGCCTCGGTCGACCCGTCGCTGGGCACGCGGGGCCAGGCGTCCTTCGTGGTCCCGCCCGGCGCTCCCGGCCTGTCGCAGGGCCAGAAGTTCAGGAAGCACGGCATCCGCGCCTCGCACACGGCCGAGGTGATCCTGGACGACGTACGGGTGCCCGGCCGGTGCCTGCTCGGCGGCAAGGAGAAACTGGACGAGAGGCTGGCCCGGGTGCGCGCCGGCGCGCGGGCCGGCGGGCAGGCCGCGATGCGCACCTTCGAGACCACCCGCCCCACGGTCGCCGCGATGGCCGTCGGCATCGCCCGCGCCGCCTTCGAGTACGCCCGCGACTACGCGGGGGAGCGCGAGCAGTTCGGCCGCAAGATCGGCGAGAACCAGGCCGTCGCGTTCCTGCTCGCGGACATGGCCACCCGGGTGGACGTCGCCCGCCTGATGACCTGGCGGGCCGCCTGGATGGCCCGCCAGGGCCGGCCGTTCGAGCAGGCCGAAGGATCGATGAGCAAGCTGGTCGCGAGCGAGACCGCCGTCTGGGTGACCGAGCAGGCGATCCAGATCCTCGGCGGCGCCGGCTACACCCGCGAGCACCCGGTCGAGCGCTTCCACCGCGACGCCAAGATCTACACCATCTTCGAGGGCACCTCCGAGATCCAGCGCCTCATCATCGGCCGCGCCGTCACCGGCCTCCCCGTCCGGTAGCGCCGGACTGCCGCGGAGGGCCGGCATGACGACGCGGCCGTCCACGAGATGGCCGGCCGCCACCCAGCAGGAGGCGGCCGGGATCTCGTCCGTCACGGGGCGGGCCGGCCGTCGGGCGGGTGGTCGCGATTCTCACGGCGGGTGTCGCCGCGGCGGCGATCAAGGGTCATCCATGCCTTGCCCTCCGCTGCGACCCCCTCGAGGACGTGCAGCGTGTGGCGCAGCCCCGCCGCGTCCAGCGTCACCTCGGAGACCGCTTCGGAGTCCTCGGCCTGCTGAGGCTCCTCCATCTCGGGGCCGATCATCTGCGCGGTGATCTTCTGGCCGTCCATGAGGGAAAGCTCGAAAGTCCGCGCCTTGCTCTTCTCCTGCCGCACCCGGACGGTCGTGACCGCCTCATAGCGGTAGTTCAGGCGTTGCGGCTCGTCGAAGGTGCCCTCCGGGAAGTCGAGCACGGCGTTCCACTGCCGCACCCCGTCGGCGGTGAGCAGGAAGATCATGAGCTGGTATCTCCGGTAGCGCCAGGGCCCACCGGGCACCCGGGCCCGGGTCGCGGAACCGCTGCGCGCCTCGATGAACGCGTGCGCGACGACGTCGCTCATCTTGAGCTGGTAGTGCCTCAGCGCCTGCTCCAGAAGCACCTTGCGGTCACAGTCCAGCCAGATGGCCATCTCGCCGTCGTCGGGCTTGTCCCTCAACCGGTCCTTCCACCGCGCGAACGCTTCCTCGCTGTCCTTCTCCAGCTTCTCGGTCTCGGCCTGGTCCGCGGCATGGTGCCGATGCGCGAGGGCGATCAGCATCCAGGAGCGTCCGGCGACCCAGCCCGCCACCACGACCAGGGCGATCGACCGGATCCCGACCAACCCGCCGGCCCGAACCGCCTCGCCGGCCACCCATGCCCCTCCGGCGGCGCAGGCCAGCGTCCCGAACACGGCCGCCGCCATGACGCGTGGGGGCGTGGCCAGCTCCCGGCGGTAGTTCCACAGCGTGCCCCGCTCCCATTGGCACCTCAGCCGACCGGCGCGGTGACGGATCAGCCAGTTGAACTCCTCGACCTTGTCGCCCGTGTCGCGATAGGCGTCCGCCACCTCGTCCCGCATGCGCCGCCGGATGCCGGCCGTCCAGGTCAGCCACGTCTCGCGGTCCATGCCGTACGGCACGTACTTGCCGAGGTAGTAGGTGAACCGACGGTCCACACTCTTGGCGAGGCGATCGGGAGGCAGGCTCGTCCTGCGGGGAGGACCCGGCGCGTACGCCTCGTCGATCGCCCGGCGCCGTCCGGAACGGAAGCGCCACTCGAGCCCGGCGCGGCCTGCGACGCAGGCTCCGGCGACGCCCAGCACGCAGGCGAGCAGAGCGGGGACCTGACCGTTCTGCGCCAGCAGCAGGCCGATGTGCCCGGTCGCCGCGACCGACACGATCGTCCCTGCCACCGCCCGCACCCAGGTCGCGCCGGGAACCGCGACCGGCGCGGGCTGCCGCACCCGGGGAAGGACGGGCTCCGGCTGGAAGAACTTCCAGACCCGGTCCTTGCGGCCGTGGGACAGCTGGTCGTCGCAGGCGCGCTGGAGGACGAGGCGCCACATCTGGTCCTTCAGCGGCCCGTCGAGGAACACCTCCATATGCCGCAGGATCATGCCGCGCTGCGTGGGGCGGAGCTCGTCGAGCTCCTTCATCAGGACGCGGATGTCCGCGTCGGTTTTCCCCGCGGCGTCCAGGAGCCGCCGGACGACCCGCACCCCGTCCGCCCAGGAGTCGTCGCCGGTGATGGTGAGAGAGCGGTCCAGGTCGCGGAGGCGGGCCGCCTCACGCGCGGACAGCTCCTGCCGCGTCCTGCCGCTCACCAGGGCGAGCAACCAGTGGAAGCACACCTTGTTCGTGACGTAACCCAGAGCGCGCGCCTCGTCGATGAGCTCAAGGGCCCGCCCCGCCGCGCCGCCCTCGAGGAAACGCGCCCCGATCTCGAACCTCTTCTCCGCCGGAGCGTCCGGCGCCACCGCGTAGTAGTGGACGTCACCGTGCACGATCCCCTGCACGCCGACCTGTGAGGAGTCGGCGGCGACGTTCGTCGCCGCGTCCTGCGGGGGCGTCACGACAGGGCCTGCGCCAGGGCGATGACGGCCGCAAGATCCGCCGCCAGATCGCCGAGGTCGCCGATCAGCCCGCGCAGCTTCTTCAGCGCCAGAGTCAGCCTGCTCCTGCTCGGGGGCTTGTCCCGCAGAGCCTCGTCGGCGACGGTGAGCTCCGCCTCCGCCGCCGCGTAGGTGTCCTCGTCGAGGCGGCCGTCCGTACGGGCACGTTCCAGCCGGACGCGGAGGGCGGCGAGCGCCTGCTCCAGGTCGGCGGGCTCACCCGCGTCGGCGCCGATCCGGACGCCGCCGTGCACGACGCCCGCCTGAACGCCCACCCGCGCGTTGTCGCGTGCGATGTTGTACGTCGTTCCGGGCTCTGCCATCACGGATCCTCTCGCCGCCTTCGGCCAGCCGCCGTCCCGGTCCTCGGCGGCGATCTCTTCGGCCAGTGCCACCGCGAACGCGGCTGCGTTGGCCACGGCCCGCTGCTGCCACTGGTCGCGATCCGTGACCTCCTTGGTCCCGTCGGCATAGTCACTGATGCCCCTGACGACGACCACGGGAAGGGCGCCGTTGAGATGCCCGGCCTGGGCCACTCCGGCGGCCTCCATCTCGACCGCGCAGGCGTCGTGGTAGTTCTGCCGGATCCACCGCGCGTGCCCCGACACTCTGGAGTTCAGGACCACCTCGCCGGCCGCGATCGGAGCGAAGTGCACGTGCGGGAGGCGGCCGTCACCGGAGAACCCGTGCGCCCATGCGCCGGTTCTGTGGATGTGCCGCGCGACCTGGTCGGCCACGTGGGAGATCTCCCAGCTCCGGGGGCGGCTTCTGAGCCCGTCGTCCTCGCTGGTTCCGCCGTGGTAGGCGTAGACGCGGGTGGCCACGACGACGTCTCCGAGGGCGATGTGGGAGTGCAGGGCACCCGCGACGCCCACGAAGAGGAGCGCGGACGGGCGGAACTCGTTGATGGCGCGTTCGGCCAGTACGGCCGCCGACTGGTTGCCGGTGCCCACGTGGGCCAGGGCCACCTGGCAGCGGCCGCCCGCGAGGTTTCCGATCTCGAAGCGGGTGCCGTGCTGGTGACGGTGGGGTTCCGCGCCGGCCATGTGCGCGCGGATCGCCTGATATTCCAGGTCGAGTGCGGTGAGGATGACGATCGGGCGGTTGCTCATTCTCCTCCTTCGATGCTCACCGGGGCCGGCCGGATCATTGGCGGGTAGAGCACCGTGCGCGGACCGGCCCGGTAGAGCCGGGCGGGCCGTCCGGTGACCGCCTTGCGAGCCGTCCCCGCTGGGACGATGAACCCCTCGGTCTTCTGGACCTTCCGGTAGAAGTTCCGGGGATCGAGCCGGATCCCCCAGACCGCCTCATACACGTTCTGCAGCTCGGTGATGGTGAACGTCGGGCCGCAGAAGGCCGTCGCGAGTGCCGAGTGCTCCAGCTTGACGCGGGCCCGTTCCACGCCGTCCGCGATGATGCGCCGGTGGTCGAAAGCGAGCTGGAGATCCCCCGACAGCACGTGATCGGCGGGCTGCCACCCGGCGTCGGCGGCGTCCGTTCCCGCGGTCGGTTCGGGCAGGCTGGGTGCGATCGCCAGGTACGCGACGGAGACCACCCGGCCCCGGGGGTCGCGGCCAGGGTCGCCGTACACGCCCAGCTGCTCAAGGCTGAGGGTCTCGACGTCGAGGTCGGTCTCCTCCGACAACTCCCGGTGGGCGGCCGCGGTGATGTCCTCTCCGGCATGGTTCAGGAACCCGCCGGGCAGGGCGAAGGCGTCCTTGTACGGGTCGACGCCGCGCCGTACGAGTAGTACGTGCAGACGCGAGTCACGAAGGGTGAGAATCACCAGGTCAACGGCGAGCAGTACGACGGGTGGCACCCAGGGGTCGTCGGTCATGCGGCCGAGGCTACCTTCTTGTCACTTTGACAAAAATGCCTACTCGGTGAGACACGCCTAACCTCCGTGGGACGCGCGGGCATGCTCGATCGCGACCGACATGTCCAGCCGAGTCAGCTCTCAGGGGATCGGCGGTCGCAGGATCGGTTCTGCCAGGCGCACAGCCAGCTGGTCGAAGTCCAGGACCGCCAGGACTGACGGGGTCAGTGCGCTGTGGTGGGGCGGCGCCACAGTGAGCCGGACCGGCGGCCGGGCAGTGCGACGGTCGTGACGTGCTCGAACCCGCACCGGGCGTAGTACGCCTGCAGCGGGGTCGCCTCACGGGCGACGTTGAGCCACACCCACGGGAAGCCGTGGCGGCGGGCGTGCCGGACGGTCCACTCAATCAGCATCCGGCCCAGGGTTCCGGGTGGCGGTGTGGGGACGTCCCAGCCGGGCGGCTGGTGCGGGTGGGGGCGTACGACGGCGAGCTTGTGCAGGATCAGGGCTTTGTCCTCGACGGGGTCGAGGCCGGCCGCGCCGAACTCGGGGTCGGGGCACTGGTCGACGGCCAAGGTGGCCTGCGGCCAGCGGCCGGAGTGTTCGACCAGTCGGATCGCACCACTGGTGATGCCGGGGGTGACGCGGTCCAGGCCGAACCCGGCCCTGGGCCAGCCGTCGCCCTGATCACGCTCGTGTATCCAGGCGGCGGAGGCGTTGAGCAGTGCCAGGACGGTGCCGGCGTCGTCAGGGACGGCTTGGCGCATGGTGTACGGCGGGGGCAGGGCGGGCACCGAGCCCTGATGTCGCTGCAAGGCCGCTCCCGTGGTCACATCCGTGGCTGGGCGTGCGAACAGCTTGCCATGTGGTGGCGAGAAGCCGGGCTCGTCAGCCGTTAGCGTTAGAGGAGGATTCCGCCGGCCAGGAACTCGTTCAGGGCCGCGATGATGATCTCCCGGGCTTCCGGATGTGCGAGGGCAACCGGCTGCAACGACGGGTACTTGCCGTAGTCGGCGGATTCGAGTTGGTCGCGGAGACGGGCCGACCCCGGAAGGATGCCGAGCCTCTCGGCGAGCCGTGCCATGCGCTCCCGCGATGCGCCGTGATGGCGTAAGGACCCGAAGTTGACGGCCAGGACGGACTTCGCCGGGCCGGTGTAGACGCTCCACACGGAGGCCTTGTCGGAGCCGAGATTGAACCAGGCGGTGACCGAGGGATACTCGCCTTCGCCGAAGTAGTACTCGTGGAACGACGGGTGGCTTTCGGCGTGACGGTAGACGGCCAGCAGCGTGGCGCGTACGTCGGCAGGGCAGTAATGCTCGACGGCCTGGAGGAAGCTGGGTTCGTCCCAGATGCGTTTCCGCCGAGGGCCGTCAGCCTGCCCTGCTGCGGCGGTCGAAGGCGTAGCCCGGATCTCCCCCGTATTGGGACTCGCTTCCGGAAGCGGGTCGCCGAGGGCCAGTTGGATGGCGATGGCCATCGTTTCGAGCCATTCGATGGTCGCCTCCGCCTCGTCGGCGGTGATCGGGTTCCTGGAGTCCTGGTCGGTCAGGACCTCGGCGACTCTGACCCAGAGGTTCACCGGGCTGACGTGCGCGAACCCTTCTTTGATCTTTTCTGGGTTCTGGAAGGTCATGAAGGCGAAATGCCGCTCCAGGTGCGCGCGGAACATCTCGCCGAGAGGCTCGTCGTGATGGTGGACCTTCTCGAACAACTCGACGGCCGGCAGGTCGCCATAGGTGGTCCAGGCGCCCGGTTCCAGTCGTTTCAGGGCTTCCAGGACGACATTCCAGCGGGGGTCGCGGTAAACGCGACTCTGTGGCGGCAGTCTCCTCGCCCGGTACTGGCGCGCCAGTTCGCGGTAGAACTCCGTGCCGGGAAAGTCCTGTAGCGCGCGGACACCGGCTTCCGTGATCGCCCAGCCGTTCCGTTTGGTCATCCAGCCGAGCGAGGCGGCCTCTCCCGTACGGAATCCCGGTTGCAATCTGATCGGCATAGGCCATGGGGGATTCCTGCCTTTCGACTGTCGCCTCCGGCGGGATAAACAAGATCTCAAGCGGAAATGCGCCGTCTCGCTTCATCCCGTGAGGGTTTCGGGAAAAACACCCGGGCGGAGGGATTCGCGTAGCGCCGGGGGCTCTGTGCGCGGCGGGTGAAACGGGGACGTACGGGTAGGAAGGGAGACCGGGCCGGGGGAGTGTGGGGAAGCGGCCGATGACGACGGCGTTCATCCTGTGGGGCGGCGGCAGCCTGGGGGCCGCGCAGGTCGGCATGCTCCGCGCGCTCACCGCTCACGGCATCCGCGCCGACATGGTGGTGGGCGCCTCGATCGGGGCGCTGAACGGCGCCTACTACGCCTCCCGCCCGGATGCCGAGGGAGTGGAGGAGCTCGCCCGGCTGTGGCTGTCGGTGAGCGGCCACGACGTCTACCCGGTCAGCGGGCCCGACGTGCTCCGCACGCTGGTGGGCAACCTGCCCTTCCACCCCTTGCGGGGAGCCCTGCAGGCGCTGGGCGTGCTCAACTACACCTTCCCGCTCAATCCGGCCACGCTGGCCGCGGCCGTGCTGGGCCGTCGCAACTACCTGTTCGACAACTCCGCCCTGCGGCGGTTCCTCGAACACATTCTGCCGATCCGCGCCCTGGAGGAGACGCGGACGCCGCTTTCGGTGCTCACCGCGGACGTGCGGACGGGGCGGCCGGTGGTCCTGTCGCGCGGGCCCGCGCTGCCGGCTCTGCTGGCCAGCACCGCGATCCCGGCCCTGTATCCCACCGCGACGATCGGCGATCGGATCCTCATGGACGGAGGCGTCGCGGACCTGACCACGCTCGACTACGCGGTGGACGCGGGCGCCGACGAGGCGTACCTGCTGGCGCCCGGATTCACCTGCCACCTGCCGGACGCGCCGTCGACGGCGATCGCCATGGCCCTGCACGGTTACAACCTGCTCAGCGAGCAGCGCATCAGCGCCTCGATCAGGCAGAACAGGCGGCGGACCCGCCTCCACGTGCTCCCACCGCTCTGCCCGGTCGAGGTGCTGCCCGTCGACTTCCGCGCCACGGCCGACATGATCGAACGTGTGACCCTGTCGGCCACCCACTGGCTGGAGCGGCGTGAGCCGCACCCCGCTCTCGCCCGCCCGCTCGGTCCTCCGCACGAAGCGGATCACGGCCCGTACCGGCCCGGCTGAATCTACGACGTAAAGGCAGGGACGTTGTCGCTACCCGAAAGCTGCCCGTGCAGCCGGCGTGCCTGACGGACCAGTTCGCTCACCCGGCGACGACCGGCCAGTTCGGCGACGACGGAGAGATCGCCCCGGGCGTCCGCCCATTCGGCGACGTCGGCGGCGAACCTCATCAGCCGGGTGTGCACGGGGGTGGCCCGCTCGCCGGGGCCCGGCAGGTAGCCGGGCAGCAGGCCCCGCATGATCTCCCACACCTCACGGTGCGCCCCACGCTCGGCCGCCGCCCGGAGCGCCTCCACGACCCCGCTGAGACGGTCGGGCCCTCGTTCCAGCAGGACGGCGAGTTGCCTGCCGACTTCCTCGCCGGGCAGGCCGCCGGTGGCGGCCAGGCGCAGCAGCGGCCCTACGGCTCCGCCGACCGGGCCCGCGAGCAGGTAGTGGGCCATGATCAGCGCGACGCCCTGCCCGGCGGGACCGTCGGCCGTGACCAGCAGTTCGAGGTCGGCGAGCGTGGGCTTGTTCAGGGGCCAGGACGAGTGCAGTGTCCAGGCCGACCGGGCGGCGGCCAGTTCGCGGTGCCCGGCGAGCACCGCGAGCAGCCGTTCGCACGCCTCGTCGTGGAACCGGGGCGTGAGCAGATCGCCCAGCACCTCCCGGTACTCCGGTCCGCACACGAACTCCGAGAAGACGCGGACATCGCGCTGGTGGGTGCCCCAGCGCAGGACCACCTCCGGTTCCGCGGGCCGGTCGGTGAGCCATCGGGCGACCGTCCGCCCCGCCGGGCTCGCCAGGGCCGCGGCCCGCGCGGCGACCTCGCCGGAGACGGTACGGCCGACCCGGAGCAGAGCCTGCCGCAGGTCCAGCGGCAGCGCCTCCACGCCGTCGCGCTCGTAGCCCTCGATCCGCTCCACCAGCACTTCCGGATCGAGGAGCCCGTTCACGCGGGTGGGCGTGCCGAGCAGGTACGACGGCAGGCGGCCTTCGAGTTGGGCCCGGTAGGCCTCGGCGTACCGCATGAGCGTCCAGATCCTCGCGCCCGCGCCGTGCTTCATGTCCGGGACCCGCTCCGTGACGGTCTCCGTGCCCTGGGGGTGCGCCCGGCGCCATGCGCCCGGTTCGGTCAGCTCCTTCGCCATCGCCGCGGCCCAGTCGGCGGTTTCCCACCACGGTGTCCACCGGTGGCTGCGGCTCCAGTGACGGGCGAGCGGCGCCAGCGCGGCGAGCAGCCGGTCCCGCTCGGCGCCGGTCCGGTGCCGGGCCGCCAGCCGTACGAAGCCGTCCAGCCATCTCTCGTTGGCGACCCAGTTGTACTCCGACAGCGTGATCCGGGCCAGTTCCTCCGGCGTCCCGGGGGAGGGCGGCATGCGCGCGGGTTCCCGGACCGTGGGGAGCGGCACGGGGACGAACCGAGCGGGCTCCGGCTCCGCCGCCACCTCGCCGCCGAAGACCGCCGCCAGCCGCGCTCCCTGGTGGGCGGGCAACGCCGCGACCGCGTCCCTGATCATCTCGGCGCCCACCGGGGTGAACCGCTCCGCGTGCTTGGTCGCCAGCTTCACGGCCCGCTCCCGGGTGTCGCCCGACGCGTTGCCCAGCGCGGCGGTCAGTGCCATGGCCAGCGCGGGTGCGTAAGCGTCGAGGTCGCCGGCGGGGTCCTTCAGCAACCGGTCGAGCCAGATCAGCCCGGCCCGCACCAGCCTGCCCTCGGCGCGGAACAGCAGCGCTTCGACGGCCTCACCCGCCTGCTCGGGCGGGATCGGCCCCAGGCGGCGGATCTGCCGGAGCGCGAGGTCGGCCACGTTGGCCGCGGCGGCCGGGAGCAACGCCAGATAGTCACGCGCGTACGGCGCGATCTCCTCGGGTGAGGGGTCGAGCCGGTCGTGCAGGAGGACGAAGAAGCGCTGGTCGGCGGCTTGCCCGCCGCGCAGGAACCGGCCGCGGCACCCATCGAGCAGGGCCTCGCGCTTGATCCGGCCGTCGCGGGCCAGGGCGGCCAGTACGGCGGGCCAGTTCCGGTGGGCACGGAGCAGCCTGCCCACGCCCTCGGCCTCGAACAGCCTCGGCAGCATCGCGTCCAGCAAAGGATCCGCCGGCAGATCGCCGGAGGGGGTCGCCGCAACCCAGGCGAGGGTGAGGGGGTCGTGCTCGGGGGGCTCGGCTCCGCTCTCGCGCAGCAGCCGCAGGGCCAGCCGTACCCGCCGGTCGGGCCGCGGGCGGACGCCGCGCAACCGCCGCGCCAGCCGTACGGCGAGATCCCTGCGCCATTCCAGCGGCCTGGCCGCCACGACCGCGGCGATCAGCGGGACGTCGTCGGTGTCCGCGGGCTCCCACCCGCGGTCGAAGTCGCGCCTGTTCAGCCAGGTGGCGACGGCCGCGGCGCCGGGGAGAACCGCGGCGCCGGCGACCCGCATGGGCTCAATCCAGCGGTTCCCCACCTGTGGTTCGTCCATGGCGTCGGCCTCGGCGAAGTCGTAGACCGATCGCCCCGCGCGCGCCGCCCGCTCGTACAGCTCCTCCCACAGAGCCTGACGCGCCTGCTCCCGTTTCCTCTCCTCGCGCACCGCGGCCTCGCGGGCGGCGGGAAGGTGTCCGGGCAGTTCCCGCGCCACCTCGCGGCGCGCGTCGTCGTCGAGGTCCAGCACGGCGGCCGCGACGGCGGAGGCGTCGCCGGCGGCTATTCCGGCACGGACCGCGTCCCAGGGGTTCGTCATGATCGGCACCCTAGGAGCGGGCACCGACAAGATCGGCTCGCGTCGCGCGGCCACGAGGTCGCCGATGTGGGGAACCACCCCTCGCCTGGACAAGTACGATCGTTCCGTGACCGAAATGACCGAAACGACACCAGGCTGGCTCGCCCCCGAGGACATCGAGTCGGTTCGGGGCCGCATGCCGATCCTGTACGTGGACGCCGTGCCCGTGCGTGTGGACGACACGGGCACCGTCACCCGTGTCGGCCTGCTGCTGCGGATCGGCCCCGACGGAACCGTGAGCCGGGCGCTGGTTACCGGCCGGGTGTACTACCACGAGCGCATCCGCGACGCGCTCCTGCGTCACCTGGAGAAGGACCTCGGGCCGGTGGCGCTGCCGAGTGTGCCGGTCTCCCCGGCGCCGTTCACGGTGGCCGAGTACTTCCCCACGCCCGGGGTCACGCCGTTCCACGACCCGCGCCAGCACGCGGTCTCGCTGGCGTACATCGTTCCGGTGCGCGGCGACTGCCGGCCCCGGCAGGACGCGCTCGACCTGGAGTGGTTCACGCCCGAGGAGGCGGCCTCCCCGATCGTGCAGCAGGAGATGACCGGCGGCCAGGGCGTGCTGCTCAAGCAGGCCCTCGCCCACGTCGGCCGGCTGACCTGACGCGGAAGCCGCCGCGCCGGCCGCCCGTACGGGTGATCAGCGACGGCCGGCTCTGCCGGCGGCGTCCGGCGAGGCGCCGATGACGCCGGCGAGCCCGGACGGCAGCGGATAGGGCCGCTCGGCGGGCGGCGCGACCGCACCGAGGTCGACGTGGGCAACCGGTTATCGCCGATGGGCGAGGGCCAGGAGATGGCGGGCCAGGGCGAGCGCGCCGAGCAGCGCGACGAGCGCGCAGACGCCCGGCCAGCCGGCCGCGCCCCAGACGCGCACGCCGAGCCAGGATCCCGCGCTGCCGCCGAGATAGGCGCAGGTCATGTAGGCGGTGTTGAGCCTGCCGCGGGCGTCGGGACGCAGGGCGTAGACCCGGGCCTGGTTGGCGACCATGCCGCACTGCATGGCGACGTCGAGCAGCAGCGTGCCGAGAGTCACCGGGGCCAGGCCGGGCACGCCGCCGAGCGACCCGGCGGCGAGGACCGCCGCCGACATGAGCACCCCGAGCATGCAGACGAGATTCACCGGGTCCGGTCCCACGCGGTCCACCAGGCGGCCGGCGACGGGAGTGCACAGCATGGTCGCCGCGCCGACCAGGGCGAGCATCCCGACGGCACGGGCGTCCAGGCCGTACGCCGGGCCGGTGAGCAGGAGCGCCAGGCAGGTCCAGACGGCCGAGAACCCGGCGAAGACGGCCGCCTGGTAGACGCAGGAGCGGCGCAGGTCCGGCTCGGTGAGGAGCAGGCGCAGCGGTTCGGCCAGGAGGGCGGGGTACGGCTGGCGGGAGGACGCGGCCGTGACCGGCACCGTGACGGCCAGCGCCGCCGCGAGGAACAGCGCCAGGGCCGCGGCGACCAGGTACGGAGCCCGCCAGCCCAGCCATTCGCCGAGGCCTCCGCTGAAGGTGCGGGCCAGCAGCATGCCGCCGGTCGATCCGCTCAGCAGGGTGCCGATCACCGCTCCCCGGCGGTCGGCGGCAGCCAGACCGGCCGCCAGTGGGGCGACGACCGGCGCGGCCACGGTGGCGAGGCCGACCAGAGCGCTCGCGGCGACGAGGGGCGGCAGGGCCGGCGCGAATCCCGCGGCGAGCAGGCCGAGGCCGGTCAGCGCGAGCAGGGAGACGAGGAAGGGGCGGTGCGGCACACGGTCG
Source organism: Microbispora triticiradicis (assembly GCA_003260025.2). Taxonomy (GTDB): domain Bacteria; phylum Actinomycetota; class Actinomycetes; order Streptosporangiales; family Streptosporangiaceae; genus Microbispora; species Microbispora triticiradicis. Next base: position 26,160 of record QFZU02000039.1, on the reverse strand, counting down.
CCGAGCGGCACGAGCAGGACTATCCCGGCCGTGTAGCCGGCCTGGGTGGCGGTCACCACCAGGGCGCCCGCGTCGGGGGGCAGGCGCAGCCCGGCGGCGACCAGCGGCCCGATCGCCTGAGGGAAGTAGACGTTGCCCACGGCCACCGCGCAGGTCACAGTCAGGACGACGAGAATCCGGCGGCTCATGCCCCGGCCACCGGCCTGCCCCGCCGTCGCCCGGTCGCGTCGCCCACGGCGACGGCCGCAGGCGGTTCAGAGGGTGTGGAGGTCATGGACCGAAGTCCACGCCGAGGGTCTTCCCCCGCCAATCGATGTAGCGTATGGCTTAATGATCAGTTTCGTGCTCGGCGTGGAGGACCTCGCGGACACCAGGTTCGCCCTCTCGCCTCTCACTGAGACGGTGCTCAGCCTGCGGGTGCTGCGCGATCCGGGCCTGTCTCCGATGCATCTCCCGTGGCGCGGGTCGGTTCTCGGCAGGATCGGCGGGCTCGACACGGGCCTGCTGATGTCGCTGGTGGCGAAGAGGCACACCCTTCCCGGCTTCCTGACGCCTAGGCCCGCGACCTTCGCCCCGGACTTCGAGGAGGAACTGGCGGAAGTCGGCCGGACCTCTCCCGATCTGGTCCGCCGTGACCTGCTCGCCGCGCACGCGCCGGATCCGCTGCCCGGGCCGCTGCGCGACGCCGCCGCCGGCGACGACGCGCCGGTCGTCCGTCTCAGGGACGCCGTCTGTGAAGCCCTGCGCCGATACTGGGAGATCGCCGTGAAGCCGCTGTGGCCGCGGGCGCGGCTGGTGCTGGAGGCCGACATGACCTACCGGGCGCGGCAGTTGGCCGTGGGCGGCGCCCGCCTGCTGTTCGCGGGCATGCACCCCAACCTGCGATGGGAAGAGGGGGTGCTGCACATCGACAGGGTGATCGGTAGCTTCCGCGTCGCGGCGGCCGGCCGTGGGCTGCTGCTCGTCCCCTCCGTGTTCGCGCACAAGCCCGCGCCCCCGGTCATCCCGGAGGAGCCTCCCTCGCTGGTCTATCCCAGCCGTGGCCTCGCGACGCTCTGGGCGCCTGAGCCCGTCCCCGCCGGTGCGGCTCTCGTGTCACTCCTCGGCGCGCCCAGGGCGCGGCTGCTCGGCCTGCTCGGCGAGCCGCTGCCCACCGTCGAGATCGCCCGCCGCCTCGGGGTCACGCCGAGCGCCGTGTCCCAGCACCTGCGTGTGCTGTACGCCACGGGCCTGGTCACCCGGGCCCGCGACGGGCGGAAGGTCCTGTACCGGCGCAGCTCCCTGGGAGACCGGCTGACCGGCGCCACCCGTTCATGAGCCGGGTCATCGCCGCGCGTGCGCGTCGCTGCCCGTCCTGGTGTGGAGGAGTTCGGTGAACAGGTCGTCCCACAGCGGCATGACGTTCTCCGGGGCGTACTCCCGGGCGGTGGCCGCGGCGGCGGAGCCCATGCGCAGGCGCAGGTCGCGGTCGGCGATCAGCCGGTTGAGCGCCGCGGCGAGGGCGTCCACGTCCGCGGCCGGCACGAGGAGGCCGTTTTCGCCGTCGGTCAGCACGTCGCGGGGGCCCGTCGGGCAGTCGAAGGCCACGATCGGCAGGGCGTGGGTCATCGCCTCGATCATGACCATCGGCAGCCCCTCGAAACGGCTGCTCAGCACGTAGATTGAGGACCTGGCGAGCTCGTCGTCGAGGCGGTTGGTCCGGCCCATCAACGTCACGTGGGCGGAGAGGCCGTGCTCGCCGATCAGCGCGCGGAGCGCCGCCTTCTTCGGGCCGGTGCCGAAGATCCGCAGCCGCCACTCCGGATGCTCCCTGGCCACCTGGGCGAACGCCGGGAGCAGCAGGTCGAAGCCCTTCTGCTTGACGAGGCGGCCAGCGGCGACGATCACCGGGTGGTCCTGCCGGGACGGCGTCTGGCTCACCGAGTGGACCGCGTTGGGGATCCGCACGATCCTCGTGCCGGGCAGCATCGACTCGTAGTCGCGCCGGTCGCTGTCCGTCAGCACCGCGATCGCGTCGAACGCGCCGTAGTATCGCGCGATCTCCGCGCGTAGCGTCTCGGGATAGCTGCCGAGGTTCATGTGCTCCTGCGCCACCCGTACGACGTGCGGGCCGGCGCGGCGCGCGGAGATGAGGTTCAGCGCCGGGCGGGTGGTGACGAGGACACCGTCCTCGACCGACGCGACGTAGTCGATGGCGGCCTTCTCCACGCGCTCGGTGAAGTAGGCGGCGGCGTACTCGCCGAACGGCACGATCTTGCCGCGCAGCCGCCGCCAGACGCGGCGGCCGAGGGAGTCGGTCCGCACGCCCGCCCGCTGGTCCACCAGTGTGCGGAGGGTGACGGCCGGGTCCAGCCGGAACTGCGGCTCGTCCCGGCGCCGCACCACGCTCACGATCTCCACCTCGTGGCCGAGCGCGGCCATCGCGTTCGCCTGGTTGACCACGGTGCGGATCGTGCCGCCCATGCCGTAGGCGTGCAGCAGCATGTAGCGGATCTTCACCGCTCGTTCTCCTTCGGCAGGTAGCCCCAGCTCCGGCAGATGGGTTTCAGCAGGTCGGGTATCTCGTCCGGGCCCGGCAGGTCGCGTCCCGGCTGGACCCGGCCCGACCGGATCTTGTCGCTCCAGTCGCCGAGGCCCTTCTGCACGACCTTCTGCTCGCCGTACGCGAGCATGCCGGGCTCCCAGGGGATGCCGAGGAAGTCGCAGATCGCGCGGGTCGTCTTCTCCGGCTCGGCGGTGAGGTCCTCGTACCGCACGGTCAGGCCGGTGAGCGCCTTCCTCGCTCGCTGCACCGCCTTCATGTAGCGCAGCGCGTCGGAAGCGGCCTCCTCACGGGTGCGCTTGACCGGGTCGGCCTCGTACCAGGAGGCCGCGATGGACGCGGGGTGACGCAGCAGGAAGATGTACCGGGCGTCGGGCCAGCAGGCGGCGATCCGGGTGTGGGCGAAGGCGTTGGCGGGGGTCTTGTCCACGATCGTCCGCTTGCCGCTGCGTACCAGTTCCCGATGGAGAACCCGGTCCCACAGCATGTGCTCCAGGTCGGCCTGGTTGTGGCCGAGGGCCTCCATGGCCTTGCGGGAGAGCGCCGTGCCGAATCCCACCGTCAGCCTCCTGACGTGCAGCTCGTGCGGGGCGTGCAGCTCGGGGTGGGCGTTCAGCATCGACCGCAGCAGCGTGGAGCCCGACCGTACGGGAGACATGACGAACACCGGCGCCACCAGCAGCCGGTCCACCCCCGGATCGGCCGGCGGGCGCACCAGCTCCTCCGGCGCGGGGGCGGGGGCCTGCTCCTCAGGGGACGACGTCGCGGCGGGCCGGGCACGGGTGAGCTGGACTCCGGTGAACTTGACGAGTGCGCCGTTGATCCTCCGCTGCCATGTCATGGCCTGCGAGATTACCCATGGATCCGGGGAATTCCCTGAGAGTCCACCCCCTGGCCAGCTCGAATCTCCCGCGTCGTCACATCCGTGACCCGCCTGCCGTGCGTTCGAGTGCTCTCGGCTTCGCTCCATGCCGGGGGATGAGCACCCCGTCGACGTCGAGTAGTACGAGCGCCGTCATGTTCCGACCCTGGAGGGGGAGCGGTGGCTCAGGGGTTGAGCTTCTCGTACGCGGCGCCGTTCCATTCGAGGAGCAGCACGGTGGCGTCGTCCTGCAGCCGGTGATTGTGGTAGTCCATCACGGTGCGGATCAGCCGCCGCAGGGTCTCGGGCACCGGAAGCCCTGCGGCGTTCTGCTTGATCATGAACTCGACGAACCGGCCCAGGCCGAACTCGCCGCTGTCGGGGCTGCGCATCTCCGTGATGCCGTCGGTGTAGAGCAGCAGGCGGTCGCCCGGCTCAAGCTGTTCCCGGCAGAGCGTGACGGGAAGGCCGAGATCGAGTCCCATCGGATGGGCGGGCGGGCACTTCAGGGTGGCGATCCACCGGCCTCCACGGATCAGCACCGGCGCGTGGTGGCCGCGGTTGACCCAGGTGAACTCACCGGTGTCCAGGTCGAGGTCGCCCATTATCCCGGTGACGAAGCGGTCGGCCCGGCCGAACTCGTCGATCAGTATCCGCTCGATCATCTCGCTGTTCCGTGCCAGGCCGAGGCCCTGCCGCCGGTTGTTGCGGCAGGCCGCGACGGCCAGGTTGGCGGTCAGCCCGGCCGACACGTCGTGTCCCATCGCGTCGAAGACGGCGACGTGCGCCACGTTGCCGGAGGTGGAGTAGTCGAAGGCGTCCCCGCCGATCTCGTACGCCGGTTCGAGGACCGCGCCGATCGCCACCGTCGGCGTGGCGAAGGTGAGCGGGGGCATCAGGTTCCACTGCATCTCGGCCGCCACGTGCATCGGCCGGGTCCGCACGAGCCGCGCGTAATAGTCGCTGAACGACCGCTTGCTCACGACGATCAGGGCGATCAGGGAGGCGATGTGCCGCATCCGGTCGCCGAGGCCGGCGTCCTCGGCGGCGGGCCTCATGTGCAGGACTCCCAGGCGCTCGGTGCCGTCCAGAATCGGAACCCACCACTGGACCGGGTTGTCGCCGCGCAGCGGGCGCACCTCCTGCAGGGCGCGGCCGGCCAGAGTCGTATCGATCTTCAGCTCCTCCGGCTGGGCCTCGTCGTCGCCCGGGCCGCACAGCCTGCGCAGCGCGTTCTGCTGCAGGTCGCAAAGGTAGACGGAGATCCCGTCGAAGCCCGCCAGGTGTTTGTGGTCGTCGATGAGCGCCGGAATGCCTTCGAACGCCGTCAGGTGGCTGCCGGCCAGCATGTTCGTCAGCGCGCCCAGCAGATCGCGGTTCTGAGAAGAAGGGGGGATGCCCTGCTCCATCCTGCTCACCCCCAGGGGTCCTTCACTACCTACCTTCGATGCTGCCCCTCATCCGGTTCTGGGCCATCTGGTGTCGACTTTTTTGGACACAGATGACGAGTGCTTCACCCGGCTCAGTCGAAGAAGCGGGCCAGCCGCCGATCGTCCGCGGGAGTCGTGCCGTCCTTCGCCGGGACGAGGTCCGCGAAGACCGTGGACTCGTCGCGGGTGACCAGCAACGGGAACCAGCACCGGCCCGAACCGTCGGGCCGGCACAGGTGCTTGAAGGTCGCGACGTCGATCAGCCGCAGGTGGGTGGGGTCGGCCACCGCGTTGACGTGCCGCCACCAGGGGGCGAGGACGTGCAGCACCCCGCCGGGCCGCAGGATCCGGTGACACTCCCGCAGCAGGGGCAGGTAGTCGGCGAGGTGCTCCAGCACGTGCACCACGAAGACCTGGTCCACCGACTCGTCCGCCAGCGGCACCCCGCGCGACAGGTCGGCCAGCACGTCGACCATCGGCCCGGGGGACAGGTCGAGGCCGAGGTTGTCGCGGTGCTGCTTGGTGCCGCCGCAGCCGAGATCGACGACCCGGGGGGTGACGCCGGCCACCCGCACCCGGTCCCACACGGCGAGCACCCCGGCCAGCCGGCCGAGCCGCTCTCGCAGCACCGCGAGAGCGGCGGCGTCCGGCACGTCTCCCTCGACGTGCGCGACCGCGCCGTCGAAACACACCCGCACGTCCAGGCCGCGGAGCCGGGGGTCGTGCGCCAGCAGGTCCGCCGCCGCCTCCTCCAGGTCCCGGTCGACCAGGTCACGCCGCCGCCTGTCCATCCGCACGCCCCCGCCGCTCCCGGCCCGCTGCCGACTGTCTGACGTGTACCCGCCGCGGGCCCCCGGGGACCGTCGCGCACGCACGCTCCGTACGGGTCTGTGAGAAGGTGAATGAGGACCGTACAACGGGGGCAGGTGAGCGGTCATGCGCGATCCGCGGACCGGGGGGACCGGCGGACGGCGGAGAGGACACGTGGGAGGAGACGCGGACGTGGTTGCCGAAAGATCCGGAGCGCGGGACGCGAGAGGCACCTCACCGGAGCCGCTGACGCCGGAGCCGGACGACGGCGGGCTGGAGAAGATGATCGGCGGAAAGACCGACATCGAGACGCCGGCCGCCGAGACGCCGCCCCCGACCGGTGACGAGTCGGCGATGCCCGAGCCCGAGCCGGAAATCGGCCCGACCTCCTGAGGACCGGTGAACGGCTGAGATGGCTGACTACGTCGGCGCGGTCGACCAGGGGACGACCAGCACCCGCTTCATGATCTTCGATCGTTCCGGCAACGAGATCGCCCGCCACCAGCTGGAGCACCAGCAGATCCTGCCGCAGGCGGGCTGGGTCGAGCACAACCCCACCGAGATCTGGGAGCGCACCCGCGCGGTCGCCGAGACGGCCATGCGTACGGCGGGCCTGGGGGCGTCCGACCTCGCGGCGCTCGGCGTCACCAACCAGCGCGAGACGACCGTCGTCTGGGACCGGCGCACCGGCCGCCCGTACTACAACGCCATCGTCTGGCAGGACACCCGCACCGACCGCATCGCCGCGGCCCTGGAGCGGGAGGGCAAGGGCGAGGTGATCCGGCGCAAGGCCGGGCTGCCGCCCGCCACCTACTTCTCCGGCGGCAAGATCCAGTGGATCCTGGAGAACGTCCCCGGGGTCCGCGAGGCCGCCGAGCGCGGCGACGCGGTCTTCGGCACCACCGACACCTGGCTGCTGTGGAACCTCACCGGCGGCGTGGACGGCGGCGTCCACGTGACCGACCCCACCAACGCGAGCCGCACGATGCTGATGGACCTGGAGACGCTCGACTGGGACGACGAGCTGCTGTCGTTCTTCGGCGTGCCCCGGCGGATGCTCCCCGAGATCCGGCCGTCCTCCAATCCCGGCCTGTACGGCGTGACCCGCGCGGGCGGCCCGCTCGGCGGCGAGGTCCCGCTCGCGGGCGACCTCGGCGACCAGCAGGCCGCGACCGTCGGACAGGTGTGCTTCGAGCCCGGCATGGCCAAGAACACCTACGGCACCGGCAACTTCCTGCTGCTCAACACCGGCACCGAGCTCGTCCGGTCCCGGCACGGCCTGCTCACCACGGTCTGCTACCAGTTCGGCTCGGCCAAGCCCGTGTACGCCCTGGAGGGGTCGATCGCGGTCACCGGCTCCGCCGTGCAGTGGCTGCGCGACCAGCTCGGCATCATCTCGGGGGCGGCGCAGAGCGAGGCGCTCGCCCGTCAGGTCGAGGACAACGGCGGAGTCTACTTCGTGCCCGCGTTCTCCGGCCTGTTCGCGCCGTACTGGCGCGCCGACGCCCGGGGCGCGATCGTCGGCCTGTCCCGCTACAACACCAACGCCCACCTGGCCCGCGCCACCCTCGAATCGATCTGCTACCAGACCAGGGACGTCGTCACCGCGATGGAGCAGGACTCCGGCGTCGTCCTCGACGTGCTGCGGGTGGACGGCGGGGTGACGGCCAACGAGCTGTGCATGCAGCTCCAGGCCGACATCCTGGGCGTACCGGTCTCCCGGCCGGTCGTCGCCGAGACCACCGCGCTCGGCGCGGCGTACGCCGCCGGGCTCGCCGTGGGCTTCTGGAAGTCCACCGACGATCTCAGGCGCAACTGGCACGAGGACCGCCGCTGGGAGCCCACCTGGACCGACGAGCGGCGCGAGCGCGGCTACGCCGGATGGCGCAAGGCCGTCCAGCGGACGCTCGACTGGGTCGACGTCGACTGATCACGGATAGGGAGGGGCGTCCGCCGTCCGCGACAGCACGTCGAGAAGCCGCCCGGGCGTCTCCACCACGGCGAGGAGCCCGGCGCCGGCGAACACAGGTGCGCCGAACTCGGCCGGGTCGCCGAACCCCCACGTCACGGCGACGGTCCGGACGCCGCACGCGGCGGCCCCGGCGACGTCCTCCAGGCGGTCGCCGACCATGACGGTCGCGTCCGGCGGCGCGCCGAGGACGTCGAGCGCGTGGCGGACCACGTCCGCCTTGTGCCGCCGCAACCCGTCCAGCGTGGCCCCGGCGACGTACGCGAAGAAGCCGTCGAGGCCGAAGTGCGCGAGGATCTTCGCCGCGAAGACGGCCGGTTTCGACGTCGCCACCGCCAGGGTCCAGCCCTCGGCGACGAGGGCCTCCAGCACGGCGGGAATGCCCGCGATCACCTCGTTCTCGTACATCCCGGTCTCCGAGAAGCGCTCCCGGTACGCGTGGATCGCGTCGCCGAGGCGCTCCTCGGGGACGCCGAGCATCAGGAAGCCGTCCTGGAGGGGAGGGCCGATCAGGGCGCGGAGCCGTCCGTGGTCCACCTCCGGGAACCCGACGGCGGCCAGGGCGTGCCGCAGCGAGGCGACGATGCCGGTCTCGGGGTCGGTCAGCGTGCCGTCGAGATCGAAGAGGCAGTAGCGGGCATCGGTCACGTGAGGCCGTCCGTTCGCGGTGGTCGTGCAGGCAGGGTCGTGCAGGCAGGAGCGTGCAGGTGGGTACTATCTCAGCCGGTCGGCCCTTCGCTTCGCGCGGGTGTGGCAGCCGTACAGGACCTTCCCCCTGGTACGCGCGGACGCGGAGGTGATCACGCGAGCCGCGGGTAGACCGGTGAGCGGGAGGTGAGGCCGATGACCACGCCGGAGCGGAGCCGTCCCCACGCGGAGCCCGAGGAGGGCGTGCGGCACGGCCGGCTGTCCGCCCGTCCCGTGGCCGTGCCGCGGGCGGCGTCGCCTCCCGAGCCCGGGACCCACCGCCTCGACGGCCGCGCCCTGCTGCACGTGCCGCCCGGCCTCGGGGACGGGCCGGCCCCGCTCGCCGTGGTGCTGCACGGCGCGGGCGGCACGGCGGAGCAGGCGCTGGAGTGGCTGGCCCCCGAGGCCACCAGTCTCGGAGTGCCGCTGCTCGCGCCGCAGGCCGTCTCGGCCACCTGGGACGTGATCGTCGGCGGTTACGGCGCGGACGTGTCGAGGATCGACGCCACCCTGGAGGAGACGTTCGCCCGCGTGGCCGTCGAACTCGGCGGCGTGGCCGTCGCCGGGTTCTCCGACGGCGCCTCCTACGCGCTGTCGCTGGGGCTGGCCAACGGCGACCTGTTCCACGCCGTGCTGGCGTTCTCTCCCGGCTTCATGGCTCCGATGATCCGGCACGGCCGGCCCCGCGTCTTCGTCTCGCACGGCACCTCCGACCGGGTGTTGCCGATCGACCGCTGCAGCAGGCGCCTCGTCCCCGAGTTGCGGGACGGCGGGTACGACGTGACGTACGAGGAGTTCCGGGGCGGGCACCGGGTCCCGCCCGAGGTCGCCGCTGCCGCCGTCCGATGGTGGCGGAACCCTACCCCTGAAGGTCCCTTATTCATGTAGGTAATAGGGGTTATTATCGCGGGTATGGGAGCACTGCTCGACCTCGTGCAACTGCGAACGTTCGTGGCCATCGCCGACTGCGGTGGCTTCGGCCGGGCCGCGTCCGCGCTGCGGACCAGCCAGCCGACCGTGAGCCAGCACGTCCGATCGCTGGAACGCGTCATCGGGCAACCGCTGGTGGAGAAGACCGGCAGGTCCACCCGGTTCACCATGGCGGGCGAGACGCTGCTCGTGGAGGCGCGGCGGCTGCTCGCCGTCCACGACGAGGCCCTCTGCCGGCTGGGGGCCGAGCGGACGGCGGGGCTGACCGTCGGCGCCGTCGAGCACGCGGGTTACCAGACGCTGCCCGACCTCCTCGGCGCGCTGATGGCGGCGCTGCCCACGAGGGACGTCGTGTTCCGGCTGGACCGCAGCACCCCCCTGGCCGAGGCGACCCAGAAGGGGACGCTGGACATGGCGCTGATCCTCGGCGTCGTGCCCGGCGTCGGCGGCAGGCAGGTCGCCGCGCTGCCGCTGCGCTGGCTCGCCGCGCCGGGCTGGTTCCTCCCGCCGCCGGACCGGCCGGTGCCGCTGGTGGCCTTCCAGGAGCCGTGCGCCCTGCGGCGGCAGGCCGTGAGCGTGCTGGAAGGGCTCGGCTGGCCGGTGCGGATCACCACGGAGGCGGTCAACCTGGAGGGTGTGCTGGCCGCGGCCCGCGCCCGGCTCGGCATCGCCCTGCTGCCCACCGCGTTCGGCGTGCCGAAGGGCCTGGAGGAGATCACTCCGCTGCCCGCGCAGGACCCGGTCGGGCTGCGCCTGCTGAGCAGGCGGGGGCTCGACCCGGAGATCGAGTCGAGTGCCTGCGCGGCCCTGCGTGAATTCTTCTCCTCGGTCGCGGAATTCCCCGGCGCGCTCGCCGCGCAGGTTGCCATAGGGAATTCGAATTGATTTCAATCGGCATCGCAAATGGGTCGGCGACAATGGTCTAATAAGTTGACCGTCGCGTTTTGTCGTGGTGTGATTCCGTCGATGTCCTGAATTCTCCTGGTCCGCGGGACGGGAATTCGCCAATCGATCCGCCGGTTCCGCCGGGTTCCGGCTATTTCGGCGCGCCCGCGTGCCCCGCTCTCTCCTTTTCCCATCGCGACAGAAAAGGCGTCACCGATGTCAGTGAGCGACGACACCGCCACCCAAGTGGACGACGAACCGGCCGGGCGACGGGGCAGCCTGCGGTCCAGGCGTCCGGCGGTCGTGGCGGCCGCCCTGGTCGTGGCCGCGGCCATCGTCCTCGTCCTGGTCGTCACGACAGGCGGACGGGACGAGCCGTCCGCCGGACGGGCCGGCGCGGCCGGCCCGGTGGCCGGCGGCACCCTCACCTACGCGCTCGCCGGCACGCAGGTGTCGCTCGACCCCGCGGTGGCGGCCACCGCGGTGACCGGCCTGATCGACCGCAACATCTTCGACTCCCTGGTCGTCCAGACCGGTCCCGCCACCTTCGGGCCCTGGCTCGCCACGAAGTGGGCCGTGTCCGGAGACGGACGGACCTACACGTTCACCCTCAGGGACGGCGTCACCTTCCACGACGGCACGCCGTTCACCGCCGAGGCGGTGAAGGCGACGCTCGACCACGTGGTGGACCCGGCCACCAAGTCGGCCTACGCCGCGTCGCTGATCGCGCCGTACGAGAAGTCGCGGGTGGTGGACGACCACGTCGTCGAGGTGACGCTGAAGCGGCCGTTCACCCCGTTCCTGCAGGCCCTGTCGGTGCCGTACCTGGGCATCCAGAGCCCGGCGGCGCTGGCCAAGCCGGTCGCGGACTACCGCCCGGTCGGCACCGGCCCCTTCTCCTACGTCTCCTGGGAGAAGGACAAGCGGGTCACGCTGAGCAAGAACGCCGCCTACGCCTCGCCTCCCGCCGGTGCGTCCCACCAGGGCGCGGCCTATCTCGACGGCCTCGTGTTCGAGTTCGTCCCCGAGGACGCCACCCGGTACGGCGCGCTCACCAGCGGGCAGGTCCAGGCGATCGCGGGCGTCCCGCCGGTCAACGCCGGCAGACTGCGGTCGCTCGGGGGATTCGATCTCACCGTGCAGGAGACGCCGGGCCTGAACTACAACCTCTATCTGAACCAGACCCGCGGGCCGCTCAAGGACGTGCGCGTGCGCCGCGCCCTGTCGGCCGCCGTGAACGTCGCCGAACTGGTGAAGAACATCTACTTCGGCCGGTTCCCCGTCGCGCGCAACCCGCTGAGCCGCACGACCGCGGCCTACGACGCGACGGCCGAGAGCGAACTGGCGTCCTACGACCTCGCCGCGGCGGAGCGGCTGCTCGACGAGGCGGGCTGGAAGAAGGGTCCCGGCGGCTACCGCGTCAAGGACGGCAGGACCCTCGCCCTCACCTGGCCCTACTGGGCGGAGGGCAACAAGGAGCAGCGCGACGTGCTCGCCGAGGGCGTCCAGGCCCAGGCCAAGCTCGCCGGCATCAAGATCGAGCGACCGGCCGTGGACACCGGCGCGTTCGTGAGCAAATACCTCATCGGCGGCGAGTACGACCTCGTCGACGTCAGCTTCGCCCGGCCCACGCCCGATGTGCTGCGCTTCGCGTTCGCCTCGGGCAACACCTACGCCAAGGCCGGCGGCAACGTCGCGCTGGTCGACTCGCCGCGGATCGACACCTGGGTGGAGGAGGCGGCGGAGACGTCCGATCCGGCCACCGCCGCGAAGGACTACGCTGCCGTCCAGCACGAGGTGCTCCGGCAGGCGTACGTGCTGCCGCTCTACACGCCGGTGCAGCTCACCGCCTTTTCCGCCAAGGCGCGCGGCGTCGCCTTCGACGCCCAGACCTACCCGGTCTTCCACGGCGTGTGGCTGGGGGCGTGATCCCGTGCCGCCGCTGGCCCGCCGGCTGACCCGCAGGCTGGCGCTGACCCTGTTCGTGCTGTGGGGCGCCGCCACGTTCGCCTTCGCCGGGATGCGGCTGGTGCCCGGCGACCCCGCCCGCGTCATCGCGGGCGGGGTCCAGGCCAACGCCACACCCCAGGTGCTGGACGCGATCCGCGCGGAGTACGGCCTGCGGGAGCCGATCGTCGTGCAGTACGCCCTGTTCCTCGGCCGGCTCCTGCGCGCCGACCTCGGCGGCTCCTACCAGCTCGGCCGGCCGGTGAGCCAGGTGATCGGCGAGCAGATCGGCGCCACCCTGGCGCTCGCGGCGGGGGCGGCGGCCCTCGGCTTCGGCCTCGCGGTGGCGCTCGCCACGCTCACGGCCGGCCGGCCGCGCCTGCGGGCGCTGTCGCGCGCCGCCGAGTTCTGCTCGATCTCGACGCCGAACTTCTGGATCGGCATCCTGCTGCTGGCCGCCTTCTCTTTCCACCTGGGCTGGTTCCCCGTGATCGGCGACGACGGCCCGGCCGAGCTGGTGCTGCCGTGCGCCGCGCTCGCGCTGCCCATCGCCGGGGTGCTGGCCCAGGTGACCAGGGAAGGGCTGGAACGCGCCCTGGACCAGCCGTTCGCGCTGACCGCCCGGGCACGCGGCGCCACCGAGCACCGCATCCGCGTGCGCCACGCGCTGCGGCACGCCGCGCTGCCGGTGCTCACGCTCTCCGGCTGGGTGCTCGGGGAACTGCTCGCCGGCACCGTGGTCGTGGAGACGGTCTTCGCCCGGCAGGGCCTCGGCCACGTCGTGGTGGCGGCGGTGCGCGGCCGGGACTTCCCGGTCGTGACGGGTGTGGTGGTGCTCTCCGCGCTCACCTTCTCCCTGATCAACATCGTCGTCGACCTGCTCTACGGGCTCGCCGACCCGCGGATCGGGGCGGCGGCGTGAGCGCGGTCCAGGACGCGGCGGCCGGCGGGCCGTACGAGCCCGCGTGGGCCGGCCTGCGGAAGGTGGGGCTGCCCCGGCCGGGCGTCGCGCTGGCCGTCGCGTTCTTCGCGCTCGTCTGCCTGGCCGCGGCCTTCCCCGGCCTGTTCGCCCACGCGCCCGACCGGGTGGACCCGGCGCTCGCGCTGCGCGGGCCTATGAAGGGACACCCGCTCGGCACCGACCAGCTCGGCCGTGACGTGCTCGCCCGGCTGGTCTTCGGCGCGCGGCCGTCGCTGCTCGTCGGCGTGGGCTCCACCCTGCTCGCCGGCGTCGCGGGCGCCGCCTGGGGGCTGTTCTCCGCGCTGGGCGGCCGCGTCGCCGGCGAGGCGGCCATGCGGCTGGCCGACGTGCTGCTGTCGTTCCCGGCCGTCCTCATGGCCCTGCTCGTCGTGGCCGTCCTCGGGCCCGGCACCCGCAACGCCGCCCTGGCCATCACCGTCGCCCTCGCGCCGGGGTTCGCCCGGGTCGTGCGCGCGCAGGCGCTGGTCGTCCGCGGCTCGCCGTACGTGCGGGCGGCGGTCGGCCTCGGCCTTGCCCCGGCGCGGATCCTGCTGCGGCACATCGCGCCGAACGTCGTCGCGCCCCTGCTGATCCTGGCCACGGTCAACGTCGGCACCGCGCTCATCGCCGGGGCGTCGCTGAGCTTCCTCGGGCTCGGCCCGCGGCCCCCCGCCCCCGAGTGGGGCGCGATGCTCGCCCAGTCGCGCGACTACCTCGACGTGAGCTGGACCCTCGCCCTGTTCCCGGGGGCGGCCATCACGCTGACCGTGCTGTCCGCCACCGTCGCCGGGCGGGCCCTGCAGGCCCGCTACGAAGGACGGGAGGTCCGATGAGCGGCGACCACCCCTCCGCGCCGCTGCTGGAGGTGGCGGGGCTCTCGGTCGGCTTCGCCACCCGGCGCGGCGTCGTACCGGCCGTACGGGACGTCGACCTGTCCCTCCGCGCGGGGGAGTGCCTCGCGGTGGTGGGCGAGTCGGGATCGGGCAAGAGCGTCACGGCCCGGGCGCTGCTCGGCCTCGCCGGCGCGGGCGCCCGGGTGACCGCGAGGACGCTGACCTTCGAGGGACGGGACCTGCGCACGCTGGGCGGCGGGCAGTGGCGGCGGCTGCGCGGCCGCCGCATCGGCTACGTCCTGCAGGACGCGCTGACCTCGCTCGACCCGCTCCGCCGGGTCGGCCTGGAGGTGGCGGAGGCCCTGGAGGTGCACGGCCTGGCGCGCCGCGACGACCTCGACGACCAGGTGATCCGGCTGCTCGCCGAGGCCGGGGTGCCCGACCCGCACGTGAGGTTCCTGCAGTATCCGCACGAGCTGTCCGGCGGCCTGCGGCAGCGGGCGCTGATCGCCTCCGCCATCGCGGCCGAACCCGCCCTGCTGATCGCGGACGAGCCCACCACGGCACTCGACGTCACCGTGCAGGCGCAGGTGCTCGGCCTGCTGGAGGAGCGGCGGCGGCGGGGCACGGCGCTGCTGCTCATCAGCCACGACCTCGCGGTCGTCGCCCGGCTCGCCGGCCAGATCGCCGTCCTGTTCGCGGGCCTGGTCGTGGAGCGGGGACCGGCGGCGGCCCTGCTGGCGTCTCCCGCCCACCCCTACACCGCCGACCTGCTGGCGGCCGTGCCCGTCCTGGACGGCCCGGACAACCCGGGCGGCGGTCCGGTGCGAGGGCTGCCGATCGTCCGGACCGGACCCGCGGCCGCCACCGGCTGCCCGTACGCTCCGCGCTGCGCGCTCGCCGACGACCGCTGCCGCTCCGAGCCGCCGCCCCCCGTGTCGTACGGGGAGGACGGGCAGGACGGGCAGGACCGGATGGTCCGCTGCTTCCACCCCGGGCGGGCGCGGCCCGCCACCGCCTCCCGAGCGCCGGCGGCGCCGGCCCGGGTGACGGACCATGCCGTCGTCTCGGTGCGGGGCGTCACCAAGCGCTACCGCTCCCCGGACGGATCGTGGCGTACGGCCGTCGGCGACGTGTCGTTCGACCTGCGCGCGGGGGAGGCGCTCGGTCTGGTCGGCGAGTCGGGGTCGGGGAAGAGCACCACCGCGCGGATCGTGCTGGCGGAGATCGTCCCCGACGCCGGGACGGTGCTGCTCGACGGCGAGCCGTGGAGCGGGCTGCGCGAGCGCGACCGGCGCCCGCGGCGCTCCCGGATCCAGCTCGTCGACCAGGACCCGCTGAGCTCGTTCGACCCGCGCTTCACGGTCGAGCGGGTCGTCGGCGAGGCGGTGCCGGGGAGGATGCCGCGACGCCGCAGGCGTGAGCGGGTCGCCGCGCTGCTCGGCCGGGTCGGGCTCGACCCCGCCCTGCTGGACCGCGTGCCCGCCCGGCTGAGCGGCGGCCAGCGCCAGCGGGTCGCGATCGCCCGCGCGCTCGCCCCGGGCCCCGAGGTGATCGTCTGCGACGAGCCGGTGTCCGCGCTCGACGTCACCGTGCAGGCGCAGATCCTGGCCCTGCTCGCCGAGCTGCGGCGCGAGGCGGGGGTCGCGCTGCTGTTCATCTCGCACGATCTGGGCGTCGTCCGCCAGGTCTGCGACCGCGTGGCCGTGATGAAGGACGGAAGGCTGGTCGAGACCGGCGCCGTCGCCGACGTCTTCCGCGCCCCGCGCGCCGCCTACACCGCAGAACTGCTCGCCGCCGTCCCGCGGATCGACGCGGGGCGTACGGCGGGAGCACTCCCGCACGCCGCCCTCAACCTGGAGGCCCCATGACCTCGCCCAACCCCTCCTCTGGCTCCTCCGACTCCTCGGCCGGCCCGGGTCCGCGCGCCGTCCTCGTGACGGGCGCGGGGTCGGGCATCGGCCGGGCCACCGCCGAGCTGTACGCGGAGCGCGGCGTCGCGGTGCTCGCCGTGGACCACGACGAATACGCGCTCAAGGAGCTCGCGGGGCTCGACGGCGTGCTGACGCTGGCCGGCGACGTGTCGCGGGAGGAGACCAACCACGCCGCTGTGGAGCTGGCGGTCCGCGAGTTCGGCCGCCTCGACGCGGTCGTGCTCAACGCCGGTATCGGCGGCACCCGGCCGTGGGAGTCCCCGGGGGCGGTGGAGGCCGCGGAGCGGATCTTCGCGGTCAACCTCCGGGGCCCGATCCTGGGCATCAGGGCCGCCGTGCCCGCCCTGCGCGCCGCCGGGGGCGGGGCGGTCGTGGTGACCGCGTCCGTGGCCGGGCTGCGCGCCGACCCCGGCAACTGGGCGTACAACGCGTCGAAGGGCGCGCTGATCAATCTCGTCCGCGCCGCGGCCATCGACCACGCGCCCGACGGCATCCGGGTCAACGCCCTCGCCCCGGGGCTCACCTGGACGCGGATCAACGCCGGGGTGCGCCGGGACCCCGTGCTCACCGCCGAGATCGAGCGCCGCATCCCGCTCCAGCGGTTCGCCGAGCCCCGCGAGCAGGCCGAGGCCGTCTGGTTCCTCACCTCGCCCGCCGCGTCGTACGTCACCGGGACCGCCCTGGTCGTCGACGGCGGCCTCGACGCGAGCCTCGGCATCCTCCCGCTGCCGCCCGTACGCCCGTGACCCGCACGCACCGACCACAGCTACCGACAGGAGAAGGAGACCGCCGATGAGCACGACGGAGACGAGCACCACCGAGATCAACCGTACGGTGGCCAGGCGTTTCTACGAGGAGGTCGTCTCGCAGGGGCGGCTCGACGTCCTCGACGAGATCGTCGCCGACGAGGCGACGGACGGCGCGGTGCCCGCCGGGGGCAACCTCGGGCGGGCGGGGTTCGTCCAGCACATCACCTGGCTGCGCTCGGCGGTCGAAGGCGTGACCGCGACCGTGACGGACACCGTCGCCGAGGGCGATCGGGTCGTCGTCTACTGGACCATCGAGGGCGTGCAGCGCGGCGAGGTGTTCGGCGCCCCGCCGAGCGGACGCCGCTTCAGCGGCCAGAGCATCAGCACGATCCGGTTCCGCGACGGCAGGATCGTGGAGTACGAGGTGCTCCCCGACCGTCTGGGCATCCTGCAGCAGCTCAGCGGCTGAGGCAGCCGCCAAGGAGCGCGGGGAGGGAGCGCTGCGGGGGCGCGGCGCCGGCCGCGTCGCGTCCCCACCGCCGGGCTCGTGCGGCCGGCTCGTGCCGCCTGCTCGTGCGGTCGGCTCGTGTGGCTGGCTCGTGCGGCCGGCGCTTGCGGCCCTCAGGGGCGGTCGGAGCGGTCGAGGAACCGGCGCAGGCCGTCCCGCACTCCGTCGGTGGGCACGGTGGCGGCGAAGCAGGCCGCCTCGACCGCCAGCCCTTCGTCGATCGGCAGGTTGATCCCCCGGGTGACCGACCGAAGGCAGGCCGCGACGGCCGTCGGCGCGTGCCGGGCGATCCGGCCGGCCAGATCCCGCGCGGCGCCGAGCAGGTCGGCGGCGGGCACGACGGCGTTGACCAGTCCGATCTCGGCGGCCCTGGCGGCGGGGATCGGATCGCCGGTCAGGATCATCTCCAGGCCGCGCTTGCGGCCCACGTGGCGCGGCAGCCGCTGGGAACCGCCGAACGGCGGAGGGAACCCGAGGGTGATCTCGGGTTTGGCGAACGCCGCGTGCTCGGCGGCGAGCGCGAGCGGGGCGGCTTCGACGATCTCGCAACCGGCGCCGTAGGCGAGCCCGTTGACCGCGACGATCACGGGTTTGGGGAACTCCTCGATCCGCCGGGTCAGCGCGTGACCACGGCGGACGATCTCACGCAGGGCGCGCTCGGTCCCGCCCGCGACGCTGGCCGCGAGGGAGGGGATGTCCGCCCCGGCGCTGAACGCCCTGCTGCCGGCGCCGGTCAGCACGACCACGCGGACCGCGTCGTCGGCGTCGAGCCGGTCGAGCGCGGCGAGCAGCTCGTCGACGGCCGGATAGTCGAGCGCGTTGAGCTTGCGTTCCCGGTCGATCGTGATCGTCGCCAGGTGGTCGTTCCGCTCCACGTGGATGGTCATGCCCGGGGCTCCGTTCGCTCCGTACGCGGGGAGGTGGTCGCACCGAGCCTAGGAACCGTAATCTGGGACGATCCAGAAATCGTCCCAGATACAGGGCTCACCCGGCATGCGGCCACCGTCCTACAAGGGGATCGTCGACGAGTTCGCGGCGGCGATCCGCTCCGGCGCGCTCCCGCCGGGAGCCCGGCTCCCGGCGCACCGCGATCTCGCCCGCGAACGGCGGATCGCGCTGGGCACGGCCACCCGCGCCTACGCCGAACTGGCGGCGATGGGGCTCGTCGTGGGGGAGCCGGGGCGCGGCACGTTCGTCCGGCACCGGTCCGGTTACGACGGGCCGGAACCGTCACGCGCCCTGCCGGTGCCGCGCGTCGCCGACCTGTCGTTCAACCAGCCGCTGGCCCCGGACCAGGCCGGCGCGCTGCGCCTGGCCCTGCGGACCCTCGCCGCGTCGGGGGACGTCGAGTCGCTGCTCCGCCAGCACCCTCCGGGCGGACGCCGCCACGACCGCGCGGTCGTGGCCACCTACCTGCTCGACCGCGGGATCGACGCCGCGCCGGACGACGTGCTGCTGACGGGCGGGACCCAGCAGGCGCTCGACGCCGTGCTGCGCGCGCTGACCAGGCCCGGCGACGTGCTGGCCGTCGACGCGCTCAGCTACCCCGGCATCAGGCTCCTCGCCGCGGCGCACGGCCTCGACCTCGCGCCGGTGCCCGTGACCCCGGCGGGCCCCGACCTCGTCGCGCTCGACCGGCTGTGCCGCACGCGGCCCGTCCGCGCGATCTACGCGATGCCCACCCTGCACAACCCGCTCGGCTGGGTCCTCGACCGGGAGCGGCGCGCCCGCGTCGTCGAGATCGCCCGCGCCGCCGGCTGCCTGATCGTCGAGGACGGCACGTACGCGTTCCTCGACGCCGCGCCGCCCCCTCCGCTGCGGGCCCTCGCCCCGGAGCGCACCTGCTACGTCGCCGGCCTGTCCAAGAACGTGGCGGCCGGGCTCCGGTTCGGCTTCGCCGTGGTGCCCGGACGGTTCGCCGGGGCCGTGACCAGGAGCCTGCGCTCGGCCGCGTGGAGCGCGCCGGGGCTCGTCACCGCGCTCGCCACCGGCTGGATCGCGGATGGCACGGTCACCCGGCTGGAGGAGGCCCGCAGGCGGGACGCCGCCGTCCGGCAGAGCATCGCCCGGGCGGCGCTCGGCGGCATGGACGTCGTCGCCCACCCCGGGTCGTACATCGTCTGGCTCGGCCTGGAGCCGCACCAGCGTCCCGACCATGTGGCGGCCGTGCTCGCGGAGGAGGGGATCCTCGTGTCCACCGCCGACGCGTTCGCCACCGGCGCCTGGAGTCCCCCCGCGATCCGGCTGGCGCTGGCCACGCCGCCCCTGGACGACCTCGGGCCCGCGCTGCGCCGCCTGAGGTCCGCGATCGAGGCGATCCCGCCGTAACCCGCCGTGACCCGCCCGCGCGTCCGGGCCCGGGCCGGGGTATCCGGCGCCGGGCTCAGGCGCGGGGTCGCGAGGTCTCAGGTACGGCGGGGTCTCAGGTGCGGGTCCACCGCTGGTTCGCGCCGCCGTTGCACGTCCACATCTGCACCTTGGTGCCGTTGGCCGTCTGGTTGCCGTTCACGTCCAGGCACAGGCCCGACTGGACGCCGACGACGGTGCCGCTGGAGTTGACCGTCCACCTCTGGTTGGCGCCGCCGTTGCAGTCCCAGATGCCCACCGGGGCGCCCGCCGTGGTCCGCTGGTCGAACACGTCGAGGCACTTCGTGCCGCCGAACGTGCGCAGTTCCCCGGAGGAGGTCAGCGACCACTTCTGGCCCGCGCCGCCGTTGCAGTCGTAGATCTGGAGGGTCGAGCCGTTGTTCGCGGCCCCGCCGGCGACGTCGAGGCAGCGCCCCGACTGGGCGCCGACCAGCGTGAAGCTCTGCGGCGGAGTCGACGTGGCCGCCCAGGTGCCGGTCGCCGTGTCGATGGTCCAGGAGTCGTAGAACGCGCTCATCGAGGCGGTGGAACCGCTGATCGTGAGCGGCAGCCAGACGGGCGTCGAGCTGTTGAGGTCGTTCGGGTTCCACCGGTCGCCGACGTAGACGTACGTGGTGCCCGACGACCCCGTGACCGGCACGACGGAGGAGGTCTGGGAGTCGAACGTGCGGCTGCCGTTGGGGGCGAACGTGGTGAAGCCGCTCCACGGCCCGGACAGGGAGGTCGCGGTGGCGTACGCGTTGTCGTTGGTGGACCAGCCCGTCAGGTGCGAGGCGAACAGGAAGTATCGTCCGTTCACCTTGACCATCGCCGGGGACTCCAGGTCGGCGAGCACCGCCGTCGTGCTCACCGCCTGGGTGTAGTCGGCGGACAGCCGGTCGATGCGCAGGCCGTGGGCACGGTCCTCGGTCAGCAGGTACGCCGTGCCGTCGTCGTCCTTGAACAGGCCCAGGTCCCGGCTCTCGAACCCGAGCGGACGCGAGGAGCCGCGGTAGGTGTACGGCCCGCACGGTGTCGGGCTGGTGGCCACCCCGGCCCGCGCGTCCCCGTAGGAGGAGTTGTCGATGTGCACCCACATCACGTACTGGCCGGTCGACGAGTTGTAGATCACCTTCGGCCGCTCCACGATGCGCCCGGCGGCGAGGTCTCCGCTGCTCTGCCGGCTCAGCGCGTTGCCCTGCCGGGTCCAGGTGGCCAGGTCGGTCGAGGAGTAGCAGGCGACCGCGGTGAACGTCGCGCCCGCGGTCTTGTCCTCGCCGACCATGTAGTACGTCGAGCCGACCTTGAAGACCCCGGCGCCGTGCGCCTGCAGCCGGTTGCCCGCCGTGTCGTACCACAGGACGCCGGGGCGAAGCGTCGCGGGGGCGGCGAAGACCGGTGCGGGCATGATCAGCCCGGCGATCGTCAGGACGGCCGTGCCGAGCGCCGTGAACCACGCGCGCATGCGTCTCATGGGTGCCTCACCTGGGTGGACGGGACGGGCGGGGCCGCGATCGGCGCCGCCCCGCCGGCCAGGCCCGGACGGGGGCCGCGGTGAGGAACCAGGCGAAGCGTTGGCGTCACGTGGCCGCGGAGGCGGAGCGTCGATCTTCGGCTTCGGGCGTCCCCGGACCATAGACGCGGTCCGGGGAGGGGGGCAACGCCCGGCCCGCCCCGCCGGCTCACCCACCCGCGGTGACCTCGCCCCCGGCCGTCCGCCCCGCCCAGGGCACCCGAAACTTTCACGTCCGGCGCCGCCGAGTGCGGGATCAGCCGGCCGGTTCCAGTTCGAGGCCGGCGAGCGAGGCGTAATGCATGAACTTGAACGGGTTGAGCATCTGGTTCCGCGCGACCATCGACTGCAGCAGGCTCTGCCGCAGGCCGGCGAGTTCGGGAACGCCGGGGTGGCTGAGCAGGCCGAGGTCGACGATGTGCAGGGCCAGTGGGTGCTCGCCGCGCCGGGCGAGTTCGAGTCCCGCCGTGACGAAGGCCGAGGCGCTCCCGCCGCCCAGCAGGTCCACGGCGGCCGACAGTTCGCCGGACGTGAAGCGCTCGACTCCCTCACCGCTCCGGTGCCAGTATCCGGTCCGCTGGCGGTGCACGCGCTGGATGAAGTTGTCGCGGGTGACCAGGTAGGGCATGACCGAGGCGGGATGGTCCCTGAGGCTCGCCGGAAGATGGTCGAGCCGAAGGATCTCGGTGAGCGTCAGACCGTCCGAGATTCCGGCCGTGATGACCCCCTCCAGGTCGCGCAGCGCCGCCAGCAGCCCGGGGAAGGCCTCGATCGTGTAGTTCTCGGTCAGCGCGGGATGCCCGTGGACGAGCTTGCGCGGGTGCAGGTCCATGACCGTCTGCATGGCTTGGAACAGGCCCTGCGGGGAGCCTTCCGCGAGGGTCGGCGCGCCGAGATAGGGCATGCACATGTCGCCGATGAAGGCCACTTCCAGGCTTGGGAGGTGAACGACCAGCCCGTCCTCGGTCTCGCCTCCCGGAACCGGGACGAGGGTGAAGTCCACTCCGCCGATCGTCAGCTTCTCCACGTCGTGCACGAGCCGATCGGGCTCGACCCGGGCGCGGCGGTCGTGCCCGACCGGGAGGTAGTAGCCGAGCGGCGGCGGGCCGGAGCTCTGGAGCGCGAGTTCGTGGGGGAAGTTCGCCTGGGCGATCACCTCGGCGCCGTCGGCCGTGAGCGCCTCGAGTCCGCCGATGTGGTCCCAGTGGGCATGCGTGAGGATCACGTGCGTGACCGGCAGGTCGGTGATCTCGCGAAGGTCGCGGAGGGCCGCGGCCGCGTGCTCGGGTGTGCTCGCGGCGTCGACGGCGACCACCCCGGTGCCGGTGAGGACGAAGCCGACATCGGCGAAGTCGTAACCCTGCGCCACGTGGACGCCCGGTGCGTGTTCGACCATGCGCCGGGGGACGAAACGGAACCCGTCTTCGGGGCTCCCCCAGTGGTCGGTGATCAGGTGGTCGGTGGCCGGGTCACCGGCGCGCCCGCGCGCCCGTGCGGCCTCCTCGGTGCGGCCGAGCAGGTCGTACGCGCGTGACAGCGCGGCGTGGACGGGCCGCATGAAGCCCGGCGGGAACTGGTCCTTGACCATGAGGACGAACTCCAGGTCCGCGACCACGGTCTCCGCGCGGCCCGCGCATCCGGGCAGGCCGGCCAGGGAGGTTCCGCGGTAGTAGTGGGGCAGCCCGAGGTCCAGGGAGGTGGCGGCGTCGAGCTTGGCGATCGCCGCCCCGGCCTGGCCGTCCAGACGGGCCTGGAAGGCGCCGGCGAGCGCCAGCAGGAGCCCGTCGCCCGGCGTCCGGGACGACAGGTCCGAGAAGAACTCGAACCCCTCCATGTCGAGCCCGGCGGCCCTGAACTGGTTCGCCAGCACGATTCTGACGCGCCGGTCCGCGTTCGGCCACGTGGCCACCTGGGAGAGCGCCGCGATCTCACCGTTCATGTCTCTTCTCCTGATCGTGTCGTCAGCCGGCCGGGTGCCGGTCGGCCGCATCCGGCGTGCCGGTCGCGCCGGGGCGTGGCCGGCGGATGAGTGCGAGGGCGAGGGCGGCGCCCGCCGCGGTGGCGATCATGAACCACCGGACGTCGTCGTGGGCGCCGATCACGGTGGACGCTGTGGGGGTGCCGAAGACGGCGACGAAGGCGGCGACGCCGAGGGCCGAACCGATCTGGCGGAACATGGTCTGGGCGCCGATGCCGGTGGCCAGCGTCCGTGGCGCCAGGGTGGAGGTGGCGGCGATCGTGAACGCGGGCAGGGCCAGGCCCACTCCGCTGCCGCCGATGAGCATGGCGGGGAGGAACAGGGACCAGTAGGCGGGCTCCGCTCCGATGAACGCGACCCACATCACCGAACCGGTTCCGAACAGCAGGGCGCCCGCGCCGCCGACGAGTCCGGGCCCGACGCGCTGCGCGAGCCTGCCGGCGAACGGCGCGCACACCGCGGCCGCGACGGGTCCGGGAGTCAGGGCCAGCCCGGCCCGCAGGATCGAGTAGTGCCAGGTCCCGGTGAGGAAGAGCACGTTGGCGAGCAGCATCGCCGAGAACGCGGCGGAGAACAGGGCCGCCGACAGGCTCGACAGCGCGAACGCCGGGACGCGCACGATGCTCAGCTCCAGGACCGGGGCGCGGTGACGCCGGGAGCGCGCCGCGAACACGGCCGCGAGCACGACGGCGGCGGCGAAGCAGCCGACCACCCGTCCGTCCCAGTGCCACGAGTGCCCCTGGACGAGGCCGAGATCGGCGAGGGAGACGGCGGCGACGAGGATGACGGTGCCGAGACCGTCGGGCAGCGGCGGACGGGCGGGATCGCGGATCTCGGGCAGCACGCGATACGCGCCGGCGAGCACGATCACGGTCAGGGGAACGTTGACGATGAAGATCCAGTGCCAGCCGACCTGAGTGAGGAGCCCGCCCAGTGACGGGCCCGAGGCGGCGCCCACCGCGCCCAGGGCGGACCAGGCGCCGATCGCGGCCGCCCGGCGCCGCGGTGGGATGGAGGGCAGCAGAAGGCCGAGTGAGGCCGGGGTGATCGCGGCGGCTCCGGCTCCCTGCAGGACGCGGGCGGCGATGAGGAACCCGAGGGACGGTGCGACCGCGCACAGGGCCGAACCCAGGCCGAACGCGAGCAGGCCGGCCGTGAAGACCCGGCGCCGGCCGACGACGTCGCCGAGTTTGCCGGCGGGCACCAGCAGAGCGGCGAAGACGATCGCGTAGGCGTTCAGGACCCAGGACACGTCGGCCACGGTGGAGTGCGCGAAGTCGGCCTGAATCGCCGGGACGGCGATGTTGACGATGAACACGTCGAGCGTGGAGACGAACACCGCCAGCGCCAGCACGGCGAAGACGGCACGTGGGTGACCGGCGCCCGGGGACGGGGCGAAGGGGGGCGGGCCTGAGGACGGATCCGCGTCCGCGGCGGCGGCCCGCCTGTCGAGAGAAGCCATGGACGTACTTCTAAAGTGCTTAGACAAGAAAGTCAAGCGAGTGTGTGATTCTCTCAAGTGCTCCTGGTAGGCTGGCGGCGTGCGCTCCTATGGTCAGTACTGCTCCGTGGCCAAGGCCCTCGACGTCATCGGTGATCGGTGGACGCTGTTGATCGTTCGTGAGCTTCTGGCCCGTGGTCCCTCCCGCTACACGGACCTGCGCTCCGGGCTGCCGGGAATCGCCACGAACCTGCTCGCGGACCGCCTGCGCGAGATGGAGGCCGCCGGTCTCGTGGAACGCGAGGACGCCCCGCCTCCGATCGCCACCACCTTGTTCCGGCTCACCGATCGCGGAGGCGAACTGGAGCCGGTCCTTTCCGCGCTCGGCCGCTGGGGCGTGCCCCTGATGCGCGACTACCGGCCCGAGGACGCCTTTCTCGGCCAGTGGCTGCGCCTGCCGGTCCGGATGTTCCTCGCCGACCACGAACCCGATCGGCCCTCGGTCTCGATCCAGATCCGCGCCGGGGACCAGGCGGTGGTGATCGACGCCGACGGCGGCCGGGTCTCGCTCCGCCTGGGAACCGACCCGGACGCCGACGCGACGATCACCGGCCCGCCACCGCGCGTCCTCGCCCTCTTCAGCGGCAGCGTCGCCCTCGACGACGCCGAGGAGCAGGGGCTGCTGGTCACCGGCTCCCGCGAGGCCGTCCAGCGGGTCCTGCCCCGCGCGGGAAGAGCCGCCGGCGCGGACGGGACCGCCTCCGCCTGATCTGACCTGTCCCGGCGGCCGAGGGACGGCTCACGCCGCCGGCTCGTCGAGGCGGAGCGTGCCGATCCAGGTGCGGATCGCCTCCGCGGTCGTGCCCGCGTGCTCCTCCAGCGTGGTGAAGTGGTCGCCGGGGATGTCGGCCGTCTCGTGCGACACCGGCCAGTACGCCTGCCAGCGCGCTGGATCGGCCGGGTCGACCGTGGTGCCGCGCAGCGGCTCCACGGCCCGCAGCAGCAGGATCGGCGTGTCCAGGGGCTTCGGCTGCCAGCCGATGAACAACCGGTTGTAGGCGCCCATCGTCGTCAGCCTGGTGTCGTGCAGCGTCATGTCGAAGCGGTCGATGCGTTCGAGCATGCCGCCGATCATGGCGCCCTGCCACCACTCCATGCCCTCCTGGGCGGAGGCGTCGATCGGGTAGCTGTCGATCAGCGCCAGCCCCGCCGGTCGAAGGCCCTGCTCCTCCAGGGCGAGGGTCACGGCGTGCGCCACGGCGCCGCCCATGGAACGGCCGACGACCACGAACGGCTCGTCGTCGGCCACGCACCGGCGCAGGCCCTCGACGTTCATCTGGATCAGCGTCTCCAGCGAGCCGGGCAGCAGGTCGTCCTCCCCGTCGGTGAACCCCGGCGACGGCACGACGTACACGTTCCGGTCGTCCCGGAACGCCTGCCCGAACCGGGAGTACTCGTGCGGCCCGGAGATCGCGCTGAGCGCGGGGAAGCAGACCACGGAGACGCGGCCGGGCCCGGTCGCGAGCCTGACCGGGGGCAGCGCGTGCCGGTCCCGGTCCGGCGCGGCGAAGTGCTCGCGTACGTGCGATGCCGCGACCAGCAGCCCCGCCGCCTCGTCGTGCTTGCCCGTCTCGTGCATGCGGCGGTGCAGCGCGGCGAGCCCTCCCGTCGGAGCTGATCCGGTACGGCGGGCCGCACCGGCCGGGTCCTCGGCGGAGCCGGGCAGCTCACGGTCGAGGTACGCCGCGACGGCCTCGGGGGTGGGGTGGTCGAAGGTGAGGGTGGCGGGGAGTCGGAGGTGGGTTGTGGTGGTGAGGCGGTTGCGGAGTTCGACG
>QFZU02000038.1 GCA_003260025.2 Microbispora triticiradicis | reverse complement strand
CCGGTTGCTGTCTCTGAGATCACATAGTGAACGCGAGCATAATATGGTCAAGTCCTCGGCCTATTAGTACCGGTCAGCTCCACGCATTACTACGCTTCCACTTCCGGCCTATCAACCCCATCGTCTATAGGGAGCCTTACCCACTCTCGTGGTGGGAGACCTCATCTTGAGGCGAGCTTCCCGCTTAGATGCTTTCAGCGGTTATCCCTACCGAACGTAGCCAACCAGCCGTGCTCCTGGCGGAACAACTGGCACACCAGAGGTTCGTCCGTCCCGGTCCTCTCGTACTAGGGACAGCCCCTCGCAAGTCTCCTGCGCGCGCAGCGGATAGGGACCGAACTGTCTCGCGACGTTCTAAACCCAGCTCGCGTACCGCTTTAATGGGCGAACAGCCCAACCCTTGGGACCTACTCCAGCCCCAGGATGCGACGAGCCGACATCGAGGTGCCAAACCATCCCGTCGATATGGACTCTTGGGGAAGATCAGCCTGTTATCCCCGGGGTACCTTTTAGCCGTTGAGCGACACCGCTTCCACACGCCGATGCCGGATCACTAGTCCCAGCTTTCGCTCCTGCTCGACCCGTCAGTCTCACAGTCAAGCTCCCTTGTGCACTTACACTCGACACCTGATTGCCAACCAGGCTGAGGGAACCTTTGGGCGCCTCCGTTACCTTTTAGGAGGCAACCGCCCCAGTTAAACTACCCACCAGACACTGTCCCCCACCCGGATTCACGGGCGCGGGTTAGACGTCCAAAACGACCAGAGTGGTATTTCACCAATGACTCCACCCCGACTAGCGTCGGAGCTTCCCAGTCTCCCACCTATCCTACACAAGACGCTCCAAACGCCAATGTCAAGCTGTAGTGAAGGTCCCGGGGTCTTTCCGT
>QFZU02000037.1 GCA_003260025.2 Microbispora triticiradicis | reverse complement strand
CCGGAGCAGGCGGCGCGCGCCGAACTGGCGGTGGCGGCGGCGCGCAGGCGCGGCGACGCCGCGGCCGAGCCCGCCGCCCTGGTCGAGATCCTGGGCACCTGGGACCTGGTCGCCCGCGAGTCGCTCAGCCGCGGCCTGACGGAGGGCCACACCGGCGGCTCGGCGGGCGGCGTTGCGGGTGGTGTGCTGGGCGGCATGGTGGAGCTGCTCGCCCGGATGAGCGGACTGCACCTGGCCGCCATCGAGCATCTCGGCCTGGTGCGCGCCACCCTGATGCGGCCCGGCACGGCTCCCTGGCCCACTCCCGCCGAGGTCGAGCACGTCCTCGGCACCGCGCGGGACCTGCGCGGCCACTTCGGGCTGCGCTGACCTCCACTTCCCAGCCGCGCCCGGCACGCCGGTCAGGCGGCGATGACCTCCGGGACCGGCGTGTACGACAGGCCGTGGGCGACCGCGACCGGCTCGTTGGTCAGCACCCCGGCGTGGGTGTTGAGGCCCAGCGCGAGCGCCTCGTCGCCGCGCAGCGCGTCCCGCCAGCCCTTGTCGGCGAGCTTGACGACGTAGGGCAGGGTCGCGTTGGTGAGCGCGAAGGTGGAGGTGTTGGCCACCGAGCCCGGCATGTTCGCGACACAGTAGAAGACCGATTCGTGCACGCGGAACGTCGGGTCGTCGTGGGTGGTCGGCCGGGAGTCCTCGAAGCATCCGCCCTGGTCGATCGCGATGTCGACGAGCACGGAGCCCGGCTTCATGCGGGAGACGAGCTCGTTGGACACGAGCGTCGGGGCCTTCGCGCCCGGGATGAGCACCGCGCCGATGACCAGGTCGGCCTCCAGCACGGCCCGCTCGACGGCGTACTGCGTGGAGACCAGCGTCTTCAGCCGGCCCTGGTAGACGGCGTCGATGAAGCGGAGGCGGTCGATGTTGATGTCGAGGATCGTCACGTCCGCGCCCATGCCGACGGCGATCTGCGCCGCGTTGAGGCCGGAGACGCCGCCGCCGATCACGACGACCTTGGCCGGGGCCACGCCGGGCACGCCGCCGGGGAGCACGCCGCGCCCGCCGTTGAAGCGCATCAGGTTGTACGCGCCGACCTGCGGGGCGAGCCGCCCGGCGACCTCCGACATCGGGGCCAGCAGCGGCAGCGTGTTACCCGCCTGGACCGTCTCGTACGCGACGGCCGTGGTGCCGGCCGCGAGCAGCGCGTCGGTGCAGGGCCGGGAGGCGGCCAGGTGCAGGTACGTGAACAGGATCTGGTCCGCGCGGAGCCGGTGGTACTCCTCCTCGATCGGCTCCTTGACCTTGAGGATCATCTCCGACTCGGCCCACACCTCGTCGGCGCCCTCGACGAGCTTGGCGCCGGCCGACAGGTACTCCTCGTCGGTGATGTGGGAGCCGAGACCGGCGCCGCGCTGGACGCTGACCTCGTGCCCGTGACGGACGAGCTCGTGGACGCCGGCCGGGGTGGCGGCGACGCGGTATTCGTGGTTCTTGACCTCGGCGGGCACACCGATCTTCATGGAATACGTCCTTTCAGGCGGTCACTCGTCACGGTCGCCCCCTACCCGGCCGAACGAGCTTGATGGTCTAAAGGCGGGCCCACGCCTCGGTGAGCACCGAACGGAGGATCGACTCGATCTCGTCGAACTCCTTGGGGCCGCAGATCAGCGGCGGGGCGAGCTGCACGACCGGGTCCCCGCGGTCGTCCGCCCGGCAGTACAGGCCGGCGTCGAAGAGCGCCTTCGAGAGGAAGCCGCGCAGCAGGCGCTCCGACTCCTCGGCGTTGAAGGTCTGCTTGGTGGACTTGTCCTTGACCAGCTCGATGCCGTAGAAGAAGCCGGAGCCGCGGACGTCTCCGACGATCGGCAGGTCCCGCAGCCGGTCGAGAGTGGCCCTGAACACCGGCTCGTTGGCCGTGACGTGTTCGAGCAGGCCGTCCCGCTCGAAGATGTCGAGGTTGGCCAGGGCGACGGCGGCCGACACCGGGTGACCGCCGAAGGTGTAGCCGTGCGCGAAGGTCTCGGAGCCGTGCTTGAACGGCTCGAACAGCCGCTCCGATACGATCATCGCCCCGATGGGCGAGTAACCGCTGGTCAGGCCCTTGGCGCAGGTGATGATGTCCGGCACGTAGTCGAACTTCTGGCCGCCGAACATCGTGCCCAGCCGGCCGAAGGCGCAGATCACCTCGTCCGAGACGAGCAGCACGTCGTGGGTGTCGCAGATCTCGCGCAGGCGCTGGAAGTATCCGGGGGGCGGCGGGAAGCAGCCGCCGGCGTTCTGCACCGGCTCGACGAAGACGGCGGCCACGGTGTCCGGGCCCTCCATCTCGATGGCCTTGCCGACCTGGTCGGCGGCCCAGCGGCCGAACGCCTCGGGGTCCTTCTCCAGGCCGGGGAAGCCGGAGATCTCGTCGGCGCGGTAGAGGTTCGTGTTGGGGGCCTTGATCGCGCCGGGGACCAGCGGCTCGAAGATCTGCTTGAGCGCCGGGATGCCGGTGATCGACAACGCGCCCTGCGGGGTGCCGTGGTAGGCGATGGACCGGCTGACGACCTTGGTCTTCAGCGGCTTGCCCTTGATCTTGAAGTACTGCTTCGCCAGCTTCCAGGCCGACTCGACGGCCTCGCCGCCGCCGGTGGTGAAGAAGACGCGGTTGAGGTCGCCGGGGGTGAGCTCGGCGAGCCGGGCGGCGAGCTCGGCGGCCTGGGGATGCGCGTACGACCACAGCGGGAAGAACGCCAGCTCCTTGGCCTGCCGTGCGGCGGCCTCGGCGAGCTCGGCGCGGCCGTGCCCGACCTGGACCACGAACAGCCCGGCCAGGCCGTCGAGATAGCGCTTGCCGTGGATGTCGTAGACGTAGGCCCCCTCGCCCCGCACGATCATGGGCACCTCCCCTCCCTCGTAGGAGGAGTGGCGCGTGAAGTGCATCCACAGATTGTCCTGTGCGGCCTTGAGAACGTCGGGGCGCGTCATCGCAACCTTCCCTGAAGTGATCCGTGCTGCCCACAGTGTGCACGCCGCTTCTGCGTTTTGCCAAGTGATTACGTGGCTTCACTATGCAAGAAGTTCGGATTCCGCGACATCGTGTTGTAACGGCAACGAAATCCGTCAAGGTAGATTGAGGCGGTCGAGACGTCGGCGGAGGGCCGGCGGGCCGTGTGGTCAAATGGGGTCCATCGGTCGGCCGTAACGACCGAAACCCACGCACATCGGGAGAACGCCGTGACACCTGAGGAGATCGAGCGCGCCGTCGAAGCGGGCATGCCGCAGACGGTCGAGGACCTCAAGCGCCTGGTCGCCATCCCGTCCGTCGCGTTCCCCGGCCACTCCGAGGCCCCGGTCCTGGAGGCCGCGGCGCTCGTGGAGCGCCTGCTGCTCGCGGCCGGTCTCCCCCACGTCAGGCAGATTCCGGTCGAGGGCAGCTTCCCCGCCGTGTTCGCCGAGGCGCCCGCCCCCGACGGCGCCCCGACCGTGCTGCTCTACGCGCACTACGACGTGCAGCCCTCGGGCGACCTCGCCCTGTGGCGCACCCCGCCCTTCGAGCCCACGACCGTCGACGGAGCCGTGTACGGCCGTGGCGTCGCCGACGACAAGAGCGGCGTCATCATGCACGTCGCCGCGCTGCGCGCCTTCGGCGGCCGGTTCCCGGTCGGCGTGAAGGTCATCGTGGAGGGCCAGGAGGAGTACGCCGGGGAGCGTCTGGAGGACTTCGTCGCGGCCAACCCCGAACTGCTGCGCGCGGACGCCATGGTCATCGCCGACGTCGGCAACCCCGAGGTGGGCGACCCCGCCCTCACGACCTCGCTGCGGGGCATGGCCGCGTTCACGATCGAGGTCCGCACGCTCGCCGAGGCCCTGCACAGCGGCGCCTTCGGCGGCGCCGCCCCCGACGCGCTGGCCGCGCTCATGCGCATGCTGAGCGCGATGCACGACGACAACGGCGTCGTACGCGTACCGGGCCTGGAGCCCGGCGCCTTCCCCGGCGAGGCACTGGCGGAGGAGGAGTTCCGCGCTCTCGCCGGTGTGCTCGACGGCGTCTCGCTCGTCGGAGACGGCTCACTCGCCGACCGCCTGTGGGCGTCGTACGCGATCACGGTGACCGGGCTGGACGTGCCGACCGTGAGCGGCGCGATCAACGCGGTCCAGGCCGTCGCACGGGCCCGCGTCACGATCCGCATCCCGGCGAGCGGGAGCGCCAGGCAGGCGCTGGACGACGTGATGGCCTTCCTGGAGAAGGTCGCGCCCTGGGGCGTCAAGGTCTCCTTCGGCGACTTCGTCACCGGCTCCGGGTTCCAGATCGAACCGGGCGGCCCGGCCATGAACGCCGCCGAGCGGGCGCTGGAGCGGGCGTTCGGGCGGCCGCCGCGACAGGTCGGCCAGGGCGGGTCGATCCCGCTGGTCGCGGCCCTCGCCCGGCAGTTCCCCCAGGCCGAGATCCTGCTGTACGGCGCGGAGGACGACGGCGCCTCGATCCACGCCCCGAACGAGCGGCTCGTGCTGGAGGAACTGCGGCGGACCATCGTCACCGAGGCCCTCTTCCTCGCCGACTACGGCGGCTGGCACGGCGCTTCCTGACCACGGCGCTTCCTGAC
This sequence comes from Microbispora triticiradicis, assembly GCA_003260025.2. Taxonomy (GTDB): domain Bacteria; phylum Actinomycetota; class Actinomycetes; order Streptosporangiales; family Streptosporangiaceae; genus Microbispora; species Microbispora triticiradicis. The sequence continues at coordinate 125,541 of QFZU02000037.1, read as the reverse complement.
CACGGTCGGTAGCGCGGGTGCGGGAGGGCCCGGCGGCTGAGGGGGGCCGCCGGGCCTTCCGTTTCCCTCGCACGTGCCGGAATGTCCTACTGGTAGTGGATGTCTGAGGCGCTGTAGAGGCAGTTCGTCCCGTCGGCGCCGCTGCCGATCTCCGTGGGCTCGCTGCCCTTGGGCACGCCCTTGTACTTCAGGCAGACGATCATCTTGTGGTCCGGGTCGTTCTTGATCGTGATGTTCGAGAAGCGCGCGGTGTCGCCCCAGTTGGTGTTGATGCCCGCGAGCGCCTTGCCGGGGTAGGTCGCCACGATGTTCGACATCTGCACGTGCCGCTGGTAGGAGTTCGTGCAGTTGCCGCAGGCGCGGTAGAGCTTGCCGAAGTTGTCCACCTGGAAGTTCCTGATGACCATGGTGCCCGGCCCGTTGTGCTGGAACACCTTGTCGGAGGCGCTCCTCGCCCCACCGCCGTCGATGGTCATCACCTGCGACGACGAGCTGCCCAGCAGGGTCGCGGCGTCCTCGCCGACGTCCTCCCACCAGACGCTCTGCAGGGTGCAGCTGCCCAGGCAGTGGACGCCGTCGGCGCCGGGAGAACCGATGATCACGTTCTTGAGCGTCGCGCCGTTGGCCAGCTCGAAGATCGGCTTCTGGCTCTCGCTCTGCCCGCCGTCACCCATGGCGCCACTCGCGTAGTAGCGCCTCAGGTTGCCATCCATCGTGCCGGAGACGCTGATCGTGCTGGTGACCGCCTGCGATCCGTTCGCGCCCGGCCAGCCGGACGGCGGCGTCGGGTTGCTCGTGGGGGTGCCCGTGGGGGTGGAGGTCGGGCTGCTGGTGGGCGTCCCGCTCGGGGTGGAGCCGGTGGGCTGGAGGGTCCACTGTTTGGTGGCGACCGAGTCGCAGGAGTTCTGCTGGACGAGGGCGCCGGAGGCGGTGGAGTTGTCTGCGGTGTTGAGGCACTTGTCGCTGTTGGCGTTGACGACGCGGTAGGTGGATCCGGAGGCGGTGAGTTCCCAGGTCTGGGAGGTGGCGCCGGTGCAGTTCTCCTGTTGGACGGCTTTGCCGGCGGAGGTGGAGGCGCCAGTGACGCCGGCGCATTTGCCGCTGTTGCCGGCGGTGAGGCGGACGCCGCTGCCTTGGGCCGACAGGGTCCAGGTCTGGTTGGTCGTGCCGGTGCAGGCGGAGACGGTGAGTTGTACGCCGTCGGAGCCGCTGCTGCCGGGGACGGTGAGGCACAGGCCGCCGGCGCCGTTGACGATGCGGTAGGCGCCGGTGGTCGGCGCGGCGTTGGAGACGCCGGTGAACACACCGCCGACCAGGGCCACGACCCCGGCGACGGCGCCGGCTACCCCCGCTGCGTTTCTGGTGCTCCTTCTCAAGGCCGAGCTCCTTGCGTGTCGTGCAGGACCCCTGACCGAGGGGATGAATCCTGGTCCCACGAGGAATTCATGAATGTGAACGGCATTCATGAATCGGAACTGACTCCAAGTTACGGAGCACGCGGATACGGGTCAATGCACCGCACCGGGCATCTCACCGTCCACTCCGGCCGCCCGCGGGTCCGACCAGGTGAGAGCCGAAGTGCCGCGGCCATCGCGGTGAAAGTTTCATGAAACACACGTGTGACGCTCCCGGCGGGCGCGCCCCCGCAACGACCGCCGGCCGCCGTCGTGGACACGACGGCGGCCGGTGTGTGGGAGGGCTCAGCGCGCGCCGGCGCCGGCCGTGACGACGGACTTGACGCTCGACGGGGTGTCGAGGGAGTAGGAGTAGGGGATGGAGGCCACGCTGCCGCCGGCGTCCCCGCTTCCCGAGCCGACCAGGTAGTTGTTGCGCGCCACGAGGTTGCCCGGGGCCGACGACCCCTCACCGCGGTGGTAGGGATCCTGCACGTTCTCGAAGTAGTTGCCCTCGACCAGCACACCCGCCCCCTCGGTGGAGGCGACGCCGTACCCGCTGTTGCGGTTGTAGTAGTTGTTGAAGACATGCACCGGGTTGCCGAAACGCACGCGCGGATGCCGCTGGGTGGTCCCGTCGAACCAGTTGTGGTGGTAGGTCACCCGAAGGTGCCCGCGGTCCTCCGCGCCGTTGTCGTCGCTGTGACCGAGCAGCATCGTCTTGTCGTGGTTGAAGAGGTGGTTCCACGACACGGTCACGAAGTCGCTGGCCCGCTTGACGTCGATGGCGCCGTCGTAGCCGTGCGACAGTGTGTTGTGGTCGATCCACACGTTGGTCGAGTACTGCACGTTGATCGCGTCGTCGCTCCAGTCCCGGAAGACCAGGTTCCGGATGATCACGTTCTTGGCCTCCGACACGTTCAGGCCGCAGCCGACGATCGTGGCCCCGGAGGCGCCGACGATCGTCTTGTTCGACCCCACCCTGAGCATGCCCGAGCACGAGATCGTGCCGGACACTCGGACCACGGAGGCGGTGGTCCCCTGGATCGCGCTCGTCAGGGCCGAGGCGCTGCTGACCGTGACCGTGCCCGCGTTCCCGCCGCCGGTGGTTCCGCCGTTCTGAGTGGCCCAGCCGACCAGGCCGCTGCCGTTGCCGCCCGGGGTCTGGGACGGGCTGGGCGACGGACTGGGCGACGGACTGGGCGACGGGGTGCGTGAGGGACTGGGTGACGGGGTGCGCGACGGGGAGGGCTGGCCGGACGGCGATCCGGTGATCCCGCCGGTGCAGGACACCCCGTTGAGGGTGAACGCGGTGGGCACGGGGTTGGACGAGCCCGACGTCCCCTGGAAGCCGATCGAGGTGCTGCCACCGGTGCCGATCGACCCGTTGTAGGAGAGGTTCGTCGCGGTGACACCGGCGCCGCTCTGCGCGAACGTGGCGCCCCAGCCGCTGCTGACCGTCTGGCCGGCCCCGAAAGACCAGCCGAGGGTCCAGTTGGACAGCGGGTCGCCGAGGTTGGTGATCGCGATGTCCGCGACGAACCCGCCGTCCCACTGCGAGGCGACCTTGTAGTCGACCCGGCAGCCCGAGGCGGCGTTCGCCGCCGAGGAGGTCACTCCGACGAGCCCGGCGGCGGCCGCGGCCACCGCGGTGACCGCTCCAAGTAACGCCGCGTGATGTCTGCGTACGGACATCTTCCTGTCCCCTTTCAACCCAAGGATGATGACGACACCGGTCCAGCCGACCGGCGTTCGAGCAGGCAGCGCCGAGATGAGGCGCGCGGATCCCAGGCGGTGACCTCGTTCGGCTACATGGATGCGGTTTACATACGGGTGGTGGTGGCGTGAACGTAACCACGAGGACGGGACGGGTCAACGAAGCGCTTCGACACCGCGGCCGCATCCCGCGAACTGCCTGACAGGGGGCCTCATCGGCCGGAGCGCGCACCTGAAAGTTGCAGGTTCGAGACGCGAAGCCGCGGCCGGCCGCGTACGGGAACATGACCGCGGTGTTAGCGGGGCGAGATGATCGGCAACTAAGGTGATCCGCCGTTCGTCGGGATTAGTACCGGTATCCCGTTGACATGAAGGAGATCCGTGTATCCCCCACCGCAGCAGAAGCGCCGCCGCAGCGTGGCCCCGTTCATCGTCGCGGTCATCGTGGCGGGAGCGCTCATCGTCGGCCTCAAGACGGTGTTCGGCGGGATGCCCGACGTCGGGAAAGCCTTCCGCGGCGACGCGGGCGGCGACTCGGCCGGACGCGCCTGCGGGGACGACGGGATCACCCTGACCGTCTCCGCCTCCAGCGACAAGGCCGAACTGCTCCGCACGATGGCCAAAAGCTACAGCGGCCACGAGGTGGACGGCCGGTGCGTGGACGTCGTGGTGAGCTCCAAGGCGTCCGGTGACGCGATGCAGGCGCTGGCACGCGGCTGGAACGCGCGGCAGGACGGGCCGAAGCCGGACGTGTGGACGCCCGCGTCCGCCGGGTGGGTCGCCCTCCTGCGGCACCGCGTCGAGGGCGGCGACCGGCAGTCGCCGGCCTCCGCCGACAACCCCACGATCGCCAAGTCGCCGCTGGTCATCGCGATGCCCAAGCCGATGGCGCAGGCGCTCGGCTGGCCGTCGAAGAAGATCGGCTGGTCGGACGTCCTCGATCTCGCCGACGACCCGAAGGGCTGGGCGAAGTACGACCATCCCGAGTGGGGCCGGTTCCGCCTCGGCAAGACGAACCCGAACTTCTCCACCTCGGGCCTCAACGCGACCGTCGGGGCCTACTTCGCCGCCACCGGGCTGTCGGGCGACCTCACGGAGCGGGACGTCACCGGGGCGAAGGCGCGCGACTTCGTCAAGGGCGTCGAGCGGTCCATCGTGCACTACGGCGACACCACGCTGACCTTCCTGACGAACCTCCAGCGCGCCGACGACGCGGGAACGGCCATGTCCTACATCTCCGCGGTGACCGTGGAGGAGAAGTCGGTGTGGGACTACAACCAGGGCAACCCGACCGGCGACCCGAAGACACTCGGCGACCACGCGAAGCCGAAGGTCCCGCTGGTGGCGATCTATCCCAAGGAGGGCACGCTCTTCTCCGACCATCCGTACGCCGTGCTGTCCTGGGCGGACGCGGCGAAGAAGGCCGCGGCGGCCGACTTCCTGAAGTACCTGCGGGCGTCCGACCAGCAGAAGGAGTTCGCGAAGTACGCGTTCCGGTCGTTCGACGGCAAGCCGACCGGCCACATCACGGCCGCCGACGGCCTCGACCCCAAGCAGCCGGCGACCACGCTGAGCACTCCGACCCCGCAGGTGCTCGACCGGATGCTGCGAAGCTGGGCGGAGCTGCGCAAGCCCGCCAACGTGCTGATGGTGATGGACGTCTCCGGCTCGATGGGCGCCGACGTCTCCGGCACCGGCAAGACCAAGCTCGACCTCGCGAAGCAGGCCGCGGTCAACGCGCTGCCGCAGTTCGGCCCGAACGACCGCGTCGGCCTGTGGATGTTCTCCCTCAAGCAGGACGGCGAGAAGGACTACCGCGAGCTCGTGCCCATGGGCAGGAACAACCAGTCGCGCCTCAAGAGCCGCATCCAGGGCCTGATCCCCAGCGGCGGCACGGGCCTGTATGACACCGCCCTCGCGTCGTACCAGGAGGTGCTGCGGCACCAGAGCGGCGACGCCATCAACGCGGTCGTGTTCCTGACCGACGGCAAGAACGAGGACAACAACTCCATCTCCCTCGACGACCTGCTGCCGCAGCTGCGTCAGGAGACCGGCCAGGACACGGTGCGCATGTTCACCATCGCGTACGGCGGCGACGCCGACCTCGACGTGCTGCGGCGCATCTCGCAGAGCACCGACGCGGCGGCCTACGATTCCCGCAAGCCCGTGAGCATCGACCAGGTGTTCACCGCCGTCATCTCCAACTTCTGACAATCTCCGACTTCTGACCGGGAGCCCCCTTGTCCCGCTTCACCGAGGAACTGCGCGACCCCTGGGCGCTGCTCCTGGGCGCCACGGCCGCCGGCGCGGCCTGGGCGGTCGACGTCCATCCGGCGGGGGCGGCCGTCGCCGGCGTGGCGGTGTGGCTCACCAAGGCCTTCGCCTCCGCGTGGCAGTCCACGGGAGACGAGAGCCGCCCCGAGCCGCAGGGGCCGCCGGTCGCACGCGGCAGCGCGGAGGAGGCCTGGCTGCGGCGGGCCGAGCGCGCCGCCGGGTCGTTCGCCGACCTGGCCGGCTCGATGCGCGGGCAGATCCTGCTCGACCGGATCGCGGACATGCGCCCGCAGGTGGACGACACGGTCGGCACGTTGCGGCGGCTGGCCGGGCACGCCTCCGTCACCGGGTCCGCGCTCGCCCGTTTCGACCTCCGTTTCCTCGACCAGGAACGCGCCCGGCTCACACAGGCCCGCCGTACGGCACGTCAGGAGGTCGCGGGTGAGCTCGACCGGTCGATCGCCGCGCTGGACGCGCAGCGTGAGGTGTACGGCCGGCTGTCCGGCGCGCGGGAGCGGGTGCTGGCCCGGCTGGAGTCCGGCGCCATCAGCCTGGAGGGCCTGGTCGCGCGGGCCGTCGAGATCTCCGCCATGACCGCGACCTCCGGCGGCGCGGACGGCGGCGGCCAGGCGCTGCACGACCTGACGACCGAGCTCGAACTCACCCGGCAGAGCCTGCACGAGGTCGAGGAGGCGACCCGCCGCGACCTCGGCCCCTGACAGAGGCCCAAAGGGCGGCGCGAAGGGCGGCACAGAGGGTGGCGCGAAGGGCGGCTCAGAGGGCGGCGAGGAGGCGGGCGAGTTCCTTCGGGCCCGCGTTGCCGCCCGTGCAGACGACGGCGACCCGCCGCCCGGCGAACTCCTCGCGCCGGGCCAGCAGCCCGGCCAGGGCGGCCGCTCCCGCTCCCTCGGCGAGCGTGTGGGCCTCGCCGAGCAGCATCCGCTGGGCCCGCAGGATCTCGTCGTCGCCGACCAGGACGAAATCGTCCAGCCGGTCCCGCATCACGGCCTGGGGCGTCGTGAACGCCGAGCCCGTGGCGAGGCCCTCGACGACGGTCTTGACCGGCCTGTTCACCAGGGCGTTCAGCCGCCACGAGTCGTGCGCGGCGGGGGCCTGCGCCGACTGGACGGCGATCACCCGGCAGCCGGGCGCGAGCGCGGCCGCGGCCAGGCACGCCGCCGCGGCTCCGGTGCCGCTGCCCACGGGCACGAACACCGCGTCCAGGTCCGGCCGGGCGGCGAACATCTCGGCGTAGAGCGTGCCGACCCCGGCGATGATGTCCGGCTCGTCGGCCGGGCCGATCAGCCTGCGCCCGGTGCGGTCGGCGAGATCGCGGGCGTGCCCGGCGGTCTCCACCATCGTCGCGCCCCGGACCTCGACGGTCGCGCCGAGCGCCTCGACCGCCGCCACCTTGGCCGGGTTCGGGTTGTCCGGCATCAGCACCGCGCAGGGCACGCCGTACAGGCGGGACGCGTACGCGATCGACTGGGCGTGGTTGCCGGTGGAGTACGTGACGACCCCGCGACCGCGGTCGGCCATCCGGGCCAGCAGCGTGATGCCGCCGCGCACCTTGAACGCTCCCGTGGGCTGCACGTTCTCGTGCTTGACGTACACCTCCACGCCGACCGCCGCGTTGAGCACCGGATAGGACCACATGGGCGTCTCGGGGAGCTGGTGGGCGATAAGCCGCCGAGCGTCCAGAATGTCGCGAATGCCTGTCATGCGTACCAGCGTGGCCGCACACTGGTGAATACGTCCAACTGAAGTGTTCGAGGAAACCGATAGACATGGTTGATAGATGACGATCGACGTCGTACGACTGCGTGTCCTCGTCGCGCTGGCCCGCGCGGGCACGGTGACGGCGGCGGCCCGCGAGCTGCACTACTCGCAGTCGTCGGTGAGCCACCACCTCGCCCGGCTGGAGGCGGAGACCGGCGCCAAGCTGGTGCAGCGGGTGGGGCGCGGCGTCCGGCTGACGGAGGCGGGCCGCCTGCTCGCCGAACGCGGCGCCGAGATCCTCGGCCGCCTCGACGCGGCGTCCGCCGAGCTCTCCGCGCACGTCGGGCTGCGGGCCGGGCGCGTACGGCTTGCCGCCTTCCCCTCGGCCCTGGGCACGTTCGTCCCCGCCGCCGCCCAGCGGCTCGCCAGGGAGCATCCCGGGCTGGACCTGCGCCTGATGGAGGCCGAGCCACCCGAGGCGCTGCGCCTGCTGCGGGCGGGCGAGGTCGACGTGGCCGTCGTCTTCCGGTACGGCGGGACCGGCCCCGAGGACGACGGCGTCCGGCTGGTCCACCTGCTCGACGATCCGAGCCTTCTCGTCACTCCTCTGGGGGCCGCCTCAGGAAGCGACCTGGCGGCGTACGCCGACGCCCCCTGGATCGCGGGCTGCGAGCGGTGCCGCGCCCATCTGCTCGCGCTGTGCGGCGAGGCGGGCTTCGAGCCGCGCGTCTCGTTCACGACGGACGACTACGTGGCCGTGCAGGCGATGGTCGCCACCGGGCTGGGCGTGGCGGTCCTCCCCCGGCTGGCGCTGTCGGCCCATCGTCATCCGGACGTGCTGACCTCCGATTTACCAGGCCCGGCCCGCCGGGTCCACGCCGCCACGTACGGCGAGCCGCCCGACCCGCCCGCCACGGCGGCCCTGGTCGCCGCCCTGCTCCGGGCTCAGCTCGGCGCGGGCGACGGTGCGGGGGACGGCGTGGGGCCGTCGTTGTCCAGTTCCGTGGCGCTCCAGACGGCGGTCCCGGTGCCGGGAAGCTGACTGATCCGGGACAGGAACGTGGCGGTGCCGTTCGACGAGTCGGCGTCCTCCTCAGCGAAGACGAGGAGCGTCTGCCAGGTGCTCCACGTGTCCGCGGGGAAGAGCAACCGGGGGCCGATCAGCAGATCGGAGTCACCGGACAGCCGCTCGCTGTCGACGGTCACCCAGCCGTACGACGGCCGGCCGCTGAGCCGTACGTGGATGACCGCCGAGCCGCCCTCGGGCACGGCGATGTGCGACGGCGAGACGATGACGCCGGGCGTGGGAGTGACGGTGGGGGTCGGCGAGGGGCTCCACGAGGAACTGGAGACCGTTGTTCCCTGAGCGGCGACGGCCGCGCCCGGACCGGCGAGCCCGGCCGCGGCGGACGCCGTGGCCACGACGGCCGCGAGAACGGCCGCACGACGCAGGCGGGCGGGGGCGAGTCGCATCGACACCTCCACGAGGAAGACGCAGGACCATCCGGCGATCACCGGCGGTGCTCCCAGCGTCGTTTCTTCTCCGCGGCCTGTACAGGAACCGCGGCCTGGCGCTCTCGTCCCACCGGCCGCCCAGCGCGCCGCCGGGCCGGTCCACCTGGGCGAACGCCGCCCGAGACGGTCGCCGGCGGCCGGGCGATGCGGCCGCGGGCCGGTGAAAGATTCAGCCGGCCCGGCGAAACTCCGCCGCGGCGTTAGGGCCTTCCGCACAGGTGGCGGCGAGTTCGTCCAGGGACAGGCCCAGCGCGGCGGCGAGCGCGGCGACCGTGAAGAAGGCCGGGGTCGGCGCGCGGCCGGTCTCGATCTTGCGCAGCGTCTCCGCCGACAGCCCGGCCGCCGCGGCGACCTCGATCATGCTGCGTTCGCCACGCGCCTGCCGGAGCAGGGCGCCGAACCGCTCCCCCCGCTGCCGCTCCTCGGGGGTCAGGGGCACTCTCACCATGACTGTGATACTAATACCGGGATACTTATACCGGTATAGTTATTGGTGCCACTTGGAGGGGTGCGTCATGGTGGAGATCAAGACCGACGCAGCGCTGGACGCGATGCGGGAGGCGGGGCGCGTCGTCGCCCGCGCGCTCGACGCCGCGCGCCGGACGGCGGCCGTCGGGATGCGGCTCAGGGAACTGGACGAGACGGCGCGGGAGGTGCTGCGCGAGGCGGGGGCGCGTTCGCCCTTCCTCGGCTACCGGCCGCACTTCGCGCCGAGCCCGTTCCCCGCGGTGATCTGCGTGTCCGTCAACGACGCCATCGTGCACGGCGTCCCGGGCGACTACCGGCTGCGTGACGGGGACATCGTGGGCGTGGACTGCGGGGCGGAACTGGACGGCTGGACGGCCGACGCCGCCGTCACCTTCGTCGTCGGCACTCCCCGCGCCGGTGACGTGGAGCTGATCGACACGACCCGGCGGGCGCTCGACGCGGGGATCGCCGCCGCGACCGTCGGCAACCGCATCGGGGACATCTCCGCGGCGATCGACGCGGTCGCCCGCGACGCCGGGTACGGCATGCCGAGGGACTTCGGCGGCCACGGCATCGGCCGCCGGATGCACGAGGACCCGCCGGTGCCCAACCACGGCCGCCCCGGGCGGGGTTATCCGCTGCGGCACGGCCTGGCGCTGGCCATCGAGCCGATGTTCATCGCCGGCGGCCGGGACGGCTACCTCACGGCGGCGGACGGCTGGACGTTGCACACCACCGACGGCAGCCGGGCCGCCCACATGGAGCACACGATCGCGATCACCGAGGACGGCCCCCGGGTGCTCACCCTGCTCTGACCGGGCGCTTTGAAGGGGCGCCCTGACTGGGCGCTCTGACCGGGCGTTCGCGAGAAATCGGGATGCCCGCGCGAGGGCGGCGTCCGTACGATCCGGACATGCCTACGCTGCCCGCACTCGCCCTCTTCGCCGCCGCCACGCTCGCCCTGCTCGTGGTGCCGGGACCCGCCGTGCTCTACATCGTCACCCGCAGCGTCGCGCAGGGCCGTACGGCGGGGCTCGTGTCGGTCCTCGGCGTCCACGCGGGCTCACTGGTGCACATCGCCGCCGCGGCGCTCGGGATCACCGCGCTGCTCGCCGCGTCGGCCACGGCGTTCGCCGTCGTCAAGTATCTCGGCGCCGCCTACCTCGTCTACCTGGGCGTACGCAAGCTGCTGCGGCGGCCGGAGACGGAGGCCGCCGAGGTCAGGGTCGCCTCGCACAGCCGCCTGTTCGGCGAGGGGTTCGTGGTCAACGTGCTCAACCCGAAGACCGCGATGTTCTTCCTGGCGTTCCTGCCGCAGTTCATCGATCCCGCGCGCGGGCCGGTGGCGCCGCAGGTGCTGGTGCTCGGGGCCGTCTGGGTGGCGCTCGGCATGGCCAGCGACGGCACGTACGCGCTGCTGGCCTCGGTGCTGGCCGGGCGGCTGCGGTCGTCGGCGCGTGCCCGGCGGCGGCTCGACCGGGGCAGCGGCGTCGTCTACCTCGGTCTCGGCGTCGTCGCCGCCCTGGCCCGTGAGGGCGCCGCGAAGGCCTGACCCGCCGGTCGTACGACCCGGGACATTTGTACTGCCGGAGTCGGGATCGGCGAATCTGTCCGGCGGAACCGGGTTCCGGGAGGCTTGAGGCGCAGGAAGACACCAGCGCCCACCCCCGGAGGAGCCGCGCCGATGACGCAGACCCTGACCTCCCCTGCCCTCCCGGCCGCTTCGGCCGCTTCACCGGACGCCGCCCAGGCGCGGAAGGGCAACCTCCGCCGGATGCTCGTCCCGCTGGCGCTGGACATCGCCGCGCCGCTCGCCTGCTACTACGTCCTGCACGGCGCGTTCGGGCTGAGCGAGGTCGCCGCGCTCGCCGTGAGCGGGGTGATCCCGGCCGTCCGGGTGATCGCCGGGATCGTCCGCGAACGGACCCTGAACGGCATGGCCGCGCTGACGCTCGTGGTCAACGTGGCGGGCATCGCGCTGAGCTTCCTCACCGGCGACGCCCGGATGATGATCGCCAAGGACTCCGGTCTCAGCGGGGTGCTCAGCCTGGCGATCCTGCTCTCGGCGTTCACGCGGCGGCCGGTGATGACCGCGGGCATGCGCCTGTTCGTCACGCAGGGGAACGCGGCGAAGGAGGCGGCCTGGGAGCGGCTCGCAGAGGGCTCGGCCCGGTTCCGCCGGGCCGAGCGGAGGTTCAGCGCGATCTGGGGCGGCGTGCTGCTCGCCGAGTGCGTGGTCCGGCTGGTCGGCGCGTTCACGCTGCCGGTCGCCACGATGATCTGGCTGTCCAACGTGCTGCTGCTCGCCGCCATCGCGCTGGGGCTTGTGCTCGCGGGCGCGTTCGGTTCCGGGCCGATCATGGGGATGGTCGGCATCGAGGCCAGGAGTGGGCGATGAGAGGCAGAGGCATCAATTACGACACCGGTTTCCTCCCGGGTGGACACACCTCGCGGGAGAGCTTCGACCCGGAGACGGTCCGGGAGGAGATGCGGGTCGTCGCCGGGGAGCTGAACTGCACCGCCGTACGCGTCACAGGCGGCGATCCGGAACGGATCGGCGTCGCCGCCCGGCACGTGCGCCTACACACACGTGCGCCTACACAGGGGCATGCGCACGTGGCGGCATGGCGTGGGCCATCGTCGACGACACGGCCCAGCCTCCTCGGCTGAACGGCGACTGCCTCCGTGACGAGGGCGAGTAGGTCCGCTACCTGCTTCTAGCCCACCTGAGGACCGCCGCGGCCCTGGATCATGGCGTGGGTGCCGCTGGTGCGCCAGGCGCGGCCGGTCGCGTCCAGCTCGGCCACGGTGTGCTCGGGCACGCCGACGAGCGCGTCCGACTTCAGCGTGCGGAGCGCGACGACCGGCCCGGGGAAGTAGCCGGTGACCGCGGCGAACGGGGTGGCCGGGGGCCACATCCGGTCACCGGTCAGTCTGCGGTAGTTCAGGTCGCCCTTCATGATCGTGAGGTCGGCCGCCGCGAACTCGCCGCGCAGGTCGTCCGGCATGTCCGCGTACGGCAGCGGGGCGCACGCGAACGGATGCGCCCGCAGCGTGAGCCGCCCGTCCTCCGTCGCCGCCCAGAGCCGGGCGCCGGCCTCCCCCGCCCGGCCGGGGGCCGCGGCGAGCCGCCGCAGGCACGCGAGCACGTCGGACGGCGTGGCGTCGGACACGAAGTAGGGGACCGGCTTGACGTGCAGCGCGACCTCCCTCGCCTGCCCGTGGGCGAGGAGATGGTCGGCCAGCACGAGATCGGGCAGCAGCTCCCGCCCGGCGTTGTCGGCGACCAGGCAGATCCTCGCCGGAGCCAGGTCGCCGAGCAGCGCCCGGAGCAGGGGGCCGTCGTCCACGACCAGGCCGGTGGCCCGCTCGCCGCCGCCGGCGCCTGTGGCGCCGTGGGAGAGGTCCGCGCGGTTGCCCCAGAGTGAGCCGAGCAGGAGCGCCTCGGCCCGCTCGTCCGGGGACAGCGCGGCGGTCTCGTCGAGCGCGGCGAGCTCTCCGTCCACGTCCGGCCCGTCGAGCTCGGCCTGCTTCAGGGGGCCGAACGGGTCGACCCCCCGCCACGGGCCGTCGCCGAAGTATCCGGTGGCCTCCAGCAGCTTCCGGTAGAAGTAGCTCTCGGCCCACAGGAACGGCGCGTCGACCCAGCGGCCGCCGATCTTGCCGCGGCCCCACTCGGCCCAGGCGGCGCCGTCGTGCGCGGACGGCTCCAGCGGCTCCATGACGTCGCGCTCGACCTCGCCGAGGAGCCGGTCGAGCGCGCGCCGCCGGTCCGGTGTGTACGGCAACGCCTCCCTGACCTGCTTGATCAGGACGGGATGCCGCTCCCGGAACACGCTCAGCGCGTACGACCCCGGGACGTTGCCGAGGATCGGCGCGGCCTCCGGCGTCTCGTCCCGGGCATCGTCCAGGGCACGGCTCATCCGGCGTCCTCCCCCGCTCGTGACACTCCACCGCCAGTAAAGCGCAGGGCGCCGCACGAGCCGCACCGCCCCCTCTGCTCACGCGTTAAAGTCAAATTTCATGACAATGTGGGATTGCGGCCATACCACTGTCGCCGTAGTTTCCCGGTATGGATCTGGAGATCCGCCACCTCAGGATCGTGCACGCGGTAGCCGAAGCCGGGAGCGTCACGAAGGCGGCCACCCGGCTAGGCCTCGCCCAACCATCCCTCACCGCCCAGCTCAAACGCATCGAACGCTCACTCGGAGGGCCGCTGTTCGAACGCGACCGCAACGGCGCCCGCCCCACTCCCCTCGGTGAGATGGTGCTGGCCCGCGCGCGGGTGCTGCTGCCCGCCGTACGCGACCTCCAGGAGGACGCCGTACGGTTCGCCAACACCTCGGTCAAACTGCCCGGCTACCGGCTCGGCGCCACGCACGGCCCCATACTCGGCGGGCTCGTCGAACGGCTGACCGCGGCGCAGCCCGGGATCCCGATCACCACCCGCACCTCCTGGTCGGCCGACGAGCTGACCGGACTGGCCGCGGCCGGCCGGCTCGACTTCGTGCTCCTCGGCAGGTGCGGCGACAGCCCCCCGCCTCCGGCCGACGCGATGAGCTGGACCACGGTGGGCATGGACCCGGTCTTCGTGCTCCTGGGCGAGGAGCACCCCCTCGCCGGGGAGAAGGAACTGGAGCTGTCCCGCCTCGCCGACGAGCGCTGGGTGGTGGCCCCGGGGGACGGGTGCTTCTCCGACTGCTTCGCCACCGCCTGCGCGCGTGCCGGGTTCGTGCCCGAGTCCATCTACGAGACGGACGTCGGCACCTGCCTGCACCTGGTCGGCGTCGGCAAGGCCGTCGCCCTGTGCCAGGCCACGTTCCAGCTCACGTCCGGGCTCGTGATGATGCCGCTGGCGGGGGCTCCGCTGGGCTGGCGGCACCTGCTCGGCTGGCACTCGGGATCGATCGGCGCGCGGGCCGCGCCGGTGGTGGCGGCCCAGGCACGAGCCGCGTACGCTGACGCCGTCAGGCGCAGCTCACGCTACGCGGACTGGCTCGTCACCAATCCTGACTATGGTGCCGTGCCGTGACATCCTTCGCGGAGGAGCTTTCCATAACGCCGTGATAGGGGCGAACTGATAGATCCGCGTGACGCGGATGGTCGGTTACGTTGACGGCACCCCCCGAAGACAAGGAGAGCCCCACATGCTCCGCAGACGCACGGTAACCGCCGCATGCGCCCTGGCCGTCACGGCCCTCGCCACGGTCGCCACCCCGGCCCTGGCCGAGCCGAGCAACTCCTCCGCCTCTTCCATCGGCACTCCGTCGCCCGGCATGATCGAGGCGATGCAGCGCGACCTCGGGCTCAGCGCCGACCAGGCCAACGCCCGCCTGGCCAACGAGGCCAAGGCCATGAACACCGACGCCAAGGTCCGGGCCACGCTCGGCGACGCCTACGCCGGATCCTGGGTCTCCGGCGTCACCTCCGACAGCCTGATCGTCGCCACCACCGACGCCTCGAAGGCGGGCGCCATCCTGTCTGCGGGCGCGCAGCCGACGGTCGTCTCCCGCAACCTGGGCGCCCTCGACGCCACCGCGGCCGCGCTGGACAAGGCCGCCGCCGGCGCGCCCGCCTCCGCCGCCTCCCTCTGGTACGTCGACGTGCGCACCAACAGCGTGGTCGTGCTGGCCTCCGACACCGCCGCGGCCGAGAAGCTCGTCGCGGCCAGCGGCGCCGACAAGTCGGCCGTACGCGTCGAGCGGTCGGGCGAAGCGCCGCAGACCTTCTACGACGTCCGCGGCGGCGACGCCTACTACATCGGCAGCTCGGCCCGCTGCTCGATCGGCTTCTCCGTGCGCAAGGGCAGCACGCCCGGGTTCGTCGACGCCGGGCACTGCGCCACCGCCGGAAGCACCGTGTACGGCTACAACCACGTCCTCATGGGCACCTTCCAGGGCTACTCGTTCCCCGGCAACGACTACTCCTGGGCGGCGGTCAACAGCAACTGGACCGTCAGGCCCTGGGTGAACAACTACAGCGGCGGCAACGTCGTCGTGAAGGGCTCTTCCGTGGCAGCCGTCGGCTCCTCGATCTGCCGGTCCGGCTCGACCACCGGCTGGCACTGCGGCACCGTGCAGCAGCTCAACGCCAGCGTCCGCTACTCGCAGGGCACAGTCAGCGGGCTGACCCGCACCAACGTCTGCGCCGAGCCCGGCGACTCCGGCGGCTCGTTCATCTCCGGCAGCCAGGCCCAGGGCGTGACCTCCGGCGGCTCCGGCAACTGCTCCAGCGGCGGCACCACCTACTTCCAGCCCGTCAACGAGATCCTCTCCGTCTACGGCCTCACCCTGGTCACCGGCTGATCATCAGCTCAGGAAGGCTCCTCCGCCCGACCGGCGGGGGAGCCTTCCCGCGTTCCGCCGCCGCGCCAGACGGGCATCGGCCGCTCGCCGACGGCGACCTCGTAGGCCGCGCGGGCCAGCAGACGGGTCGAGTCCAGGGTCGGCAGGGCGGAGACCTCGGGCGTGATCAGCAACGGAATCTCGGTGCAGACGAGGGCGACCGCGTCGCAGCCGCGGGCGGCCAGCCGTTCGATGACCCGGAGGTACTCCCGGCGCGACGCCTCGCTGATCACGCCGTTCACCAGTTCCGTGAAGATGACCTTGTCGACCAGGTCGCGGTCGCCGGCGTCCGGCAGTTCGGCGGCGATCCCGCGGGCGGCGAGCGCACGGGGATACAGCGGGCCGTCCATCGTGAACCTGGTGCCCAGGACGCCGACGCGCGTGCGCCCCTCGGCCGCCGCCTGTTCCGCGACGACCTCGGCGATGTGCAGGCCCGGCAGCGGCAGGTCCGGTCCCGGCGCCTCCAGAGCCAGGTGGGCGGTGTTGTCCGGGCAGACGAAGAAGTCGGCGCCGGCCCGCGCGAGCCGATCGGCGCTCCTGGCCAGGGTGGCGCGGACGGTCGCGTGGTCCCCCGCCTCCCAGGCGGGCATGCTGTAGCCGAAGGCGATGTAGTCCAGGGTGATGTCGGGATGCTCGTTGCGGCCGGTCCGGTGGAAGCCCTCCTCGCAGAACGTGAGGAAGCAGAGGGCGGCTCCTCCCGTGCTGTGCGCGAGAACGCCGAGATGTCTCACGCCGGCTGCTCCGAATACTCGAACCGCTCCGGCCGCTCGGGTCGCATGAGCCAGCCGCCGACGAGGAGGAACGCGAGACCGACGATCAGCGAGACCAGCGGGATCGTGGTCTTGAGCAGCGCGATCTGGTTCATGTTGTCCCTGGCCGTGCGGACGAGCGAGCCGACCGTCTCCGGGGTGTAGGTCGCGGTGCCGACGAGGGCGGGGGTGCGCTCGACGCCGTCGCCGGTCTTCAACACCTCGTGGCGCCGCTGCTCCTGCTTCACCGGCAGGCCGGTCTCGGGCTCGACCCAGAAGGTGGTCGTGCCGTCGTACACGCGCTCGGCCTGCTTGTCCCCCTTCCCCTTCATCCCGAGCACGGTGGCGGGCACCTTGAGCGTGTCGGTGACCGTCGGGGGGATCTTCTGCACGAACCGGTAGACCCGCAGCCCGTCCAGCACCTCCTCCCCGGCGAACTCCGCCGGGAAGGCCTGCTTGGCGGCGGGGTTGTAGACCGGGTAGGTCTTCTTCTCGACCCCGAAGGGGAACAGGAAGATCTGCCCCTGCAGCCGCACCGGCGTCTTGTCCACGTTGACCTGGCAGCAGTTGACCCCGGTGCCGTCGTACTTGTTGAAGGCGCTGCGGAACAGGCTGAAGGAGATGCCGCGGCGTTCGTTGGTGACGTCGTTGACGTTGGTGAACTGGTCCCACACGACGTGGTCGCCGGCCGACTCCGCCGTGTCGCCGCGGGTGGTCACGGTGATGGCGAGGTTCCCGGTGAGGACCTTCATGTCGGCGACGCTGAAGTAACGGGCGTTCGGCGCGCTCAGTTCCGTCGTGCTGTCCTGGTCCGCGGGCGCGTGCACGAGCCGGTCCGCCGCCCAGAAGCGGAGCAGCGGAGCCAGCACGACGAAGAACACCCCTAGCGCGAGGAGAACGAGTCCACCGGTCCGTCTCATCAAGTCCTCCGGGATCTCCCCAGTACGGCCTGGAACCTGTTATGCCGAATTCGTCTGGTTGGCCCGCGTATCGTAGTGCGGGCTCGTGACCGCCGCCAGCGACGGCCGCCAAATCGATAAGAACACGTTCTATTTACGGACGTCTGCGGCGCCGGGCCTGAGATAAAGTGTGCCGATCGTACGCCTATGTGCCGGAGTGATCAGTTTTGACCGCCACGCAGGTCGACCTCGACACGCCCGCGGGACCGGTCCCCGGCAACGGCGGTCATCTGAACTCCCTCGACGGAATCCGGGCGGTCGCCGCGCTGCTCGTGCTGACGCTGCACGTCGCCTCGGTGACCGGGGAGATGTACGGGGACACGGAGTTCTCCTGGCTCGTCGCCCACGGCGACGTGGGCGTCGCGATCTTCTTCGTGCTCTCCGGCCTGCTTCTCTACCGCCCCTGGGCGGCCGCTCTCCTCGGCTCGGGGCGACGCCCCGACGTACGCGTCTACCTGTGGCGGCGCGCGCTCCGCGTGCTTCCGGCCTACTGGGTGGCGGTGATCGCCGGGCTGGTCGCGTTCCACTCCGCGCGGCTGGGCTCGGTGCGGACGTGGGTCGAATGGCTCGGCCTGCTCTCGATCTACGATCCCGACCCCTGGTGGACCGGGACCGGCCCCGAGGGGCTCTACCAGATGTGGACCCTCCCGGTGGAGGCGACCTTCTACCTGGCGCTCCCGCTGTTCGGCGCGGGGGTCGCGTTCCTCGCGACGCGCCGGGACGGTGACGTGGACCGGAGAGGTTCCCGCGCCCTGGTGGCGCTCGCCCTTCTCGGCTCGGTCTCGTTCGCCTACATCGCCCTGACCTTCTGGCCTGCCTGGAAGCCGACGATGGGCATGCACCTGCCGCGCTACCTGCTGTGGTTCTCCCTGGGGATGGCCGTCTCCCTGCTCGCCGCCTGGGCGAAGGCGCGGCCGAGCGGCCGGGTGAGCGTGCTGTGCCGCGCGCTCGGGTCCTCCGCCGGCGCCTGCTGGCTGATCTCCGCGCTGACCTTCGTCGTCGCGAGCACCGAGCTGACCGGTCCCAGGACCCTGAGCGGGGACACGTTCTGGGCCTCGTGCTTCAAGACCGCGCTCTACGGGATCACGGCGGTCTTCCTCGTCGCGCCCCTGGCGCTCTCGGACGGACGGGCGAGCTTCGCCGACAGGGCACTGGGCCACCCGGTGATGCGCTTCCTCGGCCGTGTCTCCTACAGCCTGTTCCTGTGGCACGTGCTGGTGATCGCCGTTCTCTACCGGCTCGCGGACATGAAGCCCCTAACGGGCGGGTTCTGGCCGGTGCTGCTCGTGGTCGTGCCCGTCTCGGTCCTGGTCGCCGTCCTGAGCCACTTCCTCGTCGAGCAGCCCGCCCGGCGACTCGGGCTTCGACTCGGCCGCCGTAGGCGCCGCGAGCCCGACCAGTAGCGCCGAGACAACGGGAAGGCAGAGCAGTTGCGCGGCCCGCTGCTGCCAGGAGTCGCCCCACGAGAGGGTCGCCAGCACTCCGGCGGGCACGAGCAGTGATACCACCGACATCGACACCACAGGCAGTGACACCACAGGCAGCGAAACCGCCGGCAGCGGCGACCGCAGGAGACGGCCGAGCACCGGCCTTCCCCACAGGGCGGCGAGAACGCAACCGGTGACCACCGCGAGGCCCACGGGACCGGCGATCCACCACCCCGCCGCGGCCGCCGCCGCGGGCAGCAGCCGCCGGTCCGCCGCCCCCGCCCTGGTCCGTACGGTCCGCGGGGCGCGCAGCCGGACCGGACGCGTCGCGAGGCACACCACCAGGAGCAGACCGGCGAGGCCCGCGACCAGCACGACGCGGTAGACCCGGTCGGGCGTGTAGTCGAGCCGGACGACCCCCGACGTGCCCGCGGGGACCCGCCACGCCTGCCGCCAGCCGTCGATCCGCACGGCCGTCAGGGCGCGCCCCGCCACGGTGGCGGTCCAGCCCGGGTTGAAGTTCTCCCCCACCACCAGGTAGGCGTCGGCCTCCGCCGAGACGGACACCGTGCGGCGCGAGGCGCCCCAGGACTCGACCGAGACCCTTCCGGAGGGCTTCGAAACGGTGGGGTGTGCTGAGTCCAGCACGACGGGGTCCAGTACGACGGGATCCGGAACGGCGGGGTCCAGCACGACGGAGTCCACCCGGAACGGGTCCAGCGGCACGGCCCGGATCCGGTTGGCGCCCGCGGCGACGCGCACCTCGCCGCAGGAGGTGAAGCGCAGCGGGCGCCCGGTCAGCACGTCGCCGTAGACGCCCTCGACCCGGGTCGCCACCCGCTCGCCGCCGATCGTCAGAGCGGGCCCGAAGCCGCAGTCGAGTGTGAACGGAACCCCGGCGATGTCCGGCAGCGGCCGGACCCCGTCGACCAGCACGTCGGTGACCTGCAGCGGCGGGGCCGCCGGGGAGAACTGGATGCGCAGGCGGTCGGTCTTCACCGGCCGGAACCGCACCTCGCCCTCGTCGTCGAGCCAGCCGCCGCGCACGCTGCCGTCGCCCGCCGTGAGCAGCACCGACGTCCACGGGCGCGCTCCCCTGGGGCGCTGGACGACGATCCGGCCGACCGTCCTGGCCTTCGCCCACCGGATCGACAGCTCCGGATGGCGGTCGTTCTCGCCGCTGATCCAGGTGGTGCGCGCGTCGCCGTCGAAGGCCGACCTGGCCGCCGCCACCGGCTGGTCGACGGCCACACTCGACCCGCTCACCCGCGGAAAGTCAGTCAGTCGCGCGTACCGGTCGATGGCGGCGGCGTCCCGCAGCACGGCCCGGCCGGTCAACGTCGGAGAGCCGGCGGCGGGGACGGTGACGGTGTGGTCGAAGGTGTAGCCCTCCTCTCCCTGCCGCTCCGCCGACGGCTGACACAGCCACCGGACCGGCCCGAGCACGCAGGGCGGCTCCTCTCCCGCCGCCCGCGTCATGACGTACGTCGTGGGCGTCCCGGCGGTCCGTCCGGACACGTCGGGCGACCGGTACGTCCGGCCGGCGGCGAGGCCGGGAACGGTGATCTCCGCGATGCCGACCGAGCTGCCGAAGGGAGAGCCGGACGCGTCCTCCGGCTGTTCGGCCAGCCGCAGGACGCGCAGCCGCAGCCAGGACGACGGCCCGTCGGGCACCCGCAGGCTCTGGGCGTCAGTGCCCGACCCATCCGTGAGGTCCTGCTCGACGCGGCCGGCCGCGGTCTCCACAGCGACCCGGACGGGCGGCGGCCCGAGGACCGGATCGGTGACGAACCGCACCCCGATCCGGGTGAGCCGCAGCGGCCGCTCGAAGTCGATCCTTATCCACTGGCCGAGCGGCCCGTCCGTGCCGCCCGACCGCCACATCGTCCAGGGGTTCCCGTCGAGGGCGGCGTACGGGAGGCGGCCGGGCGACTGCGGCATGGCGATCGTTCCCGGGTCGGAGGCCGACGAGGAGGCCGACACGCCCGCTATGCCGGTGTAGGCGGCGGTGGCGGAGAACGGCGCCCAGCCCGGCTCCAGGTAGTCGTCCACGACCCCGGTCCTCGGCGGCGACTCCCCATCGGCGAGCGTCGGCGAGACGCCCCTCCGGATGGTGCCGAAGTGCCGCTGCCTGCGGCGGAGCGAGTCGGTGACGACGGCCTCACGGGCGTCGCCGGGGTCCGCGTTCAACACGGTAGGCCGCCCGCTCAGCAGGCCGTGGTCGGCGAGGTCGAGCAGCCCTTCCGGAGCGCCGTACACGCGCAGCAGGTCACCGGCCGGGAGCAGCGAGACGACGCCGGCGGCGCCGCCGACCTCGTACACCTCCAGCGCGGGGTAGGCCGGGTCCTGGCCCAGCACGGCGTCGTCCATGTCCCAGCTCGACCCGACGTCGGGGCCGAACGAGGCGACCCTGGAGATGCCGCCGGTGTCGGCGAGCGCCTGGTGCACGCGGGCGGGAAGGGTGCCCTCCATGGCGCGGCGGTCCAGGTCGTTGCGCACCAGGAGGAACCGGACGCCGAGGCGGGCCAGCACCTCGCGCAGGCCCGGGGACCCGCGCCCGGCGGCCACCTGCCGGTCCACCGCGTCGAGCACCCTCGTGAGCCCGGTCGAGCCCGCCGCCCCGATCTGCCGCTCGGCCCAGCGCACCGTGAACAGCTGCTGCATGGGCTCGTCGAGCGGCCGTCCCCAGGTGTACTCCCCGAACGCGGACCCGGGCAGCGCCAGCACCGCCTGGTCGCCGGCCCGGCCGTTCAGCCATCGGGCGGCCTCGTGCCAGTAGCCGGGAATCTCCCGGAACGTCCCCGGCCCGGCCAGCCCGAGCTGGATGACGGGCAGCGTGATCCCCGCCAGCGCGGCCACCACTCCGGCGGTGAGGAGCCGCGCCCTGAATCGCGCCCCGAGCTGTGTCCTGGACTGTGCCCTCGCGTCGGGACGCCGTACGGCGGCGAGCACGTGGGCGATGCCGAGGGCGAGCGGCAGACGCACCACGGGGTCGAACTTGCGCAGGTTCCGCAGCGGCGCGAGGGGACCGTCGATCAGCTCGCGGATCGCCGGGGCGAGCGGCGACTCCAGCGCGCCCAGGTGGCCCGCCGACATGACGAACAGGCCCGCGAGCAGCGTCAGCGTCAGGAACAGCCGGTGCGGGACGTCGGCCCGCAGCACGCCGGCCAGCCCGACCGCGGCCAGCAGGCACGTCGCCACGGCCGCCCAGGTCGCGTGCGTGAGCTCGAAGCCGACCGGCATTCCCGGGCCCGCACCGCCCGTGATCGAGGCCACCCAGTCCGCGGTGCCGCGCAGGATGTTCGGCAGCGAGGTCACCTGGGTGGTCGTCGCCGCGCTCTCGGTGTAGGGCAGGAACGAGAACGCGTACCTGCCCATGAGCAGCAGCGGG
The DNA here is from genome assembly GCA_003260025.2 of Microbispora triticiradicis. Lineage (GTDB taxonomy): Bacteria > Actinomycetota > Actinomycetes > Streptosporangiales > Streptosporangiaceae > Microbispora > Microbispora triticiradicis. The sequence continues at coordinate 103,585 of QFZU02000037.1, read as the reverse complement.
ACGGTCCACCACAGGGTCGCCGCGGCCACCCCCGCCAGCCACCAGGCCAGCAGTCGCACCCGCCGGACCTCCCGGTCGCGGGTGGCGACGAACAGCACCGGGACGACGAGGACCGCGCCCACCGCGACCGCGTTGACCCCGCCGCACAACGCCACCGCGAACGCCGAGCGGGCCGTGCAGACCATCCGGTTGCCGCCGCGCGCGGCGGTGACCAGGGGCAGCAGGATCCAGGGCAGCAGCGCCATCGGCTGCACCTCGGCCGACAGCACCCCGAGGTCGGACACCGCGCGGGGCGCCAGCGCGAAGGCGAGCGCGGCGACGAGGCGGGTCTCCGGCGTCCCGATCCCGAGCCGGGCCGCGAGCCGGTTCATCCCGGCGAAGGCCGTCACGGCGAGCAGCGCCATCCACAGCCGCTGGACCACCCACCCGTCGAGCCCGAGCAGCTTCCCGCCCAGGAAGAACTGGCCCATCGGGAAGAGATAGCCGGAGACCTGGTTCTGCAACTGGCCGAACTGCGCCGGGTCCCACAGGCCGAGCGCCCGCCCGAGGAACGCCGCGGGCGCGACCGTCAGGTCGATCTTCGTGTCGGCCAGCAGCTCACCGGGCCTGGTGCGGAACACGAGTGCGACGAGCAGGAGCGCGGTGGCCAGCAGACGCAGCCGGTTCCGCATCCGGGCGCCGCTCATGGGGCTGCTCTGGTGGCCGCTCACGGCGCCGCTCATGGGGCTGCTCATGGGGCTGCTCGGGTGACTGCTCGTATGGCTGTCCGGGCGGCTGCTCATCGGCCCTTCCGTGGCGCGTCCGGCAGGAGCCCGGCGAACATCGCGGCGCTGCGGTCCCAGGTGAACCCGGCCGCCCAGGCGCGGCACTCCCGCGCGACATCGGCCGCCCGGGCGGGGTCGGACAGCAGCGCGAGCGCCTCCGACGTCACCTTGGCCAGCGACCGGCCCTCCCCCGCCAGCCAGCCCGTACGCCCGTCGCGTACGGCGTCGCGCAGGCCGTCGACGTCGAAGGCGACCGTCGGCACGCCGAGCGCGGCCGCCTCCAGCACGCTCAGCCCCCAGCCCTCGCCCTGGGACGCGGACAGATGCGCCCAGGCCCGGCCGACGAGCCGCTCCTTCTCCTCCTCCGGGACGTGCCCGTGCAGCCGTACGACGTGGGTGAGCCCGCGCTCGGCCACCAGGGCGGTGAGGCGCCCGAGTTCGGGACCCCGGCCGACCAGGTCGACGGTGAGATCCGGCCACTCCGCGCGCAGCGTCTCGGCGAGGCCGACGACGAGCTCCATCCGCTTGTGGGGCACCATCCTCCCCACGCAGACGAGGGAGGGCCGCTCGGTCCGTTCGTGGCGGGCCTGCCGGGGCGGGTGCCCGCCGTTGGGCACTACGGTGATCGGCCCCGTCCAGGCGAGCCTGCGCCGCATGGCCTCGACGGTGGACGGGGAGACCGCCACGCAGAGGTGCCGCCGGTAGACCCGGCGGGCCGCCGGGCCTTCGAGGAACCGCCCCAGCCGGGCGAGCCAGCCGGGGAAGTGCACGCCGAACTGCGCGTCGTGGACGTGGTGCACGACGCACAGCACCCGCACCGACCGCGGCACGAACAGCGGGGTGAAGAACGGGATCCCGTTCTGGCAGTCGATCACCACGTCGAACTCGCGGCGGCGACGCAACAGCCACGCCGCCGCACGGGCGTACACGGTGAAGGTGCCGCCACCGCGGACGATCCTGATCCCCGCCACGCTCTCGGCGGCCGCCTGCCCGGGGCCGCGCGCGGTGCGGAACGTGAGGTCCGCCCCCTGCTCCGCGAGCCGCCTGCCGATCTCCCAGGCGTACGCCTCGGCGCCCCCGGCCCGCTCGTGCCAGGGATCGCGCCAGTTGACGAGGGCGACACGCAGGCCGGCGCGGCAGGGGTCAGGCGGTGACGGAGGAAGCATGATCGGATGACGCGTGATCGGAGGACAGGGAGAGACGGGGGCGGGCCGCGCGGCCGCCGGGCCGCGTCCTGACCCAGATGACCGCGATCTGCAGGAAGACCCCCCAGCTGTGCCGCCAGCACGAGAACGTCGAGCCGCCGACGTCCCTCCAGGCCACCGGGATCTCCCGGACGCCGGCCCCGAGCAGGTGCACGTGGGCCAGCAGTTCCACGTCGAAGGCGAATCCGGTCGTGCGCAGTCGCCGGGCGGCCCTGCGGCCGAGGTCGCCGTGGAAGAACTTGAACCCGCACTGGGTGTCCCCGATGGGGCCGGTGACCCGGCGGGCCAGGGCGCGGAAGACCCAGGCGCCCAGCCTGCGCACCCGGCTGTGCCGCGCCTCGACGACCGAGCCCGGCGCGGCGCGGGAGCCGATGACCGCGGGCTGCCCGGCGCCGAGCAGCCGGACCACCGTGTCGAGGGCGGCGAGGTCGGTGGCCATGTCCACGTCGCAGAACCCGATGAGAGGCGCGGTGGTGGCGAGCAGCCCGGCCCGGACCGCCGCGCCCTTGCCGCGCGTCTCACAGCGGATCAGCCGGATCGGCGTCGTACGCGGGGGCAGGGCGCGCACGACGTCCGGCGTCGCGTCGGTGCTGGCGTTGTCCACGACGACGATCCGCGCGGGGTACGGCAGCGCGGCGAGTCTCTCGCACAGCTCCGTCAGTCCCCTGGCGATCCGCGCCTCCTCGTTGCGGGCGGGGACCACGATCTCCAGCAGGGGACGGGCCTCCTGCCGAGGCTGGGGGGCGGGCACGGCGGGGCGGTCAGCGGCTGCCGTAGTTGTACAGAGGCTTGTTCACCGGGCTCGGAGCCGTGTCGGCCACGTTGACCAGTCCCACCGTGGCACCCACGGCGAGCAGACCGCCGACGGCCACCGCCAGAAGCACGCGCATGGAAGGGCTCCTCACTCGACCGTTTCAGCCACGCCTGAGATCGACATTCGACGATCGACGCCTGACGACACTAGAACCAGATTCTCTTACCATAAGGTAGATATACGAAAAAGCGACAAACCAGCCCAGGATAACGATGAAGGCCGGCGGACCCGTATCGGGCGCCTGCTCAGGGGCGTCGATGGCGTACAGCGCGGCGTGCCTGCCGGTGTAGACGGGCCGGGCGCCCTGGAGCCGCGAGTGGAACTCGTTCCAGTTCGATCGGTCGCCGTCGAGCACGACGAAGCGGAATCCGGCCCGCCGCAACCCCTCGGTCAGTGGGGCCCCCGACCGCACCAGCGGCGTCAGCGCCAGGGCACGCGGGTCCTCGGCGCCGACCACCCCGCCTCCCGCGCCGTCTCTCCCTCTGTCCCCCACCCGCACCATGTCGTTCCACACCACCCGCCGGGTCAGATAGCGGGGCAGCGGGTCGAGCACGGAGCGCCGCGCGTTCCAGTCGTAGGCGCGGTACGCCTCCCACGGCAGCAGCAGCACGTCCCCCGGGACGGGATCGGCGGCGACCCGGGCGCGCACCTCGTCGAAATCCCGCGGGTACGGCACCGCCGCGAGCCTGCCCAGACCACCCAGGGCCAGCGTGGGGAGCAGCAGCAGCGGCGCTCCCGCCGCCACCACACTCGTCACCACACCGGCCGCCGAACTCCCCGGCGCACCCCGTAAGCGGGCCGCGACCGCCCCGAGGCCGAGCGCCTGCGCCAGCGCGAGCGGAGCCACGTACTGCTGGGCGTCCCGGAGAACGGCGAACCCCGCCCAGTGCGTCACCAGCATGCGCAGCGCCGCCCGCCCCGCCTCGGTGACGCCCAGCGCGGCCACGGCGAACCCCACCACCGCCGCCACCGCCAGACCCGGCCGCGCCGGAACCCCCCTCCCCAGGGCGAAACCGGTCAGCGTCACGACGACCGCCGCCAGGCGCAGGATCTGCGGCAGCGTCGCGCCGTACCCCGGCGGCACCGCCTCGGCGTTCCAGATCCCGGACAGCACAAGGAGGCTGCCGAGCGTTCCGAACGGCGTGTCCGCGCGGGCCGCGAACGCGTCGACGCCCGCCGGGTCGCCGGGCACCCCTCCCGGTCGCAGCAGGCTCGGCACCAGCCAGGGCAGGCTCAGCACGACCCACGACACCGCGAACACGCGCAGCGGTTCACCGCGTGTCCCGTCACGGGCCCTGGTGCGCGCGTACGCCGCCACGGGCGCGGCGGTCACGAGCGTGATGATCATCGCCATGAAGCCGCCGGCCGCCGCCGGCAGCAGCGCCACCACGATCGCCCGCCGCCCTCCGCCGGACACCGCGCGTACGACCCAGGGCAGCCCCGCGTACCCCAGCAGCAGCGCCCAGTGCCCGAGCAGCAGCCGTTCGGCGACGAAGGGGTTCCAGGTGTAGAACACGGCGGCGGCCACCCGCGCCGTGGGCGGCCACCGCTCGGTCAGGGCCGCCACGCCGCAGCAGGCCAGCACGAAGATCCCCAGCAGGACGGCCTTCTGGACCAGTGCTCCGGGCAGGACGAGGCCGAGCGCCGCGACCAGCGCGTCGCTGGGGACGGCGCGGGGCAGCGTGCCGGACAGCCCGAAGGCCGCCGCGCCGAACACCGGCTCCGGGACGAACACGAGGTCGTAGGCCAGCGTGAACCCGGGCCCGAGCGCCGGGCCGAGAGCGAGCACGCCGACCAGCAACCCGCCCCAGATCGGCCAGCGGCGTCCGGCCGCGTCCCAGAAAGACATGTCTCCCAGTTCCAGTAGCGGCGTTCCAGTAGCGGCCGGACGTCGGGGACTACTTGCCCGGCTCGGGGTCGCGGGGCAGGCCCAGCAGGCGCTCGGCGATGATGTTCAGCTGCACCTCGGTCGTGCCACCGTAGATCGTCATCGCGCGGGTGGCGAGCACGGCCCGGTTCCAGTAGCCGGCGTCGCCGAGCCTCCAGTCGGCGGCGGTGACGGCGGCCGGGCCGATCAGCGACACCGCCGCCTCCGACACGTGCTGGGCGTGCGCGGTGGACAGCAGCTTGCGCACCGAGGCGTCGGCGCCCGGCTCGTCGCCCGCGAGCTGCCTGAGGGTCACCCGCAACGACAACGCGTTGATGGAGTGCGCCTCGCAGACGACCCCGGCGAGGTCCTGCCGTTCTGCGGGGGTGAGCTCGCGGCCGAGCCGGCCCGCCAGGCCGAGCAGGTCGGGCACCGACGCCCCGGTGCCGCCCGAGCCGGACGACAGGCTGACCCGCTCGTTCGACAACGTGTTCCGGGCCACCCGCCAGCCGTCGTTCACCTCTCCGACGACCATCTCGTCCGGCACGAAGACGTCGTCGAGGAACACCTCGTTGAACAGGTTCTCCCCGGTCATCTCGGTCAGCGGCCGTACGGTGACGCCGGGCGCCTTCATGTCCACCAGGAAGTAGGTGATGCCGTCGTGCTTGGGCCTGGAGGTGTCGGACCTCGCGATGCAGATGGCCCACTCGGCGACGTGCGCGACCGAGGTCCAGATCTTCTGTCCGGTGAGCCGCCAACCGCCCTCGGTCCTCTCCGCCTTCATCTGCAGCGAGGCGAGGTCGGACCCCGCCTCGGGCTCGGAGAACAGCTGGCACCAGACCAGCTCACCGCTCAGCGTGGCGGGCAGGAAGCGCTCCTGCTGCTCCGGCGTGCCGTACGTGACCAGCGACGGCACCACCCACGCACCGATAATCATCTGGGGTGGCCTGATCCCGGCCGCCCTGACCTCCTGGTGGATGAGCACCTGCTCCAGCGGTGAGGCCGCGCGGCCCCAGGGGCGGGGCAGGTGCGGCATGACGAACCCGGCCTTCGCGAGAGCCCTCCTCTGCTCGGCGCCCTCCAGGGCGGCGATCCCGGCCAGTTCCGCCCGGATCACCTCGCGCAACGGCCGCGACTCCTCGGGCAGGTCGATCTCCATCTCCCGGGTGACGCCCTTCAGCGCCAGCGTGGCCACCCGATCGGACCATCCGGAGGACGCGCCGAGCAGCGCGCGGATCGTCAGCGCGCGGCGGTAGTACAGGTGCGCGTCGTGCTCGAAGGTGTAGCCGATGCCCCCGAAGATCTGGATCGCGTCCCTGGCGCACTGCACGGCGGCGTCGGGCGCCATGACCGCGGCGATCGCGGCGGCGTAGTCGCGCTCGGCGCCCTCGGCCCGGGTGGCGTCCCAGACCGTGGCACGGGCCTGCTCCAGCGCCACCAGCATGCGGGAGATCTTGTGCTTGACGCCCTGGAACTGGCCGATCGGCCGGCCGAACTGCACCCGCACCTTGGCGTAGTCGGCCGCGGCGGCCACACACCAGGCGGCCACCCCCGCAGCGTCCGCGCCGAGGACGATCGCGGCCGTCGTGAGCACCTCGTTCCTGGTCAGACCGGTCAGCACACACTCGGCGGGCACCTCGAGACCGGACACCTCGACCATGGCCACGCCGCGGGTGAGGTCGAGCGGCCGGACCGCTGTGATCTTCGCCTGGGCGGCGTCGACCGCCACCCATTCCTCCCCGGTGTTCGTGGTCACCGGGAGCACCAGCACGTCGGCCACCCCCGCGCCGAGGACGTGCGCGGCGGTTCCGCTGATCGTGAGCCCGCCCCCCTCGCTCTCACCGGTCGCCTCGCCGGTGATCTCTCCGGTGATCTCGCTGTCGAGGGCCAGCGCCCCGGTCAGCGACCCGTCGGCGAGCCCGGGCAGCACATCCGCCCGCGCCTTGGCCTCGGAGGCGAGGATCGCGGCGCCGGCGAGGATGGTCGGCACCATCGGGCCGGGCGTCATCCGCTCCGACAGCGCCTCGATCGCCACCGCCGCCTCCAGCAGGCCGTAGCCGGAGCCGCCGTACTCCTCGGGCAGGTGCAGCCCGAGCAGCCCCTGGCCGGCGAGGGCGGGCCAGAAGGCGGGACGCTCCTCCGCTCCCGGCTCGCCACCCTGCTCCGCGCCCTGCTCCGCGCCCTGCTGGGCTTCAGGCCGAGCTCCAGGCCGGGCTCCCGGCTGGGCGAGGACGCCGACCACGTTCCGTACGACGTCGGCGGGCACGGCCCGCTCGGCCCATCCGGTCACCGACTCGCGGAGCGCCTCATGCTCCTCGTTCAGCCCGATCGCCATGTGATCCTCCAGCTCCGACTCCGCGTAGAACCATATTCTAGAGGAATATTCGTCAACGGGTCCGGGGCCGGTCATGACCTGCGCGCACGGCGGCGCGCCGCCTTGCGGCCACGATCACCGCAGGTAGACAGGGGCTATGCAGCTCTCACGGAAGGTCCTCCGTACGGCCGCCGGCACGGCCGTGGCGGCGCTGGTCGTCGGAGGGTGCGCGCCGCGGACCCCCGGCGTCGAGACCACCCCGCCTCCGGCGGGGACGGCGCCGGGCACCCCACTCGCGCCCACTCGGGCGGTGGAGCTCGAGTCGGCCTACGAGCAGGTCATCAAGAAGGTCCTTCCGTCGACCGTGCAGATCACCACCGGGCAGGCGCTGGGCTCCGGCATCGTCTACGACACGGAGGGACGCATCCTGACGAACGCCCACGTCGTGGGTAACGCCACGGAGTTCCGGGTCACGCTGGCGACCGGCGGCAAGCCCAGGAAGGCCCGGCTCGTGAGCAGCTATCCGGCAGGCGACCTCGCGATGATCCGCGTGGAGGACGCCCACGGGCTGACACCCGCGACGTTCGGCCGCTCCGCGAACCTCAAGGTCGGGCAGATCGTGCTGGCCATGGGCAACCCCCTCGGCTTCTCCGGCAGCGTGACCGACGGCATCGTGTCGGCACTCGGCCGCACCGTGACGGGCGAGCGGCACGCCGGCGGCGGGGCCGCGACCATCACCAACGCCGTACAGACCTCCGCGCCCATCAACCCGGGCAACAGCGGCGGCGCCCTGGTCGATTTGTCCGGGCAGGTCATCGGCATCCCCACGCTGGCCGCCGTCGATCCCGAGCAGGGCACCGCGCCCGGCCTCGGCTTCGCGATCCCGAGCGACACCGCGACCGACGTCGCCCGGCAGATCATCAAATACGGCCGGGTCGTCAACACCCGCCGGGCCGCCCTCGGCGTACGGGTCGGCACCGCGGTCGACGCGAACGGCGACCCGATCGGCGTGGTGGTCGGCTCGGTGACCCCCGGAGGCGGCGCGGACAAGGCGGGCATCCGCCCCGGTGACGTGATCGTGCGGGTCAACGGCACCGCGACCCCCACCGCCACCGCGCTGTCGCAGATCATGGCCACGCTCCGGCCGGGAGACAGCGCGCGGGTCGAGATCCTGCACCCGGACGGCACCAGAAGCACGGTCTCGGCCGTACTCAGCGAACTGCCTGCCGGGCAATAAGCCGCAATCCTGACAAAGTGGTGTGAGATACCGGGAAATCGCTTGGAGCGAGCCTCCACGCGGTTGTTACGGTCGGGGGCGTGATCTCCCCCGAACTGACCCGGTTCATCGCCGGGCTGCCCAAGGCAGAGCTGCACGTTCACCACGTCGGCGCGGCGTCACCGCACATCGTGGCCGGCCTCGCGGCGCGTTACGAAGGCTCGACACCCGTGCCCGCCGACCCCGCGCTGGTGGAGAAGTTCTACGACTTCCGCGACTTCGCTCATTTCCTCCAGGTGTATCTGCAGGTCGCCGACCTCATCAGGAAGCCCGAGGACCTGTGGACGCTCATCCATGGCGTCGGCGGCGACCTGGCCGCCCAGCGGGTGCGGTACGCCGAGGTCACCGTCACCCCGCACTCCCACCTGGCCCGGGGGTTCGCGCCCGAGGAGATCTGCGAGGTGATCGAGGACGCCAGGCGCCGGGTCGAGGCGGACTTCGGCACCGTGCTGCGCTGGTGCTTCGACATCCCCGGCATCCCGGGCCCGGCCGCCGACGAGACGCTCTCCATCGCGCTCGACCAGCGGCCGGACGGCCTGGTCAGCTTCGGACTCGGCGGCCCGGAAGCGGGCGTGCCCAGGGCGTGGTTCGCGCCGCACTTCGCCGCGGCCCGCGCCGCCGGGCTCCGTTCGGTGCCGCACGCCGGCGAGGTCACCGACGCCCAGTGCGTCTGGGACGCCGTACGGGATCTCGGTGCGGAGCGGATCGAGCACGGCATCCACAGCGTGCAGGACCCGGCGCTGCTGGAGCACCTGGCCGAGCACGACATCACGCTGGACGTCTGCCTCACCTCCAACGTCCGGACGGGGGCCGTACCGGACCTGGCGCGGCACCCGCTGCCCGCGCTGGTCGCGGCCGGGGTGCCGGTCACGATCAACACCGACGACCCGCCCATGTTCGGCACCGATCTCAACCAGGAGTACGCCGTCGCGGCAGAACTGCTCTCGCTGGACGCCGACGGAGTGGCCGACCTGGCGCGCGCCGCCGTCCGGGCGTCCTTCCTCGACGGCCCGGGCAAGTCGGCCCTGCTCGCGGAGATCGACGCCCATGTCGCTCAGAACTCGTCGGCGCCGCTCACCTGAGTGATCTCGAAGATGTGGCGAGAGGCGGCGCAGACGGTCTCCAGCACGTGGATCGGGAGATCGTCGGCCGAGTAGGCGGCGCGCACGATCCGGACCACCCATTCACCGGGGCCGAGATCGAGCGTGACCGCCTCCTCCCCTTCCGCCGGCCGGGCGATCAGATGCTCCTCCGCCCGGCCGAAGCGGTGTCCCAGTGCCTCGATCGCCGCCTGAAGGCTGGGGCGCAGGAAACCGGGCTCCACCAGTGGCGTCCCCCCGAACAGGTCGAGCCGCAGGAAACTGGTGGCCACCCGCACCGGCACCTCGTCGGCGAGCAGCAGCTTGCGCCGGGCCAGCACCGGCGTCCCGGGCTCGACCCGTAGGCCCGCCGCCACATGCGCCGGCGCGGGCTCCGGCCCGACGTACAGCATCGTGCGGCCGGCCCGCACCCCCTGCCGCTCGGCCTCGGTCAGGAACAGCGAGGCCGACGCCCGTACGGCGGGCTGCGACGGCAGTGACCTGCGCACCACCACCCGCGGCTCCCCCGCACGCTCCGCGCCCGGCTCTGCCGACCGCTCCCCCACCTGCTTCCCCTCCTGGCTCCTGACATGGGACTCCCTCCCACGCACGCCACGACTCTAGGCCCCTCCGCGCGGCCGCGCGGGCACCCGGGTGCCGGCGGCGAGGTGGTCCTGCAGGTCGGCGTGGCGGAACTGGTAGACCGGGCCGACCACCCGCAGCAGCCCCAGCCGGTGCGCGTCGTCCAGGAAGTCCATCAGGTCTCTCGGGCACTTCCCCTGTTCGGCCAGGTGCCGGGTGGTGATCAGGTAGGCGGGCCACGCGCTGTGGCGGAGCATGGTGAGCCCGAGCCCGAGCGCCAGGAAGGCTCCGGACAGGACGCCGAGCCTGATCCCGAACCAGGGTCCGTTCGCCAGCCCGCTCACCAGTCCGGTGACCACCCCGCCCCCGACTCCCGGCACCGCGGCGCACAGGACGGCGAGAGTACGGCTCGCCCGCCAGGCGTGGTACGGCGTGGTCGCCGCCGTGAGAGGGGTGGGCTGCTGCATCCACTGGATGAGCACGAGGCCCGGGCCGAGCGCGAGGCCCGCCCAGATCCCGGCCTCTATCGCGAGTCCGGGCTGCGCGTCCGCCACGAGCGCCGCGCCGGAGACGCTGACCATCCCGATCAGGATCCTGAGCAGGAGCACGATCGTGATCTGCCGTGCCAGGTCCCTCACCCTGCCGCGGAACTCGACGCTGACGTGACCGGGTGTCCCGGTGAACCCGCGCAGGGTGGTGGTCATCACCCCCAGTCCCGCGCTGAAGCCCACCGGAAGGGTGACCAGCGGATGGAGCCGGCCCGCGAACGCGGCGACCATGCCGAAGACCACGCCGACGACCAGGCAGGTGGTGGTGGCCGCCCGCCTGCGCTCGTCGGCGTCGAGCACCAGGCCGCCCAGCCGCCACCAGGCCAGGTCGCGGGTGCCGTTCTTGCCGAGCACACGGGCCAGGTAGCTCAGGTGGCGGCGCGTCTGGCCGGCGTCCCACACCTGCCTCGGCGTCAGTTCGGGCGGACCGGCGCGGCCGGCCGGCGACGCACCGGGCGAACGCGTGGTGAGAAGCACCGAGATCAGGCCGTCCCACAGATGACCCCGCAGTTCGTCGGGATCCTGCCCCAGTCGCCCGGTCAGCGGGGCCGGATCGGCCTGCGGGTCGATGTAGACGGCGCGCAGGAGCCACAGGCCGAGAGGGGCGGCCGTCAGCTGTGACAACCCCTTCAGCTCTCCGGTACGCAGGCCGTCCAGGACGTTCTCCCAGACCGGGCCGGGCGCCGGCGGCAGGCAGGTGCGCAGGTACCCTTCGGCGTCGGCCGGGGTGAGCGGCGCCGGCGCGATGACGGCCGCGGACGGCAACGGCTGCTTCGCGTCCTCGACGGCCTCGGCCAGCTCCTCCGTACGGCTGGTGAGGATGTACGACTCGGCCGCGTCCAGTGAGGCGTTGAGCGCCCTGACGATCGCGGCCCGGTGCGGGCGGGGCAGCTCGTCCAGGCCGTCCATGACGGGCAGGATGTGGCCGCCCCTGACGAGTTCGAGGGCGACCCCGGAGCCGAACTCCGCCGAGCCCAGGGCCTCGTAGTCGCGCTCCAGGCTCCTGGTCAGCCAGGAGTGCAGGTCCTCCGCCGCGGGATCCCAGCTCGACAGCGACAGCAGCACCGGCACGGGGTCGGCCGGGTCGCGCCCCTTCCCCGTCAGTTCCAGCAGGAGCTGGATGGCCAGGGTGGTCTTGCCGGCACCGGGACCGCCGGTGATGACCAGACGACGCCGCCGGAGCTTCAGGAAGTCTCCGGCCAGTTCCGCGACCGCGTTGCCGACGCCTTCGAGGCTCCCCTCGCCGATCAGGTGCCGGTGGTGCAGCAGGCCGGTGTCGTCGGTGAGCCGCCAGACCACCGGGATCGGGTCGGGCTCCAGTCCGCGGATCATCGATTCGGCCCGCCACGCGTTGCGCACCAGGGCGACCAGGGTGTCCTTGGCCGCGGACACCTGATCGGGACGGGCCGCACGGGGCGCGGCCCGGTTCCGCGCCCATCCCAGCACCGCCACCCCCGAGGTCACGGCGGCCAGCGCGACCGCCACCGCGTCGGCGACGTTCGGCGCCTCCTTCGAGGACACGGCCCTGACCACGACGACGACGGCCGCGCCCAGGGCGGCCACGCTGAGCGCGGCGGCCGGGAGCACGATCCACGATCTGCGCCGGTTCACCCGCACATGATGGCGATCCCCTGGTGGACGGATCCGCCGATCGGCACTAACCGTTACCATCCGGATACTCCGGGCGGCAATTCGGCCGCCCGAAACAAGGCCGGCCATCACAGAAGACGCCCGGACAACGCGAAGGCCCACGGGAGCGAGCATCCGCTCGCGGCCGTGGGCCCTCGTGTCCGGTGGAGGTGGCGGGAATCGAACCCGCGTCCTTCAACACCAAGACAGGACTTCTCCGGGTGCAGCCTGTTGTGCTTTTCTCAGCCCCGGCGATCACACAGGCGAGTCGCCGACGGGCTCAGTCACTGTTTGTTTTCCCGTACGGCCCCGTGACCGGGTCGGACGGTTGAGCCTCCTAGCGATGTCAGTTCCGGGCCGGAGGCACTCCCGGGCTGACAGAGGTTTTTCGCTGCTTAGGCGGCGAGAGCCAGGGAAGCCTGGCTCACCTCAGTGCTCTTCTTATTGGCACTTAATTGTCGCGGTCACAGTGTTGACGGGGTTATGTCCGCAGTCCCCGACCCGCTTCTCCTGACTTGCAATGCCGAAGTCGAAACCGGTCACCCCCTGGTTGTACAGCTGCACGGTCGTCCAGCTGCCTGGTTGTCGAGCCGGACCCGAGAGCCCGGCACCACAAGCTTACTCATGACAACAGCCGCGACGCGACTTCGATTCCTCCCGCCGGGACGCCGAGGCCCCCGGGGCGCGGCGTGACGCGGCGCCCCGGGGGCCGACCGGCAGGGTCGAGCCGGTCCGGATGGCAGGGCTCCCCCCGAGATGGAGCCCTGTCCTCATCACGACGACTGGGCCCGCAACCCCCCGAGCGGGTCCCAGTCACCTTGAAAGACGCCGGTCAGGCCCCCAATGGTTGCCTCGCGCTCCCCGGTTTTTCTCAGGTCGGCACTGTCTCAGGTCGGCACTGTCTCAGGTCTGCGGCTGGGCGCCCCGGAAGAAGCCTCCCGCGACCGCCGGAGCGGCCTGAAGGTCACCGCTCTCCACCAGGACGGCGAGCGCCACGTCCCCCTGCCAGCCGACGAACCACGACAGCCTCGTCCGCTCCTTCTTCTCCGCCTGGGTCACCTGGGCCGCCACTCCGTACACGGGTTCGCCGGGGGCGGTGGCGAGGGCCGCCGCGCCCGAGGTGACGCCGGCCCGCATGAGCGTGCGCAGCTTGGCCGTGACCGCCGGGTCGAGCGTGGCCGGCGTGACCGCGGCGGACCCGCCCGCCTCCCCCACCGCCGGGTCGGGGGCAGCGGGCGAGGTGACCAGTGTCGGGGGGCGCCAGGTGCCGGACTTGACGGCTCCCGCGACCAGGGCCATCGCGAGCGGGCTCACCTTGGCGCCCTGCCCGGCGATGATCTTCGCGACCGCGGCGTCGCCCTGGGCGGCGGGCACCGAGCCGCTGAAGGTCCGCAGCGGCAGCTTCCAGCCGGAGCCGATCCCGAACTGCTGCGCGCTGCGGCTGATCGCCTGGCCGTTGATCCGCCGGGCCAGCGACGCGAGCGCGGTGACGCAGCCCTGGGCGAAGTCGGTCTGGAAGCTGGGGACCGTCACGCCGTCCACACCGGGCTGCTGGAAGCGCGCCCCGCCCACCGTCCGGTCGGCGCTGCACGGCACCTTCTGCTTGGGATCGAGGCCCGACCTGAGCAGTCCTTCGGCCACGACGATCGAGAAGGCGGTGCCGGCCGCGTACCTGCCCGCGAGCGCGTCCCGCTCCTGGTGAAGCTGGTTGGTGGAGACGGCGAGCACCTCGCCGGTGGACGCCTTGACGGCGACGAGAGCGGCCGGGCGGGACCCCGCGACGGCGGCGTCCCCGGCGCTCTGCAGGCGGCTGTCGATCGTGGTGCGGACCGGCTCGTTCTCCCGCCCGGGCCACGCCTTGAGCTCCTTGACCTGCCGCCCGGTGGCGTTGTCCAGGATGACGACCCGGGTCTCGGTGGAGCCGGTGAGCTGGTCCTGGTAGGCCTTCTGCAGGCCGTCCCTCCCGAGGGTGTCGCCGGCCCGCTGCGGGCCGCCGAGCCGCTGCTCCGCCTCCGGGGTGATGGCCGTCACGACCCCGACGATCTGCGTCGGCGACTTGGGGGCCACCGGCGCGTTGTCGATCTCGAACCGCAGCCCGCCGATGGCCTCCAGCTTGGACTTGAGCTGGGCGAACTTCGTCCGGCCGAAGGTCGCGAGCGGGACGAAGTCCTGCGGCGGCGACGACAGGATGCGGCTCAGCAGCCGGTCCTGGGCGAACCCGGTGATCTTCGACAACTGCTCGCACAGGTGGGCGGGGTCCTTGACCTCGGCCGGGGTGACCCCCGCGACGTGCAGCATCGTCTCGTCCTGCAGGGGGTCGCCCGCGCGGTCGAGGATGGGTCTGCGGCCCTTGGGGACCGTGGCGACCGCGAGACGCTGCCCGGCGTGCAGGTCCGGGTGGATGACGCTCGGCGACCACCGCACCTTCCACTGGCCGCCGGCCAGGTGCAGGGGCAGGGTGCCGTCGTACTGCCAGAGGGGGTTGTTCTCCCCGAGGTCCACCTCGGCGTGGTAGGCGGCCTGCGCGGCCTCGCCGTCCTGGCTGATCCCCTTGAGGGAGAAGCGGACCGAGGCGGCGTCCAGCTGGAGGCGGGCGTCCTCCAGGGCCTTCCGTACGGCCGCCTGGTCGCCGTCGGCCCGCCGTGCGGCGGCCGCGTAGTCCCCGGTCTGCCAGCCGACGAGGAAGTCGCGCACCGCCTCGTGGGGCGACGGCTCCTCGAAACAGCCGGTGAGCAAGGGCGCGGTCAACCCCAGGGCGAGCGCGGCCCGTACCACTCTGGCGCGCACGGTCTAGCGGCCCCCCCGCCGGCGGACGGCGTTGGACATCGCCCGCGACATCTCCCGGCTGGCCTGCTTCTCCATCAGCGTCTGGCGCTTGTCGTAGTCCTTCTTGCCCCGGGCGATGCCGATCTCGATCTTCGCCCGGCCGTCCTTGAAGTACATCGACAGCGGGATCAGGGTGAGACCCTTCTCCTTGAGCGTCGCGTCGATCTTGCCGATCTCCTTGCGGTTCAGCAGGAGCTTGCGGGTGCGCCGGGCGGCGTGGTTGGTCCAGGTCCCCTGGCTGTACTCCGGGATGTACACGTTGATCAGCCAGGCCTCGCCGCCCTCGACCGAGGCGTAGCCGTCGGTCAGATTGGCCTTGCCCGCCCGCAGGGACTTGACCTCGGTGCCGGTCAGCACGAGCCCGGCCTCGTAGGTGTCCTCGATGAAGAAGTCGTGCCTGGCACGCTTGTTCTGGGCGATGAGCTTGCGCCCGGTCTCACGTGGCATAAGGGGAGCCTACCGTCGCCGCGAAGGGCGAAAACGAGCTACGGGAAGCTACGCGGTCCGCGGAACTCACACCCGCAGGTAGCGGCGCAGCGTGACGAACGACGCGAAGACACAGATCAGCACGCCGATGGCCATGGTGCCGGTGATCACACCGGCGACGGTGTCCCAGCCGAGGGGGGCCACCATGTACGTCTGGATCTCCTCGAAGATGAAGATCTTGACGAGGATCAGCAGGACGCCGGACAGGACGCCGCCGATCAGGCCCGCGATCAACCCCTCCATCACGAAGGGAAGCTGGATGTAGATGTTGGACGCGCCGACCAGCCGCATGATCCCGGTCTCCCTGCGGCGGTTGTACGCCGACAGCCGCACGGTGTTGCCGATCAGCAGGGTGGCCGCGAAGACCATCAGGATCGCGATGCCGAGCGCCATGTTGCGCAGGGTGTCCATGAAGCCGAAGACCGACTGGAGCAGGTCGCGTTCGTTGACGACGTTGGAGACGCCGGGCTGCCCCTTGAGGTTGCTCGCGACGACCGCCGCCTTCTCCGGGTCCTTGAGCTTCACCCGGAAGGACTCCGGCATGTCCTCGACCTTGGTCACCGACAGCAGCAGCGTGTTGTTCTCGGTGTTCTGCCAGTTCTTGTACGCCTCGGCCTGAGTCTCGAACTTCACCGACTCGACCTCGGGCAGGCCCCGGATCGTCTGCTCCAGGCTGCCCTTCTCCTCCTGCGTGACCGCGCCCTTGTTCTTGCAGGCGTCGAAGGGCGAGCCCTTCACACACAGGTAGACCGACAGCTCGACCTTGTCGCTCCAGAAGCCGGTGAGCTTCGAGACCTGAGAGTTGATCATCAGTCCGACGCCCAGCAGCGCCATGCCGACGGCCACGGTCACGATCACCGCGATGGTCATCGTGAGATTGCGCCGAAGGCCGATCCAGACCTCGGAGAAGATGAAGTTGGCCCGCATGGTCCCAGTTACTCCTAATACGCCTGGCCGTACACGCCGCGCGACTGGTCGCGGACGATCTTGCCGTCCTCGAGCTCGACCACGCGCTTGCGCATGGAGTCGACGATCGCCGCGTCGTGTGTCGCCATGAGGACGGTCGTGCCGGTCCTGTTGATTCGGTCGAGCACCTTCATGATGCCGATGCTCGTGGCGGGGTCGATGTTTCCGGTGGGCTCGTCCGCGAGCAGGATCATCGGCCGGTTGACGAACGCGCGGGCCATCGCGACCCGCTGCTGCTCGCCGCCGGACAGCTCCTCGGGCATCCGGTGGGCCTTGCCCTCCAGGCCGACGAGTTCGATGACCTCCGGCACGACCTTGCGGATGAACCGGCGCGGCTTGCCGATGACCTCCAGGGCGAACGCCACGTTCTCGTAGACGTTCTTGTTCGGCAGCAGCCGGAAGTCCTGGAACACGCAGCCGATGCGGCGGCGCAGGTGCGGCACCTTGAAGTTGGACAACTTCGCGAGATCCTTGCCGGCCACGTGGATCGAGCCGGAGTTGGGCCGCTCCTCCTTCAGGACCAGCCGGAGGAAGGTGGACTTCCCCGACCCTGACGGACCGACCAGGAACACGAACTCGCCCTTGTCGACATCCACGCTCACGTGGTCGAGGGCGGGCCGGTTTTGGTTCGCGTAGACCTTGGTGACATTATCGAAATGGATCACGGGCGCATCACGGCTAGCCAGTCTAGGGGGTGGGACGGCCGGTGCGGGGGTCGCCGGTCACTTTGCTGTCGATCGACGTTCCGTTTGGCCGAAGGCCAGTCTAGGGGTAACACTGGCATGGAACGTCCATAACGGAAACAAAACGATTAGCCCTCGAGCGATGGGCCGGTAAAGCTGCTATGAGCTGCGAACATCTGATCTGCGCCGCCTGCGCGGGCCCCGTGGTGGAGGGCCGCTGCCCCGTCTGCCGCGAAGGCCGCGCCAAGCTGCACAACCACGGATTCCTGGGGCTGACGCCCCTGACCATCACGTTGATCGTGCTCCTCGTCCTGGCCCTGGTCGCGACGGTCGGACACGTCAGCGGTTATTAGAACCGCCGTCTCTACTGGGCGTCGCCGGCTTCCTGGCGGCGCATCCAGCGGATCTCGCCCTCGATGAACTCGTCGAGGTCGCCGTCCAGCACGGCGGAGGGGTTGCCCGCCTCCACCCCCGTGCGCAGGTCCTTCACGATCTGGTACGGGTGCAGCACGTAGTTGCGGATCTGCGTGCCCCATGACGTCGTCGACTCGCCGCGCAGCTCGTTCATCGCCGCGGCCTCCTCCTGGCGCTTGCGCTCCAGCAGCTTGGCCGAGAGGACGGCCATCGCCGTCGCGCGGTTCTGCAGCTGGGACCGCTCGTTCTGGCAGGAGACCACGATCCCGGTCGGGAGGTGGGTGATCCGCACGGCCGAGTCGGTCGTGTTGACGCCCTGGCCGCCCGGCCCGGACGACCGGTAGACGTCGATGCGCAGGTCGTCCTCGTTGATGTCGATGTGGTCGGTCTGCTCGACCACCGGGACGACGTCCACGCCCGCGAAGGAGGTCTGCCGGCGGCCCTGGTTGTCGAACGGGCTGATCCGGACCAGCCGGTGGGTGCCGTGCTCGCCCCTGAGCGTGCCGTACGCGTAGGGGGCCTTGACCGTGAAGGTCGCCGACTTGATGCCGGCCTCCTCGGCGTAGGAGGTCTCGTAGACCTCCGCCGGGTAGCCCTTGCGCTCGGCCCACCGCAGGTACATCCGCAGCAGCATCTGCGCCCAGTCGGCCGCGTCGACGCCGCCCGCCTGGGAGTTGATGGTCACCAGGGCCTCGCGGGCGTCGTACTCGCCCGCCAGGAGCGTGCGCACCTCCAGCGCGCCGACCTCGGCCCTGAGCGCGGCGAGTTCCTTGTCGGCCTCGGCCAGCGCGTCCTCGTCGCCCTCCTCGGCCGCGAGCTCGAACAGGACCGGGAGGTCCTCCAGACGGCGGCTCAGGCCGTCCACGCGATTCACCTCGGCCTGGATGTGGGAGAGCCGGCTGGTGACGCGCTGGGCCTGGTCGGGGTCGTTCCACAGGTCGGGCGCGGCAGCCTGCTCCTCCAACTCGGCGATCTGCTTGCGCAGGGCGTCGAGGTCGAGCACGTCCTGGATGCCTCTCAGCGTGCCGCCAAGCTCGTTGATCTCTTCGGCTGGATCGATGACTGCCACGTCTGTAAAGGGTACGCGAACCGGAGACCCTGTCAGGCAGCGCGCCTCGGTAGCATGTGCATCGATCGCATCGGGAGGCTGGCGTGAACGGGGTCGTTCGGAGTGCGCTGGCCCTTGCCCTCCTGGCGTCCACGGTCCTCGCCTGCTCGGGCGGGGAGCCGCCGCGGGCCCCTGCCGCGGCCGTCTCCACCGTTCCGGGCGACGGGCACGACGGGCGTGGCGCGAGCCCCGCGCCGTCCCCCTCGCCCTCGGCGTCGCCGAGCCCGCCCGCGGTGACGCTGAAGGACGCCTCGCGGGCGCTCGACACGTTCCTGGAGACCGACGAGGTGCTCAGGGCGGCCCACGCCGACCGCTGGGCCTACCAGCTCACCCAGGACGGCCAGCGCCCGATCACGATCGCCGAGATCCGTACGCAGGGCGGCAGGCGGCCCGCCAGCTACCGCTGGGACCACCGCACGGTGCTCGTGCCCCGGCAGAGCGGCGCGGCCCAGTGGTTCGCGGCCACCGCCGAACGGCACGGCGGGCCGGGCGGCGCCCGCACCGGCGTGTTCACCTTCGTCCGGCAGGGCCAGGACGGTCCCTGGCGCAACAGCTTCACGTCGCTGCTCAATCCCGGCGAGAAACCGCCCGCGGTCGAACTCGACGCGGAGGGGTACGCCATCGCCCTGGGGTCGCGCGACTCGTCGGTGGCGATCAGTCCCAACCTGATGGGCCCGCTGCACGCGACGGTCGCCGAGGAGGGCCCCAAGGGATACGCCTCCGGGCTGATCGCCCCCGGCCCGCAGACCACCGGCTTCTACGAAGAGATCGGCAGGACCAAGGCGAAGGCGAAGGCCGACGACTGCATGGCGTACGAGTCGATCTTCGCCTCCGCGCCGAACTACCCGATCTTCGCGCTGCGCACCCGGGACGGCGGCGCGCTGACGATGTACACGCTGATCCGGACGTCCTCGTGGATCACCAGCGCGCAGGGACCGGGCCAGGGCCAGGGGGTGAAGTGCAGCGAGGGCCGCCCGGTGGCGGTCCCCGCCGCGGCCCGCTGGCTGCTGAGCCCCACGAAGGACCTGATGATCCACCAGAAGCGGCAGATCGTCGAGACCCAGCAGTACGTGAGCGCGGTGCCGCCCAAGGCGTCCACCGCGCCCGTGCACGTCGTCGGCTACCAGGGCGTCGTCACCGGCGGCTTCAACCGCTGACCCGGGACCGGCGGAAGGAGGCTACGCCTCCGCGTGCGGCAGGTTGCTGGTGGAGACCAGTGTCCGCACCGCGCGCAGCGCGACCGACAGCGTCGCCAGGTCGAAGGTGTCGCTCTCCCAGATCTCCGACAGCGTCTGCCGCGACCGGGTCACCGCGGCCTGGTTGGCCTCCGTCCAGCTCGCCAGCCGTTCCTCCGGCGACAGGCCCGGCCGGCTGTGGATCAGCACGTCCCGGGTCAGCGTGGCGTGGGCGGCGTACAGATCGTCGCGCAGCGCCGACCTGGCCATCGAGTTCCACCGGCTGTCGCGCGGCAGCGCGATCACCCGTTCCCGCAGCCGGGCGAGCTGGAGCCGGTCGGCCAGGTCGAAGTAGACCTCCGCCACCTCGCTCACCGGCCTGCCGGTGTACGTCGCGATCTCCACGAGGTCGAAGGTGGAGTAGGCCGGCACCATCGCCGCGACCCGCTCGGCCAGGTCGCCGGGCACGCCCCTGGCCGTGAAGGAGTCCCTGCGCTCCTCGTACGCCGCCAGGTCGGGGCCGGTCAGCAGCTTCGGCAGGTGCGGCAGCAGGCCGCCCGCGCCGTCGATGAAGTGCCGCGCCGTGGAGGCGAGGTCGAGCGGGGGGCGGCGGTTGCCGAGCAGCCAGCGGGTGCCGCGCTCGGACAGCTTGCGTCCCTCCAGCAGCATGGCGAGCTGGGTCGCGGTGTCGACCTCGTTGTCCAGCGCCTCGACCTGCCGGACGAACGACGGCAGGTCGAACACCTCGCGGGTGACCAGGTAGGCCCGCACGATGTCGGGCGCGGAGGCGCCGGTCTCCTCGCCGAACCGGAAGACGAAGCTGGTGCCGCCGAAGTTCACCACGTCGTTCACGATCCGGGTCGTGATGATCTCCCGGCGGAGCGGGTGGGAGTCCATGTACGGCCGGAGCCGGTCGCGCAGCGCCGAGGGGAAGTACGACACCAGCCACGACGCGAGCGACGGGTCGTCGGGGATGTCCGACTGCAGCAGTTCCGCGTCCACGACGAGCTTGGTGTAGGCCAGCAGCACCGCGAACTCGGGGTTGGCCAGCCCCAGCCCGGCCTGGCGCCGCTCGGCGAGCACCTTGTCCGACGGCAGGAACTCCAGCTCCCGGTTGACCAGCCCGGCACGCTCCAGCCTCCGCAGGTAGCGGGAGTGGATGTGCAGCATCTCCGGCGCCTGGGCGCGGGCCGCCGCGAGCACCACGTTCTGGGCGTAGTTGTCCTCCAGCACCAGCCGGCCGACCTCGTCGGTCATGTCGAGGAAGAGCAGGTTGCGCTGCTTGTCGGTCATCTCGCCGTCACGGACGACCTGATCGAGCAGGATCTTGATGTTGACCTCGTGGTCGGAGGTGTCCACGCCGGCCGAGTTGTCGATGAAGTCGGTGTTGATCAGGCCGCCGTTCAGCGCGAACTCGATCCGGGCGCGCTGGGTGAAGCCGAGGTTGCCGCCCTCGCCCACGACCTTGCAGCGAAGGTCGGCCGCGTTGATCCGGAGCACGTCGTTGGCCTTGTCCCCGGCGTCGGCGTGGGTTTCCGACGACGCCTTGACGTACGTGCCGATGCCGCCGTTCCACAGCAGGTCGACCGGGGCCCGCAGGATCGCGTTGATCAGGTCGTTGGGGGCGAGCGCGGTGACGCCGTGGGGCAGGCCGAGCGCCGCGCGCGTCTGCGGGGAGAGGGGGATCGACTTGGCGGTGCGCGGCCACACGCCGCCGCCCGCCGAGATCAGCGACTTGTCGTAGTCGGCCCACGAGCTCCGGGACAGCCCGAACAGGCGCAGCCGCTCGGCGAAGCTCCGCGCCGGGTCGGGGTCGGGGTCGACGAAGACGTGCCGGTGGTCGAAGGCCGCCACGAGGCGGATGTGCTCCGACAGCAGCATGCCGTTGCCGAACACGTCGCCGGACATGTCGCCGATGCCGGCCACGGTGAAGTCGGTGGTCTGCACGTCCACCCCGAGCGTGCGGAAGTGGTACTTCACCGACTCCCAGGCGCCCTTGGCGGTGATGCCCATGGCCTTGTGGTCGTAGCCGACCGAGCCGCCGGAGGCGAAGGCGTCGCCGAGCCAGAAGCCGTACTCCTTGGCCACTCCGTTGGCGATGTCGGAGAACGTCGCGGTGCCCTTGTCGGCGGCCACCACGAGGTAGGTGTCGTCGCCGTCGTGCCGCACCACGTCGGGCGGCGGCACGACCTCCCCCGCGACCAGGTTGTCGGTCAGGTCGAGCAGGCCGGAGATGAACTGGCGGTAGCAGGCCACCCCCTCGGCCATCATCTCGTCCCGGCCGCCCGCGGGCGGGTTCTTGACGACGAATCCGCCCTTGGACCCGGTCGGCACAATGACGGTGTTCTTCACCATCTGCGCCTTGACCAGGCCGAGGATCTCCGTGCGGAAGTCCTCCATCCGGTCAGACCAGCGCAGGCCGCCGCGGGCGACCTTGCCGAAGCGCAGGTGCACGCCCTCGACCCGGGGCGAGTACACGAAGATCTCGTACTTCGGCCGCGGCAGCGGCAGCACGCTGATCGCCTGCGGGTCGAACTTCAGCGAGATGTACGGCTTGCGCCTGCCGGTGACGAACTGGCTGCCGGCCGCCCCGGCGTCCCGTCCGTCCGTACGGTCCGCCTGGAAGACGTTGGTGCGCAGCGTCGCCTGGATCATCTCCAGGTACGCCCGGAGGATGCGGTCCTCGTCGAGGGAGGCCACCTCGTCCAGCGAGGCGAGGATCTCCTCGGTCAGCGCGTCGCAGACCTCCGGCCTGGCGTCGTCCGGCCGCCGCGGGTCGAGCCTGGCCTCGAAGAGCCGCACCAGCAGCCGGGCCAGCCGCACGTTGCCGCGCAGCACCCGCTCGATGTACGACTGGCTGAACGTGCTCCCGGCCTGCCGCAGATACTTGGCGTACGCCCGCAGGATCTCGGCCTGCTCCCAGGTCAGCCCGCCGGCCAGCACGAGCGCGTTGAAGCCGTCGTTCTCCACCTCGCCGCGCCACAGCACGGCGAACGCGTCCTGGAACAACCGCTTGAACTCGTCGCGGTGCACCTCGTCCGAGGGGGTGTACCGCAGGCCGAAGTCGTAGATCCAGGCGTCCTTGGTGGCGGGGTCGTGGTCGCGGTCGATCTCGTACGGACGCTCGTCCACCACCTCGACGCCCATGCGCTGGAGCAGCGGCAGCACCCGCGACAGGGAGATCGGCGCGCCCAGCCGGTACACCTTGAACCGGCGTTCCCCCTCCGCCGCGCCGTACGGCTCGTAGAGGTTCATGCCGATGGCGTTCGGCTCGTCGCCGAGCGCCTCCAGCCGCTTGAGGTCGGCGACCGCCGTACGGGCCGGGAAGTCGGCCTTGTAACCCTCGGGGAAGGCGACGCCGTACCGGCGCAGCAGCGCGGGCGCGTCCTCCTCCGGGCACAATTCGTTGATCGCGTCGGTGAGGTCGTCCTCCCAGGAGCGGGTGGTGGCGGCCAGCCGCGCCTCCAGCTCCTCCAGGTCGACCGGCGTCTCGCCCAGCGGCCTGCCCCGCTCGCCGCGGATCACCACGTGCAGCCGGGCCAGCGCCGACTCGCCGATCGAGGTGCTGTAGTCGAGCGAGGTGCCGCCGAGAGCCTTGAGCAGGATCCGCTGCATGTCCAGGCGGACCTTGGTGGTGTAGCGGTCGCGCGGCAGGAAGATCATGCAGGAGATGTAGCGGCCGTAGTCGTCGCGGCGCAGGAACAGCTTGACCTGCTTGCGCTCACGCAGCCGCAGCACGCCGAGCGCGATCGGCAGCAGCTCGTCCGCGGGGATCTGGAAGAGCTCGGCGCGGGGGTAGGTCTCCAGGATCTCGATGAGGTCCTTGCCGTCGTGGCTGTCTGGCGACAGCCCGGCCCGGTCCAGCACATCGGCGAGCTTGCGCCGCAGGACGGGGATGCGGGAGATCGACTCGTTGTACGCCACGTGGGTGAACAGCCCGAGGAACCGGCGCTCGCCGATCACCTCGCCCTCGGGCGAGAAGACCTTGATCCCGATGTAGTCGAGGTAGTGGGGCCGGTAGACGGTCGCCCGGCTGTTGGCCTTGGTGACGATCAGCAGCTGTTTCTCCCGCGCCTTCGCGCGGACCTCCGGCGGCAGGGCCGCGAAGCTGGCCGATCCGGCCTTGTCGGCCCGCAGGATGCCGAGCCCGGTGCCGGGCAGGGCGTGCAGCGCCACACCGCCGTCGGTGTCCTCAAGCCGGTACTCCCGGTAGCCGAGGAACGTGAAGTGGCCGTCGGCGAGCCAGCGCAGCAGCTCCATGCTGTCCTCGACCTGCGCGGTGTCGAGCGGCGGCGGCTCGGCCGACAGGTCGTCGGCGGTCCGCACGGCGAGCGCCCGCATCTTGGCGAAGTCCTCGACCGCGCAGCGGACGTCCTGCAGGACCCGCTGCAGGTCGCTTTCCAGCTCCTTGAGCACGGCGGGATCGGACTGCCGGTCGATCTCGATGTGCATCCACGACTCGCGGATGATCTGCCCGGTCACGTGCTCCTGGTCCGGGCCGAGCAGCTTGCCGGTCATGTCCCGGCGCACCCGAATCTGCGGGTGGATGAGCAGGTGCGTGCCGATCTCGTGCCGGTCCAGCTCGGTCGTCACCGAGTCGACCAGGAACGGCATGTCGTCGGTGACGATCTGGATCACCGTACGGCCCGGGTCCCAGCCGTTCTCTTCGAGGGTGGGGGTGTAGACGCGCACCAGGGGGCGGCCCTGCGGGCGGTTCTGCGCGAGGTGGCGGTGGGCCGTCGCGGGCCCGTACACGTCCACCGGGTCGCGGTCGGCCAGGTCCTCGGGGGGGACGTTCCGGTAGTACCGCCGCAGGAAGGTAAGGGGGTCCTCCCCGGCCACGTGCGGCGCTCCCGGCGCGTGTGCGCAGGTCTCGGCGGCGGTGCGGAGAAGCGCGTCCAGCGCTTCATCCGATTCCTGCCGGTTCAGCGCCATCTCGAGCGGCATGTCGCTAACTCACTCCCTTGTGAGGATTTCAAAGCCAGGCCCGTAGTTCCCATAGGAGGGGGAAGAAGTGCAAACGCGTCCGCCCCCGGAGATAAGGTGCCCCAGACGAGCCGCCGGTACCGGATTTCGTCCCGATTTGGCGCTCGACCATCTGTACGTGTCGCATCCGCCACAGGGCGGTCGTCTCGTCGTGGGTGAGGAGATCCTCGGCCAGGTCCCACAGATCGTCATGCGATCCCCGGTCGCGGGCCACGGCCAGCAGGGAGTCCATGATCTCCTCGTCGGAGACCGGCAGGCCACGCTGGGAGAGGGCGGTGAGATAAGCATCCCACAGCGTGGGCTCGGCGAGCCGACGCCGCAACCTGGCGATTTCCGCGTCGCCCGCGCCCCGCAGCCTACCGAGGTAGGAGGGGTCCTTGGCCCCCGACAGGAACTCGAGCTCCCGGAACTGCACCGACTGGAAGCCGCTCGCGGGGGCGAGCACCGACCGGAACTCCAGGAAGTCCTGCGGCGTCATGGTCTCCATCACCTGGACCTGGTCGACCAGGACCTTCTCGACCGCGTGCACCCGGCGGAACAGGTGCCTCGCCCGCCACAGGGCGCCCTCGGTCATCGCGTCCCTGATCCGCTCCAGCTCGTGCAGCAGGAGCTTGAACCACAGCTCGTAGACCTGGTGGACGGTGATGAACAGCAGTTCGTCGCTGGCCCCGGACCGCTGCTCCTGCTGGGCGAGCAGCTCGGGCAGCCGGAGGTAGCCGCCGTAGGACAGGCGCCCGCCCTCCTCGCCGAAGCTGCGCGGAGGGGGCAGCACGTCCCCGGACCCGGCCCGGCCGTACGGCGTCGCAGGCATGCGCCACTCCTCCACGATGGGCGCGTCCCTTTTTCCGATCCCCATTGACCGAAAGCCCGGCACCACCGCACCCGATATCACCCCATGACATCACAGACGTCAACTCGGCGCGCACCGGACCTAGCTGGAGGTCCGTGCCCGGCCGGGGCGGCGGGAGACGGCCACCCCCACCAGGCACAGGGCCCCGCCGGCCAGCGTGAGCGGGCCGGGAACCTCGTCGAGCAGCAGCCACGACATGAGCACCACCAGGGCGGGCACGAGGTAGGTGGTCGCGCCCATCCGGCCGGCCGTCGTGCGGGCAAGTGCGAACGCCCAGGTGGTGAAGGCGACGGCGGTCGGGCCGACGCCGAGATAGAGCATGTTCAGCGTCGCCGGCAGCGGGGCGCGCGCCGCCTCGGAGACGAGGACCCCCGCGAAGGGCAGGCACGCCGCCGCCCCGATCAGGCAGCCGAACGTGGTCACCTGCAGCGCCCCCGCGTGCCGGAGCGCCGGCTTCTGGACGACCACCCCGCCCGCGTACGCCGCCGCGGCCAGCAGGCACAGCACCACACCGAGCAGGGAGGACCGGCCGCCGCCGGACATGGAGAGCCCGACGACCGCCGCGCCGGCGAACGACACCGCCATGCCGACGATCAGCGGGCGCGGCAGACCCTCGCCGAGCAGTCTGCCGCCGAGGAGCGCGATGAGGATCGGCCCGATGTTGACCAGCAGCGCCGCCGTGCCCGCGTCCACCTCCCGCTCGCCCCAGTTCAGCAGGACCATGTAGCCGCCGAACCAGAGGATTCCCGAGCAGACGATCCCCGGCCAGGCGGCACGGGCCGGCCACCCCGGCCGGCGGACCAGCGTGATCACGCCCAGCACGAGGGCCCCGGCGAGGAGCCGTCCCAGGGCCAGGGCTCCGGGAGAGTAGGCCTCTCCGGCGCTGCGGATGGAGACGAAGGCCGAAGCCCACAACAGGACCGTGACCCCCGCGGCCGCGAGGGCGGCGCGAGCCGCGGGACGGTGGAGCTCTTGGCCGCGGTCGACGCGCGTTTCGGTTCTCACCCGGCCAACGTTAGGACCAGGACGTTTCGCCCGATAACGAATTATCCGCGAGCTGATCGATAGCTCCACGAACCAGACGACAGCTCCCGAAACGGACAGCGGTCCCGGAAGCTGGACGGCGGTCCGGGAAGCTGGACGGTGGCCCCGCGAGCCGGACAGCGGTCCCAGGAGCCGGACGGTGACCCCGCGTCCCGGACGGCTCGGCGTTCCGGACAGCTCGGCGTTCCGCCCAGTCGCGTCGCCGCAGGCTCTGTCGCCACGGACTCTTCGGTCGCGACCGCAACGTGGGTGCCGCATCCTGGGGCCATGCCGTCTCCGCCGTCCATGCCGTCTCCGCCGTCCATGCCGTCCATGCCGTCCACGCCGTCCATGCCGTCTTCCGGGCGGGTCACCTCCGGTCTGGCCGCGCTCGCCGCACTCCTCGCCGACGAGACGCGGGCGCGGTTCTGCCTGGCGCTGCTCGACGGCCGGGCCTGGACGGCGGGCGAGCTGGCCCGGCACGCCGGAGTGGCCCCCTCCACCGCCAGCGCGCACATCGACCGGCTCGTCGAGGGCGGGCTGCTCACCGCGGAACGGCAGGGCCGGCACCGCTACGTACGGCTGGCGGACGCCCAGGTGGCCCACCTGATCGAGGACCTCGCGGCGCAGGCCGCACCCGAGCACGGGCGGCCGGACCGGCCGCGTACTTTGCGGGCCGCGAGCGCGGCCGGGGCGCTGGCGCGCGGCCGCACCTGCTACGACCACCTGGCGGGCCGGCTCGGCATCACAGTCACGGAGGCGATGACCGAACGCGGGTTGCTGCGCCAGGACACCGGCTTCGCGCTCACGGACGCCGGTCTGCGCTGGTTCGCCGACCTGGGAGCGCCCCTCGCCCCGTCGGGCCGGCGCCCGCTGGCGCGCGGGTGCCTCGACTGGACCGAGCGCAGGCCGCACCTGGCGGGGCTCGCCGGAGCGGCGCTGTGCCGCCACGCGCTGGAGACGGGGTGGTGCGTGCGGATCGGCTCGACCCGCGCCGTCCAGGTCACCCCCGAAGGCGAACGCGCGCTGGCGGAGCTGCTCGGCCTCCCGGCGACTGCTCTGCGCTGACCGGGGGCTGACAGGGGTAGGCGCTGACAGGGGGAGGCGCCGACCGGGGCGGGCGGAACGCCGGGAGCCGGCCGGTCAGGGAATGGTGCGTTCCGAAGGGATGGAGCCGTCCTTGAAGGCGTCGAGCATGCCGGGCAGGTCCTGTGTCTCCAGCAGTTCCGCCCGGCACGGCGCGCAGTCGTCGAGGTGCCGCTCGAACTCCTCGGCCTCGTCGTCGTCCAGCACTCCCAGGGCGTACGCTGCCACGTCGAAGTGCGGCGACGACGCGGACATCAGCTGGCCACCCCCCTCTCCTTCAGGGCCGTACGAAGTGCGCGCAGGGCGTAAAAGAGCCTCGACTTCACGGTACCCGGTGGGATGCCCAGAACTTCGGCCGCTTGGCTTACTGTCCGGTCGCGTAAGTATGTCTCTTCGATAACTTCCCGGTGCTGGGCGGACAGGTTCCGCAGCGCGTCCGCGACCACGATGGCCGCCAGCGTGCGGTCCGCGCCGTCCGGCACGGCAAGGCTGTCCTCCTCGGGAGCCTCCACCTCCCTGGGCCGGACGCCGCGCCGGCGGCGTCCGTCGATCACGATGCGGCGGGCGACGGTGAGGAGCCACGCCCACAGCAAGTGGGGCTCCCATGTCAGCTTCGCCGAGTTGCGCCAGGCACGCACCAGCGTCTCCTGGACGACATCCTCAGCCCATTGCAGGTCGTTGCCGGTCGTCTTGCGCACCTGACGCAGCAGCGGACCGCCGAACTCGCGGTAAAGCTCCCTGATCAGGAGTTCCTCTCGATCGGGGTCGTCGTAGTCATTGGAGTCCAGACGCACGAACCGGCTGTCGAGTTGTCGACGCACGGCCACATATTTGCACCAGCGTTAGTTGTTCGTACACCACATCCGTAACTCCAGTTATTTCTGACTACGTCCTGAACCTCCCCCGGCGACGCCGCGTACCTCCGACCGAAGGTCACGAAAGGAGGCACGATGCGGTTCCGTTTCGGGGAACTCCTGGTGCTCGGCGTCTTCCTCTTCGCGGCGGCCGTCACGGTGATCGTGGTCGTCCCCAGGAGCGCGTCGTCAGCCCAGGCGGGCTGGACGCAGACCCCCTACGGCCCGCTGGGCCCGGCCGACCGCGACCTGCTGGTCAGGGTGCGCTGGGCGGGGCTCTGGGAGATCCCCGCCGGGCGCTGGGCCCAGGACCGGGCCGGTAGCGAGAAGGTCAAGGACGTCGGCAGGCACCTCGTGGAGGACCACACCAAACTCGACGCGCAGGTCAGGGAGCTCGCCGCCAAGCTCGGCGTCCCGCTGCCGGACCAGCCGAACCCGGACCAGCGGGGGTGGCTGGACGAGATGGCCGCCGCGCGCGGCCCCGAGTTCGACCGCGTCTTCGCGGACCGGCTGCGCAACGCCCACGGCAAGGTGTTCACCTTCGTCTCCGCTGTCCGCGCGGGCACCCGCAACAGCCTGGTCCGCGACTTCGCCGGGCAGGCCGTCGACGTCGTGATGAAGCACATGACCCTGCTCGAAGGCACGGGACTCGTCGACTACTCCACCCTTCCCACCCCCACCGTCTAGAAGGTGCATCCATGCGAAAACGGCTCATTCTCGCCATGGCGGGCGTGCTGCTCGGAGGCTCGCTGAGCCCGCTGAACCCGCTGATCGGTGGGGTCCGGCCCGCCCTCGCCGACCACTGCGATCCGTCCGTCCAGGGCGCGGGGTGCGAGGACGTCGGCCCGGCTCTGGAGGACTTCGCCGACATCCGGCGGGTGCCGCCGGGCGACGGCGGCGTACGCGCCGGGCGCGGCTCGTTCACCTCCCGCTGCGGACGCAACGAGAACGGCCACCGCAACTCCGACAACCACATCGTCGCGCCCGGGGTGTCGAACGGCGCGCACCACGTCCACGACTACGTCGGCAACCTCACGACCAACGGGTCCTCCACCGACGAGAGCCTCGCCGCGGGCGGCACGACCTGCCGGCTCGGCGACAGGTCCACGTACTTCTGGCCGGTGCTGCGCAGCCGGCAGGGCCTCGGCGCCCAGCCGTCCGCCTCTCCCTCCCCCTCCCCCTCCGCCGACGCCTCCCCCGCCGACGTCCAGGACGCGACGGCAGAAGACGTGACAGCCGAGAACCCGGCGGCACAGGACGTGACAGCGGAGGACACGACGGCGGAGGACGCGACGGCGCGGCACGCGGAGGAGCCGGGCGGCGCGGCCGAGGGCAACGTCGGCACGATCCTCCTCGCCCGGTCGGTCACGCTGCAGTTCCGCGGCAACCCGGTCAGCAGGGTCGTGGCGATGCCCCGGTTCCTCCGGCTCATCACCGGGGACGCGAAGGCGGCCACCAACGGCGGCGCCAACGCCCGCGCGCAGTGGACCTGCAGCGGCTTCACGAACCGGCTGACCGGAAAGTATCCGCTCTGTCCCCGGGGCAGCCTGGTGCTGCGCGTGCTCGACTTCCCCAGTTGCTGGGACGGCCAGAACACCGACAGCGCCAACCACCGGACGCACGTCGTCTTCCCCGCCCGGAACGGCGCGTGCCCGGCGGGCACCCGGGCGATCCCGCAACTGCGCATGACCCTGGCCTACTCGGTGCCGGGCGGGCCGTCGTTCGCGGTGGACAGCTTCCCGGAGCAGCGGCACAACCCGATCACCGACCACGCCGACTTCGAGAACGTGATGCCCGACCGGCTGATGCGGTCGGTGGTCACCTGCATCAACCGCGGCCTGCGCTGCTGAGCCGCGCCCCGATCGTGCCGTTCCCCGCCCGGTCCTCACGCAGGCCACCCCCACCCGAGGGCCCCACCCAAGTGGGCGGGGAACGGCGCCTCCACACCCCCCAGGCAGTACGACGGAGGAAATCAGTGCCCAACAGAGGGGCTTCCCGGCACACCCGGCCGAATCCCGGCCTCGACCTCGAACGGCGCGGCGTACGCGTGAGCCTCGGCGTCGTGGTCGCCGTGATCATCACCGGCGGGCTGGCCGCCACCCGGACGTCCGGCGGCTCGGCGTTCCTGGCCGAGGCCCAGTCGTTCCTCACGTTCTACGCCGGCGTCTTCTCGCTGGTCGGCCTCACCACCACGGTCGCCCTGGGCCTGGCGGCGACCGACCGCGTGATCCTGCCCATCGCGCAGCGGGTGCGCGTGCAGCTCGTCCACCGGGCCATGGCCCTGCTCGGCATCGGCTTCCTCATCGTGCACATCGGCATGAAGATCGCTGCCGGGCTGGTGCCGCCGTACGGGTCGGTGGTGCCGTCCACCAACGTGTACGTCTCGCTGGGGGTCGTGGCCTCCGACCTGTTCATCGTGATCGTCGCGACCGGCGTCATGCGGGGCAGGTTCGCCCAGGCGGAACGGCCCTGGCTGTGGCGAGGGCTGCACGACCTGGCCTACCTCGCGTGGCCGGTGGCGATCCTGCACGGCCTGACCGCCGGCCGGGCCGCCGCGCCGTGGGTCACCTTCAGCTACGTGGCCTGCCTGGCGGCGGTCGGCGCCGCCCTGCTGATCCGCCTCGCGGCCGCCACCCGGCCCGCCCGGCAGGCCGCGACCGACGAATGGAGCGCCGCCACCGCCACCGGCACCGGGCGCCGTACGGTCCGCGAGGAGGACGGCAGGCGCCCCGGCGAGCGAACCGCGCGGCCGGTCAGGCCGCAGGCACGGCCCGAGGTGGCCGTCCTCGCCCGCACCGGCACCGATCCCGCCGCCCCCGACGTCCCCCGCTACATCCTGCGGGACGTCTCAGGCGGTCTCCCGGACGACGTTCTGAACGACGTCCTCAGTGATGCTCCGCCCACCCCCCAGGAACCCCGCCTCCGGAGGATCGTGTGATTCCCTACCGCGTCTCCAACGTCCGGCGGCTCGGCCCGTCCCGGCTGACCGCCGGGCTCGACGAGCATCGCAGGCTCGACCTCAACGCCCATCACAAGTACCACGACCGGCTGCCGGGCCAGACGGTCGACGCGCTCATCTCGATGGCCGAGGAGGTGGACCTGCGGGGCCGGGGCGGGGCCGCGTTCCCGTTCGCGCGCAAGCTGCGCGCCGTATCCGCCCGTGACGGCGAGACCGTCGTGCTGGTGAACGCCGCCGAGGGCGAGCCCGCGAGCCTGAAGGACAAGACCCTGCTCACCCGGGCGCCGCACCTGGTGTTGGAGGGCGCCCTGCTCGCGGCCAGCGCGCTCGGCTCCCGCGAGGTGGTGGTCGCGGTCGGCGCGGGCGAGCTGGCCGAGGCCTCGGTCACCGCCGCCGTGGCCGAGCGCGGCCTGACCGGGCTCGTACGCGTCGTGGCGATCGAGGAGCGGTTC
The DNA here is from genome assembly GCA_003260025.2 of Microbispora triticiradicis. Classification (GTDB taxonomy): domain Bacteria; phylum Actinomycetota; class Actinomycetes; order Streptosporangiales; family Streptosporangiaceae; genus Microbispora; species Microbispora triticiradicis. Next base: position 71,639 of record QFZU02000037.1, on the reverse strand, counting down.
ATCTCCGGCGAGGGCGGCGCGCTCGTCCGCGCCGTCAACGGCGAGATGGGGCTGCCGCCGGGCCGCAAGGTCCGCTCCAGCGACAGCGGCGTGTACGGCCTGCCGACCCTGCTGTCGAACACCGAGACCTTCGCCCAGCTCGCCGTGCTGGCCGAGCTGGGCCCGGAGGAGTACGCCGCGGTGGGCACCGTGCAGGAGCCGGGGACCATCCTGCTGACGGTCGGCGGCTCGGTGGGCGCCCCCTCGGTGGTCGAGGCCCCTCCGGGGGTGCCGCTGGCCGACGTGCTGGCCCTGTGCGAAGCGAAGATCGGTGACGGCCTGCTGCTCGGCGGATACCACGGCACCTGGATGTCCGCCGAGGCGGCGTACGGCACGGTCCTGTCGCGGCGCGGCGCGAAGGAGGCGGGCGGCGAACTGGGCGCGGGCATCGTGGTCGTGCTGGGCGAGGACACCTGCCCGCTCGGCGAGACCGCGCGGGTGGCGGGCTACCTCGCCGCGCAGTCGGCCGGGCAGTGCGGCCCGTGCCGTCTCGGCCTGCCCGACCTCGCGCGGGCCTTCCGGCAGCTCCAGGACGGCGACCCGGACGGCCCCGAGGCGGTCCGCCGGGCGGCCGCCGCCGTGAAGGGCCGGGGCGCCTGCTTCCACCCGGACGGCTCGGCCAGGTTCGTGCTGTCGGCCCTGGACGCGTTCGCCGACGACGTGGAGGAGCACCGCTTCCACGGCGGCTGCGGACGGGAGACGAAGGGCGTGCTCCCCCTGCCCGTGGAGGAGGCGCGGGACGTCCGGCTCATGGTCGACTGGACCCGCTGCCAGGGCCACGGCCTGTGCGCGCATCTCGTGCCGGAACTGGTCAAGCTGGACCACCACGGCTTTCCGGTGTTCATGGACACCGGCGTCCCCTCGTGGCTGCTCGGCGACGCGCAGAAGGCGGTGGAGATGTGCCCCGCGCTGGCCCTGCGGATCGGCGCGAAGTGAGACCCGACACGAGGGACGAAGTGATGACACTGTAACCAACCGGACCGGATCAGCACGCGTCTCACGAGGTAGATCACCACCTCGGGAGTACGACCATGATCGACAGACGGAGCTTCCTTCGCGTCTCGGCCCTCGCCGGGACCGCCGCCTTCTCCGGCGCCTTCTCGGGCACGGCGTTCGCCGCCGCCGGTCCCCGTCCCGCCGACTGGTCCGCGCTCGGCCGGGGGCTGGACGGCAAGCTGATCCGGCCGGGCGACGCGTCGTACGACAACGCGCGCCACGTGTTCAACGCGGCCTTCGACTCCGTACGGCCGGCCGGGGTGGCGTACTGCGCGACGGCGGCCGACGTGTCGGAGTGCCTGGCGTTCGCGCGGCGGTTCGGCGTGCCGGTGACCTCCCGGTCGGGCGGCCACAGCTACGCGGGCTGGTCCACGGGCGCCGGGCTGGTCGTCGACGTGTCGCGGATGAGCGGCGTGTCGTACGCGGGCGGTCACGCCACGGTCGGCGCCGGCGCGCGGCTCGTGGACGTGTACGCGAAGCTGGCCGCGCACGGGGTGAGCATCCCAGCGGGCTCCTGCCCGACCGTCGGCGTGGCGGGTCTCACGCTGGGCGGCGGCATCGGGGTGGTGTCGCGGCAGTACGGCCTGACCTGCGACGTGCTGGAGTCCCTGAAAATCGTCACGGCCGACGGGAAGACGCTGACCTGCTCGGAGACCGCGCACCCGGACCTGTTCTGGGCCTCCCGGGGTGGCGGCGGCGGCAACTTCGGCGTCGCGACGTCGTTCACGTTCCGCACGCACGCCACCCGTCAGGTGACGCTGTTCTTCCTGCACTGGCCCTGGTCGAAGGCGGCCGCCGTGCTGAAGGCGTGGCAGTCGTGGGCACCCACCGCGCCCGACGCGCTGTGGTCCAACTGCCACCTGAACCACGACCCGTCCCCGGACGTGATGGTCGGCGGCCTCTACCTCGGCGGCAAGGCGGCGTGCGAGAACCTGCTGCAGAAGCTCGTCGACCGCGTCGGCTCCGGGCCCAAGACCCGTTATGTCGCGGTCTCCGCGTACGACCACGCGATGATGGTGGAGGCGGGCTGCTCGTCGCTGACGGTGGCGCAGTGCCACCGTCCTGGCACGCTCCCCGGCCAGAACCCGAGTGGAAGGCTCGTCCGCGACTCGTTCACCGCGAAGTCGCACTTCGCCTACACGCCGCTGTCGTCCGCCGGGATCAAGGCGCTGCTGGCCCAGGTCGCCGCGCCGGGACGGCACTCGGTGCTGCTCGACGCGCTCGGCGGCGCCGTCGCCCGGGTCCGCCCGGACGCGACCGCCTTCCCGCACCGCAAGGCGCTGTTCAGCGTGCAGTACTACGCCCACAAGTCCGGCGCCGCCGCCTGGACCCGCGCCGCCCACGCCGCCATGCGGCCGCACCTCGGCGACCACGCGTACGTCAACTACGTCGACCCGGAGCTGACCAACTGGCGGCAGCAGTACTACGGTGCGAACGCCGCGCGCCTCGCCGAGGTCAAGGCGGCCTACGACCCCGGCCGCCTCTTCCGCCTCCCCCAGGGCATCTGACGACGGGCTACGGAGTGCGGAAGGGCTCGATGCCGGCGGTCACGAACGTGGCCAGGGCGCGTACGTCCTCGTCGAGCATGTCGGGCGGGTGGTGGGCGAACCGCTGCGACGCCTGCCCGGCCGCCATGCCGAGCACCGTGGTGGTGACGATGCGTTCGAGCCGCTCGACGTGGTCGCCGCCGACGCCCGCCTGACGGAGCAGGTCGTGGATGTGCGCGCGGACCTCGCGCGCGGCCGCGGAGGCCGCCGGCCGGCTCAGCAGCAGGGTGAACGCCTCCGGGTGCCGGGACGCCACCGCCCGCGCACGGCCGGCCGTCCGGACGAGCGCGTCCAGCCAGGCGTCACGTCCGGCGGCCGGACCCGGCGCCGGCACGTCCTGCACGATCTCAGCCATCAGCAGTTCGACGATGCCGTCGAGCAGATCGGCCTTGTTGGCGACGTGCCGGTAGAGCGCCATCGGTGTCACCGCCAGTCGTCTGGCGACCGCGTGCATGCTCACGGCCGCGACGCCGTCGGCGTCGGCCACGTCGAGCGCGGCACCCAGGATCGCCGCCCGGTCGATCGTCTTCGGGCGTGGCACCGGGCACCTCCCCTCACTTGAATGTATACGATATATACTTACCCTGTGCTACCGCATGTCCGCCGCGTGCCGCGGCACACCGCCTGGGTCCTCCCCCTGTCCGTTGTCACGCTCGTCGCGGTCTTCCTGCTGATCATGGCCCACGGCGACGCCGCGTACGCCGTGCGGGTGCTGGCGCACCAGGACTCCGGCATCACCGACGTCGAATGGAAACAGCACACCTCGGTGCACGCGGCCGCCGTGCCCCGGCCGTGGCCGGCGACCGGCGACTGCCCGATCCGCGACGCGCTGCCCACCGAGAAGGCGCAGAGCATCGTCGTCGTACACGACGGCCGGTTGGTGTGCGAGTGGTACGGCAACGGCGGGGCGCCCGATCGCCCTGCCGCCGCGTTCTCGGTGTCCAAGACGGTGATCTCGTTGCTCGTCTCGCGGGCCGTCGCGGACGGCACGATCAGAGGTCTCGGCATGCCTGTCACCCAGGCCGTTCCCGAACTGCGCGCCAGGGATGCCCGGTTCTCCGCCGTCACGCTGGGCGATCTCGTCGACATGCGCTCGGGCATCGCCTTCTCCGACGACATCTCGTTCCCCTGGGTCAACCGGGACTATCCGTCGGTCTACTACGCGACCGACCTGGCCGGGACCGTCGTCCGGCGGCCGGAGATCGCGAGCGCGCCGGGACCGTTCACCTACAACGACTACGCGCCCAACCTCGTCGGCCTGGCGTACCGGCGGCTGACCGGTACGTTCCTCACGCGACAGCCGCTGCAGCGCCTGTGGGACGATCTGGGCGCGGAGTATCCGGCCGAATGGTGCGTCGACGACCACGGTTTCCCCTACCACGAGAGCGGTCTCGTGGTGACCGCCCGTGATCTCGCCAGGATCGGCGGGCTCCTGCTCGACGATGGCCGAGTCGCCGGACAGCAGGTGGCGCCCCGGGCGTTCCTGGACCGCAGCCTCGACCCGGGCAATCGTGAACCGGTGACCACTTTCGCCGGCATCGCCGTCGGATACCGCAACGGCTGGTGGATCCTCCCGCGGAGCGACGGCGGACGGGACCTCGCCGCGATGGGCGCGCACGGTCAGATCATGGTGGTGTCACCGGCCACCCGGACGGTGATCGTCCGCATGGGCGACGACTACCAGACCAACATCCAGATCGCCGCCACGCTCCAGAAACTCGCCGATCGGCTGGCGTCCGGCTGATCGTTCCCGGCCTCGACACCCCGGAGGTCGCGCGGAAGGCACGTTCCCGGCGGCTCTTCCGCCACGCGAGGCTCGGCTACAGATCGTCCGGCAGCAGCCGGAACGCCTTGTGCGGAGTCAGAGGGCGCACCGCCCGGAAATCACGCCGGTCCAGCGTGAGCAGGGCGTCGGTCCGGAACTCCGCGGCAAGGACGACGTTGACCGCGTCGGCGAGGTCCAGGTCCAACGAGGCGTAGCGGTGCCGCAGCGCATACGCCGCGTCCAGAACCTCCGTCGAGACTTCCGGAATCTGGAAGCGCAGACGGTGCGCGTTGGAAAGGATGAAGGCGATGATCTGCGTCCGAGCGGCGGAGCCGAAACGGACCTTGGCCAGGTGGTCGACCTCCGCCAGTACCAGTGGAGAGACGACCACCGTCCCAGCCTCACGGAGAACGGTCTGACAGCCGACGCTGTCAGAGGCGTTTCGATCAGAGGCGGCGATGATGCCGGAGGTGTCGGCGATGACGATCACCTGCCGGTGGCCTCCCTGGCCACCACCGACGTGATCTCGTCGCTGGTGACCGGCTCACCGCTGCCCTCGAAGGTCGGCCAGTCCAACGGCTCGTCCCACACCCGGTTCGCCATCGCAGCCAGATGGATCCCTTCACGGATGATCTCAGCCTCGGGGATGCCACGGCGCTTGGCAGCCTCCTTGATGAGGGCAAGGTCTTCAGGATCGGCGTAGACGTTCGTCCTCTTCATTGACATGTACCAACACTAACACATGTACTGGTACGACCGGCTGGCGCGTCATCGAGCGACCGGGTATCCGCCGTGTCGTCGAGCGCCTGTTCGCGCGACCTCCACCGGGCGGAGTAGTGGGTGTCTGCACCGATCAGTGGCGAAAAGGGCCGCATGCTAATGGTGCCGGGACCACAACGGTATGGGGGAACTATGAAGGGCGATTAGGGCGCGGCTCAGATTGTTTGATATCCGACCGATATCGGCCATGAGCTGCTGCTGCATCTGGCGTTTGATTTGACGGAATTGGCAACCCAAGGGCCGTAGACCGTGGTGTAGCCACCGCTACTGTCTTGACAGAAGAGCACGACCCGTGTCTGAGTCACTCCGGTGCCGCTGCACGTCGCCCAGCCGGTGCCGCCGCTGACGCCGATCTGCGCGCTGGTGCTGCAGGTCGGCGCCGCCAGGGCGGGAGCTGTGGGTGACATCAGCGTTGTCGCGGCGGCGATCGCGGTCACTGCCGCGGCCGAAACGCCGAACTTCCTGACACGGCCCATTACTCATCCCCCTCGGAGTCGATGTTTACTTCTTGATGGTAGTCACCACTTTGGGGGATATCCATAGGGAATTTCGTCTAATCCGAGCGAGCGATTTACGGACCGGCCGCAGGGGCCGCACATTGAAGTCCGGAAAAATTTCGTCGGTGCGTGTTAGCGAAGCCCTCCACCGCTTTTCGCGACCGGCGGCGGTTCGCTCAACGCCGCACTCACTCAGGCGGGCCCGACGGCGAGGCGGTCGAGCCATTCGCCGAGCACGTGGCGCTCTCCGTCCGTGAGGGCCGTGGCGTCCGGCAGGGTGGCGCGCAGCGCCATCGCCGCCGCCGCGGGCCCGGGGGTCTCGACGGCGGGGGCGTCGGTGGTGATGGCGGCTATCGCCGCGTCGCGGGCCACCTCGGACAGGCGCATGTCACGCCGTTCCTCCGGCATGGAGAGCAACGTGAAGACGACGCCGGTTCCGGCGGAGTGCACGAGGTCAGCCGCCAGGCGCTCGCCGACCTTCAGCCGGCCCGCGGCGGCGATCGCGCGGATGCGCTCTCCCAGCATGCGGAAGGCGACGGCTGAGGCGGGCGACCGGCGCCCCGGCTGGGGATCGCCGTACATGAGCGAGAACAGGGCGGGGTTGGCCAGCCCGAAGCCGACGTGCAGGTCCCACCCGGCCCGGAACTCCTCGACCGGATCACCGGCGGGCGGCCGGGCCTTCTTGTCCCGCAGATATGAGGTGAAGCCGAACTCGGCGACCGCGTCGAGCAGGCCCTCCTTGTCGCCGAACAGGCGGTAGATCGTCGGAGCCTGGGTGCCCGCCGCGGCGGCCACCGCCCTGGTCGAGAGTGCGTCGCGGCCACCACTCGCGAGCAGTCCCGCCGCGACCGACACGATGTGCGCCCGCGTCCTGTCGCGGCCGGCCGTCTCGCTTCCGGGATCACTCATGCTTCCAACGATAGCAAGGAGTTGCTATCGATGGTTTTTCAGTGTTAGCGTCCTGGCGATATCGCCGATAACACAGGAGTAAGTCGTGATCATCGTCACCGGAGCGACCGGTCAGCTTGGCCGCCTTGTCGTCGAGCACCTGCTCACCCGGGTCCCCGCCGAACGGATCGGCGTCAGCGTGCGCGAAACCGGGAAAGCCGAAGACCTCGCGGATCGAGGCGTACGCGTCCGGCAGGGCGACTTCGACGACCCCGGGAGCCTGGCGTACGCGTTCGAGGGCGTGGCGCGGGTGCTGATCGTCTCCGGCCCGGCGGACGCCGCCCCGCACCGTACGGCGATCGAGGCCGCCGCGGCCGCGGGCGCCAAGCGAATCGTCTACACCAGCCACATGGGGGCGAACCCGGCCTCTCCCTTCCTCCCGATGCCGGCCCACGCCGAGACGGAGCGGGACCTGAGCGCGTCCGGGATTCCGTTCACCGCGTTGCGCAACGGCTTCTACGCGGCCACCATCGTCCAGGTCATCGGCCAGGGGCTCCGGGACGGTGAGATCGTCGCACCCGCCGACGGGCCGGTCTCCTGGACGGCCCACGCCGACCTCGCCGAGGCGGCCGCCGTCGCGCTGGCCGAGGAGGGCGGGCTCGACGGGATCACGCCGCCGCTGACCGGCCCCGAGGCGCTCGACCTCACGGACATCGCCGCCATCGCCTCCGAACTGACCGGACGCGAGATCACCCGCGTCACCGTCCCGGACGACGAGTGGATCACCGGCGTGGTGTCGCGCGGCGTCCCCGAGGGACAGGCACGGTTCCTGCTCGGCATGTACGAGGCCAGCCGTCAGGGCGAGTTCGCCGAGGTCTGCCCCGCCCTCGGGGAGGTGCTCGGCCGTAAGCCGACGGCGTTCCGCGACGTGCTCGCGGCCACGCTCACGCCCTGACCGGCCGCCGTATTCGGCCCGTTTCCGCCCGTTCGCTTCGCGTGATCATTAGATTACGTCGGACCGAGCGTTTCCAGGGAGTGCGGACATGGGCAGGCGCAAGTACCGGGACGAACGTCGCCACTACAAGTACATCGAGGCCGTGGTGCTCGACCGCGTTCTCGACGAGAACACGCAGTCGGTGCTGCGGATGCTGCCCGGGAAGCCGATGGTGACCGCGACCTCGTTCTCCGCGTCCGTGGATTGGGAGGACTACACGCGGGAGATGGAGCAGTTCGTCGAGCGGACCTTCGACGCCTGGCTCTTCTTCGAGAACGTCGGTCCCCGCTCGGTCACCTTCCGGATCCCCGGCACGGCGCTGTCCGCGGAGACGGTCGCGCCGTACGCGCACGGGAACATACTCGAAGGCCTGAGCGTGGAGACGAGCGACGACGACCTGCTCCTGCGGTTGCGCATGTACGCCGAGGACTCCGAGTTGTTCAACCTGCACGAGACCGGCGCGGGATGGCTCAAGGACATCCTCCCGGTCCGTGCGGAACTGATGTCGGGCACCCTCGACGCCCTGGAGCTGGCACCGGTGGTCGGCACCCACTGGGACGAGATCGAGCGCGACGTGTCCGCCGAGTATGGGCTGTCGAAGGCGTCCCGCACCCTGGCCGCGTACCTCCAGGTCGCCCCGGAGGAGCTGAAGCGCCTGGCCGCCAGGCGGATTCAGGCCCGGCAGACGGAGTTGCCCCCGGGGTGGCTGTCCAGCTGTTCCGATCTCGAACCGGTGGCCCGGTGGGAGTTCGCCGCCGCGGAACCACACAAGTCGTTCCAGATCACCCTGGGCCGGCTGCCGAGCGGCTGCGAGTACGGCGACTGGTACGTGACGGCGACCGAGCCGCGCGGCAGAGATCTGGCCTTTCGCGCCGAGGACGACGCCCGCCGGGGTTATCACGACGAGGCGCTACGGCTGCAGCGGCTCAACGACCCCGGTCGCTGGCGGCAGCTCGACCAGACCGGGTGAGCCGGGCCGGGCCCGGAATGCGCGAACCGCGCCGAGGAAACTTTCACCGGCCGGGACCGCCCACCAGCGCGTCGATCGCACCTGCGCCGCCGCAGCATGGTCAGCGGAAAACGGCGAATCTACGATGACCTCGCGCCCCAAGATCGTGCTCGAAAGCGGGGATCGGATTCCCGCCCTGTCGCTGTTCACCAGGCGCTCATAGGAGGCGCGGATGGCTCAGCACGATGAACCGTACGGAAGATCCCGGCGTGGTTCGCTCGCCGGCCGACTGCTGATGTCGGTGGCGCTCGCCGCCACGGGGATCGGCCTCAGCCCGGCGGCGGCCCACGCCGACACCTGGCGGACGGCGACCGGCTCGGCATGGGGCCAGACGCAGTCCTCGGCTTCGGCGGCGGCCCAGGCGAGCGCCCGTAACGCCCTCGCCAGTCTGGCCACCCAACTGGGGGAGGTCTGCACGAACGTGACCTCGTCGGCCACCCTCGTGTACGTCGTACCGAGCGGAGGTGGTTACCAGTTCAACGGAACCGCAACCGGCCTGTGCGCTCCCGCGCCGCCACCGCCTTCGTACACCGTGCCGCGCACCGCGACGGCTCGCGGTGAAGGCAGCACGCCCGGGACGGCGCAGCAGAACGGCGCGGCAGGGGCGCGAGCCGCCATCCTCGCGGCCGGCGGGGACTGCACCGGCTACCAGACGACCGGGGTGACCAACGTGTACACGACTCCTACCGGAAGCTGGTACATCTACGACGTGACCGTGTCCGCTCTCTGCGTGCACTGAGCACCTCTCGGCGATCGCGGGGCGCGATCAGCCGGAGTTGCCGCTCGGCTGCATTAGGCGGCCATCGGGCGTCACCCGTTGTCACGTCAGGCCCTGGAGGGCCGCTGTCTCTGCGAGTCGCCGGCCGCGAGCGGGAGATCGCGCAGCGACAGAGCGCTCGGCGGAGGCAGGGCCCCGTGAGCCGACTCGGCGCGGAACGACTGGAGCAGATACGCCACCAGACGCCGGGACGCGGCATCGTCATGCGGCAGCGCGGTGACCAGACCGCAGTGGGACAACAGAGCGACGACGAGGTCGGAAGGATGAAAATCGGCCCGCAGCGCGCCCACTGCCTGGGCTCTGCGGACCAGGGTCATGAGATCCCGCTCGGTCCGTTCCCGGGCCTGCGCGTGTTCCGCCGCGCTGTCGGGGAAAGCGGCGACGAACGCGGCCGGGAAGCCCTGTTCCTCCCGCTGAAGCTCGCAGACCGTCTCGAACAGCCGCTGGAAGCCCCGCCAGGGGTCGGGGTCGGCCAGCGCCTCGGTGAGCGCTCGGGCGCAGGTCTCCATCTGTTGCGCGAAGGCGGCCCGCACCAGGGATTGCCGGGTCGGAAAACGCCGGTACAGCGTCGCTACGCCGACTCCGGCCCTCCGGGCCACGGTCGCCATGGGCGCGTCGATCCCGCGCTCGGCGAAGACCGCGCGGGCGGCGACGAGGATGCGCCCCCGGTTGCGCCGGGCGTCGGCCCGCAACCCCGGGCGGGCGATCCGAGAGGGTTCCTCCACCAGTGCCTCTCACTTCCGGTCCAAGTGGACGGTGCCGTCCAATTGTGAGCCTACGCTCGGGGCCGTATCCCCCCGCACGGCACTGCCGACGAAGGTGAGAACGATGGACGACCGCACGATGAGAGCCGTGCTTTTCGACCGCTTCGGCGGCCCCGAGGTGCTGTACGTGGGCCGGGTGCCACGCCCTGAACCGGTGCCCGGCGCGGTGCTCGTGCGGGTGCGCGCGTTCAGCGTCAACGGCGGCGAACTGGCGGCCCGTTCCGGCAGCCTCCGTCTCTTGATCGGACGGAAGTTCCCGCAACGCGTCGGTTTGGATTTCACCGGCGAGGTCGCCGCGCTCGGCGCCGGCGTGACGGGCGTCGCGGTCGGCGACCGGGTGTGGGGCATCGTGGGCCGTACCGGATTCGGCAGCGCCGCCGAGTACGTGGCAGTCCGGGCCGAGCGGCTCGGCCGGGTCCCGGACGGACTGGATCTGGTGGAAGCCGCCGCGCTGCCGGTGGCGACCACGGCCATCACGGCGCTGCGCGACAAGGTCAGGCTGCGCCCCGGCGAACGACTGCTCGTACGCGGCGCCGCCGGCGGCGTCGGCAACACCGCCGTGCAGCTCGGACGGGCCTATGGCGCCGAGGTGACGGCCCTGGCCCGCGCCACCAATCTCGATTTCGTCCGTACGCTCGGCGCCCACCACGCCATCGACCATCGGACCGTCTCGCCGAGTGAACTGGGGCTGTTCGACGTGGTCCTCGACACCGCCGGCACCGACCTGCGGGCCTTCCGGCGCCTTCTGGCGCCCGGCGGACGCATGGTCACCATTGCCTTCGACCTGACACGGCCCGCCGCCTCACTCGGCTACATCGCCGCCAGCGCCGTACACGGACGCGGCCGGGTGCGCTTCTTCAGCGGCAACCCCAAACGCGCGCTCTTCGACGACCTCGCCCGCGAGGTGGCGGAGGGAAGACTGCGCCCCGCGGTGGACAGATGCTTCCCGCTGGCGGAGACCGCGGCGGCGCACCGGGCACTGGAGGCGGGCGGGGTGCGGGGCAAGTACGTCGTCAGGGTCGACTGAGGGCGGTTCCCGTGGCGTTCACGAGCCCGTCCAGACGCCCAGGGGACGGAACGCCGACGCAGCGCCCCTTCTTCCTCTTCGCGCCTTCGCCGTAGTGGCACGTGCTCGGCGGTGGCCGGGCCCGGTGGCGGTCAATAAGATCCCGTACTGACCTGACCATTCGGGGCATGCCGGCGGGGGCGAACGATGGCGGAATCCGGCACGAACGGCGGCGGGGCGGGGGGCTTACCCGGGGCGTACGAGTCCGGCGCCGGGTGGCCGTCCGGCCCGCGGCACCCCGCCGACCTGCGTACGGGCGATCCCCGCGAGGTGGGGCCGTACCGGCTGGTGCGCAGGCTGGGCGAGGGCGGCATGGGCGTCGTCTACCTGGGCGAGGCGCCGGACGGCGCGCGGGTGGCGGTCAAACTGCTGCACCACACGATCGCCGCCGACCCCGGCTTCCGCCGCCGGTTCCGGCGCGAGGTGGAGGCGGCCAAGCGGGTCGCCCGCTTCTGCACCGCCGCCGTGCTGGACGCGGAGGTGGACGGCGAGACCGTCTATTTGGTCACCGAGTACGTCCCCGGGCCGACTCTCCGGGAGGCCGTCGAACGGGACGGGCCGCTGCGCGGCTCCAGCCTGGACGGGCTCGCGGTCAGCGTCGCGACGGCGCTGCGGGCCGTCCACGCGGCGGGCATCATCCACCGCGACCTGAAGCCGGGCAACGTCCTGCTCTCCCCCGTCGGGCCGAAGGTCATCGACTTCGGCGTGGCCCACGTGACCGACACCGGCACGCACAGCAGTGCGGTCGTCGGCACCCCCGCGTTCATGTCGCCCGAGCAGTTCGACGGCCGCGCGCTCACCCCCGCGTCGGACGTCTTCGCCTGGGCGGGCACGGTCACGTACGCGGGCACCGGCCGGGCGCCGTTCGGCAACGGGCCGCTCCCGGTCGTGCTCAACCAGGTCATCAACGGGGAGCCGAGACTGGACGGCCTGGACGGGCCGCTGCGCCCGCTGGTCGAGCGCGCCCTGGCCAAGGATCCTGCCGTACGGCCGACCGTGCAGGAGATCCTGGACGCCCTCACCGGTTCCCGGGCGGAGCCGGAGGCGTGGGTCACCACCCAGCCGGGCGGGCGGAGGAGCCGTCGCGGGCTGGTGGCCGGGGCCGTGGCCGGGATCGCCGGGCTGGCGGTGATCGCGACGGTGGCCGCCGTACGGCTCACCGGGGACGACCCGCCCTCCCCGGCAACCTCGGCGACGTCCACGCGCTCCGCCGCGGTGGCCGGAGACGACTCCGCACCTCGGACCGGCGCGTCCTCCACCCCGGCCGCGTCACAGGCGCCACAGGCGGACGGCGGCGACGACCCCGGCAAGGGAAACCCACTGCGCGAGCCCGGCGTACGGTTCGCGTACCAGGCGGACCCGGACGCGCGGCGCCAGGCGAACATCTGGAGCGCGCAGGGCAGGAAGGCCGACGCCGCGCTGATGCGCGCCCTGGCGGCGGTGCCGCACCCCGTGAACCTGAACATGCCCGCCGAAGAGGCCGGCCGTACGGTCGCGTCCGCCATGCGGGCGGCCACCGCGCGTCACGCCGTCGCGGTGATCGTGACCGACCAGGTGCCGAGGAAGGACTGCTCCCAGTGGGGAGAAGCGGACGAGCGGGCGTACCGCGCCTGGATCGACGTGGTGGCGAAGGCGATCGGCTCGGGCCGGGCGGTGGTCGTGCTGGAGCCGAACAGCCTGACCAGGATTCCGGGATCCGACAGTTGCCCGGCCGGGGGCAGGGCGGCGGCGGCCGAGCGCTACCGCGAGCTCGGCTACGCGGTGAACCGCCTGCGGAGGCTTCCACACACGGCCGTGTATCTCGACGGCGGCATCGAGGGCTGGCCGGGCATGGTCGACATCGCCGACCGGCTGCTGAAGGCCGGGGTGGGGCGAGCGGACGGCTTCTACCTGAACACCTCGGACTACCAGGAGACCGACCGGCTCCTACGGTACGGGGAGAGCCTGTCCCTGTGCCTGTATTCGAAGACGAAGGACGCCGCGAGCACCTGCTCCGGGGCGGAGCTCGGCGCGGTACCGGCCGGAGCGTCGCTGACCCACTTCGTCCTCGACACCAGCCGGAATGGCAGGGGCGGGTGGAAGCCGCCGAAGGGCAGGTACGCCGACCCGGAGAAGTGGTGCAATCCGCCGGGCCTGGGCGTGGGCCCCCGCCCGACCACCGAGACCGGCGGCGAACTGGCCGACGCGTTCCTGTGGCTCCGCGCCCCCGAGGTGTCGAACGGCCAGTGCACCCGCGGCGGCTCCGGGCCCGAGGACCCCGAGTGGCACCAGGTGGACCCGGTCGGCGGCACCTGGTGGCCCGCCCTCGCCCTCGACCGCGCGAAGAACGCCGTGCCCCCGCTGCGCTGACTCACCTTTCGGTGGAGTTGGCCTTGCGGAGCCGGGCCCGGACCGTACGGCGGACCAACGGGCCCATGTCGTCCAGCGCCGCGACCAGGCCGGCGAGCTGCTCCAGGCTGTCGAACGCACGCTTCGCGCCGTCCTCGTCGACTCCCTCATACAGTTCGAGGCCGACGAAGGCGGCCGCGGTGGCGCGGGCGAGCCCGGCGACGTCCACGAACTCGGCGAGCGGCGTGCCGGTCAGCACCCTTTGGAGCACCTCTTCGACCTCGGCGACCCACATACCGAGGCCGGCCGCGGTGGCGGGGGCGAGCCTGCCGTCCATCTGGCTGCCCGCGAGCATCTGGGCGAGGACGGCGAGGTTCCCTGCCTCGCGCTCCTCGGCGTGCAGCGAGCGGCCGAGGTCGAGCAGTTCGCGGAGCGAGGTCACGGCCGCGAACCGCTCGCGGTAGACCGTCACCCGCTGCTCCGAGCCGTACCGCAGGGCCGCGGTGAGGAGGTCGTCGACGGTGCCGAAGTGGTAGAAGACCAGCGCCTGGTTGACCCCGGCGGCGGCGGCGACGGCCCGCGCGGAGGCTCCCGCGATTCCCTGCGTACGCAGGGTCTGCAGTGCTCCTTCGAGCAGCCTCGTGCGGGTGTCGCCCATCGTCACTCCCTCAGCGGCGTACCTCTTCGCGCCGCGGCTTCACCGTAGCGGGTACGCCGTGCTCCATGACGTCGACGTAGCGCGCCCGGAACGCCCCCCAATAGCCGAACAGCGGGCCGAGCTTCGCGTTGGAGACGGTGACGCCGACGCGGAACAGCCCGGCGTCGTCGTCGTACGACTCCCTGACGACGGCGGTCCCGGTCACGGAGCCGGGGAGGCGGCAGGAGACGAGCCCCTCGTGCAGGCGGAACTCGCCGGACCGGATGACGAGGCCCCCGTGCTCGTCCACCGACATGTCCAGGTCGACCGCCAGGTGCTGGTGCGAGCCGAGATAGTCGACGATGCCGCGCCGCTCGTGGTCGTACACCATCGTGGCGTCGAACCTCCGCCGCCGTCGGGGCAGGTCGAAGGTGCGGACGAAGGTGACGGTCTCGCGTCCGTGGGAGTCGACGTACGGGTAGTTCTCGATGGTGAACGGCACCCGCCGGCCCTTCTCGGGGACCAGGATGTTGCGCCTGGTGCCCAGGGCCAGGAACGGCCGGGTGAACGCGGCATGCCAGATGTGGTCCATCGTTCCGGTGCCGACGCAGGCCCGCCCGCCGGTCACGCTGACGCCGAAGCGGCGGCGTAACTGCGGATGCAGGCGGGCGAAGTCGGCGCCGAGGGTACGTTCGAAGATCGAGGTCATGGGGTCTCCAGTTCGGGCAGCGGGGCTTTTGCCGCCATTGGTTGGGGCGGGTAGCGCAGGCAGCGGCGGGCCGCGGGGGTTCCGGGCAGCGGCGGCAGGAGGACCGCCAGCGCCGCGACCAGTACGGCGGCCGCCGGTGGGGCCAGCGCTGTGGCCGTGGCGGTGACGAGCACGCGTACGCACACCTCGGCGAGGGCCTGCCACAGGGAGCGCTCGGGCGTTCTTCCTGTCTCCAGCCAGAGCCGGAGCCGGTCGAAGGACCACGCGGTCGCCCAGCCGATGAGCGGCCGGAAGACGAGGTCCACGGCCCGTCCCCAGCCGGGGCGATAGCCGTACCGGGTGAGGAAGCGGACGCCGTCGGGGGTCTGGACGTATCGCCAGTAGCCGGAGCCCGAGCGGATCGGCGACAGCGGATGCGCCGAGGCGAACCGCAGCGCGGACGTCCTGTCGTCGGGGTCGAGCCGGTCTCCCGCCGTGACGCCGGCACCGGTGATGACAAGCCCCGGCAGCAACCTGATGGCGTACCGGAACCACTGCGGTTCGCCGTCGGCGCGCGGCAGGTAGTCGATCTCGGTGAACCGCAGATCCCACCGTTGATGCTGGTCAGGAGCCTGCGTCAGCTCCCAGAGAGCACCCATGTCCGCTCGGATCAAGCACTCGACATACACGAAGCGACCCACAAGCCACCTCCACAGTTTTGAGCAGTCGCTCAAACGCGAGAGTAGGCCGATTTGAGCACTCGCTCAAGTTCCCTGGTCAGGGTGCCTACTGTGAAGGTGGCGGGATCGTCAGCCATGCCGCCGCGCCCAGTTCCGAAAGCGCCTACCTGATCACGTTCTCCGGGGAGTCGAGCCAGACGTGTTGGCCCTCCGGCGTGACGATCAGGCCGAACCGGTCACGGCCCGGGGAACCGGAGGAGACCCACCACAGGAACGCGGCCTCAAGTTCGTTCCAGAGATCACGCGGCCCTCTCTGGAGAACGGCCACGCGCTTGTACTCAGGCGAGTAGTGCACCTGAGCGTCGGAGTCGTCCGACCACAGCCACAGGTGGAACTCGCCGTTGTCCTCATCGGCGTGCCGGCCGTTCAGGTCGGGAATCATGCCCGCGACCGCCACATCGGCACCGCCCGAGGAGCGTACGATCCGGCGGGGGTCGAGGTAGGTTGACGACTCCCGGTAGTCGCCCGCCGCCTTTGGTACGCCCCGTCGTTGCGACCGCAGCATCATGAAGGAACAGCCCCGGTAGAACCTCCCCACAGCCGTGCCGTCCCCGGTCACGGTCAGTCTGGTCAGGTGACCGGCCTCCCACCGAGGCATCCAGGGGAAAACGATCAGGCCCGCCGGACGCGTCTGCTCGACCCAGGCATGGGGCACCTCATCGACGCCGCAGGTGACGTGGACGCGGTCATAGGGCTCACCATCTGGCCACCCGGCACTCCCATCCCCCAGGACGAGCCGGGGAAGACGCCCGGCGTTCTTGAGGTTCAAGGTCGCTGCGGTGAGGACGGCCTGATCTATCTCGACACTGGTGACGTTGCCGTCGCCGAGGCGATGGGCCAGTAGGCCCGCCGTCCAGCCGGTTCCCGTACCGATCTCCAGGACCTCGTCACCGTCGTAGGGATCGAGCAGGTCCAGGCCCGCCGCGACGATGCTGGGCATGGAGCATGACGAGGTGTAGTCCCCGCTTCCCGCGCTCAGCTCGCTCGTCCCGTCGTCAAGCTGGGTGACGATCGCCGTGTTCGAGTAGACGGCGTCCATCCACCCGTCCGGGTCGGCGATCCGGTCGATCAGATAGCCCGGCCCGTCGTCAGGAGAGCACCATGCCCGGTCAGGGATGAAGAGGTGACGCGGCACCGCCCGCATGGCGTCCGCCCATCGCGAGTCGAGGCCCTCGAGCTGAGCGATCAGGTGCGCGTTGCTCGTCACGTCACTTGCCCTGGGGCTTCTCGTGCTGACCGCCCCCAGGGTTGGGGCGGTCCCCGTCCGGCGTCGGCTCCTCGGGTGTGAAGGGCTTGCTCGACGGTTTCTGCCCCTCATCCTTTGGCATGCTGCGAACTCCTTCAATCAGGGGAACCACGTCGTCTGCCTGTTCGGAGCGCTCACTCAAAGCGGTCGCAGAACACCACCCAGCCGTCCCAGTGGCGCTCCTGGACCAGAAGCCGGAACAACGTCGGGCGGGGCATCGCGTCAGTCCTCTTGAGGTGAGGGCCGGACAGGATCACTAGAGCACCGATTGACGCGCACAGTAACGAGTCGCGCACACTTGGTGCTCCCGATCAGGATGCTCCCCTGTCGACGCCGTCAGCAACATGGTTGAGCAAACTGCTCGACCAGCGGTTGCAACCCCTGCGGCGACTCGTCATGCCCATGCCGGAAGCAAATAACTCGTTCACCGATGCCGAAGTGTGAGGGCCTCGAGATGGGCGCCACGGTCCGAACCACTGACGGCGCCGAAAGGCGAGGCGCGGGCGGTGATGGCCGAGCCGGCCGCGCGTCACCGGAATCTCGCGGAGCGCGGGCGCGGCAACATGTACGTCGCCATGATCCGCAATCGTGCGATCAAAGCGTGGCGAGGTATCGGCACAATGCCGCAGGCCGCGGGCAGGTGTTCAGATTCATAACATCATCGGTTGACGGAACCGGTCAGAAAAGCGTAAAGCCGCACTGAATGGCGGAGCGGTCATCGGCAGGTTTCTACATTTCACGAACTGTCAGGACTTGTCAGTCTCCAACTGTCTCGCCCTCCGGCCCGACACCCCTACCGGCCGGAACTCTGACCGAAGGAGAAGACTCGTGACCCGAGTCCTCACTGCCGCCATCGCCATGGCGGCCGCGCTGGCCCTGTCCAGCGGAACGGCCCTGGCCTCTCCCACCGATCCGGCGCCCGCCTCCTCCTCGGCTTCCGCCGCCAGCGGCACGGTGTCCGCCGCCACCGACCGTCTCGCCGCGCAGGTCGCAAGCGCCCTGGCTGACAGGAAGGTCCGCGACCGCGCCGTGTCGGCCACCGCCTCGGCGCCCGCGGACCTGCTGACGCTCACCGCGAACACGGGCCTTGCCCAGGCCGCCCGCACGGCCAACCATGCCGTGCTCGCCGCCAAGGGCCTCCCCGCGAACAGCGGCTCACTGCTGCAACTGCGCGTTGCCACC
This sequence comes from Microbispora triticiradicis, assembly GCA_003260025.2. GTDB lineage: Bacteria > Actinomycetota > Actinomycetes > Streptosporangiales > Streptosporangiaceae > Microbispora > Microbispora triticiradicis. Next base: position 53,695 of record QFZU02000037.1, on the reverse strand, counting down.
GACGCGATGCACGCCGGACTGTCCCGCGGTGAGGTGCCGCTGGTAGCGGCGGCGCCCACAGACGACGAGGTCGCCTCGATCACCGCATACGACCCGCTCGGTGGGAAGGTGACCCTCGACCCCGCCGTGGCGCCTGAGCGGCCGGTGCTGGTGGTCGAGGTCGACGTGGCCAAAGCGTTGCCCATGGGGATCGACCTCATGCGCAAGACCCTTTCCCGCGGTGGGGTGACCGAGGCCAAGCCACTCGCGACCGTCCAGTCGTCGGGCGGCTACTGGGCCACCAAGATCGACGCGGTCCGGCTGTCGGACGACGAGGAGCCGTGGATCAAGGGAGCCGCTGAGATCTACAGCGTCGTCGGCGGTTTCGGCCTGGACGGCAAGGCGACCGTCACCATCGTCCAGATGCCCTACCTGGACGACGACGGCACGACCTACTACCCCAACCAGCTACTGGTCCACTTCAACGGCTACAAGTACAACCTGGCCGACGTCGTGATGATGGAGGACGACGGCGACACCAACTACCAGCAACTGGCTCAGGCGATCATCACCGCGCTGCTCACCATCGCCGACGCCGGCACCTATATCCCGCTGGTCAACGCCATCATCTCCGCCATCCCCACCTCCTGGTGGACCGACGATCCCGACTATGTGGACTCCTGGTACACGCTGTCCACCACCAGCCGCGGCCGCCTGAACGGCGCGAGAGGGAACGGCTGGATGGACGTGGAGCCGTACTGGGTGTCCGAACTTTGATCCCTAACCCGGCCGGGTCGGGCAGGCCCCGATCCGGCCGGGCCCCTCGATACCCGCCGACAGATGGGCGAGGCGACGGCAACTCGGTGCGACCGACAGCCGGTCGGCGAAGTCGCCGACCGTATGAGAGAACTGAATAGCTTCACTCGGACCTACCCGGCAATAGCAGCCCTCCGGAATAGGTCGGCAGGCATTTCCTCATCGAGTTTCCAGGTGATAGCCATCGGACGCTCGCCTCGATGTTCCACGTATCGCGCAGTGCCGTGGAAGACAAAGGGTTCGGGGTGGCCGCTCTCGTTCTCCTTGCGCTCCCTGGTGAACAGGAGCACGTGGCTGCCCTCAGCCTCATGGTTCTGGTAGCGCAGACCTGTAGTGGAGTGCGAACTGGTCCGGTTCTGCGACTCCCAGTGGAAAAGACGCGGGGTGAGCGCGTAGTCCCGGTACATGGTCTGAGGGGAGAACTCTTTTTCGTTCTTGTGTAGCGTAACGAATAGTGCGTCGCACTGGGTGGCAGGGCTCCAGGCAACACCCTCGCGCATTGTGGACGGCACCAGCCCACCAAGCGATGCCCATCCGATCGCGGCGAGCACTTCCTCCGTGGAGTAACGGGCGTTGACCGCGAGTGGCACCGCACCAACGCTCGGATCGAGCGGTCGGGCCACATGCCTCGGGCGGTGCATGCCGTAGGTCAGAACCTGCCGGATCTCCTCGCACAGAACGGGCTCTTCGCGCAGCCGGTCCAGCGCCTCATCGTAGGAAGAGAAGTCCCCGCCATCACGCCAGAAGGAAAAGCACAGCATTCGCGCAAAGGCCTGGTCCGTAGACGAGCAGTCCGCGTAGCGCAGGCCGTCGGCGCTTAGGAGTCGGGCGTATGCTTCGCCACGGCGACGGTCGTCCACGTGCAGAAGCGCCCGGACCCGCCGGCCAAGGGCCTCTTCTAGCGGCGAGCCAGACTCGGGCAACAGGCCGGCCCGACGAAGGAGCGATGTCCAGTACCTTCGGTTGCGGTACAGGTCGCCGATGTCCCGCCCCATCTCTTCGAGATATGCGATAAGCGACGTCTCCGCACAGGAACGGATCTCCTGCGTCAGTGTGCTCACCGTCGCGCCGAGATGAATCTTGAGCTCGGCGAGAAGCCGATCCTTGGTCACTCGGTCCAGCACAATCTGACTGCCCGACGGCAGCAGCGGGAACTCGTCTTTGACCTGCTTGTCTAGCCTGCCACGAGTGAACCCGGTCAATGCCTGGAACCGGTTAGCGAAACGGTACTCCTTCCGGTGCTGGCCGACGAAGTCCAGCACCGTTAGCACCTCTTTGTCCGGAGTACGACGAAGCCCTCGGCCAAGCTGCTGGAGGAAGATGGTTGCACTCTCGGTCGGCCGTAGAAGCAGCAGAGTATCTACATCCGGTACGTCCAGACCCTCGTTGAACAGGTCGACCGCGAAGAGGAACCGGACCTCGCCATCCCGCAGCGCCCTCAGTGCCGCCTTCCGGGAAGCATCATCGGTGGAGCCGTCCACCGCAAGAGAGGGCAACCCTGCCCTCGTGAAGAAGTCAGCCATGAAGCGGGCATGCCGTACTGACACGCAGAAGCCCAAGCCACGCACAGTAGCGAGATTGCTAACCTTGTCGTTCAGCGCATTGAAGACCAGGCGGGCTCGGACATCATCACCAGTGAACAAGTTGTCGAGCGCATTGCTGTCGTAGGAGCCGCGCGACCATTTGATGCTGGTGAGGTCGGTTTCATCATTGATACCGAAGTAGTGGAACGGGCAGAGCAAGTCGGCATCCAGTGCGTCCCACAGACGCAACTCTGAGGCAATCCGACCCTCGAAGAACTCGTCCTGAACCCAGGTGCCATCGGCACGTTCAGGGGTTGCGGTGAGACCCAACAGTTCCTTGGGCTTGAGGTGATCGATGATCCGTCGATAGGTACGAGCGGCGGCGTGGTGGAACTCGTCGATGACGACTACGTCGAAATGCTCAGGGTCGAACGACTCGATCCCCATGGCGGTGAGCGACTGTACGCTGGCGAAGACGTGCCGCCAGTCTCGCGAGCGCTCATCGCCCACATGCAACTCACCGAAATCTGGCACAGCCAGCACCTGCCGGTACGTGCGCAATGCCTGAGCCAGGATCTCGCGCCGGTGCGCAACGAACAGCAGTGACGGCTGGCGGCCCAACCGCTGCTGCAAGTTACGGTAGTCGAAAGCCGCTACTACCGTCTTGCCGGTGCCGGTAGCCGCGACGAGGAGGTTTCGATGCCGACCGTGCACACTGCGCTCGACGTCCAGGTCTTCCAGCATCTCCCGCTGGTGATGAAAAGGATGCGGCACCAAGGCGGGGATGTCGAAAAGCTGCTGACCTACCTTTGATCGGGACAGCGCCTCATCCAACCGGTCGCCGTCAACTGCCGGGTCGTAAGGCTCGAACTCTGGCCGGTTCCAGTAGGAGTCGAAGGTCGCCTCGAACTTGTCCAGCAGCCGAGCGGTAGTCACGGACGAGAGCCGTACGTTCCATTCGAGCCCGTCCAACAGTGCCGCCCGGGAGAGATTGGAGCTGCCGACGTAGGCGGTGTCGAAGCCGGTCCCCCGGCGCAGCAGCCATGCCTTGGCGTGTAGGCGGGTGGAGTTCTGCTCGTAACTGATCCGCACCTCGGCGCCGAAGTCGCGCACCAGTCGGTCCAGCGCACGCCGCTCGGTCGCACCCATGTACGTCGTCGTGATCACTCTGAGAGGGACACCCCTACGCTGCAGGTCCGCGAGGGAGCGTTCCAGGATTCGCAGTCCCGACCACTTGACGAAGGCACACAAGAGGTCCACGCGGTCGGCGCTGACTAACTCGGCCGCCAACTCGTGCGCCAGGTTGGGATCCTCGCGAGCGTTGGTCAACAAGGCCGCTTCGGACAGCGAGGTCAACGGGCGTAGTGGGGCGCTCGCACCTGGACTGTCCCGCACGATCGACAACAGCCGGTTCGGCCCATCTGCTACGGTCTCGGGTTCCATCAACTGGCTCAGCAGCCGGTTGACTAAACCAACTTGCTCTTGAGGCTCTTTCAGCATGGCCAAAGCTCGGGCTGTCGTTTCGCCAACGAAACGGCCCAGCAGGTGGGCTACCTCTTCTTTGTCGACTTCGGACACCTCCACGAGGTGCCCCATCTGCCGCGTCGCCTCGACGCTTTTGGTGAGCTTTTCAGTGAGCAGCGAGTCGTACAGGCCAGGGATCAGGGCGTCGTCCACTACATGTCCTTGTGGCTAGGTTTGCGCTGCAGGCGCACCGCAAGCGATCATCGTATGTGGAACGCGCCAAAAACTTCAACGATGCGATCATGAGAGGGCTCAACCTAATGGACCCTCCAGACTCGGCCGACTGCGCGGAACTTAAGGCACATCGTAGGTCAGGTTATCCCGCAGCGGTGCCCGTCCAGATTTTGCCGTCTAACCAAGCATCGATTACGTGATAGGCGAATCCATCGTAGGAACCGTCGTCATGGTGCTGCTGCAGAAACAGCGAACCACGACCGACGAACCAGACAATTGCGAAGTAACCAACAGCTCATCTCGAACCGAACGAAACCGACAGCTCGGCGTTCTTGCCGTACTACCATCAGGGCTAAGCGCAAACAAGAGGCCGCACTGCACCACTAGCCCATAAGGGTGATCAGCCCTGCGTACCGACATCAACCCCTATAGGGCATGGCGATCGCGATGATACTTGAGATACTCAAGTCCTATCGAGTGCCTAATGGTCAATTGACCAACCTCTTCGCGACTCACTTGATCGACCACGGTGAAGTCATCCCTGATGATCACTGCACCAAGTCGAAAGAGTTCCATGTGATTCAGACAGAGGCACAGCATGTTGGCGAGCACATCGGGGCCTCGGTGGGGATCCTGTAATTCCTTGATATGTATGACAGCGGCAAGTCGCGAGCCGCCCGGCAACTCCAATACCGCTGAACAAATCTGGCACGAATATTCGTATAAACTTCTAAGCTCAGAAACTAGCACCCTATCCGCGTAAATACCATCGGCAATTCGAGCCCACCTACCAGAGTTCGGCCGCAGCGCGGAAATCTGTGCAGGAAATTCGTTGTACTTCTCCAAACGGAACTGCAGTATCTTGTAACCGTCGACACCGACCTTGGTCCAATAATCAGTTACACCGTACAAGCCATCGTAGCTATAACCAGTCGCAGGCGAAAATTCCTCACTACCCCCGGCGCCCCTGATGACTCGAACAGGCATACCTGTCGTCATACTTTGCACTAATGCAGCGTTACCGCTATCAGTTACCTCCTGATCCTCTACCTGCACTCCCGTATTGGGATCGCGGCCTCCATGGCCGGTGTAAAAGATAACATCGCCATAGTCCTCGTCGTCCTTGTAACCCCCGGAAATAACGATAGATTCCGCTCCTCCACGCTTAGCGGTGCCGCAAATTCCTGCCCGCAACTGTCGGTGAACGGCAGCATCATAAAGTTTTCGCCTGTCAGCGAAAAGGCGACCCACGGAAACATTCACTGGCGCGCCGAAGCGCTCTTCCTCGATCGGTCCTGTCGATTTACCGTAGGCGCGATTCCGAAATATAGGAAGCGCACCCCCACTATCCTTTTCCCGTCGCTGCGGAGTCTGGCGACCAACATCACCGAGCGCAATTTTTATATGATCAAATAAGGTATCTAGACTTAGCAGGTTTGAGGCCCCCGGGATACCTTCTCGAACTAGCCTGATGAACTCTCCTGAAAATGCAGTATACGTTTCACCTGACTCTGCCGGTTGATTCTCGGAGGATGCCGCCATGAGGTAGACACCGCTCAGTTCGGCCGCATCGGCGAGTTGAATGGCAGGCGCATCCTCAGGCCTCATATAGTTCAGAGCCCGGCCGCTAAAGCAGCAGTCAAGAATAACAATAATGCGGCGAGCTGGGCTTACCTCAAGCTGAGAGCGTATGTACCCATAGTTCACTGAGAGGTAGGTGTGATGGCGTTCTGACGACGCCGTGGATAATAGGAGGCCCTCGCCGGTAGGATCAACAAGCCCATGGCCAGCGTAGTACACGAGGAGCATGTCTCGCGCTTCCTCGACCGCCTCACGTACCGGATGAACCAAATCACGGATGTCGCATGGGTTGTGAACCACAGTTACGTGCCCTGCAGGCATCCCACACAAATCTGGCGCTAGAAGTAACTCTTCTATTGCTGTCAAATTGTTGGATACGGCAGGCAACGGGGTAAGATGCTCATAGCCGCTAACGCCAATTAGGACAGCGCGCGACTGTAATGGATCAGGCAGGCTCAATCTTCATCCATGAGGGCTTCAAGCATTTTGAGCGCAGTTTCCGAATCTCCATCCGGTATCGTGATCGTTACATCGCCCTTTGCGATTGTGAGTGGCAATTTACGCCGGCGAGTACTTCTCCATACCGTCAACGATGTCGCAAGGCTGGGAAGTTGCAGCCCAGTCGCCACTAACAAGGAGATCAGATCCAGGACGTCCCCCATATCGCCGGGACGCGATTCCTTCGGCACCAGTCGCATCTGCGTATGCTGACGAATACCCGGTTCCCGAAGGAGCCATTCATACAGCGAACGAAGCTCTTCGTCGGACCCTAGACCCGTTACACGAATGCTGAGCGTGGTCACCTTCACCTCCGGTGCGGCAGAGGGAGAAGATGTTACCACTACATAGAGCTATTCGATGCCATAAAGTACGGTACTACGGCTACGCCCTGTATACTGCACCTTGGGCCTTATGCCCGTATTGAGGCGGGTCGTGTACAGGAGGGTCTTAAGTTCCAAAAGCTGGCATCAGGGTCACGACCGCCCTTAGCAGCGGCGGGAACGGAGGAGCAAGCTCTCCTGCGGCCTGGAGTCTGGGTTTTGCCTCGTGAAGCGACCAGATGGACGACACGAGTGGAGGCAATTCCTGGCGCGTGCGTTGACCCGCGGGCGAGGTTCACCTCGAAGTTGGGCCTTGCCAAATGTTTCGGCCGGCCGACCACAGCTCGTCTACGTGGTACGCGAAGCGGTCGTAGAGGCCGTCGTCCTGGTAGCGCTTGAGGTGCAGCATCGGCGAGTCATGGCCGACCAACTTGGCCAAGTGTGGGGTGACGAGCATCTCGGCGTCGAACTGGAACACCGACATGGCGATGTGCTCGTCTCCGAAACGCGCCTCGATTCCGGACACGCCCTTGAGTTGCTCCAACTCGGCAAGGGTGATGCGGATGCGGGTGGACACCGTCAGGGGCACCGCTTCGATGGCCTCCCGGTGGCGGGTCACGTCGCTGTCGGGATCGCCGATCAAAAATCGGATCTTGCAGCCCTGCTCGGCCTTGCGCTTGAGAACTTTGGCCAGGTTGGGGTGTTCCAGCCAGAGGAAGTAGTTCGTGTACCCGGCAATGGTGATGTGCGACTGTGCTTCAGTAATCAGCGTCCGCCACACGCTCTTAGGACAGGCGGAACGGTAGGGGTAGACCGTGGCAATCTCACGATCAGGTCCGATCTTGACTGTGTTCCGTATCGCCTCGGGCCATAACACGGACTCATCCACCCCCAGAGCATCGGCCGCCGCCCACCGGTGACGCGGGTGCGGGACACGCGCTTCGTCAGCCAGCCAGCGGGACACCGTCTTGATGTCCACCTCGCACCGCAATGCGAGGTCCCTTTCGGTAAGTCTCGCATCGGTCATTGCTTGCCGTAGAGAGTCGTTTGACACGCGCGACCTCGAATCGGGAGGACGTTGAGGACGTATCTGAGCGGCAACGTAAAACGTCCCGCACGTCCTAAGGACGGAGTGTAAACGATCCAATACCGAACGTCACCCTGTGGCTATGCGTACGACGACGACCTTGAAGGAACTGCAGGCCGCGTTCCCCGGGTGGACAATCTGGCGAAGCTCCGCAGATCGCCTCTGGGCGACGCGCAATCGGCAGCTCACTGACGTGGAGTTGGACCATGGGCTGAGTCACACGATCGACGGGGACGACACGCACCAACTCGGTGAACAGCTCCGCGACCAAGAGCGGCTCGCTGCGGAGCTGCCACCCCGATGAGTGCAGCGCCATCTGCCCTGAGAGCATCCGCCGTCCGGGCGCTCGAAGCCCTCAGCCAGTTTGAAGACGCCTGTCCGGGGTTGCACGTGGCTCCTGAGCAGCCCGGTCATGTCGTGATCCGGTGGATGCGCGAAACCCGGCGCAGTGTCTCTGTCCGGGTCGTCGCCCACACCTGCGACGCCTGCTCGCCGCTGGCGTACGAACTGTGTGCCTCCGGCGGGCTGCTGTTCGTCCGCCGTACGGACCGGAGCGACGGTCGGCCGGAGATCCGCGAGACCGAACGCCTGCCGTACGCGCGGATGCGCCCACTGTGGATGGAACTGCTGCTCGGCCGCGCTCGATAGAACCCTCGCGGGGCGGTCAGTCCAGGACGAGGAACTGTTTGCCGTCGATCAGTTCGCGGACCGCGTCGAGGTGGCCGGCGTGCGTCGCCGTCTCGACGAGGACATGGAGGATCGCCTCACGCAGGTCGCTTGGCGGCTCGTCGTCGCGGTAGTCCGGCCACCAGCGCGGCGCCTGGTCCGGGGCACTGGAGGCGATCACCTCGTCGGCGCGCGCCGTCTCCTCGCGGTAGAGGTCGAACACCTCCGAGGCGGGCCGGTCGCCGGGCACCTGCCATGCGTCCGCCGGGGTGGCGAGCGAGGCCACGGCGTCGGGATCGCCGCCGAAGACGGCGCGGAACCAGAAACGCTCGACGTCGATGGCGAGGTGGCGGACGAGGCCAGCCGGGGTCCAGGCGGACGGAAGGACCGGACGCCGGAGGTCGGCCTCGTCCAGGCCGTCCACCATGTCGAGGACGTGCCGCCGCTTCCAGTTCAGGTAGCCGAGGAGGGATGAAGTCTCACTCGACGCCGATGACGCGCTCACGTTTCATCTCCCACCGCAAGGGCGTCCAGCAGCCGCTGGAGGGCCGCGTGGTCGCCGGTGAGCTCTGCCCCGGCCTGGCCGGGCGGCGTCCCGTCGATGACCAGGGTCTTGAGGGCGGCGGGATCGGTCCGCAGGGCCGCGTCCCACCGGTCCGGCTCGCCCCGGCGGATCCTGAGTTCGCCGCCGGACACGCGGAGGGTGAAGACGTCTTCTCCGACGTCGACCAGGAACGTGGCGTCGAGGTCGCCCAGCCGGGCGGTATCGAGGTGGCTCTTCATCGCGAGCATCAGGGAATCGGTCCCCAGGGGTGCCGTCGTCTCCTTCGGGGGAGAGTGACGGCCCCATCGGCCCAGGTGGACGAGGATCGGCTCCAGGTCGTGGCCCCACTCGGTCAGCTCGTAGACCCACGCGCGAGCAGGCGGGCCCAGCTTGCGCCGCCGGATCACCCCGCCCTCCTCCAGATCGCGCAGCCGCTGCGAGAGCACGGTGGGGCTGGCGTTGGGCAGGCCGCTCTGCAGGTCGCTGTAGCGCTTCGGGCCGAAGAGCAGATCCCGGACGATCATCAGCGCCCAGCGCTCGCCGAGCAGGTCGAGAGCGCGCGCGGCGGCACAGGGGTCGCCGTACGTGCGTGCCGTGGTCACGTCGCTCATCCTACTCATCCCGGAGCAGACGCTTGCTTTCCCGTAGTCCGATGCCGCGTGAAGCCTCAGCCGGGCGAGCTGTGGTACGCCTCGACCAGCCATTCGCCGCCGTGCCGCATGAGCGTCCAGGTCGCCAGTTCCCACCCGTCGGCCGGGGGCTCCTCCTCCCCCGCGAATGCGGTGACGCTCCGCGTGACCACGAGGGCCACGTCCGGGCCGAGGAACCGGACGCTCTCCGGCCTGTGGACGCGCCTCGACCCCTTCAGCGGCCCCGCGAAGGCGGCGCCCATGGCCGACCGGATGCCGTCCCTGCCCCGCAGGTGGACCCCGGGAAGGATCACGCTGGCGTCCGGCGCGTACCGGCCGGCGAACGCGTCACCGTCGCCGTCCGACCACGCGGCCGACGTCGCCTCGAACAGGGCCCGTACGGCGAGCTCCTCGGCATGCAGGTCCGAACTCATCTCATCCTCCATTCGTCGTAACCGGGTGCCCGAGGAAGGCCGCCGCGTGGCGGCGGGCGAACTCGGCGAAGCTCGTGGGCCGCACCCCGAAGGCCCGAAGGGTCTCCAGCCGCACGTGGGACTCGGGACGCCGCTTCCGTTCGGCCAGCAGCTCGCGCAGGATCCGTACGGACGGCTCGGGCGTCCCCGCCTCCGTCCATTCGCGCACCTTGTCGTCCAAGGGCAGCTCCACATGGCGGAAGGCGGTTCCCGTCGCCTCCGTGATGTGCTCGACGATCTCCTTCATCGTCAGCGCCTCCGGGCCGGTCATGTCGTACGCCCTGCCCTCGTGGCCGGCGGAGGTCATCAGCGCGACCGCGACCTTGGCGACGTCCTCGATGGCGACGGGCGACAGCCTGCTGTCGCCGATGGACATGCGCAGCTCCCGCCGGTGCGGATCCACACCTGTGGAGGTGCCGGGCAGGTAGAACTCCATGAACTGGCTCGGGCGCAGATGGGTCCAGGCCAGGCCGGACGCCTCCAGGTGGCGCTCGATCTCCAGGTGCTCGCGCGTCCCCGTGAAGCTGCCGGGGTCGAACCCGACGCCGGACTCCTTGCCGGAGTACTTCACGATGTGCGGCACGCCCGCGGCTTTGGCCGCGTCTATGAACACGCACTGCGTCTCCACCATCCGCTCCCTCGGCGAGGAGATCAGGAGCACGCGCTCCACCCCGCGCAGAGCGGCCGTCAGGGTCTCGGGGCGCAGCATGTCGCCTTCGACCACTTCCACCCCTGGCAGCCCGTGAAGCTTCCGGGCCTTGTCCGGGTTCCTGACCAGCGCTCGAACGGGAACGCCCTGACGCGCGAACTCCCTGACAACGATCGACCCACTGAGCCCCGTCGCTCCGGTGACAAGCATCATGGCTACGACGCTAGTGCTGGTGACTACAGAAAAACAAGTAACTCATACCAGATTCGTAGCTTCACGCCTGTCCGGCCGTGCGCCCGCTGAGGTGAGGCGCTTGGCCAGGCGTTGTGCGGGAGCTTCGACGAAACGCCACGTCAGCGCGCTGAGTCCGAGCAGCAGCGCTACCACGCATGCCAGAGCCGCCATGCGCAGATTCAGGGGTACGGCCAGCGGCTCCGGCCAGAACCACTCGACGCTCTCCAGCAGCAGGGGGTGGAGCAGGTAGACCGAGTAACTGACCAGCCCCAGCCATGTGAGTACGCGGGGCATCTTCTGACGCCGCAACGCCAGACCGGCAGCGAAGGTGAGCCAAGCGGCGCCTGTGGCGATCTGTGTGCCGAAGTCGTCACGCGTCAGCCAGATCCCGGCCAGCGGGACCAGAGTCACCCATCCTGCTTGTTTCCAGGAGAGTTCCCGCTGCTCTGCCCTGTACAGCACTGTCCCGGCGAACATCGTGGCCAGGATGAGCAAGCCTTGCCACGGCCCGGGATAGCTCTGGTTGACCGCCAGGAGTGTCAGCACAGTGAGCCCGATGACGATCGCGCCTACTTGCCGCACTGCGCCCGAACCCCTGATGGCAGCAGCCAGTCCCGCCGTCATCAGTGTGGTCACCGCCAGGGTGACCGTCAGCATCCGACTGGATCCGCCTGCCGACAGCAGAGTGACTGGGAGGGCGCCGGCACCAAGCAGGGCCGCCGCGGTGAAGCCGAGTGCGCTGGTGACGCTCTTCCGGTTGATGCCGAGCGTGAACATCGCCGTCAGCAGCAGATAGAAGCCCATCTCGTAGGACAGCGTCCAGAGGATGTTGAGCAGGTTGGGCATGTACAGCAGGTTCTGCAGCATCGTCAGGTGGCCCATGACGAGGGAGACCAGCCGGGACTTCCACCAGATGTGAGGGTCGTCCCAACCCAACAGCGTCAGCAGAGCCATAGCCGCCGCTGCCACTCCGAACAGCGGATACAGGCGAAAGAAACGGGAAATCCAGAATGCCCGTAAGCTGGCCCGCCGTTCCAGGGACGCCGGCACGATGTATCCGCTGACCAAGAAGAACACCGTCACCCCGTACCAGCCGGGGTCGAAAGCCGCTTTCACAGGTAGCTGCGCTTCAGGTAACAACGGCTCAAGGGTGTGCTCGAAAACCACGGTCAGGGCGGCGAGACCACGTAGGGCGTCGAGCCACGCCAAGCGTTTCCTGGTGCGCTGCGGCACGTCCCGAGTTGTGAGCATTCGGCCCATGCTAGCGATCAATGACAGTACCTAAGATTTGGCACCCACGCAGTTCACTCCTGAAAGCAATTTGATGTGAACTGGATGTGGGAAATTACCATTGTCATATACACCACAGTGGCGGACGGCCGAAATCAGGCTTTCAGGCCCGCCGGCATCGCTTTCCCAAAATGGTTTGCCCGCGGTCCGCGCGGGTTGCGATGCTCGGCCGGGCAGGGACGGAGAGGAGACCGCGAAGTGGCCGTGACCGCGTCTGGCACGCCGTACGCGTCCGAGCCGGAAGTCCGTACGGCGGCCGGTGTCCTGCGCGGCGGCCGGGAGGCGGGCCTGGCGGTCTTCCGCGGCATCCCGTACGCCGAGCCGCCGGTCGGGGCCCTGCGGTTCGCCGCGCCGCGGCCGGTGCGCGGCTGGGACGGTGTGCGCCCGGCACTCGCGTACGGCCCGCCGCCACCACAGTCCAGCTTGCTAGGAGGGCCACAGGACACCGCCGGCGACGACTGGCTGACGGTCAACGTGTGGACGCCGGAGCCGCATCCGGCGGCGGGGCTTCCGGTGATGGTGTGGATCCCCGGTGGTGGTTATGTCTCGGGCAACGCCGGCCTCCCGGAGTACGACGCCGGGCACCTGGCCGCCAGCGGAATCGTGGTCGTGACCCTCAACTACCGGCTCGGCATCGAGGGTTTCGCGTTGATCGACGGAGCCCCGGCCAACCGGGGGCTGCTCGACCAGGTCGCGGCCCTCCAATGGGTGCGGGACAACATCCGGGCGTTCGGCGGCGACCCGGGCCGGGTCACGGTCTTCGGGGAGTCGGCGGGCGGCGGATCGGTCGCGGCGCTGCTCGCCATGCCGCGCGCCGCCGCGCTCTTCCGCCGGGCGGTCGCGCAGAGTGTGCCGGGCACGTTCTTCTCCCCCGAGCTGGCCGCCGACGTCGCCGCCGCCTGCGCCGCCGAGCTGGGCGTACGGCCGACGGTGTCCGGCCTGTCGGCGGTGGACCCGGCCCGGCTGCCCGCCATAGGCGACGCGATCTCGGCGAAGATAACTCGGTGGCGGGAGCGCTGGGGGCAGATCACCCATCGGCCGATCCCGTTCGCTCCGGTCGTCGACGGCGACGTCCTGCCGGCGACGCCGTGGCAGGCGCTGGCCGACGGCGCCGCCCGGGACGTCGAGCTTCTCGTCGGGCACACCCGTGACGAGCACCGGCTGTTCAGCCTGATCGACGGCGTCCTCGGCCAGGTCACGCATGAACAGACCGAGACCGCCCTGCGCATGCTCGCTCCCGGCCCGGACGGCGCGCGCCGCTACCGGGAGGCGTTCCCCGCCGCCGACGACGAGGAGCTGTACGAACTGGTCAACGCGGACTGGCTGTTCCGCATGCCGAGCCTTCGCCTCGCCGACGCGCAGGTCGCCGGGGGCGGGCGGGCCCACCTCTACGAGCTGACGTGGCCCGCCCCGGGGCTGGGCGGTGCCCTCGGCGCCTGCCACGGCCTGGACGTGCCGCTCGTGTTCGGCAACCTGAGCAGCGGGCAGCCCGCCATGCTGATCGGCGACCCGCCCTCCCCGGCGGCGGAGGAGCTGTCCGCGCGGATCCGTACGGCGTGGACGGCGTTCGCCGCGCACGGCGACCCGGGCTGGCCGCCGTACGACGCCGAGCGCCGCCTCGCGCAGCTCTTCGACACGCCCTCGACGGTCACCGCCTATCCGGAGGAGGCCTCGCGGCTGCTGTGGCGGGATCACGCCTTCGCGGCGCTCCCGCTGCTCGCGCCGTAGGGGACGAGCGGCCGCGCTCACGCTCCGCCGGTGACCTTGATCGCCTGTCCGGTGATGCCGGTGTTGGCGGCGGAGCCCAGGTAGACGACGGCGCTCGCGACCTCGGCGGCGTCGAGCAGGCGGCCGATCGGAGCCAGCGCGCTGTAGTGCCCGCCCGCCTGCTCGACGATCGCGCCGTTGGTCTCCGTCCTGGTGAGGCCGGGCATGACGACGTTGGACAGGATGTCGCCGTCCTTGCCGAGCCCGAACGCGGCGGACCTGCTGAAACCGTGCAGTGCCGCCTTGGCCGCGCCGTAGTACTCACCGCCGGGCATCCCGTCGACCGCGATGGCAGAGGAGATGTGCACCAGCCGGCCCCAGCCGCGCTTACGCATGGACGGGACGACCGCCCGAGTGAGCCGGAGCGCGCCCTCGACGTTGGCCCGGATCGTCTTCTGCCACCTCTCGTCGGACACGGCCTCGAACGAGAGGTCTCCATCCGGTTCGGTGGCGCCCCAGTGCACCGCGTTGTTGACCAGCACGTCGATCCGGCCGGACCACTCGATCACGGTCTCGGCAAGAGTGCGGGCCGCTTCGTCGTCGTCCAGTTCGTACGGCGCGACGAGCGAGCGTCCGCCGATCTCCTTGGCGAACCCCTCCGCGCCCTCCTGGGAGTGGTGATAGGTGAGCACGACGTCGGCCCCTTCGGCGGCGAACCCGCGGGCGATCTCGCGGCCGATGCCGCCGGAGGCTCCCGTCACGATGACCGTACGGCCGGTGAGTCCCAGATCCATTTCGACGCTCCTCATCACAGTGGAAACCCAAGGATCCGGCGGCGGGGACCACCGGAGGGAGGCCGGGCCGAGGCTGGCCCCGGCAGGGCCACGATCGGAGACGAGGTCGCTCGGTAGCCTGCGAATCGTGAGCGACAACACTCTGGGCGAGTTCCTGCGGGCCCACCGCGAGGCCGTCACCCCGGCCGATGTCGGGCTACCCGGCGGCGGCCGGCGCCGTACCCCGGGCCTGCGCCGTTCCGAACTGGCCGCGCTCGCCGGGATCAGTGTCGAATACCTGACCCGGCTTGAGCAGGGGCGGGATCGTCACCCCTCGATGCCTGTGCTCGCCGCTCTCGCCGACGCGTTGCGCCTGTCCGCCGACGAGCGCCTCCGCCTGCTGAACCACTACAAGGCGGCCGACGGCGCGGGCCGGCTGGTCGGCATGTGCCAGAGGCCGCCCGCGCAGTCGGTGCGCTCCACCGTCCGGGCGCTGCTCGACCGGCTCGAACCCGCCCCCGCACTGGTCATCAACCGGCTCGGTGACGTGCTCGCCCACACGGACGGCTACGAGCGGCTCACCGGCCCCATCGGGCTGCTGGACCATCGGCCGGCCAACCTGCTGCGCTACCTGTTCGCCGACCCGAGGGCCAGGGCCGCCTATCCGGAGTGGGAACGGGTGGCTGACGAGCGGATCGCCCTCCTCGGTTTGGGCCTTCGCCAGGAGGACCCACACGTCGGCCATCTCGTCGACGAGCTGACCCTCGCGGTGGGCGCCCCCTTCACCGATCGGTTGAAGGCTCCATCCAGCCCGAACCGCACCGGCGTCGAATGGCTGAGGCACCCTCAGGAGGGCGAACTGCGGCTGTCCTACGAGACCCTCGGCCTGTCCGACGACGACAGCCAGCTCCTGATCGCCTATCTCCCCGCCGACGACGCCACCGCCGCGAGGCTCGACCGGCTCACCGGCCGCCACCCTGGAGCCCTCCGCGCCGTCGGCGGCTGAGACCGGCGTCACGCCGTACGGTGCTCGTCCACCCGGTCGAGCCATTCGGCGACGAGGGCGGTGAACAGCCCGGACTGCTCGTGCGGCAGCGCGTGACCGGCCCGGTCCAGGACGGCGAACGTGGCCCGCGGATATCGCTCCACCAGCTCCCACGGACCGGCGTACCCCACCGTGGAGTCTTGGCGCCCGGCGAGGATCAGCGCCGGGCCGGTGTAGGGGGACGTCTCCGCGGGAGCGTCGCTCAGCCGCCATCGGTCGGAGATCCGCTCCAGGCCGTCGCCGTCGACGAGGGGCAGGGCCGGGGCTACGTACTCGCGGAACCGCTCCACCATGGCGGGCGTATGCACCACGAAGTAGTCGCGGAACTGGGCCCGCTCGTCCGGGCTCAGCGCGTCGGCCACGCCGGCCGAGCCGTGCAGCACCGCGTGCGCGGGCACGTCGCGTGCCTCCTCGCCAATGGGACAGACCAGCGCCAGTCCCGCGACCCGCTCAGGGCGCCGGTCGGCGACGGCCCTCGCGAGGTACGCGCCGAAGGAGTGGCCGACGACCGCGATCGGCTCGTCTCCGACCAGAGCGTCGACCAGACCGAGCACGACATCGAGGGTGTCGTCGGAGCCGCGGAACCAGTCCGGCAACGGGGTCTGCCCCATTCCCGGCAGGTCCGGATAAATGCGCCGATAACCGGGCCGGTCACGGAACACGGGCTCCAGCGCGCCGGCCATCTCCCGATGGTCCACGCCCGCACCGTGCAACGCCAGAACGGGCTTTCCGCCGCCGTGCTCCACGACGTGCACCGGAACACCGCTGATCTTCACGTCCATCACCACACCCTAAGGAGCCCGCCAGAACCCGACCGAGAGAGGTGATCACGAAATGGAAATTCAGGTGATCACGTCCGTACGGCGGTGAATGATGATTCCTCACCCCTCTTGAGGAGTCTTCCGTGTATCCCACAGCACCGCCCATGCCGCTGCGGCCGATACGAACCCTGGGTACGGCGGCGGTCGTGATGCTGGCCGCCGACTCCCTGGTGAGCGTGCTCTCCTCCGCCGTCGACGTGCAGCGGGCCCTGCTCATCGACAGGTTCCTGACCGAACCCGCCTCCGTCTCCCAGGCCGACGGCGACGCCAGCGACACGCTCTACGCCCTGTCGGGCCTGGTGGAGACCGTCGTCTACGTCGCCACCGCGGTCGTGTTCTTGATCTGGCTCTTCCGGGCCCGGACGAACGCCGAGACGCTGAGCCCGTGGCCGCACCGGCGCGCCAGGCCCTGGCTGATCTTCGGATGGGGCTTCCCGATCCTCTGCTGGTGGTATCCCAAGCAGATCGTCGACGACATCTGGACGGCCTCGAAGCCCGGCGCCGTCGAGGAGACCGGAAACCTCGCGAGCGCCCGCCGTTCCGGACTGGTCTGGGCCTGGTGGCTGACGTGGCTGGTCAGCATGTGGGTCGCCAAGGGAGCGGGCCGCAGGTACCTGAACGCTGAAGAACTGCCGGAGATGCGAGAGGCCGCGCTGTTCGACATCGCCGTCAACGCCGCGTACGTCGTCACCGCCGCCCTCGCCGTCGCGGTCGTCCTGTCGATCACGCGCTTCCAGGAGGAGCGCCGGACTGCCCCGGCGCCGATGCCCAGCGTCGTCCAGGACCCCGCCGTCTGAACCCCGCCGGGTGGACAGACTCGTCACTCGGTGTTCGAGTGGGCCTGCCTGGCCTGCTCGTCGGTCACGTTGTGCCGCCGGGCGAGCTCCAGGCAGACGCAGTCGAGCAGCAGGTGCGTGCACTGGTCGAACAGGCTCGACAGAGGCTGCACGGTGGCCGCCTCGCCCTCGCGCCGGTGCTTGGTGGCGGCGGGCACGTGCAGGACGTGCCGCGCGCCGGTGGCGAGGGGCGACGACGGCGCGGTGGTGACCGCGAGGACTTCCCCGCCACCTTCGGTCACCGCCCGCGCCGCGCGTACGGTGGCGGCCGTCGTGCCGGACCCGGAGACGGCGACGAGCAGGTCGCCCGGCCCGGTCGACGGCGTGCAGGTGTCTCCGACGAAGTACGCCGTACGGCCGAGGTGAACGAGGCGCATGGCGAACGCCCTGGCCATGTAGCCCGACCTGCCCTCCCCCGCCACGAAGATCCGCGGCGCGTGGTCCAGCAGGTCGGCGGCCGTCTCCAGCGTGGCCGGGCCGACCTCGGCCAGGACTCCGGCCACCTCCGACTGGACGACGTCGAGGAGACTGCGCGCGGTCATCGCGTTCCTTCCATCGGTAGGTCCGCCGCGAGGAGAGCGTCCAGTTCCGCACGGGTGGGCATGCCTTCGTTGTCGCCCTTGTTGCTGGTGGCGAGCGCCCCCACGGCGCACGCGCGCCGGAGCCGCCGCTCCTCGTCGAGACCGTCGAGCAGGCCGCTGACGAACCCGGCCGCGAACCCGTCGCCCGCCCCGATGGTGTCGACCGTGACGACCCGGAACGGCGGGCAGGTCCACGACCCCTCGGGCGTGAACAGCATGGCCCCCGCCGCGCCGAGCTTGACGGCAACCCCGCGCGCACCCCGCGACAGGTAGTGACCGGCGATGGCCTCCGGCTCGCGCCGCCCGGTCAGCGCCTCGCCCTCCGCTACGCCGGGCAGCACCCAGTCGGCCCGCCTGGCCAGGTCGTCCACGAGGCGCGTCATCTCGCCGTGGTCCGGCCAGAGGGTGGGACGCAGGTTCGGGTCGAAGGTGACGCCCGCCCCGGCGTCCCGCGCCGCCTCCATCGCCTCGTACGCGAACCGGCGGGCCGTCGCGGACAGCGCGGGCGGGATGCCGGTCGCGTGCAGGTGCCGGGCCGACGCCACGTAGGCCAGCGTCTCGGGGGACGGCGCGAGCAGCGACCCGGCCGACCCGCGGCGGTAGTACACGTAGCGGGGGTCCCCGACGAGCACGCGTTGCTTCAGCTGGATGCCGGTGACCGCGTGGTCCTCGGCGCGCACGTGCGTGTCGTCGATGCCCTCCTGGCGCAGGCGGGCGCGGGCGGCGTCCCCGAGCGGGTCGTCGCCCACGCGGCCGACGTATCCGGTCCGGTGGCCGAGCCGCGCCAGCGCGACCGCGACGTTCAGCTCCGATCCCGCGAGCCGCCGTTCGAACAGCGTGGCCTTCTCCAGCGGGCCCACCTCGGTGGCCACGAAGTTGCCCATGATCTCGCCGTACGTGACGACGTCGGGGGCGCTCACGGCCGCGCCATCGGCGCGCGGGCAAGAAAGCGCCCGGCGCCCCTCTCCCCCGCGAAGTTCCCGTCTTCGACGACCAGACGGCCGCCGGCGACGACGTGCCGGGCGAGCCCGGCGCCGCTCGACCGCTCGTACAGGGAGAAGGTGGCGGGCGAGACGGGCCGCAGGTCGGCGCCGGTCCAGGCGCGGGCCGGGTCCCACAGGACGAGGTCGGCGTCGGCGCCGACCGCCACGCGGCCCTTGCGCGGGAACAGCCCGAGCGCCCGCGCGGCGCGCTCCGCCGAGACCTGGACGAACTGGCACGGATCGAGTCCGCGCACGTTCACGGCCTCGTTCCACAGCACCGGCGTACGGGCCTCGATGCCGGGGGCGCCCGCCGGGATGTGGCGGTGGTCGTGCTCCCAGCCCCGCTTGGCGGAGGTGTCGTACGCGCAGTGGTCGGAGCCGACGGAGACGACCGTGCCGTCCGCGATCCCCGACCACAGGTCGAGCCGGTCGGCCGCGCCGCGGATCGGCGGGGAGATGACGAAGCGCCACGCGTCCTCGCCGGTGAACACGCTCTCGTCGTGCGCGAGGTAGTGCGTGCAGGTCTCGGCGTGGACGACGGTCCCGGCGCGGCGCGCGAAGCGTACGGCGTCGAGCGCGTCGGAGCCGGAGACGTGGAAGATGTAGACCGGCGTGTTCAGCCGCCGGGCGTACATCGACACCATGTGGATGGTCTCGGCCTCGGCCAGCCCGGGCCGGCTGTGGGGATAGTCCGCCAGGCCCAGGTGGCCGGAGCGGACCTGGTCGTCCAGCGCGCTGATGAGGATCTCGTGGTTCTCGGCGTGGAAGCCGGGCAGCCCGCCGTTCGCGGCGATTGCCCGCATCAGCGTCCAGGCGGCTCCGTCGTCGACGCGCCGGTCCTCGTACGTCGTGTACATCTTGAACGACGTGAAGCCCTCGGCGATGACCTTGCCGATGTCCTCGACGTCGCGGGTGTCGGACGCCGTGAGGATCGGGTGGAACCCGAAGTCGATCACCGCGTCGGCAGCGGCCTCCTCGACGCGGGCGCGGCAGCGCGCGGCGAGGCCGCCCGCGGCGGGCGGGACGAAGTCCATGATCGTGGTCGTCCCGCCGAGCACCGCGGCCCGGGTCGCCGAGTGCCAGTCGTCCACCGTGACGGTGTCGTCGTACGGCCAGGCGACGTGGGTGTGGGTGTCGACGCCGCCGGGCATGACGAGCAGCCCGGTCGCGTCGATCTCCCGCTCTGCGGCGGCCGGCGAGCCGGGGGCGAGGAGGGCCGCGATCCGCCCTCCGGCCACGCCGACGTCCAGCGCCGCCCTGGCGTCGCCGTTGACGACCTCACCCCCGCGGATGAGCAGGTCGAAACCAGGCTTCATGCCACTTCCTCGGGCTTGACGGCCAACGCCTCGATCTCGAACAGCAGGTCGCCCGCCAGCACGACGCCCACCGTGCTGCGCGCGGGCAGCGGGTCGGAGAAGTGCTTGCGGTAGATGGCGTCGAACTCCGGGAAGTCCTCGATCCGGGTGAGGAAGCAGGTCGTCTTCACCACGTGCGACAGGTCGAGCCCGGCCGCCGCGAGCACGGCCTTGAGGTTGGCGATGGCCGACTCCACCTGCCCGGCCAGCGTGGCCGGCAGTTCGCCGGTCACCGCGTCGCGGCCGACCTGTCCCGCCGTCACGACGAGACGGCCGGCCACGATGCCCTGGGAGTAGGACGCGCTCGGCGCCGCCGCGGCGTCGGTGATGATCGGGGTGATAGTGGTCACGGATTCCTCCAGGGTCATGTGCCGCCGCCGATGACGGGGCTGTGGTTCTTGAGCAGCAGTTCGATCGCCAGGCGCGTGGACGGGGCGACCACGGCACTGGCGTCGGCGATGAGGCGGTTGATGTGGCGGACCATGGCCGCCTCCGCCGCGTCCGGGTCGCCGGCCCGGATGGCGCGCATGATCTCCTCGTGCTCGTGCACGGAGTGCATGGTCGTGCCGCGCCCGGCGGTGACCATGTCGAGGACGTGCTCCAGCATGTCGAAGCGGGGATCGAAGATGACCATGGCGACGGCGCGGAGCATCGTGTTCTCCACCGTCGACGCGAGCGCCTTGTGGAAGTTGGTGGAGACGTCGCGGCGCCGCTCCTCGGTGTGGACGGACCGCTCGTACTCCTCCATGACCGACTGCAGGCGTTCGACGTCCTCGCCCGAGACCGACGTCGCCGCCTCCCGGACGATCTCGCGTTCCACACCGCGCCGGGCGACCAGCAGGTCGCGCACGTCCTGCACCGTACGGATCTCCAGGGAGCCGATCTGCTGGTGCCAGGTGACCTCGGCCGCGGCCCGCTGCGCGAGCGCCCGCCCAGCCTCCGACACGACCCGTCCCCTGCCGTCCATGGAACGGGTGAGGCCCTGCTCGTCCAGCCGCCGCAGCAGCCGGTTCACCGTCGACTCGCTCAGCGGCCGGTTGCCGGCCTCGATGCGGCGGCCGAGCTCCCGCGCGCCGAGCGGTTCCGGCGAGTTCGCGATGGCCCGGAGCAGTTCCAGGGCCCTCGGCTCCAGCGAGGCGTGGACGGAGGCGTGGGCAGGGGCGGGGACAAAGGCCGCCGAGCCGGGCTCGCCGGCCTCGGGGTTACTGCGCTGTGTAGCCACCGTCGACCGTCCATGCCGTGCCGGTGACGAAGGCCGCCGCGTCGGACAGCAGGAAGCAGATCGTGGCACTGATCTCCTCCGGCCGGGCGACGCGGCCCAGCGGCACCCGCGACGCCGCCAGGTCGTACCCCTCCCCGGTCTGCGCGAAGCCCTCGCGCAGCATCGGGGTGTCGACGGGCCCGGGGCAGACCGCCACGGCGCGGACGCCGCTGTCGCGGGCGTCGACGCTCATCGCGCGGACCAGGTTGATCACCCCGGCCTTCGCCGCGCAGTAGGCGACGTTCTCCGGGTAGCCCACGAGCCCCACCTGCGAGGCGACCGCGACCAGCGCGCCGCCGCCCGCCCGGCGCATCGCGGGGACGGCGGCCTTCGCGAGCAGGAAGACCGAGGTCAGGTTGACCCGCAGCACCTCGTTCCAGGTGTCCAGGCTCATGGAGTCGACCGTCCCGGCGCGGGTGATCCCCGCGCAGGCGACCGCGCCGTTCACCAGGCCGAAGGTGTCCTCCCCCGCGCGTACGGCGTCCAGCACCTGGCGCTCGTCGGCGGCGTCCGCGACGACGGGCAGCACCCCGTCCCCCGCGAGCGCCTTGACGTCCTGCGCCCGGTCCACGGCGACCACCCGCCCGCCGCGTTCCAGGACGTCGCGGACGGTCGCGGCGCCCAGCCCGGAGGCCGCGCCCGTCACCACCACCACCTTCCCGGCAAGGTCGGCCGTCATCTCGATCCCCTCGTTGAATTCGCGTTGATGATGTTCGACAGCGACAGTGCCACGATCAAGAGCAGCTTGTGGGGTAGAGCAACTTCTTGATCTCCGGCGAGTCGACGTTGTCGGCGGTGACGATCGCGTTCGGCACCACGTTGTCGAAGGCGGCCCCCTGCGGCACCTCGCCGCGGATGTCCTGGACGAGCCGGGTCAGCGCGTCGTACCCCTGGGTGTAGGAGCCCTGCGCGACGAGCGCGTCGAGCGTCCCGGCGCGCAGCGCCGAGACCAGCGTCGGGCCCGCGTCGTACGCGATGACGGTCATCTTGCCGTTGTCGACCTTGGCGGCCTGGAGCCCGGAGACGGCGCCCATCGCGCCCGACTCGGAGGTCGCGAAGATGCCGACGATGTCCGGGTTGGCGCCCAGCGAGCTCTGCACGATGGTCGCCGCCTTGGTCGGGTCGTCCTCGTAGTACTGCGTGCCGAGGATCTGCAGGTTCGAGCCGGAGTCCTTGAGCGCCTTGACGAACCCCTCGGCGCGCTCGTTGGTCACCGGCAGGCCGGGCCGGGTGTCCAGCACGAGCACCTTCCCGCTCTGCCCCTTGGCCCGCTTGAGCAGTTCCTCCGCCGCCAGCGCGCCGCCCGCGTTGTTGTCCCCGCGGAACTGCGCCTTGGCCACCTTCTCGTTCAGCGTCGCGTCGGTGGTGACGACCGGGATCCCAGCGTTCACCGCGAGCCTGATCGGCGCGACCATCGCGGCCGGGTCGGCCGGTACGAAGATCATGCCGTCGGGGCGCCGGCTGACCACCCCTTCGAGGACCGGGGTCTGGTCGGCGGCGTTCATGCCCCGCGACGGCCCGTCGGCCTTCACCGTGATGTCGCCGCCCAGCTTCTTGGCCGCGTCCTGCGCGCCGCACTGCATCGCCGTGTAGAAGGGCAGGCCGTTGTACGTCGTGAGAAGGGAGATCTGCAGGGGGCCGGACTTCTGCTCGGCGGTGGCGCCGCTCGTGCCGCCCGCCGCGCCGGTGTCACCGGACGAGCCGCAGGCGGCGGAGGTCAGGGCTGTCGCCGTCAGCGCGGCGGCCAGCACACTGGTGCGTACGTTCATGGTGGTTCTCCGTGTTTCGGCGCGTATCTCGGCAGGGGGAATCTCGGCGGGAGGGGGCTACTTGCCGCGCAGCTGGTCGAGCCAGACAGCGATGATCAGAACGGCGCCGATGGCGATGTTCTGGTAGAAGGACGAGACGCCGACCATGACGAACCCGGCGAGCAGCATGGTCGGGATGAAGGTGGCGAGGACCGAGCCCAGCACCGAGGCGCGTCCGCCGAACAGGCTCGTCCCGCCGATGATCACGGCGGACAGCGCCTGCAGCATGGTCGTCTCGTGCCCGGAGATAGCCGTGGTGCCGAACCGGGTGATGTCGAGGAAGCCGGCGATCCCGGCCATCAGCCCGGAGATGACGAAGACCGCGATCGTGCTGCGCTGCACGTTGACGCCCGCCCGCATGGCCCCATCGGAGGAGGAGCCGATGGCGAGGGCGTGCCGGCCCGCGCTGGTCTGCGACAGGACGACGCCGGCCACCAGGGCGACCACCACCGCCAGCACCAGCGGCAGCGGGATCCCGGCGATCGAGTTGAGCCCGAAGGACGTCTGGACGTCCGGCGGGATCCCGGCGACGTTCGACCCGTTCGTGAGGACCTGCGCGGCACCGGTGGCCACGCCCATCGTGCCCAGCGTGACGACGAAGGAGTTGACCTTCAGTTTGGTCACCAGGAGCCCGTTGACCAGCCCCGCTATCCCTCCGACGACGACCGCGGCGAGCGCCGCGACGGCGATGGCGGGACCGGCGCTCGGAAAGGCCCCCGACGCCGACGGAGGTCCGGCGATGTCCACGGCCACGGTGCCCGCGACCACCGACGACAGCACGAGCGTGGCGCCGACGCTGAGGTCGATGTGCCCGGCGCCGAGGACGAAGGTCAGGCCGACGGCCAGCAGGACGAGCCCGGCGCTGTTGCGCCCGACCGCCTGCAGGTTGGTGGCGTCCAGGAAGCGCCCCTCGGGCGAGATGATCGTGAAGACCACGACCAGCGCGACCAGCGCGACCACGATGTAGGCGGGGGTGGACCGCATCAGCGCGCCGGCGCGGGCGCGGTTCGACGGGGCCCGGAGTGTCGGTTGCGTCGCGGTCATGCCGGCAGGCTCTCCTCACGTGGGTCGTTCTGCTCGCCGAGCATCAGCGCGACGATCTGGCCGATCTTCAGCTCCCGCGCGGGAAGGTCGGCCACCACCCGGCCCAGCCGCATGACCACGATCCGGTCCGCGACCTCCAGCACCCTCGGCAGGTCGTGCGAGATGAGGACCACCCCGAGGCCGCGGTCGCGGGTCGCCCTGATGGTCTCGATCACCATCTGCGACTGCCGGGCGCCGAGCGCCGCCGTCGGCTCGTCCATGATCACCAGACGCCCCGCGCGGGAGACGGCGCGGGCGACCGCGACAACCTGGCGCTGCCCTCCGGACAGGTCGCCGACGGGCAGGGTCACGTCCTGGAGGGTGGTGATGCCGAGACTGTCCATGAGCTCCCAGGCGCGCTCGCGCATCGCCTTCTTGTCCAGGAGGCCGAGCCGTCCCAGCAGGCCGGGACGGCGCAGCTCACAGGAGAGGAACAGGTTCTCGGCCACCGACAGGTCGGGTGCCATCGCCAGGCCCTGGTAGACCGTGGCGATGCCGTGCTCCATCGCGGCCTTGATCGACCCGAGCGGCATCGGACGGTCGTCCACCCTCACCTCGCCGGCGTCCGGCAGGTGGGCGCCGGAGATGCAGGAGATCAGCGTGCTCTTGCCGGCGCCGTTGTCGCCGACGAGCGCGACCACCTCCCCGGCGTGGACGGTGAGCTCACCGTGCCGCAGCGCCTGCACGTGGCCGAAGGACTTGGCGAGCCCGGTGGCCCGCAGCACCGGAGGTTGCCGGACGATCATCGGTCATTCCTCCGCGGCGCGGGGATGGGTCCGGGGCAGCGACCGCAGGTGGTCCAGCACCTCGGCCTCGGGCAGCACGTCGCCGTAGCGGGCGTCGATGTCGAAGAGGTTGGCGGCGTGCGCGGAGGGGCTCCGGTCGCCGACCGCCTCACGCGGGACGATGACGTGGAATCCCCGGTTGAACGCGCTCTCGGCGGTCGCCCGGATGCAGCCGCTGGTGCTGCACCCCACCACGATCACCGTGTCGGCCTTGGCGGAGATCAGCATCGCGTCCACATACGTGCCGAAGAACGCCGAGGCGCGCGGCTTGACGACGAGCGGCTCCTCCGGACGGCGGCCCATCTCCGGCCGGAGCGTGACCCGCTCCGTGCCGTGCAGCATCAGCTCGCTGTGCGGCGTCTTGCGGCGGACCACCTCGCCGATCTCGGCCAGGCTCGGGTCCCACGCCATGGTGGTGAAGATGATCGGCAGGCCCGCGCGGCGGCCCTCCTCCAGGATGCGGACGATGCTGTCGGACACCGCCGACAGGTCCGAGCCGATCCGCTCCTCCGGATCGGCCCAGGCCCCGGCCATGTCGATCACGAGGATCGCCGGCCGCTCGCCCCATCCGACGCGCCCGGCGAAGCCGGCGGCCTCGTAGAAGGCGCGCAGGTCCGCGTTCTCCAGGCTGTGTGCGTACGTCTCGTTGACAGTGGTCACTCGAACCTCCTCGCGGGCGGCTCTCGCCCGTGGGCCCCGACCCTGCCACCCACGGGAATCGTGTGTCAATAGCGACACATCAAATGACCTGCTCTGCGGTTTCATGGTCAGGAAGGTGATTTGTGTGTCACAGTTGACACACTTGCGGTGTGAGGGAAAGGATCGGCGGTGGACGTCCTGCTGACCGGTGGAGGGGGATTCGCGATGGCCGTCCTGGCGGCCCGGCTGCGGGCGGACCCCGGTGTCCGCCTGACGCTGCTGGACCGGTCGCCCCTGACCGCAGACTCCGGAGTGTGGGTGGTCCAAGCCGACGTACGGGACCGGGAAGCTCTGCGGGAGGCCCTCTCCGAGGAGTTCGACGTGGTCGTGCACGGCGCCGCGCTGACCCACGTGCCGAGCTGGGAGCGGACCCGCCCGGCCGACTATCTGGACGTCAACGTCATGGGGACCAGCGCCGTGCTCGACGCCGTCCTGGCCTCCGCACGGCCGCCGCGTCCCGTTCGGCGAGCTGCTGCGGATCGCCGAGGACCACGCGGGGCACGGGCTCGTGCGGGTCGTCCCCCCCGGACTCCGCCGACCTGGAGCTCGATCTCGATCCGGACGCGCGCCTCGGCAGGGACGCGGCGAGCGACGTCTCCCTGGCCCGGCGGACGCTGTCCTGGCGGCCCCGGCCCTTCCGGGAGCAGGCGTCGTCCTACTTCGCCTGGGCGTTGCGCAACCCCGCGATGTTGCGGCCCGCGAGCACGCCTGTCCCGCGGTGACCGCGGGCCGCCCGAAGCCGGATCAGAGCAGAATCAGAGCCAGCCGTGCTCGTCGGCGATGAGCGCGGCCTCGGCGCGGGTGCTCGCTCCCGTCTTGCCGATGGCCGCGGACAGGTGGTTGCGTACGGTCCCGGCGGACAGGTGCAGGCTCCGGGCGATCTCCGCCACGGTGCCGCCCTGCCGGGCCGCGCGCAGGACGTCGCGCTCCCGCGCGGTCAGCGGGCTCGACCCGCTGGCGAGCGACTCGGCGGCCAGGGCCGGATCGACCACCCGCAGTCCCGCGTGGACCCGCCGCACCGTGTCGACCAGGTGCTCGGGCGGCGCGTCCTTCACGACGAAGCCTGAGGCGCCGTTCTCCATCGCACGGGCGAAGTAGCCCGGCCGCCCGAAGGTCGTGCAGATCACCACCCGGCAGGACGGGAGCGCGGCGCGCAGGTCGGCGGTGACCGCCAGCCCGTCCCTGCCGGGCATCTGCACGTCCAGCAACGCCACATCGGGCCGGCTGCGGCGGGCCGCGTCGACGACCTCCTCACCCGAGCCGACCTGCGCCACCACCTCGATGTCGGGCTCCAGCGCCAGCATCGCCGCCAGCGCGCCGCGTACGAGCGCCTGGTAGTCGGCGAGCAACACTCTGATCACGCGCTCCCCCTGATCATGCGCTCACCCGGATCATGCGCTCACCCGGATCATGCGCTCACCTGGATCACGTGCGGCTCGCCCGCAGCCGGAAGCCGCCCGCGGGCAGCGGGCCCGCCTCGATCCGCCCGCCGACGGCGCGCAGCCGTTCGGCCAGGCCGGAGAGCCCGTTGCCCGGCTCTGCCGCGTTCCGCCCGGGGCCGTCGTCGCGCACCTCCAGCCAGTCGTCTCCGAGCAGCACCTCGCACCGGGTCGCGCCGCTGTGCCGGATCACGTTGGTGACCCCCTCCCTCAGGACGTACGCGAAGGGCCCGGCCAGTTCGGCCCTGACGTGGTCGGCGGACGGCGGGAGGACGGCGCCGATCCCGGCGGCCCGCAGCGCGGCGCGAGCCCCCGCCAGCTCGGCCGCGAGGGACGGCCGGCGGCGGCCCGACACGGTCAGGCGCACCTCGCCGTGCGCCTGCCGGGACAGTCGCTCGACGTCGCGCAACTCGGCCAGCGCGCGTTCCGGGTCGCCGCCGCTCTCCAGCACCCGGCGGGCCAGGCCGCTCTTCACGGTTATCGTGGTGAGGCTGTGGCCGAGCACGTCGTGGAGGTCCCTGGCCAGCCGGTCGCGCTCCGCGGCGGCGGCCAGCGCCGCGATCTCCTCGTGGGCCTGGCCGAGCTGGACGACGAGCCGGATCAGCAGCGTCACGGCCACCGGGATAACGATCCCGGGGACGAGCCCGCCCACGTGCCCCCAGTCGACGGGACCGAGGAACACCTGGAGAGCCAGGGTCACCAGCCCGAGCAGCACGCTCCAGCGCGCCGGGAGCAGCCAGACCGCCACGACGAGCGCGAAGCCGAACACGCCCGTGTGGCCGAGGCGGAGCGGGCCGTCGCGCAGCAGGGCCGCCACGACCGCCAGCGCGAACAGCGTTCCGACGAGCAGGATCCGCCGCCGGGGCGGCAGGCGGACCCCGCCGACCATGGCGCCGAGCCAGCCCGCCGCGTACAGGAGCGTGACGGCTCCGAGCGCGACGCGCACCGCCGGGGCCTCCGGCCAGACCCGGCCCGGCCCCAGCGACTCCCCCAGCAGCCAGAGCAGGACGAGCGACAGCACGGCGACGCCACGGATGCGGGCCGCACGGGAGACCGGCCGGGCCGGGGTCCACATCGGCCAGGCCGAACGCCCCCATACGCCCTGATCGTCCTGATCGCCCACGTCGGTCAACCCTAGGCCTGAGCGGTGCCGTGGCGATACCGGACGGCCACGGCGGCGCCGAGCACGAGCGCGTACGACGTCAGCACCAGCGCGGCCCGCCAGGTGTCACCGCCCAGGGTGGTGGCGTGCCCGACCTGCGCGAGCCAGTAACTCGGCAGGACTCTGGCCACCGTCGCGAGCGCCCGCGGGAACGTGCTCACCGGGATGAACAGCCCGCCGACGAAGCTGAGCAGCAGCACCACCGCCCCCTGGTACGCCTGCAGGTTCCGGGCGGTCGCGAGCTGGCCGATCAGCAGGCCAAGCAGGGCGAACGGCACCGTGCCCGCCCACACGCCGAGCACGGCCGACACCCATCCGCCGGGAGACAGGTGCACCCCGCCGGCGAGCGCGGCGACGAGCGACACGCCCGCCACCGGAGGCAGCGCCACGACCATCGCGACCGACCCCTTGGCCAGCAGATAGCCGCCGCCGCTGAGCGGGGTGAGCCGCAACTGGCGCTGCCAGCCGATGTCGCGCTCCACCGCCGTGCGAGCACCCGTGTCGAGCGCCGCCTTCATCGCCCCGAACGCCGCGACACCGCCCATGACGTACGACGCGGGAGCCCCGCGGTCGGCGAAACGGTCGGCCATCAGCAGGTACAGCCCCACCGGCAGGGCGACCGCGAACAACAGGAACTTCGCGTCCCGCAGCGTCCGCCTGATCTCGAACGCGAGATATCCGGTCATCGCGCGGTCTCCGTCGCCTCGGCCGGTGCCTCGATCGGCGTTCCGGTCAGCGTTCCGGCCGGCGTTCCGGCCGGCGTTCCGGTGAGGCGCAGGAACGCGTCCTCCAGGCCCAGCGCGCCGACCTCGACGTCCCGGGCGTCCGGATGGCGGGCCAGCAGTTCCCGTACGACCAGGTCGGAGTCGACGCAGCGCAGTTCGGCCCTGCCCTCGCGGACGTGCACCGCCGTCACGCCGGGGAGCGTGCCCAGGTCCTCGGCGCGGGCGCCGGGCACGACGGCGGTCACCGTACGGCCGGACACCTCGGCCATGACCGCCGGCACCGGGCCGTCCGCCACGATCCGGCCCGCGTTCATCAGCACGACCCGGTCCGCGTACGCCTCGGCCTCCTCCAGGTAGTGCGTGGAGAACAGCACGGTGCGGCCGGTTCCGGTGAACGCGTGCATCGACCGCCAGAACTCCCGCCGGGCCGTGACGTCCATCGCCGCCGTCGGCTCGTCGAGCACCAGCAGGTCCGGGCCGGACACCAGCGCCATGGCGAACCGGACCCGCTGCCGCTGACCGCCGGACAGCCGCGCGGCCCGCCGGTCGGCGAGGTCCGCCACCCCGGCACGGCGCAGCGCCTCCTCGACGGGTGGCGGTGTCCGGTGGAGGGACGCGATCAGCGTCACGGTCTCCCCCACGGTCACGTCGTCGAGCAGCGCGCCCTCCTGCGGCATCACGCCGATCACGCCGCTTCGCACCGCCTCGCGGGGAGACGCGCCGAACACGGCGATCTGCCCGGCGTCCGGACGGACCAGCCCGACGATCATGTCGATCGTGGTGGACTTGCCCGCGCCGTTGGGGCCGAGCAGGGCCACCACCTCTCCTGGGCCCACGACCAGGTCGATCCCGTCGACCGCGCGGGTCCCGCCGTACGCCTTGCGCAGCCCCGCGACCGACAGTGCGGGGGCGCCGTGATGAAGGTTCATACGGCGAGCCTCCACCGCCGCCCCTGCACGTACCTCCGCCGTCTGTCACGACCCGGCCACGACAGATGTCACGGCCGGCCGCGCCTGCCCCGGACGTCGCACCGTCCGATCGCTAGATCGGATCTAGCGATCGGGTGACCGGGATCTGGCGCCTCCTCTGTGAAGGACTGAACGGAACGGAGACGGCAGATCATGCGGGACCGCACGACGGACCTGGCGATAGAGACATCGGGCCTGGTCAAGATATTCGGCAAGAACCGAGCCGTGGACGGGCTCGACCTGAGGGTGCCCGCGGGCACCGTGTACGGCGTGCTCGGCCCCAACGGGGCGGGCAAGACGACCGCGGTCAAGATGCTGGCGACCCTGCTGCGCCCGGACGGCGGCGAGGCGAGGGTCTTCGGCCACGACGTGCTGCGCGAACCCGACGCCGTACGCGCCCGGGTGAGCCTGACCGGCCAGTACGCCTCGGTGGACGAGGAGATGACCGGCACGGAGAACCTCGTCCTGCTCGGCCGGCTGCTCGGTCACCGGAAGGCCGCGGCCAGGGACCGGGCCGCGCTGCTGCTGGAGGCCTTCGGGCTGACCGACGCGGCGGCCCGGCAGGTAAAGACCTACTCGGGCGGCATGCGCAGGAGGCTGGACATCGCGGCCAGCATCCTCAACACGCCCGACCTGCTGTTCCTGGACGAGCCCACGACCGGCCTGGACCCACGCAGCCGCAACCAGGTCTGGGACATCGTCCGGATCGTGGTCGCCCACGGCACGACCGTGCTGCTCACCACGCAGTATCTCGACGAGGCCGACCGGCTGGCCGGGCGCATCGCGGTCGTCGACCACGGCCGCGTCATCGCGGAGGGCACCCCCGGCGAGCTGAAGTCGTCCGTCGGCGCGGGCATGGTCCACGTACGGCTGCGCGACCCCGCGCAGCGGCCGGCGGCCGAGCGCGTGCTGGCCGGGGAACTGGGCACCGCCGTCCATCTTGAGGCCGATCCCGTGGCGCTGACCGCCCGCGTCGCGGCGGGGGACGCGGACGCGGGCGCCGAGCGGGCCTCCCGCGCCCTCGGGTCGCTGGCCGCGGCCGGGATCGTCGTCGACGACTTCTCCCTCGGCCAGCCCAGCCTCGACGAGGCGTTCCTCGCGCTGACCGGCGCCGGGGAACGCGCCGAGGAGCACGGCGGTGGACGCGCCGGGGGGCGCGGTGGTGAACACGGCTCCGCTCCGGCGGACCGGCCCGCCGACGGACCCGGCCGGCCCGCCGGGCACAGGTCGCACGAGACCCACGAGACGCACCACGACACGCACGAGACGTACGAGACGCGGGAGACGACGGTATGAGCGCCACGACGACCGAGACCGGCACGTCCTTCGTTCCCGCGGCCGAGACGCTGGGCGCGGTCCTGGCCCCGGGGGCACGCCCACCGCGCCCCGGCGCCCTGTCGGCCTCGATGACCTTCGGCTGGCGGGCGATGCTGAAGATCAAGCACGTGCCCGAGCAGCTCTTCGACGTCACCGCGTTTCCGATCATGATGACGCTGATGTTCACCTACCTGTTCGGCGGCGCGCTCGCGGGCTCGCCGACCGAGTACCTGCAGTTCCTGCTGCCGGGCATCATGGTGACGAGCGTCGTGATGATCACGATGTACACCGGGGTCGAGGTCAACAAGGACATCGAGAAGGGCGTCTTCGACCGCTTCCGCACGCTGCCGATCTGGCGGCCGTCCACGATGGTCGGCTACCTGCTGGGCGACATGTTCCGCTACACGATGGCGGCGACGGTCATCCTCGTGGTCGGCCTGGTGCTGGGCTTCCGCCCGCAGGGCGGCGTCGTCGGGGTCGTGGCCGCGATCGTCCTGCTGGTGGCCTTCTCGTTCGCGTTCTCGTGGGTCTGGACGATGTTCGGCCTGCTGCTGCGCAGCGAGAAGTCGGTGATGGGCATCAGCATGCTGGTGCTCTTCCCGCTCACCTTCCTCAGCAACGTCTACGTAGACCCGGCGACGATGCCGGGCTGGCTGCAGGCGTTCGTGGGCATCAATCCCATCTCGCACCTGGTCACCGCGGCCCGCTCGCTGATGGCGGGCGCCGCCGACACCGGGGAGATCACCTGGGTGCTGGTCAGCGGCGCGGTGTGCGTCGCGGTCTTCGGCGCACTGACCATGCGCCTGTACAACCGCAGGTGAGACAGAGGGTCACAGCCGCCAGGCGATCTCGTGATCGGGCTGGTACCGGCAGGTCGCTCCGGTGGAGACGGCGCCGCGCAGATGGGCGGCCAGCGCGGGGTGTAGCACGTCGAGCTTGCGCAGGACGTCGCGGATCCGGGCGGTGACGGCCTTACGGGCGCGTTCGGCCTCGTCGCCGAGGCGGCGGTCGCGCCCGCCGAGGCCCGAGGCGGCGCGCAGTTCCGCCAGCAGCGCCGCCCGCTCCCGGTCGAACTCCGCCGCCCTGCCGTCGTCGCCCCGGTCGACAGCGCGGTCGATCTCCTCGTCGAGCAGGGTGAGCCGGTGCCGGTAACGGGCCTTGGCCTCCTCGTCGAGGACGGCGTCGCCGCCCAGCCGCCGGGCGGCGACGACGATCCGGCCGCCCTCCGGGGCGAGCAGCAGTACGGCGGGCAGGTCGGCCCCCGGGTGGCTCAGCAGCCTGTGGAGGTCGCGCAGGCCCTTGGCGTCGGGCAGGCGCACGGTACGGTCCGCGAACGTCAGCGTCCAGACCGCGCCGTCCCGCCGGAACTCGTCGCCCACGCCGGGCACGGGGCCGGGCGCGCCGTCCCGCGCACCGCCCGACGTACGGCCGGGTGAGCGGGCGGACGGGGACGCGCGCCGCCTCGCCCGGCGGGCGCGCTCCACGACGTGCCGCATGCCGAGCCGGTCCGCTTCGTTCTCCACGTCGGCCAGCAGCTTGCCGGCCGACTCCGCGTCGTCCGGACGGCCCCGGGCCAGCAGCGCCTCCGCGAGATGCGCCCGCGCCTCGACCGACCAGGGGCGGGCGAGGAGGAGGTCGGCGGACCGCCGGGCGGCGGTGAACCCCTCGATCGCCTCGTCCCACCGCTCCTGCGCCGCGTCGACGAGGGCGCGCCAGAAGACCATCGGGCCGCCGATGTCCCAGCCGTACATCGAGACCGCCCAGATGCCGGCGTACGGGTCGAGATCGGCCCGGGCCTTGTCGCACAGCCGCGGATCGCGCGACCACGCCGCGATCATGGCCTGGAACCGCAGCCACAGGGGCCGGGCCGAGCGTGGGCACGGCTCTCCCCCGGCCGTCGCGTCGCGATAGTGACGCAGCGCGGCGCCGCCGTCGCCGCGCAGCAGCGCGGTCATCCCCTCCAGCAGCCCCGGACAGGGATGCCGGCTCCGGCGCAGCACGCGGTGCACCTCGTCGAGGTCGTCGAACCTGCCCTGGAGCAGCCGTACGGCCCAGCGGTGGTGATGCAGCATGTAACCGAACTGGTCGTGCCCATGCTGCCAGGTGAACCCGGTGAGCTCGTCGAGCACGCTCTCCGCCTCGCCGAAGTCGCCGGTGAGCGCGGCGATGATGCTCCGGTCGGCGAGCGTGGCCATGTCCATGCGGGGCAGGTCGCTTCGGCGGCCGAGCACGACGAACTCCCGGAACTGGGCGAGATATCCCGGGTCGCCCTGTTCGAGGAGCGCCACCCAGCGCAGGGCGGCGGCGATGCTCTCCATCTCCACGTCGGCCGTGCGCCGGGCCAGCGCCTGCACCTCGCCGGTGAGCTCCGCCCGCTGCGCCGCCGTGCCCGGACCCCAGATCGCGGCGTGATAGGCCCACAGGCCGAAGGTCAGCGCCTCGTCGTCCTGGCCGCGCTTGGCCAGCACCACGACCCGCACGGCCAGTTCCCGCGCGAGACGCTCGGGGGAGAGCTCCTCGCCGGGCGCACGGCCGTCCCCGAGCAGCGCGCCGTGCGCCTCCCGCAGCAGGCCGGCGGCGAACCGGTGGCCGTCGCCGCCGGACAGGTCGCCGGCCTCGCCGCAGGCGCCGTGGACGGCCAGCGCCACTCGGGCCAGCAACTCGGGGTCGCCGGCCTCCCGGGCGACGGCGGCCGCCTCCTCGAAGGCCCGCCGCCCGCCGTCGTGGTCGTCGACCTGGACGAGCTCGCGGCCCAGGTCGATCGCGATCACGACCCGCCTGCGCGGCTCGCCGGCCGCCGCGAGCTCCAGCGCCCTGCGGTAGTGCCCGATCGCCTCCTCGACCGCCAGACGGCCCGCGGCGCCCCGGGCGGCGGCGAGCAGCCGGTCCACCGCGACGGACGCCTCGATCCGCTCTCCCGCGAGGTAGGCGTGCCGGGCCAGGTCCGCGGGCAGGACGTGCTCGGCCAGGCCAGGCGACCCGTCGACGGCCCGGACGACCGCGGCGTGCAGGCGGGGCGCCTCTCCCCCCTCCGGCGACCCGCCCGGCGACCCGCCCGGCGGCTCGTACAGCGACTCGTACAGCGTCTGCCGGACCAGGTCGTGGGCGAACGCGAACGTGTCTCCCCCGCGCTCCACGACGAGGCGGGCGGCCACGGCCTGGTCGAGCAGCCGTTCCAGGTGGGGAACGGGGGTCTCGGCGACGGCGGCCAGCACCTGGCGGTGGAACTCCCGGCCGAGCACCGCGGCGGTGGTGAGCAGGCCGATGACCGGCCGGGGCAGCAGGGACAGCCGGCGCAGCAGGGTGTCGCGGACGCCGGGGGCGATGGCGGTCACGGAGCCGCCGCCGCTCCACAGCCGCGCCGTCTGCTCGACGAAGAACGGGTTGCCGCCGGTGCGCCGGTGCACCTCGGCGACCAGATCGGCGGACGGCTCCCGGCCGGCGGCGCGGGTCATCAGCGCGCCGACCTCCTCCCGTCCCAGCCCGGTGAGGGTGATCGTCGCCGCCCGCGCCGTCAGCGGCAGCACGAGAGGGCGCAGCGGATGATCCGGCGACTCCACCTCGACGTCACGGTAGGTGCCGACCAGCAGCACCCGCTCGAACCAGGTGTGCTGCGCCGCGAACTCCAGCAGCCGGAGCGTCGCGGGATCGGCCCAGTGCAGGTCTTCGAGGACGACCACGAGGGGACGGCTCTGCGAGACCGACACAAGGGCGCTGGTCACCGCGTCGTACAGCCGGAAGCCGTCGGCCGCGTCGGCCCCCGGCGACTCTCCCAGCAGGGCGGACAGGCCAGCACCCCCGGCCTCCTCGGCCGCCGCCCACTCCCCCGGCGCGGCGCAGCGCCGCAGCCCGCGAAGGACCTGCACCCAGGGCCAGTAACCCGGCGCGCTGTCGGAGTCCCAGCACGACCCGCCGAGCACGAGGGCGCCCAGGCGCCTGGCCTCCTCCGCCACGCTGGCGACGAGCGTGGTCTTGCCGATGCCGGCCTCACCGGCGACCAGCACCAGGCCGCCGTGGCTGGCGACCGCGCGTCCGATCTCGGCACGCAGCAGCGCGGCAGGATGCTCCCTGCCGAGCAGTCCGGTGATCGCGCCATCGATTCGCATGCCGCTCCGAAGGTATCCGCCCGCTCCGACAATTCACGGCCGCCGGGGATCTCTCGCCGTACGGTACCGCGTCTCCTCGGCCGTAGGGCGCCGCGGACGACTCAGGCGAAGAACTCCGTCAGGATGCGCGCCAGTGCGGCGGGTCGCTGCAGCACCGCGTGGTCCTCACCGGGCATCACCCGCAGTTCGGCGCCCGGAAGGGCCGCCGCGACCGCCTCCGTCGCCTTCGCGAGGCCGGGCGAGGTCTGGTCGCCGTAGACCGCCAGCACCGGCACACCGATCCCGGCGACCCGCTCCTGCGGCCTCCCCTGCCAGGGCGCGGTGACCAGCACGTCGTACGGCAGGCTGGGGGCCTTGTCCGCCATGAACGCCCATCCCTCGCCGGCCTTCATCCCGGCGACCGCCTCGGCCGGGACTCCGACCGCCTCACGGAGGAACAGTTCGGTCGCGCCGTCGCGGTCCCCGGCCGCGACCAGCGCCCTGAGCCGGTCGTATATGTCGGCCGCCGGCCTCGGCTGGTCCTCGTCGGCGTGGTACGGCGGTTCGTAGACGGCGACCCGGTCGATCGGCAGCCCGCGCCCGGCCGCCTCCAGCACCAGGACGGCTCCGGAGGAGTGGCCGAACACCGAGGCCCGGCCGCCCGCGTGCTCGATGACGGCCGCCAGGTCGGCGACCTCGTTCGCCACCTGGTAGTCCTCGCTCCTGTCGTCGCTGGCCCCCCGGCCGCGCCGGTCGTAGGTCAGCACGGTGAACGCCGGTGCGAGCTCGGCGGCGAGCGCGGCCACGGTCGAGCGGTCGTTGAACGCGCCGCCGACCAGGATGACCGGCGCGCCCCGGCCGATCGTGTCGACGGCGAGGGTCGTGCCGTCCTCCGAAGTGATGGTCTGGGTCATGTCTGCCGGCCTTTCGGGTTGGCTCACGGTCGGGCTTACGGGTGTGGCTTACGGGTGTGGCTTATGGTCGGGTGAAGGTGACGTGGGTGACGCCGCTGGGAGTGGACACCGACTCGACGCGGAAGCGCTTCTCGAGTTCCTCCAGCCCGTCCCACAGTCGCTCGCCACGGCCCAGGACGATCGGGACGACGGCGACGTGCATGTGGTCGACCAGGTCCGCGGCCAGGAACTGGCGGACGGTGCTCGGCCCGCCGCCGATGCGCACGTCGAGGCCGCCCGCCGCCTCGCGGGCCTGACGCAGCGCCTCCTCGGGGGTGGCGTCGACGAAGTGGAAGGTGGTTCCCCCTTCCATCTCCACGGAGGGCCGGGGGTGGTGGGTCAGGACGAAGACCGGCGTGTGGAACGGCGGGTTCGGCCCCCACCAGCCGTTCCAGTCGTGGTTCTCCCACGGGCCCCGCTGCGGCCCGAACTTGTTGCGGCCCATGATCTCCGCCCCGATGCCCGTGTCCCATGTGCGGACTATGGCGTCCTCGACCCCGGTGCTCCCGCCGGTCTTCCCCTGCATGGCCTGGAAGGTCCGCGTCTCGAAGAACCACTCGTGCAGGCGTTCGCCCGCGTGGCCGAACGGCTCGTCGAGGCTCTGCCCCTCGCCGGTGGCGAAGCCGTCCAGGGAGACGGCGAAGTTGTGCACCCTGACACGTGACATGGTTGATCTCCCGATCTCCACAGGTGATTGCGGATTGCAATCACTAAGAAGGAGCGTAGACTGGGTGATTGTAAAACGCAACCAGTTGGAGGTCGGCGATGCGAGACGAGCCCCGGTCGGGCTGCCCGATCAACGGGTCGGTGGAGGCGCTCGGAGACAGGTGGAGCCTCATCGTGCTGCGCGACGTGATCTTCGGTGGGCGCCGGCACTTCCGTGACCTGCTCGCCAACTCCATGGAGGGGATCGCGTCGAACATCCTCAGCAGCCGCCTCAAGGCCCTCGTCGCCAAGGGGCTCCTGACCCACGAGGAGGCGGGGCGCGGACGACGGGGGACCTACAGTCTCACCGAGGCGGGCATCCAGACGGTCCCGATCATGGTCGCGCTCGGCTCCTGGGGCCTGCGCCATCTCCCGACGACACCGGCGCTGGCCATCCGGGCGCGGTTGCTGGAGGAAGGCGGCCCGCCCCTTTGGGAGGACCTGATGGACGAGCTGCGCGAGGCGCACCTCGGCGTCCCCCGCCCCGACCCCGATCGCCCACGCGCATCCCAGCTCCTCCAGGAGGCGTACGAACGCGTCGTGGCGGAGGGGCATCCGGACGGGCCCGTGAGGTCCGTGGACTCCGGGCTCAGGCGGTGATGACGCTCACGCGCCGCCGTACAGCAGGGGCAGGTCGACCAGGAGGACGCGGGGGTCGCGGGCGGCGGCCTCGGTGAGCGCGGGATCGAAACCGGCGCCGCTGTAGAGGGCGAGCACCGTGTCGCGCGTGTCGAGCCCTCGCATGTGCAGCTGGTCCCTGGCCTGCGCCAGGCGCTTCAGGTGGCCGACGTTCATGGTCTGCGACCGCTTCGCCTCGCCGACCGACAGGAGCCGGCGCGGGTGGTCGTCCTGCGGCGCGAGGGCGATCACGTCGACCTCGATGTTCTGTCCCCTGCCACCGCCGGGGGCGATCCCCGCGGCGACCTCGGTGGCGTACTCGCCGTCCCAGTCGTGGGCGAGCGCGAACTCCCGGCAGACGTGCTCGAAGTGCGGGCCCACCACCTGCGCCGCGAACCTGGCTCCGGCGCCCCGCCACACCCGGTCGGCCCATCCCCGCTCCAGCAGGCTCCAGGCCGGACGCATGATCGCCTCGTAGAACGTGACGAGCGGCTCGGCGACCCGGTAGAGCGAGCGCTTGCGGATCGGGTCGATCTCCTTGCGGATGAGCCGGCAGTCCTCCAGCACGGCGAGCGGATGGGCGATGTCGGTCGCCTTCCGCTCCATGTGCCCCGCGATGCCGCCCCGCGTGTTGTTCCCGGCCGCGATCGCGCCGAGGACGGCGTGGTAGAGCGCCTCGTCGCGGATCTCCATCTGGTTCGTCAGCAGGTATCGGGCCTCGCGGAAGAGCGGCACCGCGGGGTCGAGCACCCGCCTGACCACCCAGTCGTCGAGATCCTCGCCCGGCGCCTCGTGGTCGACGAAGCCGGTCCGGTACGCCGGCGTCCCGCCCACGATGGCGTTCACCTGAAGCGCGAGCCGGGGGTCCTCGATTCCCCAGAACCGCCGGAAGCCGATGGTCGAAGGGCTGCACCACCAGGTCGAGCGACGCCCGCCCGCGCAGCGGCGCCTGCCCGGCGAGACTTATACAGATGGCGATCTCAGTGGTCCGGCGCGAAGTGGGAGAGGACCTCGGGGTTGGCCATGGCGTCGCGGTTGGCCGCCCGGTCGACGGGCGTGCCGAGCAGGATCTTCCGTACGGGGACCTCCAGCTTCTTGCCCGACAGCGTGCGGGGGATGCCGGGGACCTCGTGGATCTCGTCGGGTACGTGCCGGGGCGACAGTTCGGTGCGCAGGGCCGTACGCAGCCGGGCAATCAGGTCGTCGGACAGCGCCGTGCCGTCGGCGAGCGTGACGAAGAGCAGCAGCCTGCCCTCCTGGCCGAGTTGCCCGGTGTCGATGACCAGGCTGTCGGCGATCTCCTCGAACCTCTCGACGACCCGGTAGAACTCGCTGGTGCCCATGCGCACCCCGCCGCGGTTCAGAGTGGAGTCGGACCGGCCGTAGATGACGCAGCCGCCGTCGGGGAGGATCTTGATCCAGTCGCCGTGCCGCCAGACGCCCGGATAGTCGGCGAAGTACGACTCCCGGTACCGGTCGCCGGAGGGGTCGTTCCAGAACATGACCGGCATGGACGGCATGGGCCGGGTGATGACGAGTTCGCCCACCTCACCGACGATCGAGGCTCCGGAGGGGTCGAACGACTCGACGGACGCACCGAGGCAGCGGCACGGGATGACGCCGGCCCGGATCGGCAGCAGCGGGACCGGGCCGACGAACCCGGTGCACACGTCGGTGCCGCCGGAGAACGAGCCGAGCTGCACGCCGGGCCCGACCTCGGAGTAGACCCAGGCGAACCCCTCCGGCGGCAGCGGCGAGCCGGTCGAGCCGATGCCGCGCAGCCGGTCGAGGCCCTCCGGCTTCACCCCGGCCTTCATGGACGCCACGATGTACGGCGCGCCCGTGCCGAAGTAGGTCACATCCTCCTCGGCGGCGAGCCGCCACAGCGCCTCGATGCCGGGATGGGCCGCGCTGCCGTCGTACAGCAGGACGGTGGCGCCGGCCAGTAGGCCGCCGATGAGGTAGTTCCACATCATCCAGCCGGTGGTGGTGTACCAGAAGAACACGTCCCCCTCGCCGAGGTCCTGGTGGAAGGACAGCGACTTGAGGTGCTCCAGGACGATCCCGCCGTGGCCGTGGACGATCGGCTTGGGCAGGCCGGTGGTGCCCGAGGAGTACAGCACCCACAGCGGATGACCGAACGGCACCCGCTCGAACTCCAGCGGCGCGAACTCGGCGCGCAGGTCGTCCCAGCTCGGCGCGCCGTCGGGCGCCTCCGCGCCGAGCCGGGGGATCCAGACGGTCGCCCGCAGCGTCGGCAGCTTCCCGGCGATCTCGCGCACCACCTCCGACCGGTCGTACGCCTTGCCGCCGTAGCGGTAGCCGTCCACCGCGATCAGCACCTTCGGCTCGATCTGCGCGAAGCGGTCGGTCACGCTGGGCGCGCCGAAGTCCGGCGAGCAGGAGGACCAGATCGCCCCGAGCGAGGCGGTGGCGAGGAAGGCGATGAGCGCCTCGGGGATGTTCGGGACGTAGGCCGCGACCCGGTCGCCGAGCCCGACGCCGAGCCGCACCAGCCCCGCCCGGACCCGGGCGACCTCCTCGCGGATCTCGCCCAGCGAGTACTGCCAGCGGCTGCCCGACTCGTCGCGGAAGACCACCGCCGTACGGCCGGGGTGGCCGCGCAGCGCGTTCTCGGCGTAGTTGAGGGCCGAGCCGGCGAACCATTCGGCGTCCGGCATCGTTCCACGGATGACGGGCCCGTCGCCACGCGTGCCGATCACGCCGAAGTAGTCCCAGATGGACGTCCAGAAGTCGGCCGGAGACTCGACCGACCACTTCCACACGTCCTCGTACGCACCGGTGTGGCCCAGCCGTTCCATGTACCGGGTGATCCGGGCGGCACGCACGACGTCGGGCGTGGGTTCCCAGAGCAGAGCGCCTTCCTCGACCATGCCCCCCATCTTCGCCATGCCCGGGCCAGGTGTCACCCTCGCGGCCCACACAGAACACCCCTGTCATATGTGGGTTCTGAGCTGGTCGATCGCGATGCGGGCGGCGGCCCCGATCGCGGCGTCGGCCCGCGGCTGGTTCTGCGCCGTGCTGAGCGACCGGGTGAAGACCGCCACGGCGTAGCGCCCGCCGTCGGGATACTCGACCACCCCGACCTCGTTGCGGAGCGTGGGCAGCGTGCCCGTCTTGCCGCTCACCGCGACGTCGTCGAACGGGAAGCCCGAGGCCAGCCGGTGCGGCCACACCTGCAGGGCCATGAGGCGGCGGACCGCCGCGCACGAGGCCGCGCCCGCCGCCTCGTCCCGCCAGATCATGGCCAGCAGCCGGGTCATCTCGCGCGGCGTGCTCCGGTTGCTCCGCTCCGGACGGAGCGCGCGCAGCCGTGCCACCACCTCGGGGTCCGCGCACGCCTGCATCAGGGCGGCCTGGTCCGCCACACCCGCGTCCTCCCACAGGCTGGTCAGCATGTCGCGACAGTCGTGCACCACCCGCGTCTCCGTGAGCCCGAGGCCGTCGAGCAGCGTGTTGACCGCCTCCCGGCCCACCCGGGCCAGCAGCACGTCGGCCGCGGCGTTGTCGCTCACCGTCATCATCAGGTACGCCAGGTCGCGCAGCGACAGCGTGGCGTCGTCCAGCATCGCCGCCAGCCCGGTGCCCCCGCGCGTACGGCCCTCCGCCGGCACGCGGACGAGCCCGGCGAGGTCGAGCAGCCCGCGCTCGGCCTGGCGGTGCAGTTCCAGCAGCAGGGGCAGCTTGAAGACCGACGCGAGCACCACCGGCTCGGCGGCCCGCAGGCCCACCTCGCGCCCGCCGTCGACGTCGACGGCGTGCAGCCATCCGGTGACGCCGGCGTTGCGGAAGACGCGCTCCAGCGGATCCACGCCGGGGCTCACGCGAGGAACCCGGTCGCCGGGCGCGGCGCCACACGGGGCGTGGGCGGCGCTCCCTCGTCCACCATGCCCGCGCTCTCCTTCAGCACCCGTACGGCCACGGCCGTGAAGTCTCGCACGTACGGCCCCGGCTCGGCCCGCCAGGCCGGGAGCCAGCGCCAGGCCAGGGGCGTGCCCGCGAGCGGCCGCCACACCACCCCCGGCGTCTCCGCGGGGGCACCGAACGCGACGGCCGTGCCGGACAGGACCAGGCCGAGGGCGAACTCCGCGCGGTCGGTGCAGGTGATCGCGGCGGGGACGAATCCGCCGCGGCGGCAGGAGGCCAGCGTGTCGTCGTACAGGCCGGGCTCGGCGTCCCGGGGGAACAGCACCAGCTCCCGCCCGGCCAGGTCGCCGAGGTGCACGGTCGCCCAGGCGGTGAGCTCGTCGTCCTCGGCCAGCAGGACGCCCGGATGACGGACGAGCACGGGCCCGTAGGCGAGCCCGTCCGCGGCGACCGGATGCCGCAGCAGCCCGACGTCGAGCCTGCCCTCCAGCAACGCGGCGACCTGCGCGGCCGTGCCCATCTCGGCGGGCGACAGCCGTACGTCGGGGCGGCGGTCGCGGAACCCCGCGATGAGCGCGGCGAGCACGGGTGCGCCCAGGTCGGCGGGCACGCCCGCACGTACGACCGCCGTGTCGCCGCGCGCCAGGTCGGCCATGAGGTCGCGCATCCGCTCCACCCTGGCGACGATCTCACGGGCCTCGGGCACCAGCAGCCGGCCCGCCTCGGTCAGCGCGACCCGGCGGCTCGACCGCTCGAACAGGCGCATGCCCAGCTCCTCCTCCAGACGCCTGATGCGCTGGCTTAACGGCGGCTGGGCCATGCCCAGCCGCGCGGCCGCGTTCCCGAAGTGCAGCTCTTCCGTCACGACGAGGAAGTAGCCGAGATGCCGGACAAGGTCCACGAGCTGGGAGCATATCCAAATCGCACATGAAGCGCGTTCATATCCATATTGGACATACTCCCGGCCGGTCTGCTGCCCTTGACGCGCACTCGACTCGAAGGGGGACACATGAGAGAGCGAAGGCGGTGGCCGTACGTCACGGCGGGGGTGCTCGTTCCGGTGGTGGCCGCGGGGGTGACCATCTGGGCGCTGCGGACGAAGGGCTCACCCGAGGAGACCGCGCGGGACTTCCTCGCGGCCTGGTCACGCTCGGACTACGCGGCGATGCGCGCGCTCACCGCCGGCCCGCCGGCCTCTTTCGAGAGCACCTACCGCCGCTTCCACGACGACCTGAAGCTGACCGGGCAGCGATTCCAGGTGAGGGACGTCCAGGAGGAGACCGTGCGGTTTCGGGCACGGCTCACCGGCCCGCTGCCCATCGCGTACGACGGCAGGCTGCGGCTGGTCGAGAGCGACCGCGCCTGGAAGGTGGCCTGGACCCCGGCGGCCGTCCACCCGCGGCTGACCGGCGGCGTGCGGGCCAGGCTCACCACGGTGCCCGCCGAACGTGCCCCGACGACCGCCGCGGACGGCACCCGCATCGACACGCCGGACGCTCCGGGCTCCGTGCAGCAGATCGTGGAGGCACTCCGGGCTCAGTACGGCTCCCGCCTGGACGGCACCGCGTCCGCGCGGGCCGACCTCGTCGACACGCGGACGGGCTCGAAGGTCGTCACCCTCGCCGAAGGCGGGGCGAAGCCCGGCGAGCCGCTGCGGACCACGCTCGACCTGCGGGTGCACCGGGCGGGGGCGCGGGCCCTGGACGGCGTGGCCAAACCCGCCTCGCTCGTCGCGCTGCGCCCGTCCACGGGCGAGGTCCTGGCGGTGGTGAACAAGCCGGGCGGCTACAACCGCGCCCTGCTCGGCGCGTACCCGCCCGGCTCCACCTTCAAGGTGGTTACGGCTTCGGCCCTGGTCGCCGGTGGCGTCACGCCCGGCCAGACCGTCGAGTGCCCCGCCGAGAAGACGATCGGCGGCTTCCCGTTCCACAACGCCGAGCACCACGACTACGGCACGCTGCGCTTCGTCGACGCCTTCGCCCATTCGTGCAACACCACGTTCGGCGCCATGGCGGTGGACCGCCTCGGCGCGGACCGCCTGACCAAGGTGGCCGCCGACTTCGGGTTCGGCGCCACCATCAAGATCGGTGTGCCCGCCGTGGACGCCGCCTTCCCCGCGCCGCGCGACGAGACCGACCTCGCGTCCGCCGCCATCGGCCAGGGGCGCGTCCTGGCCAGCCCGCTGAACATGGCCGCGGTCGCGGGCGCCGTCGCCGCGGGCACCTGGCGCCAGCCTCGGCTGGTCCCGGCCTCGCTCGTCCCGGACGCCACTCCTCCCCGCCGGCTGGAGCCGGCGGTCGTGTCCGCGCTGCGGAGGCTGATGCCCGCCGTGGTCAGCGAGGGCACGGCGAGCGGTGTCTCCTTCCCGCCGGGCGCCGCGGGCAAGACCGGCACGGCCGAGTACGGCTCGGGCGAGGCGGGGTCGGGCGAGGCGGGGTCGAGCGACGAACCGCCCACCCACTCGTGGTTCATCGGGTACAGGGGC
The DNA here is from genome assembly GCA_003260025.2 of Microbispora triticiradicis. Classification (GTDB taxonomy): domain Bacteria; phylum Actinomycetota; class Actinomycetes; order Streptosporangiales; family Streptosporangiaceae; genus Microbispora; species Microbispora triticiradicis. The sequence goes on along the minus strand of QFZU02000037.1, from coordinate 9,623 downwards.
GACCTGGCCTTCGCGGTGGTGGTCGAGGGCGGCGGCACCGGCGCGGAGGTCGCCGCCCCGGTCGCCGCCCGCTTCCTCAGGGCGCTCTGAGCGACGACCGTACGCTCGTCGGCCTCCTCCGCAGCGGCCGGAAGGCCGGCTCCGATCGTCGGAACCGGCCTCTCGGCCCGGCAGGCGAGCCGGGGTGGTTCAGTACACCTCGCTCCTGTTGTTGTTGATCTCGTCCAGGATCCGGATCGCGTCGCCGTAGCGGTCCCCGTTGCCCGCTACGGGAAGGGCGAGCGTTCCGGCGGCGAAGAGAGCCGCGTCACGGACGGTGTGGACGCCGTTCCGGAGGCCCGCCGCCGAGGAGACCGTCGTGTCGGCGTTGACGCGCCGGGTGGCCAGGTTGAAGTAGCCGGCGAGAAGCTGGGTGCGCAGGATGTTCACCTGCGGGCCGCCCGCCGTCAGGACGGCCGTGACCTCGGCCGGCGACAGGGCGCCGTCTGCGGTCGAGCCGTCCGCCCTCTCGAAACGCTGGTCGGTCGCCTGGATGCGGGCGAGGATCTCGCCCGTCCACTGCTGCGAATGGTTCTTCCAGTACCCCTGGCTCAGCGGGTCGCGCGTCGCGGGCACCTGGGTGATCCTCGTCGTGGCCGACGCGGTCACGGGCGCGTACGTGCAGCCGTTGGCGTTGGTGAACGTCACCCGGGCCGTGTTCGCGACCGTGCTTCCCGGCGCGGCGAGCAGGCTCGGCCGGGCCGTGTACTCGATCGCCTTGCGGCCCGAGGCGCCGGCGACGCCGCCGACGTGCCAGACCAGGGTGCGGGTGCCGTCCCCGTTGAGGGTCACCTCCGGCGCGGGCCCGGCTCCCGTGTCCAGCGCCCTGCTGTAGTACACCCCGGCGGGGAGGACGTCGGTGACGACCACGTCGTCCGCGCCGCCGCTGCCCGTGTTCTCGTACGTGATCCGGTAGGTGATCGCCTCGCCCGCGTTGACCGACGGGGTGGCGGTCTTCGACACGGCGAGCACCGGCGCGTGCACGGTGGTCGTGACCGTGCCGGAGCCGGAGAAGGCGTTGCCGAGCATGTCCTTGGCCGTGGCGGAGGCCCTGTTGGTCAGGACCGTGCCGTCCTCGGCGGTGCACGGCACCTCCACGCTCACGTGGCGCGTCGCACCGGCTCCGACGGGGAGCAGGCCGATGTCGAAGACGGCGCGCGTACCGTCGGGTGCGACGTCGGTGAGTTCGGTGGAGAGCGCCGGGCCGCGGCCCGTGTTGGCGACCTTCGCGTCGTAGCCGACGGTGTCACCGGGGTCGGCGCCTGCCGGGCCGGTGGTGTCCACGGCCGGTTCCGGCCGGACCAGCGGGGCGAGGAACGCGCGGTTGTCGCGGACGGCGTCGGGGTCGGGCTCGCCCTCGGTGGGCCTGCCGGCCGTCGGGAAACCGTCTATGGTCCGGAACCCGTAGAAGATCCTGTTCCAGTCCTCGGAGCCGTTCAGTGTTCCCAGGATGGCCGCCTCGCCGGGGTCCTGGGTGCCGTTGCCGTTCGCGTCGTTGAAGTCGCCGTTGATGTTCGCGGACACGTTGGCGGTCGGCAGCGGCGGCCCGCACGTCGCGCCGGACAGTCCGCCGCCGTCCCAGTCGTTGCCGCCCGCGCCGGCGACGCCGATTCCCGCGCACTCGTCCAGGCCGGGCGGCAGCACCTCGTTGAGCGGCGAAAGGGCGACGCGGGAGTAGTCGCAGCCTCCCGGGACGACTCCGGGGAACGCCGGGACGCTGCAGTCCTGGAAGGTGTAGTTCATGAGGCTCAGGTAGTTGGGTTTGTTGTTGACGCTGTCGCCGCCGCCGTGCTGCAGGCCGAGGGTGTGGCCGAACTCGTGCATGAGCGTGCCCGCCTGCTCGTTCTGCGTGCCGACCGAACGGCCGCCGGCGTCGGTGCCCCAGCAGGCGCCGCCCCCCGCGTTCGTGCCGCCCAGGGCGACGATGAAGTTCACGCCGGGGATGCCCTTCGCCCAGCCGCTCGTGCAGTCGTTGGCCGCGGACCGGTAGTTGGTCTGGTGGACGAACAGCGCGTAGCGGAAGAGGAGGTCGCGGGCCTTGTTCATGTTCTTCAGGCTGAAGAAGTTCGTCGCCGGCCTGCCGGCGGCTCCGTCCCAGTCGACCACCGTGTTGCCGGCCTCCGCGATCCGGTCGCCGCCGCCTCCGTAGTTGCCGAAGGTCCCCACCGGTGCCGCCGCCCCTGCACGCGGCACCGTGGTGGCGGTTCCCGGGGCCTGGCGGAACATGTTGCCGACGTCGACGTGCAGTTGGAGCCCCTTGGTGCCGTCGGCGTTGTCCACGGGAGCGTCGGCGAACGCCTGGACGACCGATTGGACCGCCCCCTGAGCCGGGCAGTGGTCGTGGTCGGCGGCGGCCAGGCAGTCGACCTCCAGGAACAGGTCCTTCCGCAGCGGGTCGGCGCCCATGCCGGGGAGATCGACGTCCACGGTGCCGTCGCCGTCCGCGTTGTAGCCGTTGCGCTCCCATCCGTCGAGCAGGAAGTCGCCGTCGGAGTCGCCGCTGGTCGACTCGGTGCTGACGTCGAAGCACACCTTGACGCGGGGTTCGTCGTCGTCTCCGCCGTCCCCCGTCGAACACGACTGGGGCCAGTTGACCTGATCCTCCTGGCCGGTGTGGTCGATCCACTTGCCGTTGTAGTAACTGACCCTGAAGTCGAGGTTGTTGTCGTCGTCGCGCGGGCTCGCGTCGCCGAGGTCGTCGCCGGAGCTGTCGTCCCTGTCCCAGATCTGGATGGTGACCGGCACGTTCACCACGCTGTCGGGAACCTGCGTCGACACCACCCAGAACGGGTCGATGCTCCCGTTGTTGTCGATGATGGGGGTAGACGGGTCGTCGTCGCTGCTACCCGGTGGCTGTTTTACGCCGTTTATCCACACTTTGGCGTAGAAATCGGCGTGGCCTTCCAGCGCGGCCTCCAGCCCCTCCTCGTCACAGTCGTCCACGCACTCCACATGGGTGATGGTGACGGAGAAGGGGCGCGTACCGGCGGCTCGGGCGGTTCCACCGGCAAGGTTCATCGCGAGCATCCCGAGGAGAAGCACCGCGACGGCTGAGATTCGACTGATCATCGCGAATCCTTGCGTAGGAGATTTGCGCTCAGGATCGATCGCGTGATCAGGCCTGCCAAGAGTATCCGTATACTCACCTAACTCTGCGGATCACCCGCATTCCGCCCAGTACTCCAGTGACACATCGAGTTCGTGTTCGGACCTGCGCTGGTAGAGGAAGGCCATGGCGAGCGTCACCCCAGCCTGGCGGCCAGGTTCCCGGTGAGCTCACGTCACCTGTCACCGCTGCCTGGTGGACGGGTGTTCAGCCGCCGATGCCGACGACGTCGACGTGTACCCGCCACAACCTCTGCGGAAGTGCACACCGGGGCGTGGTGTGCAGGCAGGCGTAGTCGGTCATGGTGCTCACGTCGGCGGAACCGGCGGTGCCGGTGCGGTACACCTCGAACAGCGGCTGATCGGTCGGGTATCCGCCGCGGGTCAAGGCCTTCACGAGAGCCGGTGCGCTGACGGCGGTCGGGCGGTACGCCGCGGGGAGGGAGATGCCGAGGGTCTGTCCGATGCGAAGGGTGATCGTCTTGCCGTTGTCGGCCTCGGTGAGCGTGACGCTCGGCTCACCGGTGATGGCGTCGTCGACGCAACTCGCCGTCGGGGCCGGTCCAGTGCCGGTGACGTGCGTCCCGGAGGTGGTGGCGGCGCACCCGGCCGGCTGGGCGGCCGCCACCGCCGCTCCTCCGGCGACTGCCGGTGTGGCGAGCATGGTCAGCAGGCCGACGATCGTGCTCAGGCCCAAGGTCATCCGTCTTGTCCAAGCCACGGCTACGCACCTCTCAGCGCACGCGGGACGGTGCCGACCCAGGCCGGGACACCGCACGATGGAATTCCGGCAGACGCATAGTCAATGACGACCTTGCTGGTGTCAAGGATCGGTGAATATTTCAGGAATCGCCCACTCGCGGCTCGCCCCTTGACCGGCACCTGCCGCTCTGACGTGCACATTCGTTCTACCGGGCAGAAGAACGTGGCCACTGGGATCAGAACCCGGCCCAGTACTCCAGAGGCAGGTCGTGTCGGGGCACCGGCACAGGCCGACGTCTCAGCGGCCCGTACGGCCGGCCGGGGTGGTCAGGCGGGCGACGGCCGCGACGACCTCGGAGGAGTTGGCGAGGTCGGGCAGCACGATGTCGGCGCCCGCCTCGTGCAGCTCGGCCTGGGTGGACCGGCCCGAGGCCACGGCGATCATCGCCGCGCCGCCGATCCGCGCCGCCTGGACGTCGCGGGCGGAGTCGCCGACGAGCACGGTGTTGCCCGCGGTGAAGGCGGCGCCGTGCCGCTCCCTGGCCCGGCCCTGGGCGACCTGCAGCAGGGTGGCCTTCGGATAGACCTCCTCGCCGTACCCGCCCACCTCGAAGTCGATCCACTTGTCCAGGCCGAAGGCCTTGAGCTTGTGGACGGCGTTGCTCTTGACGGTCCCGGTGAGCACCGACTGCACGACGCCGTCGAGGCGGGAGACGGCCTTGAGCGCGTCCCGCGCCCCGGGCATCGCACGCCCCTCCCTGGTCAGACGGTCGCGCCGTTCGGCGAAGCAGACGGCCAGCGCGTCGAGGAACCTCGGCAGGTGGTGGTCCTCGACGGCGATGCCGTTGACGGCCAGGGTCTCGAAGACGATCTCGGAGTCGGGGCGGCCCGCCGCCGGCGCGAGTTTCACCAGCGGCCGTCCCGTCACCATCCGGAAGGCGGCCGCGTAGGCGTCGCGGGTGACGATGGCGACGTCGACGAGCGTGAGGTCGACGTTCCAGAGAACGAGGCGGTTGATCGCGGCCTCCGTGGGGGGTGCGTCGGGGATCGTGCCCAGCGTACGGCCCACGGGCGGGGCAGACGATGCCGCGGCCGTCACCGGCATACCGAATGTGCGATCCGGCGCCCGCGGGTATGCGACCCGGACCGGCACGGCGCCGCGCCGTGCCGGGCTTCGATGGCTCCTCGACGTGGAGGAACGCCAGGCCCGCCGGGACGCGTGAGCCCGGGCGGCCGTCAGACGAAGTCGAGGGCGTCGGCCAGCGAGTCCACCACCGGGACGCCGACGCCCTCCAGGTCGGACCGCCGCGTCATGCCGCCCGTATAGAGGACCGCGCGGGCGCCGACGTGCAGTGCGGCGTGGGCGTCGTCCACGCTGTCGCCGATGACGACGACCTTCGCCGAGTCGATGCCCAGCGCGCGCAGGTGCTCGACCATGTGCTCGGCCTTGTGACCCCCGGACGCCGAGCGCAGTCCGTCGACCCGCCGGAAGTGACCGTCGATGCCGAACTCGCCGACCTTCCGGACCAGCCGCTCGTGGCCCCACATGGACAGCAGCGACTGCGTGCGGCCCGACTCGTCCCAGGCGCGCAGGCTCGACAGCGCGCCCTCGGCGAGATTGCAGACCTCCATCAGCCGGTGATAGTGCTCGTGGAAACCCGTGTCGAGCAGCTCCCACTCGCCCTCGCGCAGCGGCCGGCCGAGCATCCGCTCGTACGCCACCCAGATCGGGCGGGTGTAGACCTCGCGGAAGCCCTCCACGTCGTACGGACCGAGGCCGTACGACTGGAAGAGCTCGTTGGTCGCGCCGATGACGGCGTCGACGTCGTGGAAGAGCGTCCCGTTCCAGTCCCAAACAATGTGTGTCATCGCGTCTCAAGCTTAGACGGCGCCTGTGACGAAATCGTGAACTGCGCCGGTCAGGTCAGCAGATCGGGGATCTCCTGCGTGGCGTACCAGAGCAGTTCGTGGTCCTCCACGCCGTCCACGACGAACCGCGCGTCGTCGTCCCCGCCGTCGGCGGCGGGCAGCACCGCGATCGCCGCCTCGACGTCCGGCACGGCGGCCGGATCGTCTACGTGCACCGCGGCGAGCAGCTTCAGCGGAACCGGCTCGACCACCCGGACGCGGGCGCGCTCCTCCAGGCCGCCCCCGGCCTTCACGGTCTCGTCCGGCACGTCGGCCGCGAGGACCACCCGCCGGGCGGCACCCTCTCCGTCACCGGCCGTCGGGCCGGCGGCCAGCAGGCGCAGCGAGGCGCGGGCGGCCTCGGTGAGCGCGACGTACTCCAGTTCCTCGGTGTCCCCCGAGGCGTACCACTCGATCAACGCGGGGGTGACCGCGAAGCCGGTCAGCGGAGCCGGACCCAGCTCACCGGCGGCGACGACGCGCGCCAGCGCGGGCAGCGTGGACGGCAGATACACGCGCATGCGTTCCTCGACTCGATATCGGTGCGGCCGGGACACCCCCGGCCCGTCCCTGCGGCTGAATCTACAGACCGGGCGGCTGCTCCGCGGAGCGTGCCGCGCGCAGCGGCACGCCGAACAGGCGCTCCATCTCGGCGATGGTCGCCGTGGGATCGGTGTGGTGGACGCCGACCAGCCCGAGGGCCCGCGCCGCCGTGATGTTCGCCTCGATGTCGTCGACGAACACGCACTGCCCCGCCTCCAGCGCGAGCAGGCCGAGCGCGTGGTGGAAGATGCGCTCCTCCGGCTTGCGCATGCCGACCTCGCCGGAGATGACGACCGCGTCGAAGATGGCCTCCCAGCCCTCGCGCGTGTAGTGGTCGCCCCACGAGTTCGACACCAGGCAGGTGCTCAGCCCCGCGACGCGGGCCAGGCGCAGCATCTCGTTCATCTCCTCGACCGGCCGGAACCCGGCGAACATCCGGGTCAGCAGGCCGTCGGCCTCGGGCGGGCCGCCGTCGAGGGTGACCAGGCGGGCGGCCAGCTCGCGCTCGAAGTCGAAGATGGGGATCTCGCCGCGCTCCAGCGCGTGGATCGGGTTCTCTCCGCCTGACTGGACACCGGCCTGGTAGGCCTGGGTGACCAGCGCGCGCATGACCTCCCGGTAGTGCCGGGGGTCGATCCGGTCGGCCTCGATCCACTCCACGATGGACTCGGTCAGGCTCGTCGTCAGAACCCCGCCCCAGTCGATCAGCACACCCTTGAGCACCGCGCCTCCCAGCCGACGTGCCTTCCAAATATAGGTCTCCCCCGGCGACCGCCCCGCCCAAGCCCATGCGGGACCAGACGGCCAGGGGCTCAGGCGGGCAGGGCTCAGGCGGGCAGCGCTCAAGCGGGCAGCGCTCAAGCGGGCAGCGCTCAAGCGGGCAGCGCTCAGGCGGGCAGGGGCTCAGCGGGACTGGGCGAAGACGCGCTGGGCCACCTTGAGGTGCTCGGGGGACCGCAACGCGCCGGGGTCGGTGCGGATCGGCCCGAAGAGGCCGCGCCTCTCCTTCAGCCGCAGGATCCGCAGCACCGACTCGTCGATCCTGCTTTCGGAGATCCGCCCCGACTTGACCGCCTTGAGGATGGCGTCGTACGCCTTCGGGAGGTTCGGCGGCATGAGGAGCATGTCGGCCCCGGCGAGGACCGCCCGCACGACCACCTCGCTGTCGCCGTACTTCTTGCGCACCCCGGCCATGTCCAGCGCGTCCGTGCTGATCACGCCGCCGAAGCCGAGTTCGTCGCGGAGCAGGCCGGTGAGGATGCGGTGCGACAGCGTCGCCGGGTCGCCCGAGGGGTCCAGCTGCGGCATCACCACGTGCGCCGACATGACGACGTCCACGCCGTGGGCGATTGCCGTGCGGAACGGCGGCGCGTCCAGCGTCCGCCACTTGGACATCGTGTGCTTGATGACCGGGAGGCCGGTGTGGCTGTCGACGGAGGTGTCGCCGTGGCCGGGGAAGTGCTTGGCGACGGAGGCCACCTTCGCCGCGTGGAAGCCGTCGACGGCCGCGCCGACCATCGGCGCCACCTTCTTCGGGTCCGAGCCGTAGGCGCGCGGCCCGATGACCGGGTTGCGGGGGTTGACGTTGACGTCGGCGACCGGGGCGAAGTCGAGGGAGATGCCGAGGGCGCGGAGTTCCTCACCCGTGACCCGGGCGACGTCCCGCGCGTTGGCGGGCTGGCCGGTCGCGCCGATCTGCGCCGCGCCGGGAAGTTTGGTGACCAGGGCGCGGAGCCGGGAGACGATGCCGTTCTCCTGGTCCACGCCGATCATGAGCGGTGCGCCGCCGTCCTCGCGGGCCGCCTCGCGCAGGCCGGTCGTGAGCGCCGCCACCTGCCCGGCCCCCGACACGTTGCCCGCCCAGTCGAACAGGATCACCCCGCCGGGCCGGAACTTCTCCACGACCTCCGCCGGTGTCGCCACGCCGTACCGCGCCTGGTTCTCCTTGCTCGGCCCTCCGGCCTTCGCGCCCCAGACCACGACGGTGAACAGCTGCGCGACCTTGTCCCGCAGGTTCATCGAGGCGAGCGTCCGCTCGGCCAACCCCTTCGACGCCCCCTCCGCCGACGCCTCCGACGACGACGCGGCCGGGGTGGCGGCGGTAGAGGCGGCGGAGGATGCCGCCGCGGACGCGGACACCGGCGCGGCCGCACCCCGCGAGGCCTGCGCGCCGGCGGCGCCGGTTCCGGACGAGCATCCGGCCACGAGGAGGGCGGCGAGCATGACCCCGCCTTGTCTGAGTCCTGGCACGCCTTTTACCGTAACCGCACCTCCGGCCTGCTCACCCACCGGCTCGCGGACTGGCATGGGCGGCGGGACGAGGCGCCCGCCGCCCACGCCGTACGGATCAGAGCCCGAGGTCCTCCAGGCCGGGCAGCACCGCACGCGCGGCGGCCTTGGCGTCCCGCGCGGAGGTGGCGGACCGGGCTGCGGCGGCGGCGGAACGGCACTCGCCGAGTGTGTGCCGGGCCAGTGCGGCACGCACCCACGGGAGCGCGGGAGCGCCCATCGACAGCGAGGTCACCCCCATGCCGACGAGCACGCAGGCGAGCACCGGATCGGCCGCCGCCTCGCCGCAGACCCCGCAGCCCTTGCCCGCCTCGGTGGCGGCCGAGGCGGCCATGGCGATCAGGTCGAGCACCGCCGGATGCCACGGGTCCTGCAGCCCGGCGACGGCGCTGACCTGGCGGTCGGCCGCGAGCGCGTACTGCGTGAGGTCGTTGGTGCCGATCGAGAAGAAGTCGGCGGCCCGGATGAGGTCCGTCGCGCGGAGCGCCGCCGACGGCACCTCGATCATGATTCCCGCGCTGTCCAGCCCCGCCGTACGGCAGGCCTCGGCGAACCACTCGGCCTCCTCGGCCGTGGCCACCATCGGCGCCATGACCTGGACCTTGGCGGATGTGCCCGCCGCGGCGGCGGCCAGCGCGCCGAGCTGGGCGGCCATGATCTCGGGGTAGCGCCGGAACATGCGCAGGCCGCGTTCCCCGAGCGCCGGGTTCGGCTCCTCCTCCGGCGGCGGCAGGAACGCGAGCGGCTTGTCGGCCCCGGAGTCGAGCGTGCGCACCACCACCCGGCCGCGGGGGAACGCCTCGAACACCGCGCGGTAGGCCTCCTCCTGCTCGTTCGCGGACGGCGCCGACGCGCGGTCGAGGAAGAGGAACTCGGTGCGGTAGAGACCGACGCCCTCGGCGCCGTGTTCGAGAGCGCCGGGCAGGTCGCGCGGGCCGCCGATGTTGGCGAGCAGCGGCACGGGGTGACCGTCGGCGGTCGCGCCGGGGCCGTCGGCCGCCGACAGCGCCGCGCGCCGCGCCTCGACGGCCCGGCGG